>DATALC010000028.1:0-9930 GCA_036261265.1 Bacteroidales bacterium
ATTAAGCATTATGATTGGTGTGATCCTCGCCTCGGCATTTTCAGCCATCCTGGTTTATGCACAGGAACTTATACCAGGTAAAATAGGAATGATATCGGGATTGTTCTTCGGTTTTGCCTTTGGCATGGGGGGACTGGGGTCAGCATTGCTCGGAATGCTGGCAGATAAAACAAGTATCGATTATGTTTACCACGCCTGTGCTTTCCTGCCGCTAATTGGGATACTTACAGTTTTCCTGCCTGATATAGGAGCAAAAAGAAAATAGGATTCTGTTAGTTCGTCCCTACGGGACTTCGGACAATTAACGTTAACCGGTGGCTACCGATAAGCTGTCCCTAACGGGACAAAAATCCCTTTCCCTTGAATAATCCTGTTTTGTAGGAAATCAAATTTTCGATTTGCGGTTTGTAATGGCGCTGCCCTCATAAATGCATTTCAAATGAAAAATAGATCGTCCCAATTGTCATCCGGGTTATGTATGACTTTGTTCCATCAGGGACAAATTATCGGTAGAATATATGGCACACATTGAATATGAGTGCCGTAGGTACAGGTTAATTCAACCGACCATAAAACGAGTTCGTCCCTACGGGACTTCGGACAATTAACGTTAACCGGTGGCTACCGATAAGCTGTCCCTAACGGGACAAAAATCTCTTTCCCCCTGAATAATCCTGTTTTGTAGGAAATCAAATTTTCGATTTGCCGGTTTGTATGGTGCTGCCCTCAGCAAATGCATTTCAAATGAAAAATAAATCGTCTGATTGTCAGCCGGGTTTATGTATGAAATTGTCCCTGACGGGACAATTTATCGGTAGAATATATGGTACACATTGAATTTGAGTGCCGTAGGTACGGGTTAATTCAACCGACCATAAAACGGGTTCGTCCGTACCGATAAGCTGTCCCTAACGGGACAAAAATCCCTTTCCCTTGAATAATCCTGTTTTGTAGGAAATCCAATTTTCGATTTGCCGGTTTGTAATGGTGCTGCCCTAATAAATGCATTTCAAATGAAAAATAAATCGTCTGATTGTCAGCGGGTTTATGTATGAAATTGTCCCGTCAGGGACAATTTATCGGTAGAAAACATGGCACAATTGAATTTGAGTGCCGTAGGTACGGATTTGTCGGCCTTGGTATATGATTTCAGACATATTCAACATTCACCGGTTTGAAAATAAACTCATCATTATAGTCTATTTCAAATTCATTCAATAGACCTAAATATTCGTCTATGAATTTCTCCTTCTTGTGATGTTGCTGCTGACACTCGATATACCTACACACATTTGGCAAATCTGATTTACTGTAAGAAAAGGCGCCATAACCTTCCTGCCATGAAAACCTACCTCTCACAAATCCTTTTTCATTGATCCATTTTGATGAACCTCCCTTAATATCCTGCATAAGATCTGATAATGACCGAGAAGGCCTTAATCCAAAAAGAATATGAATGTGATCGGGCATACCATTTATAGCCAATAATTTGTGGTTGTCGTTTTGTACGATTGCTGTTATATATTTGTACAGCTCATTACGCCAACGATCCGAGATAATGCATTCCTTGTTTTGCACTGTAAAAACGGACTGAATGTGAATTTGGGTGTACGTGTTAGCCATGGATATATGATGTTTTTATACTGAATTATTCTGTGATAATTACAGGGAATAATTTTGTTATTTTCTCTTTTAATCCAACAAGACATATGAAAATTAAACAATAAACATGGAATAAACAAATAAAAATGGTCTCTTTAGATATGAGTGCCGTAAGTACGGATTAATTCAATGGTGCCATGGAACGAGTTCGTCCCTACGGGACTTCGGACAATTAACGTTAACCGGTGGCTACCGATAAGCTGTCCCTAACGGGACAAAAATCCCTTTCCCCTGAATAATCATGTTTTGTAGGAAATCAAATTTTCGATTTGCCAGTTTGTATGGTGCTGCACTCATAAATGCATTTCAAATGAAAAATAAATCGTCTGATTGTCAGACGGGTTTATGTATGAAATTGTCCCGTCAGGGACAATTTATCGGTAGAAAACATGCACCATTGATTTTAAGTGCCGTAGGTACGGGTTAATTCAGACTAAAATCTGAATTACTCTGACTCCAGTCTCTGAAGTTCAATTGTGTTTATAAACACATTATATGCAGCCTTCAAGAAACTCTGATATGCATTAGCTGTATTGACAAGTTCTTTGAGATAATCCTTTTCCTGTATATAGGCTTTCTCGAGCTCTGCTCTCCTGGCTTTCAGATTTTCGGTGCTGAGTTCATAATTCTGCCTGAACATCTCGTATTCTTTGACCGAGATTGTTAACCTGCTCCTGGCCTCAATCCACTCTTTGCTTTTACTGTTCTGTAAATCCCTGAGATTCTCCCTTTCTATCTGTTCCTGTAGTTTCAGCCGGTTTGTCTCTTTACTTATACTAAATGCCTGTGTAACAGGTATTTTCAAAGAGACCGTCAAGTAACTGTTCCCGTGCCAGAATTCCGATTTACCAGGATTAAAATCGTTACTGTAATAATTCGAACCATAAAAACCATTGAGAGTAACTGATGGAGCGTTCTTCAAACGTGACGTTTTTATGCGGCTTTGAGCTAAAGCAATCACCTCAGATTGCCGGGCCAGGTTTGATCCAGCCAATACAGAATCCGTTGCGGAATTAACATCGGCATACTGCCGGATTTCAGAATTTATTTTTGCATATAACGTTGGGATGTCTTCAGAGAGAGCCATTGTTTGCAGATTATCGGTTGTGGCCTCCACTCCAAGTAAATACAAAAGATTTGCCTTCGATTCATTTAAAATATTCTCAGCATTATGATATTGCATTTTTGATACATTGTACGCAATAACAATACTGTTTTTATCAGTTAATGAGATTTTCTTCTGATCATATAGTATTGCGGCCTCAGACAGAGATTCGCTGTAGTAAGCTGTATCATTGCTTATCGATGTAAGCTGTTCCTTTGATATAACACATGCTGCATAGGCTTTTGTTACTTCTGTACGTATGTCAGTTTCAGAGATCTGCAGATCATAGTTCCGGATCTTTCTCTGCAGCTTTTGCTCCATTGTCTGTCTGTAATCAGCGGGATTAAAAATATCAAATGACAGATTAATACCTGCCGATGAATTCCATCCTGTATTGAACTTCATGTAAAGTACCTCTGCCGGATCAGCCTGGGGATTCATTATTGTCGCCGGGATCGGCGTTGATGGGACTATCAGGTTGCGCCTTAAATCTCCGGAGAGAAAAACATCAGGTATCTTGTTGAGCCGAATCCTTGCCAGCTCCTGTTCTTCCTGCTGCACTTTTAGTCTCTGGGCTATGAGTCCGGGGTTATTATTCAAAGACCAGTTGATTGCCTCATCAAGTGTAAGATGTTCAAGAGCAGGATGGGCGGCAGTGTTCTGGGCCGATACAGGATTCAGGAAGGATAATAAAATGGGCAGGATAATGTAAATTATAGAATTTCTCATGAAGTTCAATTATTTATCTGAAAACTGATGATGGCTCTACTTTCTTTAGCTTACCAGTTGAAAAAAAGGAGCTTCCGACAGCTATTATAAGGGTCACAATGAACAGGAACAGCAGGAATAATGGCGTGAGCCTTATTATCAGGCCTGCCTTTGCCATGCCATATTTTGTCATTACAAGCAAAACCAGCGAAACTGTAAATCCCACGACAGAATATAAAAATGACTGGGAGATTACAAGCCGTGTTATATATGAGTTTGTGGCTCCGATTGCTTTTAGTGTCCCGTAATCTTTTATCCTGTCGTAGGTTGCGGAATACATTGTAAGCCCTATTATGAAGAAGCCACTTATTATAGCAAATATCACCAGGGTGCCGAAACTCATTCCCATATTATTGGCAGTCATCACATTTATTACAGTTGACTTGCGCAGATCCTCAGCCCTCCAGGCTTTCAGATCAGGAGCAATTCTATTGATCTCCTCAACAACCTTATCAATTTTCAATGGGTCATGCACAGTTACTATCACCCCGTTTACAAGGTTTTCTGAAAACCCTGAAAAAAATCTTGCTTTTGAAATAGTTGTATACAGAAGCGGGCTTGAGAAACCTTTTGCATTCTTTGTTGTGGCCCCTACAACTGCTCTCTTCCCGTTGATCTCAAAGGTTGTCCCTTTCTTTACATCATAGTTGAAGGTCCGGTTATCATAGAAATCAGCCGAAACTGTTCCTGGCTCAAGAAGGTTCTGCATTGTCCCGCTATTTAACAGGTAGGATGAAGGACCGAGCGCCATTGCCGGATAATCACTGCCAAGGATGAAAGCAGGAGAAGTATTCCCATTCGGAAAACGTATGTTTACAGCAGCAATTACAATGCTATGTGTTTCATCAACTCCCGGAACACTGCGTAACTGATTAACCCACCGTGAATCGAAAGGGGCAAGCTGATTTGCATTGTTTGTCCGTCTGCCAACAACAAAAACCTGTGCATACCCCGGATTTGAGTTATTAACTATTCCGCCAATGAGCGAAGACAGGTAGAAAAAAATGCCAAGCTCAAGCCCGATAAGATAGATACTGATTATTATTGCAAGAAGTATCCCCAGGCTTTTAGCCTTCTCGTACCTGATGAATTTATAAGCTGCAGAGAACATTATAAGCTATTTTACCTGTACAATGCATTCCACCTTTGTATTAATAAGCAACTCTCCTGATACTGTATCAAGTGATATTTCAGCTTCTCTTACACGGCGGTCTTCCATTTCTTCGCCATTCTCTGAAAACAGAGATTTTTTCTTCAAATCGTCAGAAACACGAATGACATTGCCCTCAGCCACTGCAATACTGTCGCCGGGAAGATAAACCTTGCAACTTTGTCCCGAAGCCAGCTTTGAGGCAAACAGCTCATCGAATTCAGCATTAACAATGAGCCCTGTTTCAGGAGCAATACTGGCATACGTCTGGTACTGGCTTACCGCTTCTCCGGTTTTAGGAAGAATATCAAGAACAACTCCGTCAATTGGAGATCTCAGAATAGTCTGCTCCAGGTTATTTCGCTTTATTTCACGCTGAATGAATGCTTCTTTGAGCTGCGACTGCTGTGAAGCCAGGTCGCTTTCAAGCTTCTTCATTTCAAGGTTCGCCATGTCAACATCGTTTTGAAGATTGCGTACATTTTCACCTGATGTTGCATTTGATTCAAAAAGTTCCTGCGCATCTGACAGTTTCCTCAGCTTCTCGGCAATGTCGGTTTTCTTCTGTTCAACAAGCCATTGCTGAGATTCAACGGCTTTCTGCTGTATACTTATCTTGTTGTCTGCTTCCCTGGCAGCCAGCAACTGATCTGTATTATCAAGAAGAACAATACCATCACCTTTCTTTACCTTGCTCCCTTCGTTTACAGGAATCGAAGCCACAATTCCCGAAACAGGAGATGCAAGCCCTGTTATACCACCCTCGGGAATAATCTTGCCTATTCCGGTTACCTGAGTAACAGGAATGCTTTCTGTTTCTGAAACCGGAGCCTTCTGATTCGAACAACCGTAAAGGGCAACAACAACCGATAGAAAGATAACACCTCTCTTCATATAAGATAAATTAATTAATCATGAGTGCTTTGATAATCGGGAGATTCGCTTATTGTGCCATCAGTAACATAAATTGTCCGATCGGCATATTTTGTCAGGCGGGTATCGTGAGTGACAATGATTACTGCGCAATCTTTTTCTTTAAGGGAACGCAGGTTATCCATGACCTGAATTGTGCTTTTGTGATCCAATGAGGCAGTAGGTTCATCACACAGGATCAATCCCGGTGTTGTTACAAGGGCTCTGGCAATTGCAATACGCTGCTGCTGTCCGCCACTGAGATCTCTCGGCAAACTTTTCATCCTGTCGCCAAGATTAAATTCATCAAGCATTTCCCGTGCTTTGGCTCTTGCATCTTTATGAGAAAAACCCTGCATAAGCAATGGTTGCATAACATTCTCAATTCCGTTTAAAGGAGCCAGCAGGTTGAAACCCTGGAAAACAAAGCCGATACGTCTGAGCCTGATTTCGGCAAGCTTGTTTTCGCTTAGTTTGTTGACACAGGTATCATCAAGCCAGACATTTCCGGAGGTTGGATAAATTACACAACCCAGCAGGGAGAGCAGTGTTGTCTTCCCCGAACCGGAAGGCCCGACAATAAGTGTAAGCTCCTTTCTGCGAAATTCAACATTTGCCGGCTGCAGGGCAACCACCGTGCTGTCACCGGAGATATAGGTCTTCCCGGCATCTGCAAGTCGCGCCGCTATTGACATATTATTACCTTATTTACAATACAAAATTAATACATTTTTGTACTAATTCCAATATTTATGGTAATTAATTGCAAATATTTAATACATTTATGTTCTAATTATATATTAAATTTATGCGAACAAAATCGCTGTTACAGGAACTGATAGGGCTTGTTGATGAGTTTGATGCCTCAGTACCAAAGGGTGAGTCTCTTACAATTGAAAAATTTATTGTTTTTCTGAACCACCTTCCCATCTCTTCCGAGGACAATATGATTAATGTCAATATCTCCAAAAATATAACCCTGCTTCATCGGTACTCAAAGTTTTATCTTAAGAAGATTTTGAAATACAGTTCATTGCAAACAATTGATGAGTATTCTTATCTCATGTGCCTTTATTATCATGATAAGAGTTTTACAAAAACAGAGCTCAATAACATGAATGCCCTTGAAAAGACATCAGGCAATGAAGTCATCAGGCGTTTGCTGAAATCAGGTCTTGTAAAGCAAAAGCAGGACAGGTCTGACAAGAGAAGCATGCTTATTTCAATAACACCTGAAGGAAAAGCCGAGATTGAAAAAATATTCCCTGGATTATCTAAGGAAGCCATAATTCTTTCAGGCAGGCTCATGCCAGGTGAAAAGGCTGCCTTCGATAATACTCTTTCTTCTTTATGCAACTACCATCAGCATATATTCAATGAGCATAAGAACGATTCAATTGATGAAATTCTGCAGGAAATAATAAAAGTTTAATGTTACGCAATAAAACATCCCTTCTCCCACCCTCCCTTTCACCTTTTCTCCCACTCCCATTATGAAATCTCCCCAACATCACAGCCACCTGTCTTTCTAAAAAATATTTTCTTATAACTTTATGAAAATTCAATGAATCATGGTCAGCAAACCTTTTTTTGTTCCTATTGCAAGTGGCAAAGGCGGCGTTGGAAAAAGTATACTTGCGGCAAACCTTGCAGTCGCCCTGGCAAACTCCGGGCATTCAGTAATTGCAATCGATCTTGATCTGGGTGGTTCAAACCTGTATTCATACCTTGGCCTTGAAAACATATATGCAGGAATAGGTGATTATCTGATCAGCAAGAAAGGTAAGCTCAAAGATTATCTTGTTCAGGCAGGCATGCCTAACCTTAAATACCTGGCTGCAGACCACAGGGTCCCATTCCTTGCAAACATTGGTTATGCGCAAAAAGTAAAACTGATCAATGAAATTAAAAACCTTCAGGCAGACTACATAGTAATGGACCTGGGAGCTGGAACAACATTTAATACGCTTGATTATTTTGATTTTTCCACTAATGGCCTTGTAGTTACAACATTTGAAAAACCGGCTATCCTGAATACACTTTCATTTATTAAGAATTTTATTCACAGGGTTGCACTGAAGGAGATTAAACAAAACAGTACAATAAATGCAGATATCAACAGAGCCTATAAAAACTTGACAGGTGATGACTTTTTAACAATAAAGGATATTATTTCAATAGCTGAAAAAGTCGATACTGCACTGGCATCAAAAATAGTAGCGCTTACAAGAAGTTATCAGCCCAGGATAATCTTCAACCGGGGTAATCATCCCGATCAGCTTGAAGTATGCAACAGCCTGCAATCATCAATTCAGAAATATCTTTCAATTGATTTGTGCTTTTTCGGATTTCTGTTTGAAGAAGATCCTGCAAAGCTATCCTCACTCCAGAGTTACAGCCTTCTGAGAAGATATCCCGAATCGGTTCTGTCAAAAGGAATTAACGATATTTCAAAACGCATAGTAAAATTCAATAACAGAATAATCGCCAATAGTTCGGGTATGCTGATCAACGATACCAGGGAGAAATTTGAAATGTGGAATTCGCAACAGGAATAGTTAAAATAGCTTCAAGGCCTCAATTAAGACACCCTATTACAAGAATTTAGTATCCCGGAGTCAAAGCCGGCGCTGAAGGACTTTTTCTATCCTAATGTTTCTTTCGTCATTACCAGACGAGGTCTGTCTACTGCTCTACAAGAATTTCTTAATATCAATTAGGGGTATAGGCGCTCTATGTTGTCCCTGATATGTAATAATAAAATATTAGAAAGTCATGAAAAATAAATTTTCTTTCTTCGTCATTCTAATGATCCTGTCTTTCTGTACCGGTTCCTGTTTAAAAGAATGGATTGGCTTGGAAGGTTCAGGTCAGGTATTGTCTGAAGAACGTTCTGTTTCCGGTTTTAAAAATATTGAGCTGGATATTTCGGCAGATGTTGAAGTCATATATGATTCATTGTTTTCGGTTGAGGTGAGTGATTATGAGAACCTCCTTGAATATATCTCCACTGAGGTGAAAGGAGACAACTTGTTAATCCGGCATTATCCCAGAAACCTGAATATCAGACATTCAACAGCGAAATTAAGGGTATCCATGCCTTCTCTTAATTCCGTTACTATGAACGGTTCAGGAAAAATATCAGTAATGTCAGGTTATAATCAATTACAATCAGTAAATATCTCAGGAAGTGGTGAAATTTCCGCCCTTGAGCCATTTAATACATTGAGCCTGACAGTTGATATTGATGGATCAGGAAAATTCCTGGCAGCCGGTAAGGCAGATCAATTGAATATCAATATTTCAGGATCAGGGGATATCGACTGTTTTGGTCTGGAAGCACAAAGAACAACATGTCATATATCCGGGAGCGGGGATGCTTTCGTAAATGTTGTCAGGCACCTTGATGTGAATATCAGTGGAAGCGGGAATACTGTTTATATGGGGAATCCCACTATATCTTCAAAAATCAGCGGGAGTGGCAAGGTTAAAAGCTGGTAAAAATCCTGTTCCCCGTTTGTGGTCAGATCGTATGCTGTCTTTTACAGAAACCCGAAGGCTTTTACAAATAAAGAGGTCTGTGATAGAATGTAATTTATACACACCTGTTGTTTGGTATCCTATTATTGGGTAATTTCGTTATCAAACATACATGATGTGTTGATATCAGGCCGGGATTTGGCGGAAGCCTTACATAAAGGCGATAGAGAACTATTCGGGCAGGTTTTTGAAACCTATTACGAACGCCTGTGCAACTATGCTAATACTTTTGTGAATAATATAGATGAAGCGGAAGAAACTGTACAGGGTTTATTTCTGATATTATGGGAAAAACGTGAAGTCATTGAAATTCATACCTCTGTTAAGTCATACCTTTACCAGGCTGTACATAACCAGGCATTAAACAGGATCAAGCATGAGAAGGTGCGACACTTGCACGCGGAATTTGTTCAGCATAATGCAGATACCTCGTCAGATCCAGGGGATGAGAAGGTGATTGGCGGCGAACTGGAAATGAAAATAAACGAAGCAATAAATTCTTTGCCCGCACAATGCCGCAGAGTGTTTCAGCTTAGCCGGTTTGAAAATTTGACCTATGCTGAAATATCAGAGCAATTGAATATTTCAAAAAAAACAATTGAAAACCACATGGGTAAAGCATTACGGATCATGCGTGAAAAACTGAAGGAATACCTTCCGTTACTCATCTTGTATCTTTTAATAAATAATTATTGTCTCATAAATTGACAAAGGGAGAAAATCATATTGATGATCTGATAGCCAAATACCTGGCCGGGGAAATTATGCCGCATGAGGAAGTGGAATTGAAAAA
>DATALC010000036.1:0-47069 GCA_036261265.1 Bacteroidales bacterium
AATTGTCATCCTGAACAAAGCGAAGCGTAGTGAAGGATCTCGTACATCATCCGCAAGATCAATAGAAACGGACCTTTCGCTCGGACGAATATTATCTGAGAAATATCCTGGATGTTCCATGGGATCCTTCATTTCGCCATTCCTCAGCGGCATGCTTCGGAATGTCTCATTCAGGATGACATTTGACCTGAGAGGAAGCTCCATCTCGCCCTCGCCCTATCAACCTTTCTCCCCCTCACCAAAATGCCTCAAAGGAGATTATTCCATATTATAGACCGGGCTCCTGTCTTCCGATCTGAAATCCCCCCATTTATCTTTTATCTCATTTATAATGGCTCTTACTTCATCAGCTTCGGGTGCAGTCAGAAGCCTGAGGCGCGTTTCCTTAAAATGAGGCAGTCCCTTGAAGTAATTTGAAAGATGCCGTCTCATCTCAAAGATTGCATGCTTCCCTTCTTTATGCCTGAGCGACTGGTCAAGATGAAACAATGCTATCTCCGCTTTTTCTGAAACAGTTGGTTCGGGAAGCAGCTCACCTGTCGATAGAAAATGCCTGATATCTCTGAATATCCATGGGCGACCAACTGTAGCCCGACCGATCATAATCCCGTCGACTCCGTATTTGCCAAACATCTCTTTGGCGCGGACAGGACCATCGATGTCCCCGTTGCCAATAATGGGGATCTTCATCCTGGGATTATTTTTTACCTCGCCGATGAGAGTCCAGTCAGCGGAGCCTTTATACATCTGGGCCCTTGTGCGGCCATGGATTGTTAAGCCCTGTATGCCTGTATCCTGCAGCTTTTCAGCTACATCAACAATATTCCTGCATTCATCATCCCATCCGATCCTTGTCTTTACCGTGACCGGCAGCTTTACAGCTTTAATTATAGCTTCTGTCATTTCGATCATGAGAGGGACATTCTTAAGCATTCCGGATCCGGCTCCGCGATTTGCGATTTTTTTTACAGGACATCCGAAATTTATATCGATAAGTTCCGGTCTTGCTTCTTCTGCAATCAGGGCAGCTTCGACCATTGCGCCAACGAGATGACCATAGAGCTGTATGCCGACAGGGCGTTCATAATCGTATATATCGAGCTTCTTCACACTTTTCTCACCATCGCGGATGAGTCCGTCGGATGAAATAAACTCGGTATACATCATGTCGGCTCCAAGGTTTTTGCAAACCATCCTGAAAGAAGGATCGGTAATGTCCTCCATTGGAGCCAGGAATAATGGAAATTCCGGGAGATCAATGCCTGCAAAGTTCATTTTGCAAAAGTACTTAAAACTGCTTTATCGGAAGCAGCATTATTTTTGCAAATAATGCAGGCATAATGAGATTGAAAATTCATCTTTAACCAGGTATAAAGATGAATAGAAAAGCAGAAAAATTACTGGATTAATTTTCTAATTCCTGGCCGGCTTTCTGAAGCTCCCCCTTTCTGTAAAAATAAACAATGCCGTATTCCTCGCACTGGTTCATTTTCATTTCTTCAGGAAGGGCGCTTGTTGAAGCTTCTACTTCATTCCAGAGCTGCACAATTATCTCATCGGCTTCTTTCCTCAGACTGCTGTTTTTTTCCATGTAATCGGACGTCCTTTTGGCAAGTGTATTGTGAAAAGTCCATGCTTCGATGAATTTTTCAAACCTGACTTTTACAACAGCAATTGTAGGATTGGTGATCGGACTTCCACCCTTCCTGATACGGAATTCTTCACCTTCAATGATTCGTCTTCCCCAGCTCATAAGCTCTGATTCGCTGTTTAAAGGCGGTACTGTTGAATCATCAGTTGATAGTCCGTAAAAGGCCCGTGTCTCGGATGGAAGCTCACCGCGTGAGATAGCCATATTCATTACTCTTATGAAATGGGTAAGATACATCCTTGCCTTCTTCATTATCTCATAGTAATCCCGGCTCTTCTTGTTCTGTGAAGCCAGCGTCTGACGGTAAATCTGGATGTTGTTCTCGAACAGGGGAAGAATTCTGTGTAGTGAAACAATGAGCTTTGGCGAAAAGGCAAGCTTGTTGGGGGGAAGCGCTCTGCCCTTTTCAAGGGCTGTTTTCATGGCTTTGATCCTTGCGGCATCGGTGTTAGGCAATCGTCTGTAAGGCATGGCGGGAAATATACGTTGTTAATAACTTGTTGACAACATAGGCGAATATATTAATACTTTGTTAAAAACCAAAGCATTCGCATGATTTATTAAACTGAGCGTTGTAAATTAAATGAACAAAAACCTGTTACAGGCATGACTTTATACCTTCTTATACGAAGGCATAACATGTTTTGTTTCAGGCGGAAGAGAAAAAATAAAACTTTATTTATGCCTCAGAATATAGCTCGAATATGAATCTTTATTTTTTACTGTCCAGACAAGGAATTCTTTTTTTCTAAGTATATCGAGGACAGGTTCAGGAACAAAAGGCGACTGAAGCTCGAAAATTTCACCCGGCTTAAGAGAAGCAGATCTTCTAAGCACCTCGTTCATTGGACTATCTCCGGAGTTGATCACCGGTGTTGCATTATACCTGACGGTTATTTTCTTTTCATCATACCAGGAAGGTGTACCGGAAGATGTTTCGATTGATCCGCCTTCAATATCATCGACGTTTTGTCCCACCTCAATCCGTAGCCTTGTAATGATCTGTTCGGCCGGAATTCCTCCGACAACGGCTACCTGCTGAATTGTTGCAACACGTGCGACTGTCCTTCTTAATACGGGATTTTTAAGCTTTTCGAATACGGGTGACATTTCAATAAGCACTTGTTCAAGCCCGGGGTAGGCATCCAGCAGCTCTCCAATCTTAGTCTTTGGTGATATTATTAATTTTTCTTCAGCCATCAGTTATTTTTCAGAATAGGATAGAAGTCTCTGTTCCCCGCTGAGTTTTCTTAGGTCAGTAAGATCCTGTGTGAACTCTATTGTCCCCAGGTACTGACCGTCTTTATCTCTTACAGCGAAGTACTCAATGTAAATGAACCTTCCTTTCATATTGATCCAGAATGCTGCACTCTTATGCTTACCTGATTTAAAATCGTTCAGTATTGTTTCAACTACGTGAACGCTTGAAGGAGGATGGCACATTCTTACATCTCTCCCGATAATAGCCCGGTTACGTGTGAAAATACGGTCGGGGCCAAGACTGAAAAACTTCACCTTATCATCTTTGTCAACAAATGTTATATCGATAGGGAGTGTCCTGAACAAAGCTTCTATCTCATTGAGGCTGAAACTTCCTGTTGTAAGATGGATATTGCTGCCTTTGTTATAAATAATTTCCCCGGAGACTCCGCCTTCAGGTTTCCATTCAACTTTGGGATCATAAAGACAGTATCCGAATTCTCCTGTTTGCCTGTAAACAGAATACCAGTCATCCTGTGTGAACTTGTCGAGGCACATGGGAAACAGAATTTCTTCCTCTTTGGCAATCATATCATTCACACCTTTTACGGCGGGAATCAGCAAAAGATCCGTGAGAGAAACAATTTCTTCATGAGTTAAAGGAGAGCTGACAGTTATTGCCTCTATTGATGCTTTTAGCATCTCGCGGATTTCATCGTGTTTGCCCCACATCACTTTTGGAGGCCCGGTAATTTCGTATTTTTCAAGAAACGGGAAAATAAGATATTCTTTTTTCAGGTAATGTTTTTCAACGTCCATGAGGCTGTTGAACAGTGATCTGACCTTTAGAAGCCACTCATCTGATTTAATATCCTCTTTGTTTTTGATATCTGAAAACAGCTCATCGAGTTCATTTACAACTTTCCCGAGCTCAATGTTTTCTTTCTTAAAAGTATCGACAGGATGCCCTTCGGGAATTTCTTTTTTTGATCTCTGGTCGATCCGTCCTTCGAGTACCATCTGGTGAATATCGCAGAATTTAAGTACTTCCTCCATCGGTAAACCTCCTGCAATCAGCTCTTGTTCGACCTCAACCACTTCATCATAAGGTATAGAGCTAAGCAGTTCAGCCAGCCGCGATTTTACCATTTCAGGCGCTTCACCTTTATGAAGCTGAAGGATCATATGTTTCAGAAGATCCCTTCTTTTTCTAGAATTATTTATAAGCTCGCTCATACTTTAGAATGGTCTGTTTTTTTAAGGATCATAAAGTTAATCAAAAGGTTAAATCCTTGCAAGCGCTATACATGCAGAATGAAGGGTAATAGTGAGAACGAGGTAAAGGTTCCTTGCTTTCTCAGGATTCATACTGAAAAATTTGTATTTTATCGAGTTATGGTGACAGCCTGCAAGACAATCGCCGCAGAGAGTACACCCGATTGCCGGCTTTCCTTTCCTTATATCAGTCAGATCGAGTGAATCGTACCTGCAGAATGAAGCACATTTCATGCATAGTGTGCAGCTTTTGTCAATATACATCCTGAATGGATTAATATGTTTTGTAAGATTCACAACAGTGCCCACAGGACAATATGCAGAACAATGAACCATTTTATTCATCTTTCGTGAATAGATTATCATTACTGCAATACCAGCGAGCCCGAATGCGACTGCTATTAAAGTTGTGGCAGGAACCGGCACATTGAACCATCGAAGGAGTAAAGCCATAGATACTACAAGGAAGAGCATGGTGTATTTTATCGCGTTCTTATTCTTTATAGTGCCCCGGGAAGGCCGTTTGTTCCCCGCTGCGAGATTATCGAATGCCCCGAAATAGCAAAACTGGCTGCACCAGGCAGGACCTGTCAGGATAACAGTGCTCAGGAACAGGATTGTCATAACAGATAGTTCACCGCGAAATACAGGCCCTCCGATTATCATCATCGGAATTGGAAGATGAAGCTTACCAGTCATCAGGAACTTATCAACACCGGATAACCCAATCAGAAGCTGGGAGAAGAATACTATTGAGAATGTCGTCCATGTAATCTTCCTCCAGCGTGGTACATTCTGCTTATCCTGCATTTTGAATGCCACAAACCCGCCATACAGTGCAATGATGAAGATCTCAATCCAGCCGCTCCCCTTAAAAAACCGTTCTACCATGAGCATTGGCCTTTCAACCTTAACCTGTACAAAACCCAGCAGGACGGATGTCAATATGAATACAATAAAAGGGAGCCTTAGTTTTTTGAAAGTTAATGAGGGTATCATTCAGCTTATTTGATTAATTCCTTCCTGTACACTTTTTCTGCAAGACCTGTGATTGTCTCTTCATTTACAAGCTTATAAAGTGATTCTTTAATTGGCGCATATTTTTCGTGAAGAGGACATGGGTTCTTTTCGTCACATTCTTTCAGGCCGAAACCGCATGCTGAAATAGAGGAATTCCCTTCTGTGGCTGAAACAAGCTGCCTCAATGAAAGATCAGGATCATTTTCATCAAAGTAGAACCCGCCTCCTTTTCCCTTTACAGATCTAAGGTAACCCGCCCTGACAAGCCGCTGAAGAATCTTTGCCGTAAAGAATGGAGGAGCATCTATTTCCTTCGCTATCTCTGCTGTTCCGGGCATCCTCTTCTTCAGATTCTGAAGCTTAATATAGACGAGCCCCCTGATTGCGTATTCTGTTTCTTTATTGAACATATATTTAAATGTATCCCGGACAAAGATAGAAAATTTTAATAAAAAGACAAAAAGACTATTTTGTCTTTTAATAAATTATTTCATACATTTGTGGAATACATTTTAAAAGAAAAAAGCATCATGAAAGAAGCAGAAACATTTTCAAAAACAATAGGGGAGATAGTAGCGCAGGATTTCAGGACAGCTTCAGTTTTCAGCGAAGCCGGAATAGATTTTTGCTGCGGGGGTAAAATGACTCTCGAAGAAGCATGTGCCGAAAAGGGGATTAATGTATCCGATATGATCACTAAGCTTGAGAATCCAGAATCAGCAGCAGCACCAGCGCATAAATTCAATGAATGGCGACCTGGCTTTCTGTGTGATTATATTGTGAATGAGCATCATTCATACGTAAGAAGATCACTGCCTGAACTTGTTTTCTATACACGGAAAATTGCCGGCGTTCATGGCGCAAATCATCCGGAGCTCTCTGAAATCGCCGATCTTATCGAAGTTATAAATAACGAATTGCTTCTTCATCTGAATGAAGAGGAGGAAGTTCTTTTTCCTGCAATAAAGAAGTTGTTCGGAAGCAATTCTGCAGAACCGGATATAAAGAATATCATTAGCTCGCTTATCGGTGAACATGAGTCTGCCGGGGGTGCAATGGACAGTATTAATGCCATGACCGACGGTTACAAACTTCCTGCAGACGCCTGCAATTCTTACAGGATGACATTTGAACTCCTTAAGAAATTTGAGGATGACCTTCACGTTCATGTTCATCTTGAAAATAATATACTATTCCCGAAAACAATGAATAAACTTAACTGAATCCCTTAAGTATAAATATTATGAAAAAAGCAACACAGAATCTCGAGGACGATCATGTCCATATACTCAGGCTTACAGAAATAATGGAGCAAATCACCTATGACAGCGACCCTGACGTAAACAATCTTGAGAGCATTGTAGATATTATAAGGAATTTTGCAGATGGTTTACATCATGCAAAGGAAGAAAACATCTTTTTTCCCTACCTGGCGGAACGCGGCTTTTCAATCTCAAATGGTCCTGTAGCAGTAATGATCAATGAACATGTGACCGGCAGGAACTTTGTACAGGGGATGGCTGATAATATAAAACTATACAAAGAAGGCAACAACCAGGCTCTTAAAAGCGTCTACAGGAACATGAGAGGATATGCCGAGCTCCTGCGTTCACATATTTCTAAAGAAAACAACATTCTTTTCAGGATGGCCGACCGTGTACTTTCAGATGACGATAATGAGAATCTTCTCACAGGTTTTTCACATACTGAAGACAGGGGAATCAAAGCTTCAGAATATATCAATAAGATTGAAAATCTGGCAGTTTTGTACTAGTATATTTAGTATCTTTGTTATATAATCTCTCCGTTTAATTAAATTCCTTTTACCTATGACAACGAGAAATCTGTGGATTGGGTTTATTCTTGTTATTGTCGTCTCTTTTTCAGTCATGCTTTATTTTGGAAGAGAAATTTACCGTGAAGCTCCACCAATTCCTGAGAAGGTTGTTACGGCGGGCGGCACTGTACTTTTTACAGGTCAGCAGATAAAGGACGGGCAGAATGTCTGGCAGTCTTTAGGCGGCCAGGAGATCGGGACAGTCTGGGGGCACGGCGCTTACCAGGCTCCTGACTGGAGCGCTGACTGGCTTCACAGGGAGGCTGTTTTTATTCTTGACAGGATGGCTATCAGCAATGAAGGTCAGCCTTTTAATAAGCTCAGCGAAGAAAAGCAGGCTGCCCTGAAAGTCCTTCTTCAGAAGGAACTTCGTGCAAACAGTTACGATCCATCATCAAAAGTACTTACTGTTTCAAACCTGAGAGCTGAAGCTATTGGAGCAAACAGTAATTATTATGGAGGGTTATTTACAAACGAGCCCTCGTTAAGCGATCTGAGAAATTATTACAGCATTCCCGAAAATTCAATTAAAGATCCTGCAAGGATACCTTTGCTGAATGCCTTCTTCTTCTGGACTTCATGGGCGTGCGTCACACAGCGACCCGGAATGGAAATAACTTACACAAATAACTGGCCCGCTGAAGAGCTTGTTGCCAACAGGCCGACTGGATCGCTCATCCTCTGGACCGGTTTTAGTGTTATTATCCTTCTTGCCGGTATCGGTATTATGGTCTGGTATTATGCCCGTATGCGGTCGGAACCAAATGAAAATGTTGTCCCAGCCAACTATCCTTTGCTGAAGGAACAGCAAACTCCATCGCAAAGAGCAATAGTGAAATACTTCTGGATTGTATCTGCCTTGCTTCTTGTTCAGGTGCTGATGGGTGTAATAACTGCTCACTATGGAGTAGAGGGCCAGGCTTTTTACGGAATTCCGCTTGCAAGCGTTCTTCCATATTCAATTTCAAGAACATGGCATGTGCAGATAGCAATCTTCTGGATCGCAACCGCCTGGCTTGGCACAGGATTGTATTACGCCCCGGCTGTTTCGGGTTATGAACCAAAATATCAGAAAGCAGGAGTGAATTTCCTGTTTATCGCTCTTCTTGTAATTGTTATCGGCTCGTTACTCGGGCAATGGATGGGTGTAATGCAGAAACTTGGCATGATCCAGAATTTCTGGTTCGGTCATCAGGGTTATGAATATGTAGATCTAGGCAGATTCTGGCAATTGTTCCTGCTGGTTGGTCTTGTTCTCTGGCTGTTGCTGATGGGAGGAGCAATAAGGCCGGCACTTAAACAGAGATCTGAGAACAGGAACCTTCTTCTTCTGTTCCTTATTGCATCAATAGCAATAGCAGCATTTTACGGTTCAGGACTCATGTGGGGACGCCAGACAAACCTTGCGATTGCCGAATACTGGAGATGGTGGGTCGTGCATCTCTGGGTTGAAGGTTTCTTTGAAGTCTTTTCAGCAGTTGTTATTGCATTCCTGTTTGTGAGGCTGCAGATTCTGAAAGCAAAAACTGCCACAACTGCAGTTTTATTTTCAACAATCATATTTCTTTCAGGTGGCATCCTGGGAACATTTCATCACCTCTATTTTACCGGAACTCCAACAGGAGTGATGGCTCTTGGAGCCACTTTCAGCGCGCTTGAAGTTGTTCCTCTCGTTCTTATGGGTTTCGAAGCATGGGATAATGTGAGGCTTAGCAGGAATCCATCATGGGTGAGGAAATACAGATGGCCGATCTATTGCTTTATTTCTGTCGCCTTCTGGAATCTCCTGGGAGCAGGTATCTTCGGATTCCTTATTAATCCTCCTATTGCATTGTACTATATGCAGGGTCTGAATACTACTCCGGTACATGGCCATACTGCATTGTTCGGAGTTTACGGAATGCTTGCAATAGGGTTGATGCTGTTTGTTATGCGCGATCTTAACAAGGATGCCGAATGGAAAGAAGGCCCCCTGAAGTTTGCTTTCTGGAGCATTAATATAGGCCTTGCAGCCATGGTCCTACTTAGTGTACTTCCAATTGGTCTAAGCCAGACTGTAGCAAGCGTGAAAGAAGGTTTATGGTATGCACGATCAGCAGAATTCCTGCAGACACCGGCGATGCATACGTTAAGGTGGATGCGAGTGATCGGAGACACAATCTTTGCGCTCGGAACTCTTGCGCTGGCATGGTTTGTCTTTGGACTGAAAGGAGGCTGGTCGGTGATCAAATCAAACAAATGAAGCAGACTGAAATAGACGTTTTGTTTTTTAGTAACTTTATAGATTGATTATTAAACCCCGCTATAATGTTCGACAGCAAAGTTTATTCCGCAAGGAGAGACGAACTCCGTAAAAAAATCAAATCAGGGATCGGCCTGTTCATTGGCAATGTTGATTCCCCGATGAATTACCCCTCAAACCAGTATCATTTCAGGCAGGACAGTGATTTCCTGTACTATTTCGGGATTGATCTCCCTGGTTTTATAGGCGTTATCGATTTTGATTCAGGCAAGGAATATCTCCACGGGAATGATTTCGACATGGACGACATCGTCTGGATGGGGCCTCAACCCACCGTCAGGGAGCTCGCCTCAAAATGTGGAATCACTGATACCGGCAGCCTTGCAAGTCTCGACAATGAGATGGGTAATGCTTTGTCAAAAAAGCGGAAAATTCATTTCCTCCCTCCATACAGGGGAGAGACAAAGATGACTCTGGGTCGTCTGCTTAAGGAAAATCCGTGCCAGATGAAAACCCTTGCTTCAACCGAGCTTATTAAAGCTGTTGTTGAAATGAGATCCATCAAGGATGAGATCGAGATCGGAGAAATTGAAAAGGCTGTTGATGTTGCTTATGAAATGCATGTTGCCGCAATGAAGATGTGCCGTCCCGGGATCAATGAACGGGATATTTTCGGGATTGTTGAGGGTATTGCTTTCGGAAAAGGATACGGAACCTCATTTCCAACGATACTAAGCATTAACGGGCAGACACTTCATAATCACAGCCACATCAATGATCTTAAGACAGGAAGAATGATGGTTACAGATGCAGGCGCCGAATCGGAGTTGCACTATGCTTCGGATATAACCCGGACAACTCCTGTTGGCGGGAAATTCGGCCCCCTTCAGAAAGAAATTTATGAAATTGTTCTTCAGGCTAACCTTAAAGCTATTGATGCAACAAAGCCCGGACTGTCGAACAGGGACATTCATTTCCTTGCATGTAAAACTATTGCTTCAGGGCTGAAAGATGTCGGTCTGATGAAAGGCAGCACCGATGATGCCGTGAGTGCTGGCGCTCACGCACTGTTCATGCCTCACGGAATAGGCCACATGCTCGGCCTCGATGTTCACGATATGGAAGCCCTGGGTGAAAATTTTGTCGGGTATAATGATGAGATAAAAAGAAGTACCCAGTTCGGCACTTCATTCCTGCGATTCGCGCTTCAATATAAACCCGGTCATGTCTTCACCATAGAACCCGGTATATATTTTATTCCTGAGCTTATCGAAATGTGGAAAGCTGAAGGGAAGTTCAGCGAGTTTATCAACTATGAGAAGTTGTCAAAGTACATGGAGATCGGGGGAGTCAGAATTGAAGACGATGTTGTGATCACTGAAAACGGTCACAAAGTACTTGGAAAGCCTATCCCAAAAACAACTGAGGAAGTAGAACAGGTCTGCGCGACATTGTAAAATTTAAAAGGAGTTAATAATACATAAAGGCTTAGAAACATTCGTTTTTAAGCCTTTATCACTTTATTAAAACTCTACCTGCCTGCTCCGGGAAACACTGCAAGGCTTTCATGTCCTGCAGCATCTGCAGACTGAATAGCAAAGAAATAATTATCTTTTGAATAGGGGAGAGTCACCTCATTGCCTGTAACATAGATTTTCTTTTCCCATAAGGGCTGGTATGTCTCGCGCATCAGGATATAATAACCGGCAGGTTTATTTCCTTTGAGAGGATCCGACCATTTCAGGGTTGTCTTGTTCGTTAATCCTGTAACAATAACCTTACAATCTGCCGGTTCATACGGTGCAAGAGCGAGGTTTGCGATGACAGACAGATTTACTCCTGCATTCTTTCTGACATATTCATAATCGACATACTCCGGCAGGTCGCCTTCCTGGATACCATTAACGACCGCAGGGATCTTGTGCGTGCGATCATAGTTTTCGTTGAACTCACATATCCTGACTGCAGTAAAACCATTCTGGCAGAAGGGTGTATGATCGCCGCCTCTTCCGAACCTGTCATTCCTGAAAACAAGAGTTACATCGAGCTGTTCGACGTATCTTCCGGCTGTTTCCTTTATGTAGCGGGCAAGCTGCCTCGAACGGCTGTCGTTCTCGGCTGATGTATATTTCCTCGAGGATGCCATTGCTTCAGTTTCAAATGCAGGCACGCCCTCGCTGAATACCCTCACTTTCATATTATCGTTCAGCAGGGTTTCGCTTGAGCCGCTGTTCCCTATCATATCGTTGTTGAGCATTGCAACTATATTCCAGCCTTCATTCTTTGCTTTTTCTGCAATGTGTTTTGAACCGTAAAGGCCATGTTCTTCACCTGAAACGGCCATAAAGATGATTGTTGCAGGGAATTTACGTGATGACATTATCCTCACGAGTTCAAGTACAGCCGCAATTCCTGATCCATCATCATTTGCGCCCGGTGCGAAGCCTGTATTGTCATTGTCGAGAGCTGCGCGCGAATCGAGATGAGCGCTGATAAGGATTTTCCTGTCATCCGAAGGATCGGTTCCCTTCAGGATTGCAATAACATTTCTGAGTTTTGTCTCTGTTTTAATTCTCTGGCCGGGACCTCCGACTGTATAATCATCAAACATAACTGTAAGTCTTCCTTCAGATGCAGGTATGTTTTTCTCCATTTCAGCTTTGATCCAGTTCCATGCGGCTCCTATTCCCTGCTGGGGATTGTTCTGTTCGCTGAGGTTATGACGAGTATGGAATGATACAAGTTTCCTGACCGTCTGTTCTATGCGCTCCCGGGAAATTTCATCGACCATCTTCTTGATTTCAGGATCGCGGTTGATAATTGTCTGGGATTTCAGAGGCGATAAGATAAGAACAGCTGTTATAAGGGTGAAAAGGATTTTTTTCATGATTACGATTTTGCATAAAAATAGGAAAAAACCGAGATCATTTTCAATATGCCTTATAGTATTCCCTGTATGTACGCGCTATGTTAACAAGCTTAATTTCCTTGGGGCATCTTGCTTCGCAGGCGCCTGTATTTGAGCAGCTTCCGAAACCTGCATCATCCTGAGCTTCGATCATCGCGCGAACACGTTCTTTGGCTTCAACCTGTCCCTGTGGGAGGAGGGCAAGGTGGGAAATTTTAGCGGAGACAAACAGCATTGCAGAGGCATTTTTGCATGCCGCTACACATGCGCCGCAAGCAATACAGATTGAGGCATCGAAAGCCAGTTCATATCTCTTCTTCGAAACAGGAATATTATTTGCTTCAGGAGCGGAACCTGAGTTCACTGAAATATACCCGCCAGCCTGGTTTATCTTATCGAATGCCGCCCTGTCGACAATCAGATCTTTAACAACAGGAAATGCCTTTGCCCTCCAGGGTTCGACCCAGATTGTATCTCCATCATTAAAGTACCTCATTGATAATGTGCAGGTTGTTATCGCATCTGCCGGACCATGAGGGTACCCGTTAATATAAAGTCCGCATGCACCGCAGATACCTTCGCGGCAGTCGCTGTCGAATGCAATCGGGTCTTTATCTTCCTCAACAAGCCTTTTATTAAGAGCATCGAGCATCTCCAGGAAAGCCATCTGAGGGGATACATCGTCCATTTTATAGGTTTCGAACCTGCCTTTTGCAGCTGAGTTCTTCTGTCGCCATATCTTTAAAGTCAGCTTCATGCCCAAATATTTTTTATGCAGATGAAATAATTTGAAATAATTTGAAATAACTTGAAATAACTTGAAATAACTTGAAATAACTTGAAATAACTTGAAATAACTTGAAATAACTTGAAATAACTTGAAATAACTTGAAATTGAAAATCTGAACCTAACGCGAAACGCGAAACGCGAAACGCGAAACGCGAAACCCGAAACGCGAAACCCTATTTATAGCTTCTGACCTTCATCTCAACAGCTTCGAAAGTCAGTTTTTCCTTATGCAATATATGCTGCTTAACTTCCCCCGCATACTCCCATACAGCAACATAAGCATATTCTTCATCGTTCCTGAGAGCTTCGCCGTCAGGAGTCTGGTACTCCTCCCTGAAATGAGCCCCGCATGATTCCTTCCTGTTAAGCGCGTCTGTTATAAGGAGCATTGCAAGGTCGAAATAGTCGGCAACTCTGCCCGCTTTCTCGAGCTCCTGGTTGAGTTCATTCTGGCTCCCGGGAATATTAAGATCTTTCCAGAATTCTTCCCTGAGCTCTTTCACAAGGGTCAATGCTTTTTTAAGGCCTTCTTCATTTCTTATCATTCCGCAATAATCCCACATTATCTTACCGAGTCTCTTGTGGAAAGAAGAAGCATTCTTTTTGCCTTTAACTGACATCAGCCTGTTGATGCGTTCCTTTACTGCATCTTCGGCCTGATCAAATTCAGGAGTGTTCGTTGTAAACTTTGGAACCTTTATCTGGCCAGACATGTAATTTGAAATCGTCACCGGCAGAATAAAATAACCATCGCATGCTGCCTGCATTAATGAGCTTGCTCCAAGCCTGTTTGCGCCATGATCGGAGAAATTGGCTTCGCCGATTGAAAACAAGCCCGGGATTGTAGTCTGGAGCTCGTAATCAACCCAAAGCCCACCCATAGTATAATGTCCTGCGGGGTAGATTTGCATTGGTTCCTCGTATGGATCAATACCTGTGATTGTTTTGTACATCTGGAAGAGGTTGCCGTATTTGTCGGTAATAACATCCTTTCCCTGCTTCTTTATTGCATCTCTGAAATCGAGATTCACAGCAAGACCAGTTTCACCAATCCCATAACCGGAATCGCAGCGTTCCTTTGCCGCTCTCGATGCGATATCCCTTGCAACAAGATTACCATAAGACGGATATCTTCTTTCAAGGTAATAGTCTCTCTCATTTTCCGGTATATCGTTTGCTTTGCGTTTATCGCCTTTCTTAAGTGGAACCCATACACGTCCGTCGTTCCTCAATGATTCAGACATGAGCGTAAGCTTTGCCTGGAAATCATTAAGCTGAGGAATGCATGTGGGATGGATCTGTATGAAGCTAGGGTTGGCAATGTAAGCGCCTTTTTTATGTGCTTTCCAGGCTGCAGAGGCATTTGAGTTGACAGCAAGAGTAGAGAGATAGTAGATTGTTCCATACCCTCCCGTTGCAAGGACTACTGCATGGGCAGCATGTCTTTCAATCTCGCCCGTGATGAGGTTACGTGTTATTATGCCTCTTGCCTTCCCGTCGATAAGAACAAGGTCGAGCATCTCCCTTCTTGGAAAGATCTTTACGCCACCTTTCTTTATTTGTCTTACAAGCGATGAATATGCCCCGATGAGGCATTGCTGGCCTGTCTGGCCCCTCGAATAAAAAGTTCTTGAGACCTGGACTCCTCCAAAGGAACGTGTATCAAGAGTTCCGCCATATTCCCTGGCAAAAGGGACACCTATTGCCGTAAAATGATCAATGACCTGGTTGCTTACTTCAGCTACCCTGTAGACATTCGCTTCACGAGCGCGGAAGTCGCCTCCTTTTATCATATCGTAAAAAAGCCGGTAAACACTATCCCCGTCATTCTGGTAATTCTTTGCAGCATTTATTCCGCCCTGGGCTGCAACTGAATGAGCGCGGCGCGGGGAATCCTGGTAACAGAAGCTCTTTACGTTATAGCCATGTTCTGCAAGTGATGCAGCAGCGCTGGCGCCCGAAATACCGGTACCGACAACAATGATTTCAAGCTTCTTTTTATTTGCCGGATTGACAAGCTTTGATTCAGCTTTATATCTGGTCCACTTTTGTTCCAGTGGGCCATCGGGTATTTTTACGTCTGTTTTATCCATAGGATGAAGTGATAAACTGTTTTATCTCAGGAGCCACAATGATATTGAAATGAATGTAAATCCTGCAGGGATGAATATTGAATAAACAACAGCAAGAGCTTTGACAACCGGTGTCCAGATCCTGTGATTTAAACCCAGAGTCTGTGTTGCTGACCAGATAGCATGATAGAGGTGAAGGCCGAGGATAATGAAACTTATTATGTAAATATAATTGTAAAGAGGTATCTTGAAGAGGTTGTGTGCAATAGCATAAAAGTCATCAGCGTTACCAGGGACCAAACCAAGTTTGATAAAGAAGAAATTGAAAAAATGCAGGCAAAGGAAGATCAGAACTGTTCCTCCTGTCCATATCATGAAACGTGAAAAGAATGAAGTATCTGATTGATTTATTTTAACATAACCGACGGGTCGCGAGGACCAGTTTTGAATCTGTACGATGAATCCCCATATTATATGAGCGAGTAATGCCAGTATAAGAAGCACTTCTAAAATTCTTACAACCGGAAAATTCGCCATGAAATATGCCGCTTTATTAAAAATCTGAGGATCATCCTTCAGAAGCAACAGATTTACATAAAGATGCACAGGAAGGAAGAATAGCAGAAAGATGCCGGCAAGGGCCATAACAATTTTCTTGGAAATTGACGAAAAAAGTATTTTTTCCATTGAAAACCAGTTTGGTATGTACTAAAATTTCACTTTCCGAAGGAATAGCTTCAAAGTTAACGTTATTCTGCCAGAAAAGCAATATCTGAGGTACAGCTTATGCCTTGTATGAAGCTTTATAAATGATTAATGACTACCTTTGCATTGTTAAACAATTAACAATATGTATTCGACTATTCATGGTAGGAAAATCTGGTATACCGATAGCGGGAAAGGTTTCCCTGTTATGCTTGTGCATGGATATCTCGAATCATCTGAAGTCTGGAATGGATTCAGTGACAGGCTGTCTTCCGAATTCAGGGTAATTGCAATTGATCTTCCGGGTCATGGCAGATCGGAAGTTTACAGTGAAACACATTCGATGGAGCTGATGGCCTATATTATCAGGGAATTGCTTGAAAAGCTCGGAATAAATAAAGTTTTTCTTACCGGCCATTCACTGGGCGGATATGTAACGCTCGCTTTTCTTGATCTCTATCCCCAGTATCTATCAGGTTACTGCCTGTTCCATTCGCATCCCCTCGCAGATTCGCCCGAGGTAACAGAGAAAAGAAAGAAGGATACTTCTCTTGTGATGGAAGGCAAAAAGGATCTTATGTATCCTGATAACATCGAAAAGTCATTTGCTTCTGTCAATCTTGAAAAGATGAAGGAGGCTGTCAGAACCTCGAAAAAAATAGCTTCAGTAATTCCGGGTAACGGGATCATTGCGCTTCTCAATGGTATGATGAAGCGCCCGTCAAGAGTGAATGTAATGGAGGAGGGAAGAGTGCCGTGTCTCTGGATCCTTGGCGCTATGGATAATTATATACCATACGGTATCATCCAGCAGAAAGTGAAACTCCCTTCCAATGCAAGAATCGTTGAGCTCAAGAAATCAGGGCACATGGGTTTTGTTGAAGAGGAAGAGCTCGCGGCGAAAAGTGTTTCCGGGTTTATAGGGAGTTTGTAAAGTTTGATTTTTCGAACCTGCCAGACCCTAACCTTTCGACTTTAAGGACTTTAAAGACATTAACTAATTTTTCGTTATCGGACCCTTGATCTCCCTGTTTACAGATTTGTTTTTCTCGAGATAGTTGATTGCGAACTTCAGAGTTGTATCTATATTTTCCCAGATTGGATAGAAGCCTTTATTATCAAGGATGTTACGAGCTATGTATGCTTCAAGCTGGATATTAATTATCGTCCCGGAAGTTTTCAATCCTTTCCTGTCTTCCTTAATGCCGTTTGCCGAGGCATATCTTATAAACTGGTTAAGAAGCTGCTGCCTGTCAAGGTAATTCTTCATCTCAGCCGGTTCTGTAATCTTGTTCAGCTTTTCCCTGTTAGATTCGGTATACTTCAATGCAAACCTGTAAATCAAAGGTCTGACA
Organism: Bacteroidales bacterium; assembly: GCA_036261265.1. Classification (GTDB taxonomy): domain Bacteria; phylum Bacteroidota; class Bacteroidia; order Bacteroidales; family VadinHA17; genus LD21. The sequence continues at coordinate 17,056 of DATALC010000036.1, forward strand.
GAAAGAAAATATTCAGAAATTCCTGATGTATCAACCGGCACAAATTCATCGGGCATAATTCCGCCTCCCCCATAGACAACTTTTCCTCCCGGAGTTGTGAATTTGAGCGAATCGGAAGTGTGAATACTATCCGATGCTTCAGTGTCGCCGCTTGCGGAACGTGCCAGGAGCTCTTCATAGTATTCATCGAAGCCGTTTGAGTATGATCTTTGAATTGATCTCCCTGTAGGAGTGTAGTAACGTGCTATAGTAAGTCTCATGCCGGAGCCGTCGGCAAATGAAACCGGTTCCTGAACAAGGCCTTTACCGAAGGAACGTCTGCCGATAATAGTGCCCCTGTCGTTATCCTGGATAGCTCCTGCAAGAATCTCACTTGCCGATGCGCTCCATTCATCCATAAGGATAACAAGGTCTCCTGTCTCAAATTCTCCCTTTCCGGTTGCGCGCGCTTCATTACGTGGATGAGTCCGTCCTTTTGTATAAACGATGAGTTGATTCTCTTTAAGGAACTGGTTTGCAATCTGAACCGATGCTTCCATAATACCTCCCGAGTTGCCCCTCAGATCAAGGATCAGGCTTTCCATACCCTGGATCTTCAGATCCCTGAGGTTCTTCAGGAACTCATCGAACGTAGTCATTGCAAAGTTATTGATCTTCATATATCCAGTATGATCGTTTACCATATATGAGGCATCGATGCTGTACATGGGTATTTTATCACGGGTAATATCAAATGGAATAAGATCTTTCTGCCCGCTGCGCTGCACTTTCACTTTAACAAGGGTTCCCCTGGGTCCCTTGAGCATGCTCATAATTTTCTGATCACTTATATTTTTACCAGCAACGAGCGAATCGTTTACGAACAGGATCTTATCACCGGCGAGAAGACCGGCTTTTTCCGATGGTCCTCCAGGGATCGTGCTTATAACAAGAATTGTATCAGTAGTCATGTTAAACGATATCCCGATACCGTCGAAATTACCCTGTAGCGGTTCATTTGCACGGGCAAGGTCTTTTGCAGGAATATAAACTGAATGCGGATCAAGCTTTTTAAGCATCGCAGGAATTGCAGTCTCAATGAGGTCATTACGGTTGACTGAATCAACATAGTTTGATTCGATTATATTCAGGATGTTCGTAAGCTTGTCATTTCTGAATCTGAGCCCCGTACCCGAAGATGGAGGAGCCTGTGTTCCACCGGGGAAAAACTTGCCTATAATCACACCAAGGGCGAGTGTCACGCCCAGTAGCAAAGGAAGAATAATGTTTCTTCTTGAATTATTGTAATTCATAAATGTCGTTTTCGGGATCAATATAAACCAACTCTATTCCTGCACGTCTCAAAAGATCCAGTCCATCGGTTTTATGGTACCTGTTGCAATAAACAACTCTTTTTATTCCTGACTGTATTATTAATTTTGCGCATTCCATACAAGGTGAAGTCGTCACATACAAAGTTGCGTTTTCGCTGGAGTTATGCGATTTTGCCACTTTAGTGATCGCGTTTGCCTCAGCATGAAGAACGTACGGCTTTGTAACATTGTCTTCATCTTCACATACATTCTCAAAACCAGACGGTGTCCCGTTATACCCGTCGGAAATGATCATCTTGCCTTTTACAATCAGTGCGCCTACCTGCCTTCTTATACAATACGAATTCTGTGCCCATATTGTTGCCATTGCAAGGTAACGTTTGTCAAAAATGACTTGTTTTTCGCCATAAGGTCTAAGATCCTTTTCTTCCGGCATTTCTTAATAACAATTAAAAGGCTTCAAAGTTAAATATTTTTATATGTGTCTGCGGGCCATCATCCTATTATTTATAGTCATAAGTTGATAACTATTTCGGTTATCAACTATTTATTGTTGTTTAACTCAGTTAATTTTAGCATGAAATTTGTTTAAGGATCATCAATGCAGAAATTCTGACCTTAAAACTTGTATATGATGAGATATCTTTTTTCAGTATTTGCCCTTGCATTGGGTATCGCTAACCTGGCGGGACAGGAGAAATTTACGGATCAGAGAGATGGTAATATTTATTCAACAATCTCCATAGATGGTTCAGTATGGATGAAAGAGAATTTGAGATTCAAAGGCGTTGAAGGAGCCCATTGCTTCGATAATGATACAAACAACATATCTATTTATGGCGCTCTGTATGAATGGAAAGCTGCATTGAATGCATGTCCTGCAGGATGGCATCTCCCTTCAGGCGTTGAGTTCGGAAAGCTTACAAATCATTTCGAAAATAAGGATGCATGGGGGAAAGGCCCTTCAGGCGCTTTCAACATTCAGCTTGGGGGTCAGCAGGATTATGAAGGCATCTTTTCGGAAGTCGATGAGAGTGGCTATTATTGGACTTCAACAGAATATGACACTAATAATGCAGAATATTTCAGCTATCTTATAATCAGCGGGAAAAAAATTATCGATATCTCGAGGCAGGCTGACATAGCTGAAATTCATGGCTCCGAAAAGACGAACAGGTATTCGGTTCGCTGTGTAAAGGATAACTGAGTTTATTAAACTTCAAAGATGTCTTTTGCAGAAAAAGCCATTTCATTTTATAAAAATCTTGAATTCTCAGGCAAGCTCCCCGATGGTATTCAGATTATGAATCCATTCAGGGAAAACCCTGATGTAATTCCTGTGATTATCCAGTTCTTTAATAAGTTTTATAATGAACTCGCTCCAAGACATCTGCTTATTGGTATAAACCCGGGACGATTCGGGGCAGGTTCAACCGGTATTCCTTTCACAGATACAAAGAGGCTCGCCGAAAAGTGCGGCATCAATATTCCGGGAATAAAAACTTTCGAACCATCTTCTGCTTTCATGTATGAAATGATAGACGCTTATGGAGGAGTTGAAAAATTCTATTCCCATTTTTATGTGAGCGCTGTATCCCCATTGGGATTTACAAGAGAAGGCCGAACAAGGCAGATAAATTATAATTATTACGATAGTCGTCAACTTACGGAAGCTGTTATTGATTTCATTGAAAGCTCCCTTGAAAAGCAACTCGAATTCGGAATATTAAGGGATATCTGTTTTTGCCTTGGTACCGGGAAGAACTTTAAGTTCCTTAACGAGCTGAATAAAACAAAAGGGTATTTTGACGAAATCATTCCTCTTGAGCATCCAAGGTTCATTATGCAGTACCGTTCAAAACAAAAGCAGGCTTATATTAGTAAGTATCTTCAGGAGTTTAAAAAAGTGAAGGATAAATAAAATTGTTTTTAACGAATGGATCATTCGGGACATAATCATAAAACTTCTGGTAAAAATGTTCTAATAACAATTTTACTGAATGTTTTCATCACGACAGCACAGGTAATCGGAGGGATTATTTCAGGGAGTATGGCGCTGTTATCAGATGCGGCTCATAATTTCAGCGACGTTCTTGCACTTATAATTAGTTACTGGGCAATAAGGATTTCCGGCCGTCGTCAGACATTGAAACAGACATACGGTTATAAAAGAGCCGGGATATTTGCAGCTTTCATAAATACAGCAATTTTATTTGTAGTTGCTTCAGTCCTTATATGGGAAGCAATATCACGCCTTATACATCCTGCCCCCGTTACAGGAGATATTGTAATAATCCTTGCCGCACTTGGCATCCTCCTGAATGGTTTGAGCCTGCTTTTCATTAAAAAAGAATCAGAGGGAGACATGAATATCCGCTCGGCTTTCCTGCACCTGTTTGCCGATATGCTGACATCCGTTGCTGTTCTTGCCGGAGGAATTGTGATAAGGTATCTTGGATGGGTCTGGATTGACGGAACTCTCTCAATAATAATCGCATTATGGCTTGTTTACAGCAGCTGGGGAATATTTTACAAATCAATTAGAATTTTCATGCAGTTCACTCCGGCCAATATCAATATTGAGGAGATTGCAAAAGCAATAACATCGATAAGCGGTGTGAGGAACATACATCATGTACATGTCTGGCAGCTCGATGAAAACGAAATTCTTCTTGAAGCTCACATCGACATGGAAGAAGATTGCAAAGTTTCGCATTTTGAAACAATACTCGATAAGGTCGGTGAAACGCTCGGTATGTATGGTATACGTCATTATAATATTCAGCCTGAATGCAACCGTGATGACATGAAAGAGCTTATACACCCCGGTAAATTGCATAGATGAGATTGTCTTTCATCTGTCACTTTATTAAAACCACGTATTTAATAAACAATGTCTTAGGTTTTTATGGAACTTTTCATAATACCTGTTGTTTATAGAATAAATTGATTTTTATCGGTTTTAATATGAAGGAAATTTCAGGAAACTTACTGCTGAAGCTCATAGGAAGGCCGGACACTCACATAATTGATGTCCGGCCTGTTGATGCTTACAATGGTTGGCAGCTCAGAGGTGAGAGGAGGGGAGGACACATAAGAGGCGCAAGAAGTCTTCCTGCAAAATGGGCCGATTACATCGACTGGATTGAGGTTGTAAGACATAAAGGGATTCTTCCCGGCAACCAGATTGTTATATATGGGTATGATGATGCTGAAATTGAAAAGACCGGAAAACGCTTTGTAAAAGCCGGTTACGGCGAGGTATCAGTTTACCGGCATTTTAAGGAAGAGTGGGCTGATGATGACGGATACCCTATGGATAGTCTTCCGCGATATCGCAATCTTGTTTATCCCGAATGGATTAATATGCTCATTAACAAAAGACGCCCGCCTTTTTACAACAACAATAATTACGTAATAGTACATGCCCATTACAGGTACAGGCAGGCTTATCTTGGAGGTCATATTCCCGGTGCAATTGACATGGACACACTCGCACTCGAAGAACCGTCGACATGGAACAGGCGCAACCCTTCGGAACTGAATGAAGCATTGTTATCACATGGCATCACTTCAGATACGACTGTAATCCTTTATGGGAAGTTCATGTTTCCCGATAACAATGACCCTTTTCCCGGGAGCGCTGCGGGTGATATCGGCGCCATGAGGTGTGCTTTTATAATGATGTATGCAGGCGTAAGAGATGTAAGGATACTTAATGGGGGATTTCGCTCATGGGAAGATGCGGGTCTTCCGGTATCATATACAGACGAGCCAAAAAACAGGGCAAACGATTTTGGTGTACAAATCCCTGCCAATCCCTCCATTGCTGTTGATACTCCTGAAGCAAAAGTCATGCTTGCATCTGATGGCAGCGAACTTGTTTGTGTAAGAAGCTACAGTGAATATATTGGCGAGGTAAGCGGTTATAATTATATTGAAAAGAAAGGCAGGATCCCTGGCGCACTTTTCGCTGACTGTGGTTCTGATGCGTATCACATGGAGAACTACAGGAATGTCGATAATTCAACGAGGGAATACAATGAAATTGACTCGATCTGGCAGAGGAACGGCATTACACCTGATAAGCATCTTGCATTTTATTGCGGAACAGGATGGCGTGGAAGCGAAGCATTTATAAATGCATGGCTGATGGGATATCCGCGGATATCAGTTTATGATGGAGGATGGTTTGAATGGAGCAGTGACCCTTCAAACCCTGTTGAGACAGGAGTACCAATACCCGGTGAAGTTCATAACATCTATTCGTACTGAAATGTCACAGGAAACGGTATTTCTCACAGGGACAGCCGAGGTTACTGTTCAGGGTGATATCGCTGCCGATACACTAACAGGACTATCATCGCTTCCGAAGTACCTTCTTCCAAAATATCTTTACGACGACACAGGGTCAGCTATCTTCCGTGAAATAATGAACATGCCCGGTTATTATCTCACAGGATGCGAATATGAAATCTTTTCGGAGAAATCTTTGCGAATATCAGAGCTCCTCACTGAAGGCGCAGCCGAAATCAGAATTATAGAACCCGGATCCGGTGACGGTTTAAAGACAACTCTTCTGCTTGAAGCATTGAGAAGTTCAGGTATAAAATTCAGCTTCTTACCTGTGGATATAAGTCCACATGCAAATGACATCTTAAAGGATTCAATCCTGAGGAAATTGCAGGATATAGATATACAACCAATTACAGGAGACTATTTCAATGTTCTTGAGAATATTGATAATTATGATGATGATGCCAGGAATGTAATTCTTTTCCTGGGTTCGAATATCGGGAACCTTAATAACAGTGAGCTGAATCTTTTTCTTGGTAATATTTCAAAGTTTACTCGTTCAGGAGACAGGGTGTTGATCGGCTTCGACCTTAAAAAAGCGCCATCAGTAATAATGAAGGCTTATGATGATCCGCAGGGACTTACAAAGACATTCAATATCAAACATCTAAGGCGCCTTAACAGGGAGCTTAATGCTGATTTCAATACTGACCTGTTTGAACATCATACTGAGTACAACCCTGTAACCGGCGAGCTGAAAAGCTTTCTAGTTTCGGTAACCGAACAGGATGTGAATATAGGTTTGATCGGTGAATCTTTCCATTTCGGCAGGTGGGAACCTTTGTTTATGGAGCTGTCCAGGAAATTTGATTTTAGAGGAATTTCGTTGCTGGCTCACTCGCATGGTTTCAGAATAATTGAAAACTTCACTGATAATAACGGCTGGTTTACTGATTCACTGTGGATAAGGATCTGAGTTGTATTTTGCAGATCCCGCCTGCTGCATTATTTTTATCAGATTATCTCCAGTATAAAATGTTTGAAAGCATTTTTACGATATCTCTCGCAGGTTTCATTGCCGGATTCATCTTCGCAATGCCGATTGCCGGTCCAATAAGCATTCTGATAGTATCGAATGCCCTTAATGGGAGAAAATTATACAGTAACAGGATCAGCATCGGAGCCGCTTTATCCGATTTCATATACGTTTTTGTTGCAGTTTATGGTGTAACGAGCCTGTATTCATATTACAGTCATTTTATACCTTTTATAATGATTGCGGGGGCTATCTTCTTTGTTATTCTTGGAATTAAGATCTTCAACAGGCCTGTCGACATTGAACAGTTTGATGACGAAGCTCAGATACCACAAAAGATTAAAGACAGCGAGATGCGGGGAGTTTATACAGGCTTCATGGTAAACATGCTTAATGCCACCCAGTTTGTAAGCGGACTTGTCTCTTCGTTTTTCGTCATCTCTCTCATTGCAGCACTTGGTTTCAATACGGGAGGCCTTGAATCAAGAATAAACAATAATGTAAAAGAGATCGGCAGTATAAATGGTGATAATCTTGAAGAAAAAGTTCCTGAAAGGATCAGACAAATGCAGGATGAAGCTGCTGTTAAAAGCAGGAACATTGAATATCCTTCCTATTTTAATATCCTTATAAGTGTATTTTATGCACTTGCACTTTCGTCGGGAAGTCTTGTCTGGTTCTTTTTTCTTGCCTGGATTCTCACAAGGTACAGAAAGATGATAAATATTAAGATACTCTCCTCCCTCATAAAGCTCTTTGGAATCAGCCTTTGTCTTCTTGGCCTTTACTTCGGATATCTCGGGGCCGTGCAATTGTTATAAGATTCACAACCCTTTCCGCATTTTTAAGAGTCTGAATTATGTACCTTTGTGTTAAATATTTAACAGCATGTTCCTGACTCTCGCCTTATTAGCCATATTCGGGATCGCAATGGCCCATTTTGAGGGTGTTGTTGTTGTCTATCTCAGAAAGGTGCTTGGAATAACTGATGTCGAATCAAACAGTGAATCTTTGGATAAATTTCCAAAGAGATATTTGTACATTGAAATTTCAAGAGAAGCTGCAACAATCGTAATGCTTGTTATCATTGCATTCCTTACCGGGACAACATTGATTGAGAAATGCATTTTTTTCCTCTGGACTTTTGCCTTCTGGGATTTATTCTATTATCTCTCGCTGTATATTCTAATAAAATGGCCGCCTTCCTTTAAAACAATAGATGTTTTATTCCTTATCCCCGTTCCCTGGATAGCTCCTGTATGGTTTCCAATTGGAGTTTCATCCTTCACAATTTTAATTATCATTGTCCTGTACATTCTCAGGGTGATTTGATTCTTTATTTATCTTTGCAATAAATTTTTCCGTGTTAAAGGTTACGGATACTTCTCTTAAACTAGCTACAATATTCAGGTCCCTGAAGTACAGGAATTACCGCCTGTTTTTTGCAGGACAAAGCGTTTCATTGATAGGTACATGGATGCAAAGGATAGCAATGCCATGGCTTGTTTATCACATGACAGGTTCCGAATTGTTGCTTGGAGTTGTGAGTTTCGCAGGCCAGATCCCTACATTTCTTCTTGCGCCATTTGCAGGTGTTGTAACCGACAGGTTCAGCAAATACAGGGTTTTGATAATCACACAGGTCGTTTCTCTTGTGCAGGCTTTAATACTTGCAATACTTACTCTCACAGGTTCAATTGATCTGTGGCAGATAGTTGTTCTCAGCATCATTCTCGGATGTGTGAATGCATTTGACGTTCCGACACGACATTCGTTCGTTGTTGAAATGGTCGACAACAGGGAGGATCTTGGGAATGCTATCGCTCTTAATTCACTGATGTTCAATGGAGCAAGGTTGATAGGACCGTCTGTTGCCGGGCTGCTTCTTGCAATAACAAGCGAAGGTGTTTGCTTCCTTATAAATGCAATAAGCTATGTTTTTGTTGTTGGTTCCCTAATGATGATGACAGCAGGCAAACAAAAAGGCGCCGGATCAAAATCACATATACTGAAAGATCTTAATGACGGACTGAAATATGCTTTTGGTTTCCCGCCTATCCGCCATCTGCTGCTGTTGCTCACTGTAGTCAGCCTTACGGGTATGTCGTACCAGGTTCTTATGCCCGTCTTTGCAAAGGATATTCTTCAGGGAGGATCGCAGACTTACGGATTCCTGATGGGCGCTGCAGGACTCGGCGCTCTTGCAGGGGCTGTATTCCTTGCTTCAAGGACAACGGTTCTCAGGCTTGGAAGGTTAGTGCCTGCATCGACACTTTTATTCGGAGCCGGTTTAATAATTATATCTTTTTCGAGAATTTTCTCCGTTTCAGTTCTTCTTATGGTTGTTATCGGCGCCGGAATGATGCTCCAGTCAGCCGCAAGCAATACAATACTTCAGACTATTACCGATGATGATAAAAGAGGAAGAGTAATGAGTCTCTATACAATGGCTGTTATGGGAACAGCGCCGTTCGGAAGCCTTCTTTCCGGAGCTATGGCAAAAACAATCGGGACACCATACACAGTCTTGATCTTCGGCATAATCACAATTATAAGCGCTTTGTTCTTCCTCAGGAAGCTCCCGGAATTGAGAGAGCTCGTAAGACCGATATATGTAAGGTTAGGAATAATCCGGGAAGTTGCGGAAGGAATTCAGAAATCTGAGGAGATCCCGGGAACGTAGTCTTGCAACCTTTCATGGAGTTCGCATAGTCTTCTGAAAATAAAACTCACCAGATCATGAAGACTTTTAATCTTGTATTCATTTTGTTTGCTTTTATGCTTTTATCCTGCGAGAAAGATGATGATAAAGATTCATCTTCTACAATGATGATTGATCATACTTCAACAGATCTTTCAGGCATACCATCGGAGTATATCACAAAAGCTAAAAGTACTCTTCATATAGCATACGGTCATACTTCACATGGAAGTCAGCTCACAGACGGTATGTCGGGGCTTGTATCATTTAAAGGGGCCGCCTATAGCTGGAACAATGGTGGTACAGGCGGCGCACTCGATCTTCATGATTATGCAATGTCGGGCGACCTTGGAAACCCTGATTTTACATCGTGGGCACAGAGGACAAGAAGCTATCTTGCAGAAAATTCAGATGTGAATGTTATAATATGGTCATGGTGCGGGCAGGTATCATCTGCTTCAGAGGAAAATATCAATACCTACCTGAATCTGATGTCGGGACTTGAATCGGATTTTCCATCGGTCAGGTTTGTTTATATGACAGGACATCTTGACGGAACAGGTCTGACAGGTAATCTGCATGTGAGAAATGAACAGATCAGGAAATATTGTAAGGATAATAAGAAGGTTCTCTACGATTTTGAGGATATCGAATCATATAATCCTGACGGAGTTTATTTTGGCGATAAAAAACCAGATGATGCCTGTCAGTACGACAGTGACGGCAATGGCTCGCTTGATAAGAACTGGGCTGTTGAATGGCAGAGCTCACATACACAGGGTGTTGACTGGTATACCTGCGGATCAGCGCATAGTCAACCTCTCAATGCAAACCAGAAAGCCTATGCTGCATGGTGGCTGTGGGCAAGACTCGCCGGATGGGGTGGAAAATAATAATTACTCCGAAATCTCATAGACAACGCTGCTCAGTGGCGTACCGTTCCCGGCCATTATACCTATGTTCATAAGGTAATCGCCCGTATAGCTGCGTCCGTTTTCAGACGGACCCGGGCGACGACCTTCGGTATGTCTGGTACAGTCTTCCATCCCTGCCGCTTACATTGTAAATGAGATCAAAACCGGATGTTCCGGTATTAATGATTATATCTTTTGCATTCTGTTGCTGAGCCATTGGACCCTGCGAATTTAAACTGAGTGCAACTGCAAACGTCAATCAGAATCAGAGTCAGTTTTTCCTGAGCATTAGGTTTATCATATATTAAAGATGATAAAATATCAGATTTCAGACATTGCGCTGGGAATATGCCGGGATAATCCTCCCTGATCTCAGGATCATAAATCATTTTGTTTAATTAATGATTCATTTGCAATAAATTATATTCTCTTTAAATTTGGGCCTTTAACTCAGGAACTGACCAATTTTGATGAAACGAATTTCACTTCTTCTTGTGATTGTCCCTTTTCAATCACTGTTTCTTAGCGCACAAACACAGGATACAACCAAAAGGAATGTTACATTGAAACAGCCTGAATACACAACTTCAAGGCTTGTAACAGAAAAACCTGTAATTGATGGGAAACTAGATGATGAATGCTGGAAACACGGGACCTGGGCAGGAGATTATACACAATTTACTCCCAATGAAGGCGCGAAACCAACATATCCTACTACCCTGAATATCCAATATGATGATAAAAACCTGTATGTGGCTTTCAGGGCTTACGACGGAGAACCTGATAAAATTGTAAGGATGGCAGGAGTGCGTGATGAGACTGTTGGCGACATGGTAGGATTCACTCTTGACAGCTATCGGGATTACAGAACAGGTTTTGAATTTACAATTACTGCATGGGGACAGAAAGTCGATCTGGTATTGTTCAATCCGATGAACTGGGATTTTAACTGGAATGCCGTATGGAAGGGAAAGACAGGACTGGAAGATTCGGCATGGGTAGCCGAGCTTGAGGTACCTTTGAGCCAGTTGCGTTACAGCAAAAAAGATGAGCAGGTCTGGGGCATGCATACATGGCGATGGATTTCAAGGCTTTCGGAGGAAAGCAACTGGGAGAAGCAATCGAAAACGGGACCGGGAATGCTTTATAATTTCGGAGAGCTTAAAGGCATTTCAGGATTGAAACCTTCAAGGAGGCTCGAAATAATGCCTTTTACTCTTGGTGAGCTCAATACAATGAAGGAAGAAAGCGGGAATCCGTTTACAAAAAACGGAAGGCTTTGGAAAGGCAATGCCGGGCTCGACGCCAAGATAGGCATATCGAGTAATTTCACAGTTGACCTTACAATTAATCCCGATTTCGGGCAGGTAGAATCGGATCCGTCTGTTATGAACCTGACTGCATTTGAGACGTTCTATGATGAGAAACGGCCTTTTTTTCTTGAGGGACTTACAATATTCGATTACGATTTTGATGAACAGAATCTGTTTTATTCAAGGAGGATAGGACATGCTCCGTCACTAACGATATATCCTGACGAAAACAGGTTTGTAAAGACACCTGACAAGACATCCATTCTGAGCGCCGTTAAATTCAGCGGTACAACTTCAAAGGGTTTGTCAATCGGGCTTATACAGAGTGTGACAGCTAACCAGAAAGCAAAGCTCAGCGATCTTCAGGGTAACAGAAGCACCGCCCAGACAGAACCTCTTACAAGCTATACAATTGGCAGGATACAGAAAGGTTTTAGTGCCGGAAACACAATTCTGGGAGGGATGATTACATCCACAAACCGGTTCATTAATGACCCTTCACTTGAATTCCTGAGCCATGATGCTTATACCGGCGGCCTCGATCTGTTGCATCACATGAAAGACAAGGAGTTTTTTATTGATGCAAAGCTAACAGGCAGTTTTATAAACGGAACAAAGGAATCAATACGGAGACTGCAGGAAAATTCTGCTCATTATTTCCAGCGCCCTGGAATGATCTATCTTGGATACGATACAACTGAGACAAGAATGAGCGGTGTTGGCGGCAGAGTGAAGGTGGGGAAAGGTTCAAAAGGATTCTGGCGGTACTCAACGGCTATAACCTGGGCATCCCCGGGCCTTGAATTGAATGATCTCGGATATATGAGAATGGCAGATGATATAAGCCAGGAAAATGAAGTCACTTACCTTATCAACCAACCCGTTTCAATCTTTCATTCATACACAATCAACCTTGAGCAATTCAATTCATGGAATTTCAGAGGTTCGTATCTTGGGTCCGGAGGGCATCTTAATTTCACCTCAGAGTTCACAAATAACTGGACATTCAATGCGAATCTGATCTTTCACTCAGGTCAGCTTGATACACGTCTGCTCAGGGGAGGACCCGATATGAAATTGCCTTCCTCAGTCACAACATTCGGTGGAATAAGGACAGATGGTTCAAAAAGGCTTATCGGTACAATGGACTGGCAGTATGAAACCAGAGGGAATAAATCTGCAGAATCATATACATTACAGCCGGGGATTTCTTTCAGGCCGTTCCGGAGCCTTAAATTAGGGATTTCGGCTGATTACTCCCGTAATCATGATGATCTTCAGTATGTGACAACTAAATTCAATAATGCCGGTGAAAACATATATATTCTAGGCGCTATAGACCAGGAAACTCTTGGTCTCACATTCAGAGCCGATATTAATATCTCGCCCGAGCTGTCAATCCAGTATTACGGGAGTCCGTTTATTTCGAAAGGGCTGTATTCAGAGTTCAAGCAAATCACAGCCCCAAAGGATGATGTTTATGGCAACAGGTTTACTCTTTTCGGGAATGAACAATATTCTGACGGATCAATAATCCTTGATCCTGTCAGCCAATTGATGATTGTCAATCCTGATTTTGATTTTTATCAATTCCGGTCAAACCTTGTTGCAAAGTGGGAATACAGGCTTGGATCGTTCATCTATTTTGTCTGGTCGGGTGACAGGACAGGCAGCATCAATTCAGCAAATGAGTCACTTGGCAAATCATTCAGCCGTCTCAGAGATGCATTTCCTGAGAACATCTTCTTAATCAAATTGAATTACTGGTTCAACTTATAAAAATGGAAGTATTATTCAGACCAATTGAAAAAAAGGACAACAAAGAGATTGCTTCGCTTATAAGGAAAGTATTCAGGGAATTTAAGATTGACAAACCTGGGACTGTGTATTTTGATTCGACAACAGACGATCTTTATACTCTTTTCCGGACACCCGGATCGGAATACTGGATAGCTGAGGCGGATGGTGCAATAATAGGAGGTTGTGGTATTTACCCGACATCCGGTTTACCCGAAGGTTGTGCAGAGCTTGTGAAACTATACCTTGATTCTGAAAGAAGGGGTAAGGGAACAGGCTGGATGCTAATGGAGAAAGCATTTGAATCGGCAAGAAAACTTGGGTATAAGCAGATCTATCTTGAATCCATGCCCGAACTTGGCAAGGCAATCAGCCTTTACGAACGTGCCGGTTTCAGGTTTATTCCGGCTCAGCTTGGTAACTCCGGGCATTTCGGGTGTGATATCTGGATGATAAAAGACTTATAGGTAATTAGCGATACTATAGAATAATATGCTGATATGATGCTAATTATATTCTTTTTCTTAACTTGTGACGAAACCATTAAACTCTAAAACAATGACAACAACTCAAATCGCTCCGGAAACTGTTTGTTGCCCGCCTTTTAATCCTGAAAACTGGGATAACAAAGCGATAGAATGGAGCAATAAGAAATTTGTTAAGGATAAAGTATTTACATTTTTCTTCATGCCTGTTAATTTCGGAAAGGTTATGAAGCGTCTTGATGCGAAAGTCAGGAAGAGTGGCGCGGTGATGGAGGACTTTTTGGCTTTGTCTGATCACACCTCAAAATGGAATATGGATATTTATCTCGCGGTAGACAGGGAGGTTGCTGATGCTGAGAACACGACATTAAGCGGGAAGTTCTATAGCAAGGTTTATGAAGGTCCCTTCAGTGATACTGCAAAATGGTGCTCTGATTTTGAGGGAGATATGAAATCAAAAGGGATGAGTGTTAAGAAATGGTTTATGTGGTATACAACATGCCCGAAATGTGCAAAAAAGTACGGGAAGAACTATGTTGCAATTATTTCGGAAGTTGAATGAAGTTATCCAATCCCCTAATGCTGAATAATTGCTGCAATCAATAGTTTTTTACAACCTTTTCAGAATAACTATACTCCTGTCTGTATTTGCAACTGTATTATAAAATTCCCTGAAACTATTATATTCAGATGCCGGGATAATTCCATTTTCAAGTTCAAACCTTCTGTAAAAAACAAGTTTGTCACCTTCATTCTTTAATTTGTACATGTAGCTTCCATACTTATTCCGGATTGAAAAATCTGCCGGAAGGGATTCAATTCCATAGCCCTGAGGCAGCCAATAAGATACTGAATCAATTGTTATATCCGGGACGCTAATCCTGAGCGCGACTGTATCTTCCGGCATATAATCCTCTTTTGTAATTGAGGGATTAAAGAATAACTGTTTTCCGTTTGTGGTTCCAAACCCTCTTATGTCAACCTCATAACGAAATTCTGCAGTTGGAAAGGCAGACTTGTTCTCTGAATATTTAGTGGATGTCACAGTAAAATCCGGATACTCAAGAGATGAATAGAGCGTTTTTGTCATTTCGTCTTCCGATTGTAAGGCGAAAATTGAACTGTAATCGCCGAAATAATAGCCTGAGTATTTAATGTTCAGTTTTGCAGAAGACTTACCGGAGACATTGAAAAACAAAGATCCTGTCCTTTGAATAATATTCTGTTCTTTCCTGTATTGTTGTGTTTTTACAAGTTTTCCTCCATCGGGTGTTATCAAAAGGGCATGTCTGTTGCTTGTAAAACTTCCGAGGTAATTAAACGGCAGATCCTGGCTTGTACATTCAAGCCAGATCGTATCAGTTTTTTCAGGGACACAGAGAATAACGTGATCAAACTGAACATTTACAAAACCTGTATTAATATCCCTTTCATCCGGGCCTGATTTAACCAGTGCCATATACGATTCTATCCCTACGGATCTAAGCAGTGATGAAGTATAGTTGACAAGAGCTTTACAGTCCCCGAAACCGGTTAAAGATACTGAAGAAGCTTCGGCTGTCTGGTATCCGCCGGCGCCAATTGTAATAAGGACATAACGGGTCCGTGATTGCATATATTCATACACCGCTTTAACCTTGCTTTTAGTATCAGGATAACCGGAGGTAATCTTTCTTATTTCAGCTATCTCATCATCGGGCAATTTGTCTCTTCCTTTATTAATTGAATAAACCCATTCTCCAAAGCTTTTCCATGATTGCATTGAACCTTTGTAGCCTGCATATTCAAATTCAGATGGTGCGACTTCAAGAACAGGTGAAGCGCCGGAGTAAAGATCCCATGACCTAAGAATAGAACGGGCAGGTATATTTTCCTCCTGCCATGTATAAATCTTCTTATCCGGAAGGATCACAGAATCGACCTTGTTCTTAGTGAATTGTTCAGAGTATCTGAATTTTATTTCTTTTGAAAATACAAACTGTATACCTGATTTTTCGATAGAAACATTTTTCGCTTCCTGGAATTTCCATTCCGGATATCCTAAAAGGCTTGAATGTTCAACCTGGTATTCGTATTCGATAGTGTAGGGGTACTTGTACAAAGGGAACCGCATTATCTTCTTTCTTTTATCAGAATAAAATGCCTCGCCTGAAATTGCACTCATGTCAAAAATGTCGGAAGCCCCCATTGCCTTTACAATCATTCCTTTTTCGTCAAAGATCCTGCCCCTGATATAATTTACTTTTCTGAAATTGTCATAAAATACAGTAAGATGCCTGTAGGAATCAGCATTTTCATTCAGCAGTGTAATTGTCATTTTTACTTTCTCAACAGCTTTTCCCGGCGCGATTACAGTAAACAGGCATTGTGCGGATCTGACAACTGCATTGGCGTTTTTCCTCAGATTACCGGGTATAGAATCGAAAGGATAGAATTGTGGGAAACATGTGTTACAAAGAATTGTAAAGCAGAGTAATAAAAGAAGCTTTCTCATCCGGATCATATTTTTTTCTTGAGAACTATCATTCTTGTCTGGCTCAGAAGCATATTCGAGAAAAAATTTCTTAACTGGGCATATTCCTGTGTTCCGAATGACGTCTTTGTTATTCGTAATGAGCTCGTAATAATTAATGTATTCTCTTTCAAAGAGCAATTGAATACATATTCAGCATCGTTCTTACCAATACTTAGCCGGATATCTTCAGGCTTTTCCCCGAGTTCGTATTGAGGTGGAATTTTCAGAGTAATTGAATATTTCTCGTTAACGGGGCATCCGAAATCAACAGGGAATTTTCTTTCAGGCATGCTGAAAGGATTGTTTTTTTGAGAGAAACTGAAATATGGATTAAAAAGCATATAATCTCCTGTCAGAGGTGCAGCTTTCGGGATTCTGATTCTGCAATTTTCAATCATATCAGAATCTCGTTCTGAAATATTCTGAAGCACAATATCGGTCAGATCTGTTCCGGGGAAACTGTATTTAAGAAGATCGGAGTATCCTTCCTCCCCTTCAAGATGAATGAGCTTTCTGATATCAAGTGCTGCAAAGCCTCTGTTCCTTCTGACCAGATTACCTGCAGCCTCACCATTATCGGAAAGAATAAGATTCACGTTGATGAATTTGGATGTTTCTTCTGAATTATGAAGATCAACAAATCTTGACTCGTACCTGCTTATCAGTCTTCCCTTATCATTCAGGCAATCGAACGGAAGCATGTTGAATGCTCTTAACGGATCGGTTGCATCAATAAGATATTGCTCTCCGTTTATTGTGACGTTAGCAATTACATAATTGAATTGGCTCATCATTGCCCAGAGCTGGTTTATACTGCCGTTTGATCTTGTACTGAGAATTACAGGATCGGCTTTGATATTTAAGCTCCTGAGCATTGCGATGAGTATCAGGTTTATATCGGCATTGTTTCCTTTTTCTTTATAGTACACAGTTTTCAGGTTTGTTGAAGTCGTGTAATCTTCCTCGCCGTCCCAGAGAATATTTTCCGACAGGTATTTATGGATTGCTTTTACCCTTGAAAGATCATCGTTAAGGCCTTTCGTAATCTCAACTGCATTTTTCTTCAGAGTTGCAGCTTTTAATATTGCCTCGCCAAAATCGCTTCTTTCGAGGAGTTTTTCCGTAAGAGTCTCAAATGTAGGAGTTATTTCTTCTTTTCTTGATCCCGGAAAGTTCACACTTGAGAGCTCGAATGTAAGCTTTGTCAGATTTTCATTAATACTTTTCATATAAGGCTCCTGTCGGAAGGCAGGAACATTCATTGCAGACCACCTTTGTGTATAGACAGTTGTCATCTCACCTCCAATATTCTGTTGTTTGCTTGCTGTTTCGGGCTTTATGAGGAGAGCATTCCCTGACAAGCTTGTCTTGAAAATGAAATATCCGGGATACACAACGGTTAATCCGGTTCGCTGGACAGGAATTGATGCCTGGAATACCCATGGCACTAGCGAGCTTATAGCTTCCCCTCTCATTCTTAGAATATAGGAGTATTCTATTATGCTCCCTTCATGAACATCAGGGAAGTTGAATTTTAAAGTATTCTTGTATCCCGTTGATCTTTCGATAATAAAGCTTTTCTTCCCGATTTTTGTTTCAGTTTTTTCCCCGTTCTTTATGTTGAATGTTGAAGCCCTGTAAGCTACAAGATCATCATCTGAAGAATAAGGTATTTCAATATCGGCATAATCAAAACCGTTAGAGTTGATTATCTTTATTCTGACATCTCTTTCAAATTCGACATAAAACTCATTATTGTAATTCAGGCTTGCAATACCAATATTAGAGATAACGTAAGCATCGGCGCCGGGATCTGGTTTATAAATCTTACCGGAAACATCCTCAGAAGATAAATCTCCGAATTTCATTGAGAATTGCGAAAAAATATCCTGAGGGAAAATAATAATAAACAGGAATAAAATCTGCAAGAATGGCTTAATGCCTGACAATTTAATCATTTGGATCATAGATATTAATCTCTCTCAAAGTTTCTTGTTTTGAATTCAGGCCAAACCCGATATATGCCTTTCCATTAATAACGAAATTTGCAGTCTTGTATCTTGGCTCCCCGGGGAAAGTTGTTTTTAACTGCCAGTTGTTTGCAGCAATGTCATAGCTGTAAATCTCTTCATAAATCTTACCACCTGAAGCTGTGTTTCGCCCGCATCCGATATAAATATTATTATTTAAAACAAAGCTGCAGGTTCCATAAATATTTGATGAACCAGGCAGAGATTGTTTTACATTCCATTGATTCAATACCGGATCATACTCATAAAAAGATCTGTCATTAAATAAGATATAAGCTTTATTGTTAATTTGCTGTGATGCAATAGGATATGTGTATTTAGATCCGGGGAAATTACTTATAAGAGTACTGTTCCCTGTTTTCAGATTGTATTTATAGAGTCTTACATTTGTAGAATAGTATTGTGGATCATTTGAAAGGCCATAATAAACATAACCAGGAGTAGAAAATGCCACTCCGTTTCTGCAATAATTTATCGTACCAATTTGCGTGAAGCCATTTTCAAAACGATATATGCTACTATTTGAAATAATGTAACAGGTATCGTTCATTACTGTAAAACTGCTTCCGCTGCCTAAGGAGTTCAATACATCCCGGTTTAAAGTATTTGTTACCGGATCAAAAGAGTAAATATATCCCTCAATTGGCAACAGGTAACCTTTACCTTTAACTGAAAAACCGAAAGATGAATTATTGTATGAATTTGATTCAGACCAGATTAAATCGGATGCTAACTGGATTTTTGACCATTCCCCTTCAGTGACCGTGAATTCAGATAAACCTTCAGAAGTCAGCATTCTGTTGGTTATTTTTATATTGTATACTGCCGGAGAACAGAATGGTACCCTGGCGTTAATAACTGAATCATTGTATGATAATATAAGAGGTTTATTGACTCCAAAACTTACGGCAGGACTATTTCCAAAGTCTCTTCCTTTGATTGTCACAATCGTTCCATAACAGCCTGAAACAGGAGTAACTGTTTCTATCAGGGGAGGTTTAATCGAAAATGTATCAGACGAAACAACCGTAAACGGGTCAACAGTGTACTTAATGACTGATTTAGCGTCCGATAACAGGTCAGGTACAGTAACAGACATCTTTGTTTCACTCACAGAGGATACCACAGCCGGTGTGTTATTGAAGCTTATTGTACTTCGGGATTTATCAGGATTAAATCTGCCTGTTAAAGTCAAAACAGAACCCCAGGTACCTTCTTTTGGAGAAATTGTAAAATACGGAGGATTAAGTTCAAATTGATCCTTATATTTCAGTGTAAAACTGTTTAACTTCAGAATAACATCGCTGAATCTTATATTTACATTTTGCGGAATTATTACTTTTACAATACTGTCGCAAAGGTATGCGTACGACACTGAACATTTAACCGATCCAAGACTCACGTAATTACCACTCGCGGTTATATACCCGATGTGTTTACCGGTTAAAGTTATTGTGTCTTTCCAATAAGATCTCTTTGGATAGAAATCAATTATGGAAGGTGGTATAAGCCTTAGTTTTTTCTTTTGGTAGGTTGCCTTGTTACCAGTAACAGACACTGATACAGTGTTTTCAATATTATTCACGGACGATTCAATTCTTGCCTGAATACAAGTATCAGTGCATTTAATTATTGCTAATCTTACTTCGTTCAAAAATACTTCATTGCTTAACCAAGAGAAGTTCCGGCCATACACTGAAATAGTATCAGACCACCCTGCTGAATCAGGCGAAAATCCTGTAATTACAGGAGCTTTACTTCCAAGGCTTATAAACTTTGCTTCCGGGCCGTAAATGAACCGTGATTCAGTCTTTGCGAATGGTTTCACATAATAATCTCTTCCCTCTAAAAGAGTAGTTCTTATTTTCGCATTGAATACTCCTGTTTTTTGGGGACTTCCAAGGAAAATCCTTTCCCCCTGTTCAATTCCTGTTATCGGATAAAGACCCCATACAAATCCATGCTCAATAACTTTCTCGTTGCCAAGCGAATACAAATCTGCAGAGAATATTGCTCCACTGTCAGATATATTTTCAATGTCAGTTGAACTTATTCTGGGGTATTCACGTGGAACCGGAGTTTCATCTTCGCATTTTATAAGAATTGAAACCAGAAAAATCAGTATAATCAGGTATCCCTGATGTTTTTTTCCCGATGGACAGGCATTAAGAAGCATAAATTATTTGTAAAGATCAACATTGTACTGCTTCTTCAAATGTAAGGAAAAATCCAAAATTTCAAATATTCTTATATTTTTTTAAATTAGTGACGTCAAAGTCAGAAAGCAATGTTTAAACTCAGACTAGTATTATTCACGGCATTTATTTGCATTAATTCTCAGCTTGTTAGCTCGCAAAAATTATTCATTGAAGGATATATAATAAAAAACTCCAATGAACAGGTTAATGGTATGATTGGTTATTCTCCTGATAAAAAAACTATTGTAAAATGTGTATTCAAGAGATTTGATATTGCTACAGAATTCGTCTATACTGCTGATGATATTAAAGCTTTTGGTTATAAGGACGGGAAACGATTTGAATCAATAGAAACTGAAGGGAAAAAGTCATTTTATGAGGTGCTGGTTTATGGTGACCTTACGTTGTACAGGAAGCAATCCAGGTATTTATTAAAGAATATAAACCAGTCATTCATCAATCTTAACGACAATACGATAACCTGGAATGATTCAAAAACTGAAATAAAGTTTGATGGGCCTGAAGAACTTATCTCTTACCTGAAAGGTGATACTATTGGTTACAGGAAGGGGAGACAAGGCTTTAAAAAGGAGATCTTACCGGCAGTAATAGCTTATAATAGCCGCAACGGGAAAAAATATTCTGTACCTAACAGACATTATTCGGAGAGCAATATTGTAAATCAGGCCTGGAGATCAGGTTCTAACATAAACAGATTTGGAATTATTACAGGACTGAATATTTATTCTTTGAAACTCAAAACAGAAAAAAACGTATTCATACCTGTTCCTGATCCTGAAAAAGGACCAGCTTTTGGTTTATCATACTCAAGGGTTCTTTCACGATCATCGGATAAAAGCACGTTGAGGGTTGATTTATTATATCTTAAACAGGATTTTTACACTTACAATGAAGAATATACATATAATGATTTGTTTGTAAAAGATGATGCTTTCTTTCATTTTGTTGCGATGAAAATTCCTGTTCTATATCAGTATTCTTTCAAGGGGAAAAGGGTAGAGCCATTTGTTAATGGGGGACTTTCGTACGCATTTTTCATTAAGCGCAACTACATTCATATAAATGAAAGTGAGGCGTATGATAAAAATATATTTATAAAAGAAGATCACAATATCATCTTCAGAACGGGAGAGTTTTCTGCATTCATCGGCACCGGGATCAGGGTGAGATTAATAAATAACATTGACCTTCAAATTGAAGCCAGGCTTGAAGAAGGTGCTGGTTTTTTTAATGGCAACAGGTCGAACCTTGCATTAACGCAGTCTTCTTTTCAACCAGGGATATTTGCTGGACTTGTATTTTAGAGATTATGCTTTCCGGGTATTGAGTCTTCAGACATATTGAATTTTCTGAAAACAGGAACTGTTTCCGGGTACCCTCCTGCATCTCTTTCGCTGTTGATTATCCTGAGGGTTTCATTCTTTGTACGTTCAATTATCTGTTGATCTATACTATCCCTTTGCCAGGGAAATGCCCCGGCATTTTCCAGAACATACTCCTTTACATCATCTGACTGCATGATCCTTAATCCTTCAGGCCAAAAGGGGACTTCATTTAGCTTTGTAAATTCACCTGTTATCTCCATTACCCCTGGATTCCCGTAGAACCTGTTATCTTTCCAGTAAACTTTTACAGGTCCTTTGAATGAACCTGCTGAAAGATTTTTCCTTGTATCAGGCCCGGTTTCGATTACATTCCCGATGATTCCCATTATACCCGGGATCAATTCTCTGTTGCCCCATTCATTAGCGGCAAGTGCATAATGTATTGCCTCTTCCTTAGGATTTGAGATGTAATTGTTAATTACGAGTCCTTGTGAGCCTCCTGAGAAAAGAGGATTCCTTTCAACGTTTGATGCAAAAAGGTTTTTGAGTATCAGTATATCTGTTACATTGTCATGGACAAGGGTTCCTTTCGAATGTTCGCCTTTTGAATGGGTTGAATTACTCAGGCCTTCTGCGATAATGCAATTACTGAATACTATTTTATGTGAAGTATTTTGCCTCCATTCTTCAGGAGTGTCCCCCTCGAATTGTGGCCCTGATGCCGAAAGATTTTCATCAGTAGCCCATGTAAGAGAGCAATGATCGATTATAACATTCCAGGCTCCGCCAACTGTCGATATACCGTCGGCTTCCCAGCCGCTCATTTTTGCATTACCGGCTTCGCCCGGCCTCACCCTGATATGCTGAACTATTACCTCACAGGTTCCTATATTCAGGCTCCCGCGGACTAACGTAATTCCCGGATAAGGAGCTGTCTGTCCCGCTATTGTAATATAGGGATTGATTATGCCGAGGGATCTGCGTGCAAGATCTATTGTTCCGGCTACCTCAAAAACAACGATTCTCGGACCCCTGGCCCGGATTGCCTCTGAAAGCGAACCGGCACCATCGCGGCTCAGGGTTGTCACACGGATTATTCTTCCGCCATAGCCTCCTTTTGTATCTGTCCCAAATCCCGTAACACCCGGGAAAACAGATTTACCCGGAAAATTTTGTGCCTGCAATTGTGACAAAGTAATTGCCAGTATTAATTTTATCAGCACGAGCTGTTTATTTACAATCATACGAAATATTGTTGTAAGACAATTATTAAACAAAAAACATGTCGTTGGGTTTTATTTCGAGTGTATTTTAAAGAAAACGGGGACCGACCATCTGAAAGAAACTGACTATATTTACTATGCCTGTATCAATAATTTGAATCTATGGCCCGAACAGGATTCAATCTTCTGATTCTTACTTTACTCTTAGTAGTCTGCTCCTCTGATCTTGTTGCTCAGGAAATGATAATACCCGAGGGCTGGAGTTTCGGTCCCCGACGTCTGTATTATTCAGGAATTGATGATAAAATATTCCAGCACGGGTCCCAGAGTACAGTAATTGGATGCAAAGCAGAGAATCCATCTGCTTACTGTTCACTCAGCCAGCGAATGTCAGTTAAGGATTACAATGGTAAGAGGATAAGGATGACCGGTTATATCAGATCTGAGGGGCGGAACGATACGGCAAAAATGTGGGTCAGGGTCGATGATATCGGTACCGGTAAAACAACAGATTTTGATGATATGCAAAACAGACCTGTGACCGGAAATTTCGATTGGATCAAATGCGAAATAGTATTTGATGCAGGCAGTCACAGCATTATCTTTTTTGGTTTTCTTGTAAAAGGGAACGGTAAAATATGGGTAGACAATATCAATTTTGAAATTGTTGATAAAACTATTCCCAAAACTGCTGTTTCGCTTAACAAACCTTTGCCACAGGATTATGTGATTCAACTGAAACAGATGTCTGACAGCGTATCTGAAATTTATCCTTTAAATCTTGATTTCGAAGACGTAATATACGGCGGACTGAAAGCTGCAGTTGAAGCAAATCTGCCACGGATGGATCTCCATGTTCATCTTCCACGTACAACAGGACAAAGTCTGGAAGAAAGATACAGGCTCGCATCGAAAATATCAAAAGAGAGAAATGAGGTATTCGGAATTGTTGAGGAACCTGGTGAAGGTGATCTGAAGACGATGAGCGAAATTATTTCTTCATACCGTAAGGCAATCAGCAAATATCCGATGTACCTTGGATTAAAGGTTTCCGGTGCGGGATGGATGAATCATTATACACAGGAAACACTGAACCTTATTGATTATGTTCTCGCAGATGCATTGATATTGCCTTATAATGGGAAGACTGTTGATTTACAATCAGCGGAAACTGTTTTTCCTGATGCAGAAGCTTTCATGCAGAAATATGTTGAATATATTCTGAAGATCTTCGAGGAGCCTGTTGATGTATGGAGTTATCCGTCATATCTGCCTGAAAGCCTGTCGGAAAGGTATAATGAATTATGGACTGAAACAAGAATGAGGACAGTTATAAGGGAGGCTGTAAGACATAATATTGCAATAGAAATCAATTCCGAGGCTAAGATCCCTTCATCTGAGTTCATTATTCTTGCTAAATCAATGGGAGCGAAATTCGTATTCGGATCGGATAGCGGATATGATAAAGCAGGCGATATTTCATGGTCTTTGTCAATGGCTTCAATGTGTGGTCTGACAGGTAATGATTTCTACAAACCAAAACGAAAGCTTGATTTTAAATAAGTTTAAATGCCTTCCTTCCGGCAACCTGTTAGCTATGAACAAAATCGATTTCTTCAACGTTTGTTTTTGTTCCCGGAAGAAGAAACAACTCTTGAGAAACTAATAATATTCTGTATAAAATGAATCAACCAGGTACTAAGACCAATCTTGATCACCTTAAACTTCTTCATGATGAATCTGTCTTTATTTCAATTCTCGAGAACCTGAACTCAGGCGTTGCACTCATTGACAGTGAAGGAAGATTTATTTCCTATAATAAGAAGTTTTTACAATTATTTGGATTGGATACGCAGAGCACAATACGGAATGTGAATGATCAGAACTGGGCCGACTGGAAAGTCTATAATGAGAATCTGGAGATCCTTGAAGTAGATGATCATCCTGTACGAAAGGCGGCAATAACAGGCAAAATTGTGAGCAATCAGCTTTGCGGTGTTAAGCTTCCGGCAGGAGGAGATATTATATGGATGCTTATAAGCGCAGAGCCTGTTTTTGATCAGTATGGAAAAATAAGTAAAACTATCTGCACATATCTTGATGTTACAGAACACAAGATTGCTGATGCAGCGCTCAGGAAAAGTGAAGCCAGACTGCGCGAGCTTAATGCAACAAAGGATAAATTGTTCTCAATTATTTCACATGACCTTAAAGGACCATTTTCGAGCATTGTCGGATTCAGTGAGCTATTGCTTGTAAAGCTCGAGAAAGGAGATATCAAAAGCAGTACAGATTACACAAAAATAATTCTCGAATCGTCCTGGCAGGCAATGGGTCTTCTGACTAATCTAATTGAATGGTCACGGGTGCAGACGGGAAAAATGAGCTATAATCCTGCCCCCGTTAGCTTCATTTCAGTAGTTGAAGATGTCATAAGGCTTTTGAATGCATCTGCTATTCAAAAATCAATTAGTATTTCAATTAAAATTGCTGAAGATACAACAGTAATTGGCGATAAGGCTATGATTAGCACAATTCTGAGAAACCTGTTGTCAAACGCAATCAAGTTCACAAAGCCTGGTGGAAGAGTAACAGTGTCAACCCGCATAAAGAATGACAATCTTCAGGTCGAAGTATCCGATACCGGAATAGGAATGTCAGATGAAATGGCAGCGCAGCTTTTCAGCACAGAAAACAATATTTCAAAGCCTGGGACGCGCAACGAAAAGGGAACAGGACTGGGCATGGTTCTCTGTAAAGAGTTTATTTCAAATCACGGCGGGAAAATCTGGGTTGAAAGCTTCCCTGGAAAAGGCAGCAGGTTTTTCTTTACTCTGCCGCTCGAAAAGCAGGAGGAGTAGATAAACAGTTCAACAACATTAATTTATTTTCGTGATTGTCCTGGAATTCTCTTCACGTAAATTTCCCCTCTTTGAAGGAGGTAATAACTCCACTTAGATGAAAAACAAGCTTCCTGGCCGGGGTGGTTAAGTATTTAGGAAAATATTAGTTAACCACCCCGGTCGGGGAAGAGAACATTTCCGTCTATTCATTACTTTTCGCCCCGACCGAAGGAGGGGAAACTTACAATCCCTATATTATCAATTATTAGAACTGCTTCAGCAAACATTAGTTATCTCAGGGGTTGTTATGAAATTTTCTATTCTGACGTTTCCCCTCCTTTCAAAGGAGGGGTGGCCAGGTAATAACTTCACTCAGATGCAAAACCAAACTGCCTGGCCGGGGTGGTTAAGTATTTTGATTGTTTTTTTGTAACAAATGTGTAATTTCTCCTTAACAGTTCTGTAATAATCTTGTTTCACCTTTGGGAAGTGAAAAAGATTTCATGGAACAGATTAAAAAATTAATTATATCATCCCTCTTATTACTTGTGATTCTCAGGCTGGAAGGTCAGGATGATACATTCAAACCAGGAGGCAAACCAGTCTTTCTTTTATTCAATAATATTCATGCCACTTTCAACAGTGGAAATGTTGCCCCGGCCTTTGAAATAACAAGATTATACCTGGGATATGAATATTCTTTCAGCAGATCATTATCTGCACGTGCAAATATCGATATAGGCAACCCGGGTGCAGGAGGTTTGCAGATGACCGCCTATGTTAGGCACGCCTATATGAGATATCAGTCTGATAAATTCTCTGCAAGAACCGGGATGATCGGTACAGATCAGTTCAGCCTTATTGATCAGCATTGGGGATACAGGTATGTGGCAAAAACTTTGCAGGATGAATATGGATTCGGACCAAGCGCCGATCTTGGAGCAGCTGTTAAATATTCACCTGCAAAATACATTTCTCTCGATGCTTCTGTTCTTAACGGCGAAGGGTTCAGAAGAATCGAATCAGACAGTGCCCTGAAATACACTTTAGGGATAACGCTTACTCCTGTCGAAAATCTTAAGCTCCGGGGCTATACTGACTTCATGAAGAAAGATGCTCTTCAAAACACATTCTCTTTCTTCGCAGCATATACTTACGACAATGCAAGGGTAGGAGTTGAATACAGCATGCAGAAAAATAACAGAATGATAAGCGGCCATGATTTCTCAGGAATCTCTGTCTTTTCTTCAATGAGCTTCTATCAATATTACAGCATCTTTGCAAGGTATGATTACGTCTGGTCTGTGAAACTTACAGCATTATCCCCCGATCCATGGAACATAGCAGCTGACGGGCATTTACTCATTGCCGGTTTTGAATTTTCACCCTTGAAAGGCATAAGGATCTCTCCTGTGTTCAGAGGCAGGATCCCTGCAGCTAAAACAGGATCATTCACAGCATCGCCCGGTTTGTATTTTGAAATAAAACTTTGATTAAATTTTATGAAACAATTTTTCACATTATTATTAATTGTTGCAGCCATTACTTCATGTAACAATGGAGGAAAACCAACCTCCGGAAAAGAAGGTAAGGTTTCAGTAACAGCCGCAGGCGCCACTTTCCCGATGCCATTTTACAATCTTGCATTCAGAAAGTATACCGAAAAATCAGGAATAGATTTCAACTATGGTGGTATAGGTTCAGGCGGAGGAATAAGAAGTCTTGCCGATAAGGTTGTTGATTTCGGCGCTTCAGATGCATTTCTCTCCGACAAAGAGCTTTCCGATTTTCAGGCCGAAGTTGTGCATATTCCTACATGTCTGGGCGCTGTTGTACTTGCTTACAACCTTCCCGGCATTGACTCCCTGAAGGTGACTCCCTCGCTTCTTGCAGATATCTTCCTTGGAAATATAACAAAATGGAATGATAAGGCATTAAAGCAGGTGAATCCGGGTGCAGATCTTCCTGATCTTAAAATAACAGTTGTATACAGGTCTGATGGCAGCGGAACTACATTCATATTCAGTGATTACATGACAAAGGTAAGCAGCGCCTGGGCTGAAAAGATCGGGACCGGTAAATCTCTCAACTGGCCTGTTGGCCTTGGAGCCAAAGGCAATCCAGGTGTTGCCGGCACAATCAGCCAGACAAAGGGGGCTATAGGTTATATTGGTTCGGAATATGCGTTCGCTCAGAAAATTTCTTATGCCAAGCTTCAGAACAAGTCAGGGAAGTTTATTGAACCCGGTATAAGCTCCGTCAGCGCTGCCGCCCGGGCTGAAATACCTGCCGACAGCAGGGTGATGGTGACAGATTCACCTGATCCTGAAGCATATCCTATCAGCGGCTTCACCTGGATCATACTTTACAGGGAGCAGTCATATAACGGCAGAACGCAGCAACAGGCAAAGGCAGTTGTTGATTTCCTTGAATGGCTTGTCGGACCGGAAGGCCAGGCAATTGCCGAGAGTGTGAATTATGCTCCGCTTCCGTCAAAGGTCTCAGAGACAGCAAAAAAGATTCTGGGAACGGTAACTTACAACGGTCAGCCAATAAAACAATGAAATACTAAATAATTATTGACTTGTTATTGTTATATAAAAAACAATAAATGAACAGTGACAGGATAACTCGTTTTGTACTTTTTTCCTCTTCATTGCTTTTGATTATCCTGGCGGCAGGAATAGTGTTTTCCCTTACAAGGGGAGCCATTCCTGCTTTCAGGGAATTCGGTCTGAAATTCATTGTTACTAATGAATGGGATCCGACTGCAGGAAAGGAAACTTACGGAGCTTTTCCTTTCATAACAGGAACTCTTTTAACGTCATTTATTGCTCTTATAATCTGTATCCCTCTTGCTTCCTCTTCATCACTTGTGATAGCTGAATATTTCCGCGGAACGAAGCTTGCAGGCATACTAGGTTCGATGGTTGATCTCCTTGCCGGTATACCATCAATTGTATATGGCTTATGGGGATTCTATACGCTCCGGCTTCTCATGGCTTCGCTGGGATTGGGAGAACAGGGTTTCGGAATCTTCACTTCGTCTCTTGTGCTAGCGATGATGATAATTCCTTATGCAACTTCAATAAGCTCGGAAATCATAGCAATGGTTCCCGATGATCTCAAGGAAGCTGCTTATTCCCTGGGCGCAACCCGCATGGAAGTTATTTTCAATGTTATCCTTCCGAATGCGGGTTCAGGTATTATTGCAGGGTTCATTCTTGCACTCGGGAGAGCGCTGGGCGAGACAATGGCTGTGACGATGCTGATAGGGAATTCAAATACCTCTCCTTCGGGGATCTTCGATACGGGAAATACTATGGCAAGTGTTATCGCGAATCAATTTGGCGAAGCTTCGGGTTTGAAGCTCAGTTCACTTATTGCAATCGGACTGATTCTTTTTGCAATAACAGCAATTGTTAATGCAATTGGGAAACTTATAATAGCAAAATTATCAGGCAGATGAATTCTCCCGCCGCAATACGGAATATCAGTTTACGAAACCGTAAAAACAGCCTGTTCAAAGGATTTGTCATTTTTCTATCATTTCTGACAATAGTCCCCATTATTCTGATATTGTTCAAAATTGTAGTTAAGGGGATCCGCCAGATCAACCTGAGCTTTTTTACTGAAACGGCTCCCGATTCATTCCAGGCGATGTCGGCTGTTATGAGTCATGAAATAATCCCGGGTGGAATTGCTAATGGCATTGTTGGTACACTGATGATTGTACTTGTTGCATCCGTAATGGCCGTTCCTGCAGGATTACTTACAGGGATTTATCTTGCCGAGAACAGGAATTCGGGATACTCGGGAGTTCTCAGGAGCATAACTGAAATGTTACAGGGCGTTCCGTCGATAATCCTTGGGATAATATCGTATCTGTGGATTGTTAAAAATATAACAAATGGATTTTCGGCTTTTGCAGGAAGCGTGGCTCTGTCAATAATGATGCTTCCAATGATAATAAGATCGACTGAAGAAACGCTTAAAATGATACC
>DATALC010000051.1:0-8237 GCA_036261265.1 Bacteroidales bacterium
TCCGAACATAAAATACTGGGGCATCATATTGAAAAAGCCATATTCGTTCACTTCAGGATTTAATGAGTGCATAAGCGCAAAGAGAATCGATGTGATCAACAAAGGAAACCACCTGAATTTAACTAGAGCTGCGAAACCCTGCATAAGATAACCCCTGAACAGAACTTCTTCAAGACCTGCCTGGAATGGGATCATTGTTAATGCAATAACACTGATGAAGAGCAGGGAGATAGTTGTATTGTTAAGCACAAAATTTGATGGTTCAACCTTCATATAAGCAAAAAGGTATAAGGCTGAAAGTATTATCCAGGTTGTAAATGAAATTATAAAATGATTCCATCTGAAATTTCCTGCTCCAGTTAATGTGGTTTTAAAAGTACGCTCATGCATAGGTTTCACAAGCAACGCAAAAGCAAGTAGCGCCACAAGAAAAGGGAAAAGCATCATGAACAATCCGTAAGCTGGATCCACTCCGAGTAAACTGAGATCAGAAGGATTCTTTGCAAGTTCACCTGCTACAGCGGGATCACGGATAAGCGATATTATATAGGGGATCAGCAGCGGGATTGAACCAATTGTATTTGAAGCGAGAAATACTGCCACAATAATCACAACATACCTCCACCAGGCATTCTTCGTCTTTAATGCTGTTTCAAGATAATTCATTTGTGTCTAAATTAAAACTCCGATGCCGCACGTTTAGGATAGTCGATTGAATAGTGAAGTCCAACGCTCTCGTGCCTGTTCTTTGCCATCTTAATTATTATATAACCAACATTTATCAGGTTCCTCAGTTCACATATTTTTTGCGACACCAGTGATTTTTTGAACAGAGCTTCTGTTTCCTCATAAAGAATATCGAGCCGTACAAGAGCTCTCTCAAGCCTTATATCGGATCTGACAATGCCAACGTAATTGCTCATTATCATTTGCAGCTCTTTCTGGCTCTGTGTTATGAGAACCATTTCCTCAAGATGAGTTGTTCCTTTATAATCCCATACAGGTATCTTTTCTTCAAAATCAAATTCATTAATGCGCGTTCCTGCATGATTTGCAGCCCTGTGGGCATACACAGCGGCCTCGATGAGTGAATTTGATGCGAGACGGTTTGCTCCATGCAACCCTGTGGATGATACTTCTCCTACAGCATAAAGCCTGTCAATACTGCTCTGACCATTCATATCGACTTTTATCCCTCCACAGCAATAATGCGCGCAGGGAACAACAGGGATCATATCTTTTGTTATGTCGATACCTCTTTCAAGACAGTGTTCATAAACATTCGGGAAATGATCCTTCAGCTTTTCAGGGTCGAGATGTGTGCAGTCGAGCCAGACATGGTCATCTCCCCATATCTTCATTTCATTGTCAATAGCTCTTACAACAATATCCCTTGGAGCAAGTGATTCACGGCTGTCGTAACGCTTCATGAATTTCTCACCGGCCATATTTTTAAGAACTGCACCGAACCCTCTTAATGCTTCTGTTATAAGAAAAGAAGGTCGCTTCCCCGGGTCGTACAGTGATGTTGGGTGGAACTGTATGAACTCCATATTCTCTATAGTGCCCTTAGCGCGGTAGACCATTGCAACCCCGTCGCCTGTAGCTATCCCGGGATTGGTCGTTGTGAGATATACATTACCCATCCCTCCTGTAGCCATCACTGTTACCCTCGCAAGGTATGTGATAACCTGCTGGTTGACTAGATTTGCAATGTAAGCTCCGTAACATCTTATGTCGGGATATCCTCTTTTCACAACCTCGCCAAGATGGTGTTGCGTAAGGATCTCAATTGCAAAATGATTTTCAAGTATTTCAATTCCCGGTTCTGCTTTAACCCTTTCCATGAGAGTTTTCTGAATGCTCTCACCTGTTCTGTCCTTATGGTGCAAAATCCTGTATTCTGTGTGCCCACCTTCCTTCGCCAGATCATAAGATCCGTCTTCTTTCCTGTCGAACGAAACTCCGAGATCGATCAGATCCTTAATTCTTTCAGGCGCTTCATGTACAACCATCCTCACAACTTCCTCATCACATATACCCCCGCCTGCAACAAGTGTATCCTTGATATGCTTCTCAAAATTATCAGGCTCGCTGAAGACTGCAGCAATACCCCCCTGGGCAAATCGGGTGTTTGAATCATAAAGGTTTGCTTTTGTAACAATTGTTACTTTTCCGTATTTAACTGCCTTGAGCGCAAACATCAATCCGGCAATACCTGACCCGATCACAAGAAAATCAGTTCTTTTCTTCATTCTGTCTTTGATATGAGTACAAGGTGGTAAATATAACGAATAATGTATTTCACCGGTTGAATATAGTCTTCATTGGATTGTAATCATTAGTTTAGATTATAATGCTGGTTTTAATATTGGTTGTAAAACCCGACAATTCTCACTAATTTTGCATTCCTATTAAACAAAACCATTATGGCTCAGGAAGATGTTTTCAAGAAGCTTGTTGCACACTGCAAGGAATACGGGTATGTTTTTCCCTCAAGCGAGATTTACGATGGGTTGAGCGCCGTTTACGACTATGGTCAATATGGGGTCGAGCTCAGGAACAACATCAAAAAGTACTGGTGGGACAGCATGGTGCTCCTGAATGAGAACGTCGTCGGTCTCGACTCGGCGATCTTTATGCATCCTACTATCTGGAAAGCATCCGGCCATGTTGACGCATTCAATGATCCTCTGATTGACAATAAGGATTCGAAAAAAAGATACAGGGCCGATGTCCTTATCGAAGAGCACATGGCAAAGTTCGAGGATAAGATTACAAAGGAAGTTGAAAAAGCAAGGGAAAGATTCGGAGAAGCTTTCGATGAGAAGAAATTCAGGGAAACAAACCAGAGAGTTCTCGCAAACCAGGCAAAAATCGATGAAATAAATTCAAGATTTGCAAAGGCAATGAATGACAATGATCTGGCCGGGCTCAGGCAGATCATTATCGATAACGAGATTGTCTGCCCTATATCAGGCACAAGGAACTGGACTGAGGTGCGCCAGTTCAACCTTATGTTTTCTACCGAGATGGGATCAACTGCTGAAGGCGCAAACAAAATATACCTTCGTCCCGAGACTGCCCAGGGAATATTTGTGAACTTCCTTAATGTTCAGAAAACAGGAAGAATGAAGATTCCGTTCGGAATTGCACAGATCGGGAAAGCGTTCAGGAATGAAATAGTTGCCAGACAGTTCATCTTCAGGATGAGGGAGTTCGAGCAGATGGAGATGCAGTTTTTTGTTCAGCCCGGAACAGAGCTCGACTGGTTTGCAAAATGGAAAGAGAAAAGAATGAGATGGCACCAGTCTCTCGGGTTCGGGGCAGAGAACTACCGTTTCCATGATCATACAAAGCTTGCGCATTATGCAAATGCAGCAACTGATATAGAGTTCAGGTTCCCCTTCGGATTCAAGGAAGTTGAGGGTATTCATTCAAGGACAGACTTCGATCTGAGTCAGCATCAGAAATACAGCGGTAAAAAGATACAGTATTTCGACCCTGAAAAAGGTGAATCCTATGTTCCTTTCGTTATTGAAACTTCAATAGGTGTCGACAGAATGTTTCTCCAGGTTATTTCGGCCTCTTATGCTGAGGAAGTAATTAAAAAGGAAGACGGCAGCTCAGATTCAAGGGTCGTCCTCAGACTGCCTTCAGCTCTTGCACCGATTAAGCTGGCAGTAATGCCGCTTGTGAAGAAAGACGGACTTCCTGAGATTGCAGAGAAGATAGTAAACGATCTGAAATTCGATTTCAACTGCCAGTATGACGATAAAGATTCGATTGGAAGAAGATATCGCAGGCAGGATGCTATAGGGACTCCCTATTGCATTACTATCGATCACCAGACTCTTCAGGATCAGACAGTAACAATAAGATACCGCGACTCAATGGAACAGGAAAGGGTTAAGATTGCACAGCTTCTTGGTATTATTGATGAAAAAGTTGCAATAAGAACACTCCTGAAGAAATTGTAGATTTTTTTACCACGGAGTTGAAAATTAATAACATCTATGAAAATGACTCCACCCTGCTGCTACACCTTACCCCCATTGGGGGCGGGCTTAAAGTCCCCCCTGGGGATTCAGGGGTGAGTTTTAATAGTAATTTCACTTTTTAGAGATTTAATATAATCACCATTTCAGGGTGCCTGATAAAGTTCTTATAATCACATATTACTGGCCACCATCGGGTGGTGCGGGTGTGCAGCGCTGGGTGAAATTTGCAAAATACATGCCTGAATTCGGCTGGGAACCCATAATTCTCACTGTTGATCGCGCCTATGCAGCTTATCCGGTTACTGACAGCACCCTCCTGTCGGAAATACCCGTTTCGCTACAGGTATTTTCAACACCTGCAACTGATTACTTCACATTTTATAAGAAAGACAAGTCAAAAATACCCTCGGCAGGCTTCGCAATAAATAATGACAATTCGCTTAAAGGTAAATTGCTCAGGTTTATAAGAGGGAACTTTTTCATACCCGATCCCCGTAAAGGATGGAACAGGTTTGCGCTACATAAAGCATCAGAGCTTATAAGAATAATGGGGATCAGGAATGTAATAACAACAAGCCCTCCACACTCTACACAGCTTATCGGGCTGAGGCTCAAGAAGAGATTTCCCGGAATAAACTGGATTACCGACTTGCGCGATCCATGGACAGATATCTATTATTACGATCAATTCTACCCTACCATCCTTGCAAGACTTATAGATGCCGGATATGAAAGAAAAGTTCTTAAAACAGCCGATTCAATAATAACGGTTGGAGAATCTCTTAAGGAACTTTATTCCTCAAAAGTCCCTGGAGCAAAAAACAGGGCAACAATAATATCAAACGGTTATGATGAGGAGGACTTCAGTGATATAGTTATGAAATGCACCGGGTACACAATAACATATACAGGGACATTATCCGACATTTATCCTATTGAAGGATTTCTAAAAGCAATTACATCAAGTGAAACAAAGATACTCCTGAGGTTCATTGGCGCCGTATCTGATAAGCAAAAAAGATCTATACTTACAACTTTAAAGTCAGATGATGTTCAGTTTACTTCATATACAGATCACAGGACAGCAGTAAGGTATACGCGTGAAAGCTCGGCACTCCTTTTAATTATTCCAAAGCATGTAAGCAGCAGGAGCATTCTTACAGGAAAGCTGTTCGAATACCTGGCTTCAGGCAGGCCGGTGATCTGCCTTGGTCCCACTGATGGCGACGCTGCAAAGATCCTTGATGAAACAGGTCATGGAAAGACATTCGGTTATGATGATACTGAAAATATAAAGGATTTTCTGAAGCAAATCCCTGAAATGGCAGATAATATGCCTGCTCCGAAGGGATACAGCAGGAAAGAGCTTACCCGGAAACTAATCTCAATGCTTCAGGCAACAGGCAGATGAAAGCAGGAATCATTGTTGATAATGAATTCAATAACGATGCAAGGGTCAGGCGGGAGGCAATGATCCTGAAATCGGCAGGTTATGATGTACACGTTCTATGCCTTGGTTTCGGGAAAGAGTATAAAAACATAGAAGGAATCAGTATTTCAAGAATTCTGATCAACAGGAAGCTAAAGGACACTTTGTTCTTCTTCCAGAATGCAATCCCATTATATGAATCATTCTGGGCCCGGAAAATATCCGGGTTCATCAGCAGCGTTAATCCGGACATAATCCATGTACATGATCTGTATATGTCGAAAGCTGCGCATTCAGGCATTAAACGTTCCGGCAGAAAGATCCCGATGATCCTCGACCTTCACGAGAATTACCCGTTCCAGGTGACAACATATAACTGGACAAAGGGTTTCCTGAGAAATCTGTTTTCAAAACCCGGTGCCTGGAAGAAGAAAGAATCCGAATATCTAGGGTATGCAGATAAAATTGTTGTACTCAGCAGGGAATACATGGAATCTCTCATGAGTGAATATCCTTATCTGCATGAAGATATGTTCATTGTATTCCCGAATGTCCCGGATCTGACAGCGCCTGAGTACACAAATAAAAAGAAGTTTGAGAAACCTTTCGGAAATGATTTCCCGGTACTGCTCTATTATGGAATCATTGCTGAAAGACGCGGCATCTTCGAGACCCTGAAGGTTTTCTCTGACATTGTCAGTAATGGATATAATGTTAATCTTCTGCTAATCGGACCCATAGACAAAAAAGATAAAGTCCGCTTCAATGAGCTTTCATCGGGAAACTATCTTACCGGAAAACTTAAACATATACCCTGGATAGAATCTAAAGATTTCCCGGGCTATCTTGACATAAGCGATATATGTCTTGCCCCATTCAGAAAAAATCCTCAGCATGAATCGGGAATTGCAAATAAAATTTATGATTACATGCTTGGAGGCAAACCTTTGATTGTATCTGATTGCAGGCCTCAGGCGAATCTTGTTGAAAAATTCAAATGCGGACTAGTATTCAGGAACAATGAAGAATATTCTGTTAATATATTAACACTGCTCGATGATGAGGAGCTCAGAAAATCTATGGGGAGGAATGGGCAGAATGCAATAATAAATAAGTATAACAGCAGCACATTCAGTGGAGGTCTTTTATCAGCGTATGGTGAGCTGAAAAAATAAAAAGATGACTCATGTGATTTGAAATATTTTTTTCCTAATTTAGATCACAGTCATTTTTATCTCTGCAATATGAACAATGCAAAGCAAATTTCAAATCTGTTCTTCATTGTAAGTATTTTATTGACAAGTTGCAATAAAGAACGCCCTATCGTATTAACTTCTGAAATATCAGATATTACAGTCACAACTGCAACAGGGGGAGGTGAGATTGCATCAGACGGAGGTGAATCAATTCTTACGAAAGGAGTTTGCTGGAGCATTGAAAAGGAACCGACAATTGATGATCAGCATACAGCTGACGGAACAGGAATACAACCATTTACAAGCAATTTAAAGGGACTCGCTCCAGGTACTGTATATTATGTAAGAGCTTATGCAGTGAATGTAAATGGAACCGGGTATGGTCCGGAGGAATCTTTCAAAACCGCCGGTGATCTGCCGTCTGTTAATACTAAATCTGCAAACGTCATATCCGCAGTTGAAGCAAAACTGAATGGATCAGTGAACGCGAATGGTCTTGTAACAACAGTAACCTTTGAATATGGTACCTCAAATAACTATAATAAGAGTGTTCAGGCAATGCCAGACAAAGTTTCAGGAGACACTATCTCCTCAGTTCTTGTTACAATAATCGGATTGTCACCCAGTACTACTTATCATTACCGTGTGAAAGCTGAAAATAGTCTTGGAATCAGCTACGGTAATGATCTGACTTTTAATACTGCTTCTATAGCACCTGATGTCACGACAAAACCTGCCACCCTTGTGACTGACCGTACTGCTGTTCTGAATGGAAATATAGATCCGAATAATCTGTCATGCACTGTAAAATTTGAATACGGGACTACAACAAGCTATGGGCTGGCGATAGTTGCTGTGCCTGATGAACTTTCAGGTGATAGCCTGAAAGATGTAAGCGCTACGCTGACAGGTTTGACTCCAAATACGACATATCACTACAGAATTAAAGCAAGTAACTCTGCGGGAATATCTGAAGGCCTTGATAATACTTTCATTACAGTAGCTGATACTGCTGATGCCACAACACTTTCCGCAAGTCAGGTGGACGCCTATACGGCTACTTTGAACGGAAGTGTGAATCCGAATAATTCATCATGTGTTGTAAGATTTGAATACAGGAAAGCGAATGCTTCCTATAATATTGTTGCTGCGAGTCCGATGAATCTGAATGGGAATGGCGAAAAAGTAATTACTGCTTCATTGTCAGGTTTGCTTCCGAATACAACATATTATTACAGGGTTAAAGCTGAGAACACTATTGGTACAGCATACGGTTCTGAGCTCTCATTTACAACAATCGATGCTCCTCCGGAACCATTATTGACATCAGTATCATCGGCAAGTGTGAGATATGGAAGCATACTTACAGTTTACGGAGCAAATCTTGGATCTATCACTGAAGTGTGTATAGGTTCGGCCTCACAGTATATTGTTGTTACACCAGCCAGCATGTCTGCCGATTCAATCAAGATTGATATCTATAATCATGAAAATCCATTGCAACTGCTTCCATTTTCAGCATTTAAAATAGGAATCAAGTACCATGGCGGATCAAAATGGACAGACCAGGTCACTATTTCAAGCAGTTGGAAGAGGCTTGCGGACTTCCCT
>DATALC010000022.1:0-8157 GCA_036261265.1 Bacteroidales bacterium
CACTGAGCTGTTGGATTTTTATTGTTGCAGGATTGCTGATGATCGGCATTGCAACTATCGCAATCAGCTGGCAGAGCTGGAGGGCTGCAAGAAAAAATCCTGTCGATGCATTGAGACATGAATGAGTCGAAACATCAAATAACTAATTAAAAATCAAAAGTGCTATGTTTTTAACTAAGGCTCTTAAAATATCATTCAGGAACTTCAGGCATAACATGAAGATAACCCTGATAAAAGTCGCAGGTTTGACTATCAGCATTGCTGCAATCATGATTATCTGGGCTTATATTATGCGGGAGAACAGTTATGATAAAGGCCTTGAAAATAGCGGTAATGTATACAGGCTTGATGCACATTGGGCAAGCATGCCGCCTGTAATAGGACATGCAATATCGCAGGATATGAACGATCTTGCTGTCACCCGGATGAACTTTTCTACTGACGTAGGTGTGCAGGTCGACAATAATCCTTTCAACCTTCCCGATCTGATGTTTGCCGATAGTACGTTTTTCAGGGTTATTCCATTCAGATTCATTGAAGGGAATCCCGCAACTGCTCTTGTTACTCCATTCTCAATAGTGCTTACCGAATCGGTTGCTGTTAAGCTCTTCGGTACAAACCGTGTTACAGGCAGGGTTATCAAGATGGAAAACGAAGTTGATTTCACTGTTACGGGCGTGATAAAAGATAATCCCTTTCTTCACCTGAAGATTGAAGCAATTGCCTCAATTGTAACTCTTGAAGAAATAGTATCACCCGGGGTATTAAAAGCTTACGATGGATGGAGTTACCCGACATACCTTGCGATACCTGACAATACAAATGCCATTGTTTATGAGAAAAGAATAAATGACCTGCTGCATAAAATGCATTATGACCAGGTATTTCACCTGACTCCGTTTGAGAGTATCTATTATTCTTCCGAAATGGAGAATGAGAGCAACACAAAGCACGGCAATATAACTTATAATAATATTCTTATAGCGGTTTCTATCTTTATTCTTCTGCTTGCTGCAGTCAATTTCATTAATCTTACAATAGCGGGTGCATTATCAAGATCAAAAGAGGTATCTCTACGCAAGCTCCAGGGCGCTTCAATATCAAATCTTGTGATTCAATTTCTTATTGAGACGGCGTTATACGTTTCAATCTCTGTTGTTGTGGCATTTCTGATTATCTGGTTTATAAATCCTGCTTTAAAATCAATTACAGGCTTTTCAGTCATTTATTCAGAATTCCTCAGGAAGAATAATCCTGTTATTCTGATTGCTGGATTTTTGA
Source organism: Bacteroidales bacterium (assembly GCA_036261265.1). GTDB lineage: Bacteria > Bacteroidota > Bacteroidia > Bacteroidales > VadinHA17 > LD21. The sequence goes on from DATALC010000022.1 coordinate 1,282, forward strand.
CATTTATCTTTCTTGCGGGAATATACCCGAGCATTCACATTAGTCTGTTCAGCGTTAATTTCATGAAAAGCAGACGCTATGGTCGAAGCAGGATTGTAAGGAACGGACTGATAATCTTCCAGAATGTTATTTCAATAACACTGATCTCATGTACTCTGATTGCCAACAGCCAGTTTCAGTTCATGAATAGAAAAGATCTTGGATTCAGCAAAGAAAATGTTGTTATCCTGAAATTAAATTCCCAGTTGAAAGAACATACGGATCTATTCAGGGGAAAACTGAGTTCACTTCCTGAAATCGCCGGAATAACCTATTCAAGCAGGATCCCAGGTAATTACTGGGGCTCCTGGTGTTGTGTAAAAATTGAAGGTGAAGAAAATAAATATTTCAATAATTATATTGATCCTTTCTATCTCACTACACTGGGAATTAAAATTAAAGAGGGAAGAAATTTCTCCGCCAGCGATGCAGCGGACCTTAAGACTACTTATCTTATTAATGAAACTGCAATAAAAGCATACAACCTCAAGGATCCCATAGGGCAGGTCATCACACCAGGCAACGGTATGACGGGTACAATTATCGGGATAGTGAATGATTTTCATTACAGGGGATTACAATATGAAAAAACTCCCGTATTGTTTTTTAATACAGATCAGTACAAAAACTATGTAAATATCAGGATTGCAGGGAATGATATGAATACTGCTATTAAAAGAATTAAAGAAGCCTGGAGGGAAGTATGTCCTGCTTTTTCATTTGACTATAAAATGCTGGATGAAACATATGATCTTCAATATAATTCCGAAAGACGATTCGAGGGTCTGATATTTTTCTTTGCACTGCTTGCAATATTTATTGCCGGTATCGGACTCCTTGGGATTTCTATTTTCAGCTCTGAAAGAAGAATAAAAGAAATTGGAATAAGGAAGGTCAATGGAGCAGGCACTGCTGAGATTGTGAGTATGCTAAATTCAGATGTTCTCCCATGGATTTTAGTATCTTTCATCATTGCCTGTCCTATTTCGTTGTATGCAATGAATATATGGCTTCAGAGTTTTGCCTACAAGACGACAATCTCAATATGGATTTTTGCAGTCTCCTGTATTATTTCGGTTTCCCTTGCAACTCTTACAATAAGTATTCAGACCTGGAAAACTGCATCAGGCAATCCTGTTAAGGCGCTGAGATATGAATAAGGCATCTGAAACCGTGGTCAAAAACCTTAATTCTGATTTTAATCTTATGTTAATGATCTGGCATTATGTTATCCCCATGTGCCCTTCGTTTAAGCTGTAACAAAATTATTTTAAAAAAATTACGCTTTCTGATGCAGCAATGGTACAGGTTGCCGGTCTTTATACTGAAAACCAGGGCAACCATGAAAAAGAATCTTAAAATCAGAAGAGTTTACAGCGGACAGGCTATAGTAATCTTCAGTATGATTTTGTGTCTGATAACAGCATCTGTTCTTGCAACACGCTGCCTTCAAAAGATGAATCGCAGTGTCACGTCTGAAAATCCGTCAGGATCTGTTAAGAATGACAGTATGGATGTTAAAACATTCCCATATAACAGATACTACAAAGAAGTGATGATATATTAAAAGCTGTTCAGTAATGATTTTTTCTGCTGCAATGCCGGATCAGAACCACACTCTTCAAGATAATCAGTTACCTTATCGACCATAAAAGCCGAACCTGCATAAAAAGGAGAGCGCTGATGCAATGATACTGGCTTGATCTTAAGGATATTTTGACCGCCGTCTGTTGCTTTTCCGCGTGCCTGCTCTGCAATAAATGCGATTGGATTACATTCATAAACAAGCCTTAGTTTCCCTTTTGGAGCATGTGACGTTTGTGGATAAAGGAAGATACCACCTTTCAGAAGGTTCCGGTGAAAGTCCGAAACAAGCGATCCTATGTACCTTGATGTATATGGTCTTCCGGAATCAGCATCCTCTTCCTGGCAATATTTTATATACTTTTTAATCCCTGAGGGGAAATGAACATAATTTCCTTCATTTACAGAATATATATAACCGAATTCGGGCGTTCTGATATCGGGATGCGAGAGGCAGAACTCGCCAAGAGAAGGATCGAGAGTAAAACCGTTCACACCGTTACCTGTGGTATAAACAAGCATTGTTGAAGAACCATATACTACATATCCCGCTGCCACCTGCTTTGATCCTTCCTGCAGAAAATCAGCGATGTTTGCCTTATCGCCACGGGCTGACTGCCTGAGATAGATCGAAAAGATTGATCCGACAGACACATTATAATCTATGTTTGATGAACCGTCCAGGGGATCCATGCAAACAATATATTTTGCATTTGTTGCGAATGTTTCTGTAAAAGCGATTTCATTCTCATTTTCTTCCGTGGCTACGCCGCAACATTCTCCGCTTGATAATAATGCATTTATAAAAACCTCATCGGCATAAACATCAAGCTTCTGCTGGTTTTCTCCCTGGATATTGATCCCTCCTGACCTGCCTGTAATATCGACAAGGCCTGCCTTATTGATTTTCTTGTTCACCATCTTTGCAGCGGTGCCTATATGACTGAGAAGACTCGACAGCTCCCCTTTTGCAAAAGGAAAATCCTTCTGCTTAAGGTTGATAAAATCATTAAGAGTAGTAATATTATAGCTCTTCATCACGTATAAAATATGATATCACATAACTTTAGTCACTTTAGTCACTCTACTTACTTTGTAACAAACCATAGATCCCTGTAATCTGTTCATAACTTTAGTCACTTTAGTCACTTTATTCACTATAGTCACTCCGGTTTAAAGTATTTTTACAAAAAATATTTTCATGAAGGTCTATAAATTCGGAGGTGCATCCGTAAAAGATGGGGAAGGAATCATTAATCTTTCGGGCATTGTTTCATTTGAAAAGGAAGATCTGGTTATTGTCGTTTCGGCTTTTGGAAAGACTACGAATGCGCTTGAGAAGCTTCTTAAAGAATGGCTCCAGGGCAATGAGAATTATAAAAATACCTTAGAAGTTATATACAATTATCACGTACAGGTAATGAAGGAAATTTTTACTTCATGCAATCCTGTGAAAGCTGAAATTGATGAATCATTTCATAAATTGGAGGAGTACCTTGAGATTAATAAAGGTTATGATTATGATTTTATATATGACCAGGTAGTTTCTCATGGTGAGATCTGGTCGACAATAATTGTAGCTGGTTACCTTAAAACAGTTTTTCCGGGTGTTGAATGGATTGACATCCGGAAATATCTCCTGACTGATTCACGATACAGGGATGCAAATATCCTCTGGAATGAAAGTCTCGAAAGAATCAGGAGCGTTTTCAATTTTATTCATACAAGGATCTATGTGACCCAAGGCTTTATCGGGGCTGACAAAGAAGGTTTCTCTACCACCCTTGGTCGTGAAGGTTCAGATTATACAGGTGCAGTAATTGCAAACATGATCGATGCGGAGAGTCTGACGGTATGGAAGGATGTTCCCGGAATTTTGAATGCTGATCCGAAGTGGATGGAGGATACTCTGAAACTTGATGAAATTTCTTACAGGGAAGCTGTAGAAATGACTTTCTCAGGCGCAAAAGTAATTCATCCCAAGACTATAAAACCTCTTCATAATAAAAACATACCTCTGAATGTCAGGTCATTTATATCACCCGGTCTGCCCGGAACAGTTATAAGGGCCGAGCCTGAAATCAGGCAGGTAGTTCCTGTTTATATTAAAAAGGAAGATCAGATTCTGATATCAATCCTTCCAAATGATTTTTCATTTGTGATGGGGGATAACCTCAGCAGGATATTCAAATACTTTTCCGACAGGGGTATCAAGGTTAATATTGTTGAAGCAAGCGCCGTAAGCATTGATGTTTGTGTAAATGATGAACGTGAAAAGGTCAGGGCGTTCATTGAGGATCTCAAACCTGAATTCACTGTTGTCTATAATGAAGATGTTGAGATGCTCACAATACGGCATTATACTGATGAGTCAATCATAACTCTTCTTTCAGGAAGGGAACTTCTGCTTGAGCAAAGAACAAGAAGCACAGTGAGATTTGTAGTCAGAAAAGGAGAGTAGCAAAAAGCTGAATTCTGCTGAATCATCTGTTGAACAGAAGCCTCTGTCCCCTGTAACCTTCATTAACAACATCATTATTGTATACTATAGTACCATTGACTATAGTTGTTGTAACCTTTGACCTGAATGTTGTCCCTTCAAAAGGCGACCATTTACATTTGTACAGGAGATTATCCTTTGAAACAGTCCAGGGGTCGAAAGGATCAACAATGCAGAGATCGGCTTTATATCCTTTCCTGATGAAGCCACGATCAGATATGTTGAAGAGGATAGCCGGATTATGGCACATCATCTCGACAACTTTCTCAAGAGTAAAGATCTTTCTCTGCCATAATTCGAGCATTATTACAAGTGAATGCTGAACGAGAGGGCCTCCTGACGGGCACTTGAAATAAGTTTGTTTTTTCTCGTCAATAGTATGAGGGGCATGATCTGTAGCTACGACATCAATAAGATTCCTGTTTACTGCGGATCTAAGAGCATCCCTGTCGGCCCTTGTCTTTATTGCCGGATTCCATTTTATACCTGACTTCAGAGATTCATATGATGAATCTTCAAACCACAGGTGGTGAACACACACCTCAGCCGTAATTCGCTTTTGAGATAATGGCAGGGCATTACTGAACAATTGCATCTCCTCTGAAGTTGAGAGGTGCAGGATGTGCAGTCTTGTATTGTATTCTGAAGCCAGCTCAACTGCATGCGATGAAGAAGCCAGGCATGCCTCGCGCGATCTGATGAAGGGGTGCATTTTTATCGGCACATTCTCGCCATATTTACTCCTGTAAAACGCCATGTTCTTCCTGATTTCATATTCGTCTTCACAGTGTGCGGCAACTGGGATATGAGCATGTCTGAACAATTCCCTGAGAGAATCCTCCCTATCAACAAGCATATTACCTGTTGACGATCCCATGAAAAGCTTGATTCCGCATACTCTTGCAGGATCGGCTTTCAGCAATTCAACAAGATTATCATTTGTCGCTCCTATATAAAAAGAATAATTGACTACAGAACTATCTGAACCTGTTTTATACTTCTCTTCAAGAAGCTCAATTGTAGTTGTTTGCGGATCTGTATTTGGCATATCCATAAAAGAAGTCACTCCACCAGCGGCTGCGGCTATAGATTCCGTGAATATATCTCCTTTATGTGTCAACCCCGGTTCTCTGAAATGTACCTGGTCATCAATCACCCCTGGCAATAGAAGCTTTCCTGTTGCATCAATTATTTCAGTTCCGGCGGGAATAATCATGTTCTCAGACGAACCGATCTCAGCTATAATTTCATCTTTGATAAGAAGATCTCCGGGATTTCTTTTTCCTTCATTTACAATTGTGGCATTTTTTATCAGGATGCTGCTCATTGTTGAATTTCCTTTTTCAAGGTTAGTAGTTGATTATTTTCAGACTTAGCTTATGACTTTTGAGTTCTGGTTTGCCGGATGGATGATTATTTTTTGGGGTATTGTCTGAAAATACTTCTTAGTTTCATCCTGAGAACACCCCAGAGAGCTTCATTGAAAATGCCGCCTGTCATCTTTGAGGAACCCATTTTGCGATCAGTAAATATAATTGGAACTTCGACGATCCTGAATCCCATCTTCCATGCAGTGAACTTCATTTCAATCTGAAATCCGTATCCGACAGATTTTATGTGTTCCGGTTTAAGCTTCTCAAGTACTTCTCTCCTGTAACAAACGAAACCCGCCGTTGTATCCATTATCCTCATTCCTGTAATTATCCTTACATAGATTGATGCCACATAAGACATCAGTACCCTGGAAAGGGGCCAGTTAACAACATTAACTCCGCTTATGTACCTTGAACCAATAGCGACATCAGCTCCTTCATCATTGCATGCTCTGTAAAGTCTTGGAAGATCACGCGGATCGTGGGAGAAGTCAGCATCCATCTCATATATATAGTTATATGATCTTTCCAGCGCCCATTTGAAACCTGTTATATAAGCAGTTCCAAGACCAAGTTTGCCTGGCCTTTCGATAAGGTGAAGGTTAGAGTGTGATTGCATGAGAGAGTTGACAATACCTGCTGTTCCGTCAGGAGAATTATCATCGATTATGAGGATGTCGAACTCTACAGGTAATTCGCAGATTGCTTTGATAATTGCCTCAATGTTCTCTCTTTCTCTGTAAGTTGGAATAATTACAATGTTCGACATCTTTTGAAAATAAACGCTAAAATACTGAAATCCCATAAATTATAAGAATTCTCACGCGATAAATTACATGTTTAAATTGAAATTCATTAATTATCAGCGCATTAAAAGGAGGTATGATTATTTACTCAAAAAAAATCAGAAAAATGTTGTTTCAAATAAATCAATGTCTATATTTGCACCCGCTTTCAGGCGATGCGTTGATTGAAAAAATGATGACAAGAGCAAATAATATAAGCGGCAACCGAAAAAGATTTTTTTGTTGTCTTATTTGCGAGTGAAAAATCATTTCATATATTTGCACCCGCTTTTAAAAAGCGATGTTGATTGAAAGACTGAAGAGAGTGAAAGTTGAAAATGGTACCGCGCAGGCAGTATCAAAAAAAACAAAAAAAATCTCAATTTTTTTTGGTGAAAAAGATAAATGATCTATCTTTGTCGTCCCAAAGTTGAAACAGAGCCCGCGAGGGCAAAAAAGATAGGCGAAAGATCCTCCTTCGCCAAGGCTACGGAGGATACAAGTTCTTTGAATTATTGAAGTAAACAACCAGGCGAGATGATGGAAAATCTCGTCGAGTAATACAAGTCTAGAATTCGAATGAGTTTTCCAGGAT
>DATALC010000024.1:0-9844 GCA_036261265.1 Bacteroidales bacterium
CTCAGAGAATCCTCCGGATCTTTGGTTGTTAAATTGACCTGATTTCTTGAAAGATTATCATCAATACTGCCGGAACCAACAGGTTTCTTCAGGATTATCAGTTCGTAGATCTTCGAATTGACAAGATTTGCCGGAATATCAAATGACACAGTTTTCCCAGGATCATCATAAGAGACATTAGTTTCCAAAACCTGGTTATCACTTTTAAACCTTGCCAGGTATTTCCAGGTTATCCCATCGCTTACAGGCTTAAACAGATTTACCAAACCGTTTTTCAGTTTAATATATCCTTTCGAGTACTCTGATCTGTAGAAATTATATTGATCCCTTAATGGATAACTGTATGCAACGTTACTGGCAGGAATTGATTTTGGCTCATCACCAGTGCCGAAACTGACAGTTTTCGCTTCCTTGTTTCCTGCAAGGATTTCCCAACCTGTTGGTGATTTTTTCTCGACATGTACTTTTACCGATAAATTTATCTGTTGTCTGCCGGGCAGTACATTGTTAAACTCGAATGTAGCCATATCGCCTGCAGGATTCAACTTAGTTGTTCCGGGGATCTCAGTTTTGTCCGCGGAAAATAATTTAAACTCATCCAGAATAACACGGTATACTGCATAATCATCATTGAGGTTTACCATTCCGAATTCCTTGTTGATAGTTGTATTAAATGAAACCTGTGGGGCGGTAAAGACATCAACTTCTTTGCTTCCAGTGGTTGGGCTGATATCACCAATTAGTTCAATTCCTCCAAGCTCATTCCCGTTTGTTACAAATTCGCATTCTTCTCCCAGGACAACCTTAACATTAACTTTTCCTTTTACAAGTCCCCCAAGAACACTATATCTGGCAGCAATATTACCGCTGAACCAGGATGGATTTGGCATCTTGGCCTGGACAAGCAATGCTGCTGCAACGCTCATAATGTCGAATTCAGAACCTTTTACCCTTATTCCTATCCTCCCAAGAAGATATGCATACCCCTGGCCGGAAGCATACCAGCCATTGATGCCGATGGGTCCGCTACGTCCCAGGCAGGTGGCAGTTCCGAAATCCTGCAACATTATATCAGCTCCTGCTCCCGCGCTGAAGGTGGCATATACAAATCCCTTTTTCTCACCAACTCCTGCGCTTGCATTAAACCTTATACCGAATGCTACTCCCCGGCCTGTTTTGAAACCGGATTCATTCGCCAGAAAATCGGCTTTAAGATCAGGTATGAGTTTGGATACTTCGGAAGGAGGCAACGGCATACTCTCGATCTTTGTACCTGCCATGAAGTATGTTTGTGTCGTAATAAGTCCTAAAACATCAACTCCCAGGGGACTTGAGGGTCTTCCTATGAAGACATACCAGTCTTTCGGATCACTGTGTATAACCGCTTCGCCCAAAAGATCATTTGGTCCTATTCCTCTTACAGCGTTTGCAATGTTCATGTAAACCTGCAGGTTGGCATGAAAGCTGTCATACTCATTGCTGTATGTCATGCTGAGAGAAGCCTTCACGCTTGGTTGTTTATCATCATCTGGTGAGAAGAATCTTCCCTCTCCGGCGAATCTGATGAACCTGACACCTCCGGTTGAATTTACGGCAATTTCAAGCATTGCATCGGCATTGAATATTTTCTTGTTTTTTACATAAAGTCCCACATCTGCCATAAATCCGATGCCTGCATCCTTTACGGGGAGATAATCGGAACTTAAATTGCTGAAATTCGTTGTTGTCACGTTGGTTCTTTCCATGTTGCTGTATGCTCCTCCGCCTATGTGACTCAATGTAACCGTTCCAATCATGATATTTGTCGGTATGTCCACTTTAACATACCAGTATCTGAAATCAGGCTTGTTGCCAAAAATAACTTCAACCCTGGTAGTATCTTTTATTATCTTGCCTGCTGTGAAGGCTACCTTTCCCATGCATGCGTCGCCGTAAACAGGATGATCATTATAAATGGCCACATTACCGGACAAAGTGAATAGCGAGACATTGCCTTTAACTTTTACATCTTCCAGCACAATACCATCATAGGTCCACTTTAACCTGTCACCACCTCCCGTACCAGGCTCTTTCTTCATTGAGGCATTCATATAAAACCGGGTTGAGGCGCTGATTCCTTTTTCATTCCTTCCTGTCAGAGCAACTTTAGTGTTAAGCCTTAATGACGCCCTTCCTGACGTGAAAGCAAGTGAAATGCTATCGACAGAAAGTCCGAAACCGGCAAGCTTAAAGCCGGTACCTCCCGGAGATTCAAACTTACCTCCTTTAATATAAGGCGACTCTGCAATAAGGTAGAGCTGTTCAAATCGAATTCCCTTTAACTCGGTTGTTTCAGATGACAGATTAAAAGCCCCGTTAAGTATTGCCGAGGGTATAAATTTCCCGTTAAACTTCTTCATGCTGAAAACACAACTTTTGTCGAGCCTGACTGTACCGCCGAATGGACAGGGATACTCTTTCTCAGCAGTTGTTTTTATTGCAAAAGTGTAATTCAGATCATTGTTGTAATTCATTATTTGGGCCATATACCCGAGAGGTTCATCGCCCAGGAAGGGTACTTTCATCAATCCTTCTATATTTCCGGCAACAAGCTTGTTTTGTATAAGACCTATTTCAAGGCTATTAATTGAAAATGGCCACCCTGAAGCTTCGCCGTTATCAATCGACAGTACATTCGTAGCAGATAACCTCCCGGATATTCCAAAATCATCGATAAGAAGGTCCCTGGCGCTTATTTCAGTTCGTGTACTGCCTGAGCCCAACTCAGAAGGAAGCTTTACCGTAACTTCTTTCAGGAAAAATCCCCGCCATAGCTGAGGTGCATCGGGAAAGATCATCTGATAGTCCTGGGGCATCACGAATCCTTCACAATTCACAAAATCACTCATGTCTATTGTGGCATTTCTTACCGCGAATGACATGTTGCTCATTCCTTTAAGGCGGAAGGGAGTTATTGAAGTAGATACGAGGATGTTGTTAAGATCAGATGTATTAACCTCAAAGCCTGCAGTTACAACACTGCTTACAGTATCATCAGGGATGAAGAAATCGGAAAATTCAAATAAGCCACTCAGGCTTACAGAACGGAAACCATTGCAATCCCAATCAATATAGTTTCTTTCATCTGCGGCAAGACCAAGGGTAATCTGATCATTAAAGCGGATCTTTTTGTTTGTGATAAGGACAAGCCTTGTCGGCCCTGCCATCGATAAACCGGCGGGTGTAATAACGGCTCCTTTAAGCTCGAAGGTTAAGTAAGTCTGGCTTCCGGGCAGGAGGAAGCGTGAATATGCATTGATTATCATTCCACCCGGGAAAAGAGTGGCGCTATCGATAGCAATAGTTATTGTCACATTGCTTATAGTCTTCTTAATGCCTACAGGCAGATTTGTAAGGTTATTGCTATTCAGCTCTTCAACAAACCTGTTCTCACGTTCAACCTTATCAATTAAAGCATGAATTCGTGTTTCTTCAGTAGTCAACTGCTGCCCTGAGACAAAACAAGAAGAATACGTCAGAAGAATCAGGAAAAAGATCCTGTTATATATTTTTATTGTAAAGCGCATCAAAATGAATGCAGACTTGTAATTAGTTAGTTATAGGTTATCTATATCATTGATCTGCACGTTTTGCAGTCTCAGTAAACAACAGACTTTAAACAAATATAAGAAAATATTTAAAAACACAAAAAAATGTAGTTTTTTAGATTCTGATTGATGTTAAACTTCTTCTTAAACGCAGGAAACGCAGAGTTGCCGGCGCTCAATGCCGGGCTCACAGAGAGCGCAGATATTTGATTTGGAATGGAGATTGGTGAATGAATTTTTATTTTGCTCACTGAGCGTAGTCGAAGTGAGCCGGTACAAGAAACATTCAGGATACGAAGGAGATCCTTCAGTCGTCGATCCTTCACATCTTAACTTTTTTTCACATTTTGCGAATGTTTTCACAATTAAAAACTCAACAAAAAGGAATCTTTAAAAAATTTTTTTACATACTTTTACAATAACTGCAATCTCTACTATGAATATTAAAGTCAATGTTGTTGTTTTAAAATGTCGAATTCATGACCGAGAACTCAATCAAGAGGTACTATGTTCAACTTAGCTTTGAAGAGATTAAACTGCCTCCTTTCGAAGAAATACTTATAATCGGGAAAAAATGTCCCCAGGGAAAAAACGGCCTGTATAAATCATTCCAGTTCCTTGTGCCAAATGAGTATGATGTATTTGAAATAGAGCATGATGTTGTTGAAGCGGTTTACATAAATCGCCGGCTGCTGAATAAGATAAATAAGGACAAGGTAATTGAAATTTTATCTGAAAAAGTTTTTCCTTTCACTTCTATTTCTGAAATTGTGAAAGTTGATTTTAAACTTAAGATCACCTATGACACAATTGAACTCGACACCAATAATTTCTAGATGCACCTTTCCAGTCTTGTCTCCGGCGACTTCCATGTAGTTCATCCCGATACCCCTGTAAATTCGATAGAAGATATTCTTGTGCAGAAGAATTTTGTCGTTGTACAGGACGAACGGAAGATGTTCTATGGAGTGCTTACTCCTTCGGATATAATCGCACGGCCGCACAAGATCGTAATTGATTGTATTGGCACAGTTGAACGGATCGATGCCAACGAAGATGTTGAATCCGCTTACTACAAAATGATAAAGGTAAACCAGCATGTTCTGCCTGTCTTCCGTGATGAGGATTTCCTGGGAATCATAAAAATGCAAAACATTGCAGACGCGATATCATGCGAGAAAGAGTCGACTGTCAGCAAGATTGAGGAAATGCAAAAACAGCTCGAAGAGGAAAGGAAACGTTCCCAGGTGGCGGAAAGTATTAAAAATGCTTTTATCCGCAACATAACTCATGAGCTCCGGACTCCGCTTAACGGGTTGGTAGGATTTACAGATCTTTTATCATCTTCGAAATTCAACGATTACCAGAAGAAGGAATTCTATCATTTTGTTTCTGAAAGCAGCCAACGCTTTCTTAGCACTGTCGACGAAATAATTGAGTTATCACGGATTCAGAGCGGCGATATGAAGGTTAAAAGAGATTGCGAATGCTCAGCTGCATCCATCATTGATGAACTTCAGGAGTACTACAATACCGAAAAGTATGCGCTTGAGAGGAGCGCCATTCTTATCCGCACAAATAAGGAAGAACCGGATGCAAAGTTCGTTTCGGATATCTCACAGGTCAGACAGGTGCTTAGCTATATTATACATAATGCTTTGAAGTTCACCCATGAAGGATTCATAGAGATCGGATTCAGGACTGAAACAGGAGCAGTTGTTTTTTACGTAAAGGACACAGGTGAGGGGATACCCGCAGACAAACAGGACAAGGTGTTTATAGCATTTGAAAAGCTTGAAGATGAGCGACAGTCTCTTCTGCCCGGGATAGGACTGGGTCTTACAATTGCAAAACACCTCGCTAATTCTCTTGATGGTGATATATGGTTCGAATCAGTAGAAGGGGATGGCACAGTTTTCTATCTCACAATCCCTGCATAAAGATACTTCACAATACACTAGACAATCTATACTTGCTAACCGGTGATTGATATCAGGTGAAAATGTATAGATTTGTATCATTAAAAGATAGCTTCAATATTACAATTCTTTCATTAATCAGGCATTGAGCCTGACGGCAATCACTATCAACTGATTGACGGTCTCTCAATATAATTTATAACAATAAATCTGTTTTTTGTAAATGCTTTGCTTGCAGATATGAAGACAGGGTTAAAACAGAATTAACAATGAAAAATGATATAAGAATTGCTGTTATCGGTGGCACAGGTAAGGCAGGCAGCTATCTTTTAAAAGAGCTCATAAAAAGAAATTACAGGATCAGGGCGCTTGCAAGAACGCCTGAAAAGCTCAGGGATATCAGTGCTGAAATTGAGATTATTCCCGGGAATATACAGGATTATAATACAGTCCATTCACTGATATCGGGTTGTGATGCTGTAATAAGTACACTTGGACAGTCGAAAGGAGAGGAGCTGGTTTTCAGTATTGCAGCCGGGAACATTATTAAAGCAATGAACCTGTTGCAGGTGAAAAGATATGTTGTAGTTACAGGTATCACACTCGATATCCCCGGAGACAAGAAAGGACTGAGGACAAAGATAAGGACAGAAATGATGAAGATGCTTTTTGGAAGCATCCTAAAGGATAAACAGAATGAATACAAAATCCTTTCGGAAAGCAATCTTGAATGGACAATTGTCAGGGTACCTTTTATTGAACTTACTGAAACAGTCAGCAGGATCGAAACATGTCATACCGATTGCAAAGGCAATAAGATAAGCGCCGCTGATCTCGCCAGTTTTATTGCAGATCAAATTTCTGATAGGAGATATAATAACATGGCGCCATTTATCTGGTCAGCGCCTGCTTAATTGAATTTTTTGGCTTTATGCCCTCGTGGCAATAATTCGTTCCTACGGAACTTTTTATTCATTTGGTGCAGGAATTTCTACCTATAATTAATCCCTAACGGGATTATAAGGTAGAATATTTCTGCGCCTTTGCGTGGAGTTCGGCAATCATGCTGTTATCCATAAAATCAAAGCCTCTCCCTTTCAGGGGAGAGGTTTGGAGAGAGGCCGTATATTGATGAGGCTTCAACATAGCAATAATTCGTTCCTACGGAACTTTTTATTCATTTGGTGCAGGAATTTCTACCGATAATTAATCCCTAACGGGATTATAAGGTAGAATATTCCTGCGCCTTTGTGTGGAGTTCGGCAATCATGCTGTTATCCATAAAATCAAAGCCTCTCCCTTTCAGGGGAGAGGTTTGGAGAGAGGCCGTATATTGATGAGGCTTCAACATAGCAATAATTCGTTCCTACGGAACTTTTATTCATTTGGTGCAGGAATTTCTACCGATAATTAATCCCTAACGGGATTATAAGGTAGAATATTCCTGCGCCTTTGCGTGGAGCATGATGAATTTGGAGAATGTTTCATAATCAATGCTTTAGAGACACAAGTAACGATATGAGAAGTTCTTTTATTCTTCTCCCCTTCACCCTTTGTCCCCCTCTTCCCCTATCCCGGGAACGTCTTAAATATCTCCACAGTGAAGACTGTTCCAGTCCCCGGCTCACTTATGAATGTGACTTTTCCTTTAAGATAATTCTCTGTAAGCATCTTTATACTGTAGGTGCCAAGGCCCCTGCCTTTTCCTTTAGTTGAAAATGATCTCTGGAATAACTGCAGCTGAACCACCCTGGGCATAACCTGATCGTTTTTTACACTGAATTTCACTGATATGCCTGAATCCTCCGCACCTGCAAGGACATTTCCACCTTCAAGCGATGCTTCAAGGGCATTTTTCAGAAGATTGATAAGGACGCGCTGGAGTATCAGCCTGTCTGTCTGCAGATCAGTATCGCATGAATTATCAGCAACAAATATCTTTTTGTCTTTCCCGGCTTCATGAAAACCCGTCTTTGTAATAGCGTCGTCAATGAGCTTACTCGAATTGACAGTTTCAATATTGATCTTCAGATCGCCGTTTTCTGCCGCAAGAATATGCCTGTGAAGCTGAATTTCCTCAATAATATCCCTGCTTGCCTGTTCAGACATTTCTACAAGGTGCTTTTCTGATCCGGGCGCAGAGCCTTCTTTCAGCAGGGAGAGCATACCATTAAGGCCTGTTGTACAGTTCAGAAGATCATGGAAGAATATCCTTTCGAGTGCAAGCCGCCTTTTTTCACTGCTTATATCCTGGAGAAGCAATGCATAGAAAGTATGTCCTGCAAGGTTTACCGGAGTTGAGGTTATATTAAGATCGAGGCTTTTAAGCATGCCTCCTGATTTTAACGTTATGAGGGCTTCACGCGAGCATCTTTTCCCTGTGTTCTGACTCTCGAGAATTGCATTTACAGTGCCACAGACAGAACACTCCACAGATGTGCCGCAACCACCTGCCCCTTCCGAATGGATGCATGAAATTATTTCACCAAGTCTTTTTCCAAGTACAGGTTTAATATCTGAAATACCAAGCATTTCAATGAAACCCTGGTTTACAAAAACAACCTGCCTGTTCCTGTTGATGATTGCTGCAATTCCTGTAAGTGTTCCGAAGATTTCATTAAAAAACTTCTGCGAAGAGATAATGTCATATTCTTTCAGTATCTCTTCCGAAGAAGTACGAATGGCTGAAGCAAATTTTGTTTTTTCTCCTGTAGTAAGTTGCATAGTTGTCAGCTCCTGTGAATAAATCTATGATGTCAGACAAATCTAAACATTAAGTCTAAATTAAATTTTTATACTAATACAAACGGGAGGTAAGCTGAATTATTCCAGTTCAGCCGATTTTTAAAGATGTCATTCCAATAGATCCTGCTATTACCTTGTCATTGAATAATGTAATAATCTCATCTTTCTTCTGCAAAGCAAGAGCATACAGGAGAGGAAGAAAATGTTCCGGTGTCGGAATTGCCATTCTGAATGAGCTGCCAAGCGACAGGTATGATGTCAGGGTTTTATGATCACCGGAGAGAATTAACTGCCTCATTTTATCGCGGGCTTCAAACGCCCAGTCAAAACCATATTCATCATCATTGAGCCTGTCCCATGCAATTGAACTAAGATTATGTACAATATTTCCGCTCCCGATGACAAGGATGCCTTTGTTGCGAAGATCCGCCAATTCGCCAGCAAGCTCGTAATGGTAATCAATTGTCTGATAGTAATCAAGACTCATCTGAACCACAGGTATACCTGCATCGGGGTAGAGATGTTTTATAACGCTCCAGGCGCCATGATCGAGTCCCCATTTCATATCGAGCCCTGTTGCAGTTTTTCTGACAGTATCTTTAATATGCTTTGCAAGTTCCGGACTACCGGGAGCCGGATATTGAACATCGAACAGTTTCTTTGGAAATCCCCCGAAATCATGGATTGTGGGTGGGTTTTCCATAGCCGTAACGAATGTTCCCTTTGTTTCCCAATGGGCAGAGATGCACAGGATAGCCAAAGGAGGGGGAATAGTTTCAGCTATCATCCTGAAACCTGCAACAAATTCATTCTCTTCAATTGCATTCATCGGGCTTCCATGGCCAAGGAACAGCACGGGCATCTTACCCGTACCGCCTGGCTGAGTTTTAATATCGTTAAGCCGGTTCAGGTTCATGCTGCCTGGGAAACTACCTGTTTTACAAATTGCACTTCTCCACCTATTGTTACATCATCGCCAACAAGTACCCCTCCTGTTTCAAGAGCGGCATTCCAGTTGAGTCCCCAGTCTTTCCTGTTGATTTTTCCTGTGAACGAGAACCCGGCCTTTTCATTTCCCCATGGATCTTTATTTATACCTCCGAATTCGACATCGAGTGTAACCTCTTTAGGAATACCCCTTATATTCAGAATTCCTGTAAGCTTATATGTGTTTTCGCCTGTTTTTGTTACTTTCTTCCCTTCAAAAGTGATCTGATTATGATTCGGAACATCAAAAAAATCAGCGCTTCTAAGGTGGGCATCTCTTTTTTCATCATTCGTCGAAAGTGAATCTGTGTCCACTACAGCAGTTATTTTTGAACTTTCAAAATCATTACCTGTTATTTCTGCCTGAAATCTTTTAAACTCACCTTTTACATTTGTGATCATCAGGTGCTTTACCCTGAAATTAAGCTCACTATGCGCAGGATCGAGTATCCATTTGGTTGTATTCATATTATAATTTTTAAATAGTTAAACTTTTATTGTTAATTCACAATACAAATGTACGTCCCCGGAGAGGGAAGGGGGTAACACTTTTCGGAAACATAGTTGTAATTTCCGGAAGTTTTATCTTCTGTTAAATTATTAACA
>DATALC010000061.1:0-14710 GCA_036261265.1 Bacteroidales bacterium
TTTAACGCATTTCCCGAAGATTTTGCGGATTACATTTTTCAATATCTTTAAATTCAAAAAAAATAAAATTTTATGGAAAGCGAAAACAAACCTGCATCAAAAAGGCTGTACTCCCTGGATGCATTACGGGGATTCGATATGTTCTGGATTATGGGTGGTGAAGGAATATTCACCGGACTCGCGGCGATAACAGGCTGGCCTGTGCTTCAATGGTGGGCAACGCAGCTCGATCATGTGCCCTGGCATGGATTCGTATTTTATGATATGATATTTCCGCTTTTCCTGTTCATAGCCGGTATATCATTCCCGTTTTCATTGTCAAAGAGAATTGCCAATAATGACAGCCGTCGATCAATCTACAAACATGTAATAGGAAGAGGTCTCATCCTTGTCCTTCTCGGTTTACTTTATAATAACGGATTGAAATTCAATATTGATGAACTTAGATTCGGAAGCGTCCTCGGAAGGATTGGTCTTGCATGGATGTTTGCAGCACTTATATTCATGAATACAAAGCTGACCTGGCGCATAGTATGGTTCTGCGGACTGCTACTCGGTTACTGGTTTGCTCTCATGTTTTTCCCCGCACACGATCTTGGTTCGTCAGACATATATTCACAGGAAGGCAATCTTGCGAGCTATATCGACAGAATTCTTATGCCGGGCAGGCTCTACCTAGGGAATCACGATCCTGAAGGATTGTTCAGCACAATTCCTGCTATAGGCACAGCTCTGCTTGGTATGTTCACAGGTGAATTCATGAAGTCGGATTACCTTTCGAAAAAGCCTTTGAAGAAGGTTCTTTACCTTGTAATTGCGGCAATTTGTCTGATGGTTATCGGAAAGCTATGGAACCTCACTTTCCCGATAAACAAAAATATCTGGACAAGCTCGTTCGTATGTTTTGTCGGCGGACTCAGCCTTTTGCTGTTTGCAATCTTCTACCTCATTATTGATGTATGGCAATATAAGAAATGGGCTTTCTTCTTTGTAGTGATCGGCCTCAATCCAATTACGATTTACCTTGTCGAGAGGATAGTAAGCTTCAGGGCTGCAACGAAGTTCTTCTTCGGAGGATTTGCTGAATTACTCCCCGAAACGTGGACGCCTTTTATAGAAGGCGTAGGCATTACTGCAATCGGCTGGTTATTCCTGTATTTTCTCTATAAGAAGAAGATCTTTCTGAAGGTATAAAATCAGAAGTTTTTTCAACCCTTTCAGGGTTGCAGATCTCAGATATTCCATAACCCCGGACTGGCATCCGGGGTTATTCATATTCAGCCGCTCCGTGGCTGCGACACCAGCCCCAAGGGATACCTTAAATGTGTTATTTTAGTAATCCCCAAACCGGAAATACACGGTTCCCCTGAAAGGTCCCGAAAACCTGTTCTTTTCGCCCTGCCTGCCCTCCTGTTCGGGTCTTGAAAACTTTGTCCCGATCGGTGAGATACCACTTAAAATAGAAATGTTACCTGCCGGGAATGCCGGCGACATACCGCTGCTTACACCATTGAGATTTGTGGCAGAAGCAGGTGTCAGAAGATGAAGAAAGAGCTTGTCGGTTGCAGATACTATTGTTATTGCCTGTTCAAGAGTCTCTATCTTTGCAGCATAAAATCCCGAATAATAGCCTTTAAACTCAGGATAATCCCACGACTGCCCCGTAACAGTGTTATTATACTTTTTGTCATAAAGTCCGAAAACAGTTCCCTTTAACCTGTTTTTCCAAACCCTGTATGGTCCCTCACAAAGCAGCTTTGCACCTGTCACAAGTTCATCGGGATAAGAAAAAGTAATACCTGTAAAATCATAAGATCCGTTTAGGGAATATCCATAATCAAGTCGAATCCAGCCATCACCCATTAGAGTCCAGTTTGTATATGATGCGCTGTCATAACGGATCTCTATCCTGTAACCATCATCAACAGAACGATGCCTGATTGTTCTGAATTTTCTTTTAAACCCGGCAAACGGGTTTTCTGCATTAAATGATACTCCCATTCCGCCATTTTTAACACCGGTAAGGTTACCTGTTTTCCTGTTAAAGGACAGCTCCGTCTTGCCACTCTTTACACTTAGAATATTATCCTTTTCAGTAACTTTTGCCTTATCTGTTACAGGGATTACAATTCTTGAAGCCACAGTATCCGCGGATGAAATATTCCATGACCATGTATTTATGTTACGCCCGTATTGATCCGATGCAGTAATATAAAGAACATCATAGTTTCTCCAGTCATCAGGTAATATTACACTCAGAGTACCTGTTTCCCCCGGTTTAATATCCGGCGAATCAATATCTCCTGAAACATCCCCTGAAATACCATCGGGAAAAATATACCTTGAAAGCTCATACGTGAATTTACATGTATTCAGATTTGAATAGAGGAACCTGTTTGAAACTTCAAATGATCCTTTGAAATCATTTTTAAGTTCAATCTCATTGAAATGAACAGGCGACCATATTTCCTTAACAGTATAGAAGCTACCTTCCTTTTCATGGTATGGTCCGACTATTCCATCCGGCCCGCGGTTACCCTCGGTATCTATTGAATCATTCCTGTCGCGCCTTTCAATACCTTCATCTGCAAAAACCCAGAGAAATGCACCTGCGGACAACGGTTTCGACATCATGTACTCCCATTGTTCCTGGAGCCCTGCCCCATGTCCACCGTCATTTAAGCCATGCAGAAATTCTGTCGGGAAGAATATCTCTTTACCGTTTTCGAGTGCATTCTGAACATAGCTGAACTTCGGATAATGCTTCGTGTTCGTTCCGTTTATGATGCTCCATGGTTCTATTACAGTTCGTTTCTGCGGATCGTATAAGGCATAATCGCCTCTTACATCAGGATTAAATCCGCCTTCATTTCCATTGTCCCAAAGAATAATGCATGGATGATTCACGTCACGTTCAACCATTTGCTTTATATGTTTTTTTGCAATTGGAGTATCATAGTATTTCTGCCAGCCTGCAAGCTCGTCAAGTACGAACATTCCAAGTGAGTCACAAACATCCAGGAAGAACTGATCGGGAGGATAATGGCTCATTCTGACGGCATTCATGTTCATATCCTTCATCAGGCTGATATCTTCAATTGCGAGCTGCCTGCTGCTTGTCCGGCCGGATGAGGGCCAGAATGTATGCCTGCAAACGCCCCTGAACATTATTTTCTTCCCATTGACATAAATTCCATCTCCCTGCCGCACATCAACAGTACGGAATCCAAACTTCTGTGTGATACTGTGAATTACTTTTTTTCCTGACATAAGGCGGACCTCAACCTGGTACATCTTCGGGAACTCAGGATTCCAAAGTTCAGGTTTTTCAAAAACGCCCCTCAATACCACTCTGCCTGATGTATCTCTGCTGACTTCACTCTTCAGAGTTTTCCCGAAAGGCCTCCCGTCAAGTGTCTCCACCTGTGCTGTGACCTGCCTGCCTTTCCCATTCCCTTTCACGAACACATCCATATAAAATGATCCGTCGGCTTTTGCATCTATTGCCACCCTGTCGATATATTTCAATGGTAAAGCCTCAAGATAAACAGGTCTGAAAATTCCACCGAAAACCCAGTAATCGGATATCCTTTCGGCCCTGTTTACACTTTCATCCGCTGATTCTTTGCTTACTGTAACTTCAAGAGTATTAGAGCCGCCATAATTCAGCAAAGATGAAATATCATATTTGAACCTGTAAAAAGCACCACGATGAACAGGCCCGGCAGGTTTCCCGTTTATCTTTACTTCGGTGTCTGTCATTGATCCATCAAATACAATGTTCACTTTCTTTTTCTCCCATTCTGATGGAATTTCAAACTGGAACTTATACAGTCCTTTTTCGTCCACATTCGTGTTCACATTCCCGTACAGGTAAGAACCAAAACCCTGAAGCTCCCAGTTTGAAGGAACATCAATGACTCCCCATTTGCCGCTGTTCATCCCGTGGGTGCAGAAAAACTCCCATTGAACAGTATTATCCTTATCCATACCTGACAAAAAGCGAATTTCTGTTCTTTGCCCAAAACTATTTGCACAGATTAATACTAAAATGAGGATGAATAACTTTTTCATACGATACCCGGGATAAGCAAACATGCAATTAACTAAATTTTCGCTGTTATTAGCACCGGTTGAGCGAACTTTGTACCCCTCAATTACACGATGCTTTTTTTCCAAATGTCATATATTTGTTGAAATACTCACAATCAATGTCATTATGAAATTCCCTGATTTCAGAATGAAAAAATTTTCAGACGCTCAACATAACTACATTAATGGAGTGTTTGCGGCATTGCTGTTAATAATTTCACAATGCATCACAGGACAGGAATTAAAATGGCCCGGAATAACAAAAGAAACACGGCCATGGACAAGGATGTGGTGGATGGGAAGCATTGGCACGAAGCAGGATATTACAAGCGCCTTTACAAACTATAAGGATGCCGGTCTCGGAGGTCTTGAAATCACCTGCATATATGGCGTCAAAGGCAGGGAAAATGAGTTTGTGAATTATCTCTCACCCGGTTGGATGGATAAATTCACACATATTCTTACTGAGGGTGAAAGGCTTGAACTTGGAATTGACCTCGCAAACGCATCGGGCTGGCCGTTCGGAGGACCATGGGTTAATAGTGAAGATGCATCAAGGAATATCAACATTAAAACCTTTATGTTAAATGAAGGTGAAAAATTAAATGAAAAGGTTGAGTTTATACAACAGCCGCTGATTCGCGCAGCCGGTATAAAGCCGGATATGTCGACACTCTCTGAACCTGTAAGCATAAATAAGAACCTTCAGCTATATGCACTCGATCAGATCAGGTTTGAAAAAGCCCTTCCGCTTAAATCACTGATTGCATATTCTTCTTCAGGAGACATAATAGATCTGACAGAAAAGATATCGGATTCAGGATACCTTGATTGGATTGCTCCCACGGGTGAATGGAGGTTGTATGCACTTTTTGAAGGATGGCACGGAAAAATGTCAGAACGTGCAGGTCCCGGCGGAGAAGGGAATGTAATAGATCATTTTTCACAGAAAGCAACAGAGAACTTCCTGTCGAAGTTTAATGAATCTTTCAAAGGTTATGATACAAGATATCTGAGAGGGTATTTTAACGATTCATACGAAGTTGATGATGCTTCAGGGCAGGCCGACTGGACTGATAGTCTTTTCACCGAATTCGAAAGAAGAAGAGGTTACGATCTGAAATACCATCTGCCAGCGCTTTTCCAGATGGAGACGCCCGAAAAAAACGAGCGTATCCTTTCTGATTACAGGCAGACAATCTCAGAGATGATCCTTGAAAACTTCACAATTAAATGGACAGATTGGGCTCATGATGCAGGTAAGATCACGCGCAACCAGGCGCATGGCTCCCCCGGCAACATTCTTGATCTCTATGCCGCATCAGACATCCCTGAGACAGAAGGTTATGAGCTTTCAAGGCTTAAGTTCGCATCTTCTGCTGCAAACGTAACGGGCAAAAGACTCGTTTCATGTGAAGCTGCAACATGGCTGAATGAACATTTTGTTTCATCACTCTCAGATATTAAGAATGCTGCCGACCTGTTTTTCCTGAGCGGAATAAACCACCTGTTTTATCATGGAACCTGCTTTACTCCTGAAGATGATCCATGGCCGGGGTTCCTGTTTTATGCAGCAACCGAATTCACGCCTGCAAACAGTTTCTGGAAAGATTTTCATGCTTTAAACGATTATGTAACAAGGGTTCAGTCCTTCATGCAAAATGGAAAAGCCGACAATGACGTTCTTCTGTATTTTCCCATTTTCGACAGCTATTCTGTATATGGCAGGGGAATGCTTCAGCATTTTGACGGGCTGACGCCTGAAATGAAGAAAAGCAGGTTCGGGATGGCTGTTGAACAGCTTCCCGGGATCGGTTTCTCCTATGATTATATTTCCGATCTGCAAATCAGCAAAATAAAATTCACAGATGGCAGGCTGAGAACAGAAGGAAACGATTATGAAACTATAATTATACCCGGCTGTAAATATATTCCGTCAGAAACGTTCAGCAAACTGATTGAACTCTCAAATGAGGGAGCTACAATAGTATTTTACGGGGATTTGCCTGAGAATGTTTCAGGGTTTACTGATTTTGGAGCAAGAACATTGAGCTTTAATGAAATGAAAGGCTCTCTTCATTTTTACCTGGCGGGTGAACATGCAAAAATCGCAGTGAACGGGAAAGGAAAATTGATCTCAGGAGATAATCTCGGTGAATTACTTAATGTTGCTGGTTTGAAGAACGAAAGAATGTCAATAGACAGTATCACTTTCATCAGGAGGAAAACTGATAACGGATTATGCTACTTTATAAAGAATTCATCGGGAAATGCATTTGAAGGCTGGCTACCCTTAAGTACACATGCTTCATCAGCAGGTATATTCAACCCATTATCAGGCGATTATGGTAAGGCCTCAATCAGAACATCTGGTGAAGGAATTGAAATATACATTCAACTAAGGCCGACTGAGACTATGATTATTGAAACATACTCCGGCATGATTAAGGGTGAGAACTATTGGTTCTATACTGCCGATTCAGCTCCCGATCCAATTACAGGAAAATGGAAGCTTACCTTCGTTGAGGGTGGACCCAATCTGCCTGAATCAAGGACTCTTGACAGTCTTGTATCCTGGACACAGTCAGGAGGCGATGATGTAAAAAACTTTTCAGGCTCAGCAATATATTCGACAAGCTTCAGCAAGCCTGCCGGAAAAGCTGATGCATGGAAGCTTGATCTTGGAAATGTAAGCAGCAGTGCAGAAGTTTATATCAATTGTAAAAAATATGCGACTCTTATCGGGCCCTATTTCGATGTTGAAATCGGTGATAAAGATCTGAAGAGAGAAAATACTCTTGAGATAGTCGTCTCAAACCTGATGGCTAACAGGATAGCCTGGATGGACAGGAACGGGATTGAATGGAAGAAGTTTTACAATGTTAATATGGCCGCGAAGCTGAAGGAGAATACAAAAAACGGTATCTTCGATGCTTCACACTGGCTTCCGATGCAATCAGGATTATTGGGGCCTGTCACACTAACTCCGTTGTCAGTTTTGAAACAATAAAGTATAAGTCTCAGAATTACAGGTGTCAATCCATTATTGTCTGGTAAACCAATACCTGGAATTTGCTTAATATTTCACTATGACTGAATGCAGCCTGGTTGAGGAACAGCAATCCAACTATTTTTTTTTCAGGATCGGCCCAGTATCTTGTGCCATAATATCCTCCCCAGAAATAAGATCCTTCAGACAAGCCAATCTGTGCCTGTCCTCTTTCGGTCACAACCTCGAAACCGAGGCCAAATTTATCATTTCCAACATTAATATCTCCAATCTGGTTTGATGTCATAAGCTCAACTGTCCTTGGGGCAAGAATGCGAACGCCGTTGTATTCACCTCCGTTTAACATCATCTGCAGGAATACTGCATAATCCTGGATTGTTGAGCTCAATCCTGCTCCGCCTGAATAATATGAACCGTCGGTAAGAAGCGGATAGTCGACCATCGAAGGATTTGTCAGGTTTATAAGCTTTCCTTTACCGTCTTCCATAACGACTTTTACAAGTCTCCCTGCTTTGGATTCAGGTATGTAGAAATATGTATCATTCATTCCCAGCGGCTCAAAGATATGCTTCCTGAAATACTGATCCAGTGTTTCACCAGACCAGATCTCAATCAGGTAACCAAGTACATCAACATTAAGTCCATACGTGAATTTTTCTCCCGGTTGATGCATTAATGGCAGTTTTCCAAGAGTTCTCATCTTATCTCCAATCTTTATTCCTGAGCTTCCAAATCCGCCAGGAATGTCATATTTGGCATAGATGGCACGCATAACAGGCGTACCTATACCAGCATATTCAATTCCTGAGGTATGGGTAAGAAGGTCCCTGATCGTTATTTCACGATTCGCCGGAATGGTTGTGAATGTAGTATCCTTCTCATTGAATTTGTCAAGAACAACAGGATTTGAGTATTCAGGAATGTATTTTGAAACAGGATCGTCGAGCAGGAATTTGCCCTGTTCAAATAATGTCATTGCAGCAACACTCGTAATTGCTTTTGTCTGGGAACAAATTCTGAAAATATCATCTTTCTGAAGCTCTCTTTTTGTTTCTGCATCTGAAATCCCGAAAGCTTTATTGTAGACTATTTTACCGTCGCGGGATATGAATCCTGCTGCACCGGCAATCCAGCCGCTGTCTATGTATTCTTTAATAAGGTTATCGATCCTTGCAAGACGTTCGGCTGAAATATTGACTGCTGAAGGTTCGCTTACTGTAAAATGAGTAACCTGTTGTTCTGCACATGATACAAGAAGAAACAACAGGATTACAGGCAGGGCAAATAGGTTTTTCATACTATTCAGGGTTAGGTTAGTTTATTTAAGCTCAGATTCATTTTTTCTTTCCTTTTGGCTTTTCATTCTTACTGGATTTTTCCTCCTTTATCTTTGGCTCCTTAACCTTCGGTTCAATCGATTTTTGAAGCTTGTACATCTCTGAACCTGCAAGGAGGTAACAACCAAGACCGAAATCTTCAAAATTAGGTTTGATGTCGTAACCGACAGGCTGACTGTCCTTAGGCTCTTTGCCAGTACCCTGGACGTATCCGAGAGAGCCATCGGGATGCGGGCAACTACTCATTATCCCATCCCAGGCTTTTGTTACAACAGGCAGATACTCTTTTTTGCTAATAAGACCCTGGTTGATACCCCAGGCCATTCCATACACAAATAGCGAGGTTCCTGTAAGCTCCTTTCCTCCGAAATTCCCCGGATCTTTAAGACTCACATTCCAGAAACCGTCTTCTCTCTGGAGAGGAACAAGCGCTTCGAACATTTCTTTCAGTGTAGTCTCGTATTCTTTCCTGTATTTTGAGTTTTTCGGCAAGAATTCAAGAGTTCTTACAAGTCCTGCAATAACCCAGCCATTTCCTCTCGACCAGTAGCAGTTCTCCCCGTTAGGTTCCTTATAAGGAGGATCAAAATCCTTGTCTCTCCACCAGAGATGTTCAGCAGGATTATACAGACCGTTGTCACCATGTTTTGTTTTTGTGTAAATGAACATCTCATTCATACGGTCATAATACTTTTCATCATTGTAAATCTTTCCAAGACGGGCAAATACAGGCATCGCCATCTGAATTGCATCTATCCAGTTCCAGTCATCGATCTTACTGCTGTCAATCATATTATCAATACAAGCTTTGATTGATCTGATCCTCTCCTCTTTGTACCTGTCCATAAGATACAGATCAATATATGTCTGCCCGCAGCATTGATTATCCGCATTCCGTGTTGTGATACCGTCACGCATGTTCCAGTTATGGAATTGCGCCCATGTCAGGGTATAATCGATGAAAGCCTGGTTTGGATTAATTTTATAAAGCGCCATGAGCCCTTCGTAATATACGCCACGGGTCCAGATGTTAGATGGTCTTTCTTTGTCAGTAACAATAACTTTACCGGGGTCAGGCCATTTTTCTATAAAATACTTATTTGCCTGGAGCAATGATTTCAGTGTTATTGCAGAAGGCTGATCCTGTGAATATGAGCTTAAACAGGCAATACTGAACAGTAAAACCGGTATATACTTTGAAATTCTTTTCATAATCTGATATACTATTCACTTCTGCGATAGAAAGATGCAGAATATTTTTTGATTGATTTTATTTTAAGCTTTCGTGATTCAACAGAAGATTTGTAAGGTTTTCAGCGGCTTTCCTGTTCTCAAAGCTTTCAGGCAGAAGTGCATGATCTATATATTCATTATAGATCCATGGATCGCCGATGGCAAAAACATAACCTTTCCCAAATCTGTTTTCGGCAATGAGCACTTTACCGTTCTCTGTAAGAACAGCTTTTGCAGTTCCGTTAAGATTGATATCAGAGACCTCTTTGATATATATCTTTGAAACACCTTTGAACAATGGATGCGTGGGCAGGTTTTTTGAAGCTCCCATCTCCCAGTCACGGTTTATTACAGGATGAAGAGTCACATGATTGAATGTCATTCCAAACTGAGACATCAGCCTGTTGAGATTCGTGAATTCGCAGTTAGGTGCGTCATTTGCAAGCACAGCCAGAACTCCTCCTCTCTTTACCCATTGTGTAATAGCCTTGATATCAGCAGCAGCAATATAGTTTGGATAGGGAGCTTCTGACGTAGTATCAGGATCAACAATAATGTAGATATCTATTTTCCCGAGTGATGTTGCTGTAGGCTTTCTTACAGTTGTCAATGTTGCGCCTTTTGATGTAAATAAATCTCCCCACTGTGAATACCCGCTGAAGGCAGTATCTGTCCATAAATAGTGATAAGGTCTCTTTGTTGTTGCATTTGTCTCATTATTAAACCAGTTATCCAGGCCGACTACCTGGGCGAAAACCGGGCCACTTAATGTTAATGCAATCAGTAATTGAATAAAGCGATTCATTTCACTGAGATTTTGAGATTCATTGTAGAATCAGGTTTAAATATCCAAAAATATGAAAACATCAGAATTGAAGCAAAAAGAAGATCCTTTTTTAGGTTTACAAATATTGTCATTCCTTAAGAGTACAAATGAACTCAGCTTCAGGGTTTTTGTTTTATTTTTGTATAAATTGCTAAAAACAGGATAACATGAAAAATTTCATACTGCTCCTTCTTCTTTCAGGATTCTTCGGTCTGATCTCATGTGAGAAAAACAAAGACTCAGAAAATTTTAAGAATCTGACAGGCACAACCTGGAGAAGCGATAGTCTCCTGGTAAATGGAATTGACGCCAGCGGTCCGGGCGGCATCCTTGAAGATTTTGTGGGTGATGTCAGATTCAATGAAGACGGCACTGGAACATTTGGAACCTACAGTGGTAAATGGATGTTTGGAATGAATGAAACTCAGTTGACTATAACGAGTGATTCCCTTCTGATACCAATTAATGCAAACATAATTGAACTCACAAAAACATCTCTGAAAATTAAAACAAGCTACCCAAATCCCCTCGACCTCACTACACCATTAAACCTAAGGCTGACATTTAAACCAAAATAATGAGGCTCTTCTTTATTGGAACTGCTCTTTTTGCCGGCTCAATTATGAATTACATCTCCGGACAGGGTGTTGTAAAAGGCAGGATTATTGATGCTGAAACAAAAGAACCACTGACAGGAGTCTATGTGATTCATGGTATAAACGAAGGAACAGTTTCAGATGACAACGGATCATTCAGTTTTCAGGCTTCATCAGGTAAAGCTTCAATAACTTTCAGGTTTGTAGGATACAAAGACATTACCAAATCAATCAATGTAATTAATGGTGATACCATACAGCTTCCTGTTCAGATGGAGACCGAGCTCAGGGAGATCGGGCAGATTGTTGTAAGCGCTAATCGTTCTGAACAGAGGATCTCCGAGCTCAGCGTGTCAATGGATCTATTAAAACCAATTGACTTTTCAAGATCACATATTACTGATACTAAAGAACTTATCAACAAGACATCTGGAATAGAAGTTATTGATGGACAGGCTTCTATAAGAGGCGGTACAGGATTCAGCTATGGAGTGGGTAGCCGTGTTCTTGCACTCATCGACGGCTTGCCGGCAATTTCACCTGATGCAGGAAATATCAAATGGCAGTTCCTCCCGCTGGAGAATATTTCACAGGTTGAAATTATTAAAGGCGCTTCATCGGTACTATATGGTTCTTCCGCTCTTAACGGTGTAATAAATTTCAGGACCGCATCCGCGGGGGATGATCCTGATACAAGATTCTTCGCAGAAGCAGGCATGTTCGGAAAACCTGGTAATCTTAACTGGAAATGGTGGAATAAGCCAAGGGTGTTTTCAACCTTATCATTCTCCCAGCTTCAGAAAACAGGAAGAAATGATATCGGACTTGGACTGAATTATACAGACGATAAGGGATACAGGAAATTCAATGGTGAGTCGCTGATAAGGGCAAATCTGAGGGTAAAGCATTATAGTAAAATCGAAGGTCTTGAGTATGGAATGAATATAAATTCAGGATATACTGACAAGACAGATTTTGTATTATGGGAAAATGCTGAAACTGGCGCATTGAAACAGGATACATCGAGCGTTGCCGCTCTGCACGGGATCTTCTATGCATTTGACCCATTTATTTCGTATAAAAAACGAAAACTCACAAACGACATCAGGTTCAGATTACAGTCGTCAGAGAATAGATTTCCTGTCAGATCAGAGAATAATTCTGAAGCTTCCTCAGTGTACGGTGAATACCAGTCTGCGTACAGTTTTTCAGGGCAGCTTAGCGCCACGGCAGGCGTAGCATTGAATCACAGTAATATCAAATCTGAGTTTTATGGTGATCACAAAGGACTAAATCTTGCGGGCTTTCTCCAGGCTGAAGCCCGGCCCTGGCAGAAAGTAAGTATTTCAGCAGGAGTTCGGATTGAACATAATTCACTAGATGGCGCTGACGACAAAACTGTACCTGTTTTCAGATCGGGAGTTAACTGGCAGCTGGCACAATATACGTTTCTAAGGGGTTCCTTCGGGCAGGGTTACAGGTATCCGTCCGTTGCTGAAAAGCATGCTTCAACAACTCTTGGAGCGGTGAAAATTGTACCCAATCCTGATATTAAAGCAGAAACAGGATGGAGTTCTGAGTTGGGTTTAAAACAGGGCCTTCTCCTTGGAAATATTACAGGGCAGGCAGACGTCGCTTTCTTTGTTTCGCAAAACAGGGATCTTATAGAATATGTATTCGGTTATTATCAGGATATTCTTACGGGAATATACGATTTTGGATTCAGGGCTTCAAATGTTGAGCAGTCGGGGATCAGCGGCATTGAAACTGAGATAGAACTGACCGGAACCACAGGTAATCTCAGGTATTATATAAACGGAGGCTATACATATATCAACCCTGTAGAGATAAATTCAACAGGCAAAAGTTCAGGTAAATATCTGAAGTACAGAAGGAAACATTCCCTGAAACTAAGTGTCGGAGCAGATTTCTATAAATTGCAGGCGGGTTTCAGCCTGTTTTACAGGTCTTCAATACTGGCAATAGATGATGTATTTACAAATGAGCTCACACGTGAGCGTATATTGCCCGGATTTTATGATTACTGGCTGAAAAACAATAATGGATATTTCCTTATTGATGGAAACATTGGTATTAATTTTACAAAAAACTACTCACTCTCTTTTGTTGTGAAAAATATAACAAACACTGAGTATATGGGTCGTCCGGGAGATATACAGCCTCAAAGGAGTTTCAGTCTGAGGTTTGAAGGAAAGTACTAACTTTAAAAAACTTAATGCAAGAATATGAAACCTGTCTGTTACAAAGCGTTGATCCTTTTATTCACACTTACACTCACACAATGTGGTGAAAACGTCTACAAACCTGACCCTTCAAATCGTCCGAATATATTGATTGTAATGGGCGATGATATATCATTTCCCCACATGAGCGCTTACGGAACATCATGGATCAAGACACCGGGATTTGACAGGGTTGCAGAAAAAGGTATTATTTTCTACAATGCTTTCACCCCCGATTCGAAATCCTCTCCGGCAAGGGCAGCATTTCTGACCGGCAGGAACAGCTGGCTTCTTGAGGAAGCAGCAAATCAGAACTCTTACTTCCCTCAGAAATTTACAACATTATTTGAAGCCCTCGAAAAAAATGGCTACTACACTGGTTATACAGCCAAGGGATGGGCTCCCGGTATTGCCGAAACTGCAGATGGAAAACCACGTTTGCTTACAGGCAAGCCTCTTAATTCGAAAAAGACGTCTCCACCATCGACAGGTATCTCCGATAATGATTATGCAGGAAACTTTGAAGAGTTCCTTGATTCACGGGAAAAAGATAAACCGTTTTGTTTCTGGTACGGATCAGAGGAAGCTGGAAGAAATTTTGAATATGGATCGGGTGTCAGCAAGGGAGGGAAAAAAATCACTGATATCAATAAAATGCATATTTTCTTTCCTGATAATGAAGCAGTGAAAACAGATATCCTCGATTATGCTTTTGAGGTTGAGTATTTTGACAGTCACCTCACCAGGATGCTTGATATCCTCGAGAAAAGAGGTGAGCTTAATAACACAATTGTAATTGTTACTTCTGATAACGGGATGTCGTTCCCAAGAGTCGAAGGTCAGACGTATGAGTTCTCAAACCATGTCCCTATGGCAATAATGTGGCCCGATGTAATAAAAAACACCGGGCGTCAGATCTCAGATTTCATCAGCCTTACAGATATCGCCCCGACAATCATTGAAGCCACAGGCATTACTGTTGAACAATCGGGCATGCAGAAATTCACAGGAAAGAGTCTTATGAATCTCTTCCTGTCGGGGAAAAAAGGATGGGTGGATGAGACACGTAACCATGTAATTATCGGTAGTGAGAGGCATGAGGTGGGGAGACCTGGAGATGGAGGTTATCCGACGAGAGGAATAATCATGGACGGTTTCCTCTATATTACAAATTATCATCCTGAAAGATGGCCTGCAGGAAATCCCGAAACAGGTTATGCCGGCTGTGATGGAAGTCCGACAAAAACACTAATACTCAACATGCAACGGTCACGTGAGTCGGCTGATTACTGGAAGTCATGTTTTGGTATGAGACCCGGAGAAGAGCTATATCATCTCGCAAAGGATCCTGATTGTCTGAACAACCTTGCAAA
>DATALC010000026.1:0-1750 GCA_036261265.1 Bacteroidales bacterium
TTCAGTCTCCTTTCTTTTATGTGTTTCGATATATCCTATTACGACATCAACATCCTTCCTTTTTTCAGCCTGAGCAGTTTCAAGCATGGTATATGTCTTCCCAACGCCGGCACACATGCCGAAGAAAATTTTAAGACTTCCTCTCCTGCTCTTTTCTTCATCCGCCTTGAGAGAAGCTAGCAAGGCATCTGGATCGGGACGTTGATATATTTCGGTCATTTTATAGTGTCCACATCTAAATTTAATAATAAAACATTAATAACCGGCTCCCCGAGCACATTGAACAGAGGAGGTTCAAGGTGTTTATAAATAAGATTAAGAAGCTCCTTCTTTTGACGTTCATTATAATTTCGGGATGCTGCTACCCTGTTTAGCTGAAGGAGTGCTGACTGAATTGAAATATGAGGATCAAGCCCGCTTGCTGATGCAAATAACATTTCATCCGGGATAATCGTTGAATCAGGCAGATGATTACTTTGAAGAAAATGATTGGCTCTGTTTCTGACTTCCTCCTTAAGCTTTGAACTCGCAGGGCCAAGGTTTGAACCGCCGGAAGGCAAGGCGTTATAATCTGTTGCAGAAGGCCGGGAAGAAAAATAAATTGCTGTATCGAATTTCTGCCCAATCAAAGAACTTCCCACAGGTATGTTATTTTTATAAATAATACTTCCGTTTATTTTTCCGGGAAAAATTATTTCTGCAATTCCGGTAACAAATAAAGGGTAAATAATACCTGTAAGGATTGTAAAAAAAAGGAATATTTTTAATGAAATTATAAGTCTTTTCATATCATATTCAACAACAAATCAATAAGTTTTATTCCAATAAATGGAGCAATAACTCCTCCTAAACCAAAGATCAGCAGATTCCTCAATAACGCTGTACCAGCAGAGACAGGACTATATTTTACTCCTTTCAGGGCCAGGGGTATAAGAAGGATAATAATTAGCGCATTGAAAATTACAGCGCTCAGAATAGCGCTTTCGGGAGTGGAGAGTTTCATGACGTTCAAAGCTGAAAGGGGGCCTGCACCGGTGGGGGTACTATAAAGAGAAACAGCAATTGCAGGGAGGATCGCAAAATACTTAGCGACATCATTTGCAATACTGAATGTAGTCAGCGCTCCACGAGTCATGAGTAATTGCTTTCCGACTTCAACAACTTCTATCAGCTTAGTAGGGTTACTATCAAGATCAACCATGTTTCCGGCTTCACGTGCAGCCTGAGTTCCTGAATTCATGGCAATTCCCACATCGGCCTGAGCCAGTGCGGGGGCGTCATTTGTGCCATCTCCGATCATACCTACAAGATGGCCATCCGCCTGCTCATCACGTATACGTTTCAATTTGTCCTCAGGTTTAGCTTCTGCCATAAAATCATCAACACCTGCCTCGGCTGCAATTGCTGCTGCGGTCAGCGCGTTATCGCCAGTTATCATTACTGTTTTGATGCCCATTTTTCTGAGTTCAGCAAACCTTTGGCTTATGCCTCCCTTGATTGTATCCCTGAGATGAATGACTCCTAGTACTTTTTCATTGGAGGATACCACAAGTGGAGTTGCACCCATTCCGGCTAATTCTGTAACTATTTCCTCCGCTTTCTTAGGAAAAAAACCATTGTTATTCTGGACAAATGTTTTAATGGAACCAGAAGCCCCTTTTCTTATCTTAAGAACTTCACCATTCTCCCTCACCAGATCGATTCCACTCATTTTGGTATATGCTGAGAAAGGTACAAAGGCAGCATTCAT
>DATALC010000030.1:0-12992 GCA_036261265.1 Bacteroidales bacterium
GTCATCAACAAGGACAAGCGGCTTCGTATTTTCCTGAGCCGATATTGTAAAAACAGGAAGCAGAAAGAAAAGAATTAAATAAGATAGTTTCTTCATTTTGAGTTAGTTTTATACTCCTGCCTTCAACAAAAATCATTCCATTAACTACTTTTTCTTTGCGATTTGATATCTCAAACCGGAAGAAGTATATTCAACTGATAGGATCGCCGCAATATTCCTTTCGTTTACAGCTCTTGCAAAATTTACCCATCCACACCTCGTCGAACTGTCCCATGATCGCATTTACAACCGACTCGTCAGATGTAATGAATCCGGCCTCAAAATTCCTTGTATTAACTCCCTTCATCCCTAATCCTGCTCCGGTTAAATTTGCCGAGCCAGAGTAAGCCGCTTTACCGTCAACAACTACATGCTTGAAATGTACCCTTGGACAGATCTGCCTTTCCATATTCTTCCATAATAACGGATATTTATCAAAGCTGCTCCTGAAATTTGGCCCGGGTTCTTTTGCGTGTAACAACCGGATCTCAACTCTCTTTGAAGCCAGGCTGTCGAGCATTGCAAGGAATGACTGAACTGAATTCTTAAAATGAACATGAAGATCTTTCATATCTGATGTCCCGATCCATACAAATGATGTTGCTCCGGCCATAAGCCCGAAGACCTCCTTGTATAACTGCTCATTTGTTATGAACCTTGTGCTCATTTCTCAATCACTTCCCAAGAACAAAAATAATCCAGGGTGCAATCTTCAGCTCCGACTTCCAGTCGTATGGCTCCTCTTTAAGTCCAAGAGGCTTATATGTTGCTTCAAGCTTTAACCCGGCCATGCTGAAAAGCTTATGATAGTCATCCAATGTCCAGAAAATATCTTCTATCGGGCTCCTGTCCTCAACATCGAGCATAATATCGCGGACTATGTCACCTGTTTTTGCATAATTGTTCTCCGGAAAATCCATTGTTGAGAAAGATGCCCATTCGTTTACATACAATTCAGGTGTGGAATCAAGACAAATCAGCTTTCCCGTTGGTTTTAAAAGGTCTCGAAGGCCCTTGAGAATTGTTGTCCGGTTCTCCCATCCCGGGATATTGTCAAACGTGAATATCGACTGAACAATGTCAAAACCCGAGCTGCCAAGCTGTTTATAATTGCCGTCTGTTACTATCCTGTAATCGCCTTCTTTGTCGAGCTCTTTTGCAATCCGGATCATACTTTCGGATATATCTATGCCCGTTGCATCAAAGCCAAGCTGCTTCAGGAATCTTGTCGAACGCCCTGTTCCGCAGCCAAAATCAACTGCTTTTTTTCCTGTTATATGTTCTGAGATAATCTTCGGCAGGTCACGGTATGCAAGATAATATGTGTTCGGGAATTCAAGCTTTGAATAAGATTCAGCCCGTGTCTGGTTACTGTATGTGTTTTTAAAACCCTGATCTGAGCTTGTCATCTCTGATTTTCTGCTCAACAGCTCCTCAATCTCTGAAAGGTGAAGTTTTAGATGCCTGTTGAAATCGACTATCATTGTTTTAAGAGTGATTTTTGTATCAGGGGCCGAGATCCATTCTTTTTCAAGCTTTGAATCATCGACATTCTGCACGAGATGGCAGAAATGAAGGAGGGAATACTTCCAGAGCTGAATCATATTATTCCAGTCCTCATCTTTGTAATTCTGAATAGCTATCCACCTGTCATTATTGCCGAAAGTGGCGTAATTTGGAAAGCTGAACGGGCTTTCCTGGTAATGAAGGTGAACTATCCTGTGAGTATTGTTTGATGTCGAATCAATCAGATGACCCAGGATCTGCTTTATCGTCCTGTTCTGGTCATTCTTTTCAGAACTGAGTATCTCTTTATTAACAGAACCTAGTCTTGGTTCCCAAAGATCGATTAATGATTTGACTTCACTTGTAATAGCTTCGGCTTCTTTCATCTTTTATAATTATCAGCAATTTTCAAGCATAAATTTAACAACATCATAGCTTACTGCATCAAACATCATCTCTATATTCCTTGTGTATTCTGTGTTATGGCACATTATTGCGTCCTTGACCATAAATACATTAAGGTCGTTATTCCGCGCGCCGGTACGTGTTGCGAGCACACATCCGACAGCGCTCTGACCACAAAGGAATACAGTATTTATTCCGGATTTATTAAGCTCTTCAGAAAGGATTGTCTTATTGAAGCTGTCAGGATAGGTTTTGATTATCATAGTGTCGTCCTGTTTGATCCTGATACCACTATGAAACTCAAATTCTTCAGTCTGAGGCAGAGGACCTGTTACTTCATCCGTATGATAAATTCTTATAACAGGAAAATTGTTTTCCCTGAAAAGCTCGATCAGGAGATTAATAAAATAAATTCCAATTTCTCTGTCCCTTTGAGAAATTGATACCATGTACCTGTTCTGGACATCAATAACAAGTAATGCCGGTCTGATTCCTTTTGAAAGAGTTGTTTTATCCATTTTCCCTTTTTTGATAATTATACCATATTAAATTTAATTCAGATTTTCGAATTTTAATTGTTTGAACCCATGCTGTCAATTCTGCTTACAGCGAGATCAATCCGTTTAAGCAAGCCTGGTATCCTGTCAACTGCCCATCCGCGATAAACATCACGTATTATTGTAAGTGTTTCCGGGATCTGTTCAGCATCTCTTGAAGCCCTGTCAAATATAATATCAGCGACCTCATCTTCAACCTTTTCAATGCGTTCGGTATCTTCATAAACCTTGTTCAGGGCAGAAATTAATTCAAAACCAACTTTTGACATTATGTTATTATTCCTGGCGATTATCCAGGCGTCATCCTCGAGATAACGATAAAGCACTCCATCGGGTGCAATTTTTTCAAGGTGAAAATTATAGACTGAGAGAATTGAATCCCTGAAGACTTTATCCGATAATGCATGATCGATATTTCGCAGAACTTTCAAATTATATTCCTGTATCTGAAGGATTGAATTCCTGTTGTTAATCAATTCATTTTTAATGTTATTCAAAAGATTCGCGGTGTTCTTACGTTCTTTCATTGAGTTTATGGCTTCCGTAAGAAACAATGCAAGTAAAACACTGAAAACAATCAGTATCGATTCTCCGATATATTCCTGCCAGCTCTTTGAATGTCTTCTGTTTTCACTGGCCGGCTTCTCCATCTTCTGTTTGGGTGTCATTATTTCTTATATTACTTTCTTGAATTCATGTATCTTTCAATTGCTGATCTCTGGTCGTTTATACTTTTTTCAGCTGTTTTTATCGACAGCAATAATTGAACGATTGACGAATTCAGCAATTCAACCGGATTCTCTATTTCACTGAGCCTTAATTGAGAAACCGTTAAAGAGTATTCAGCTGAATCCAGGAGTGTTGTCATTCTTGAAACATTCTTACTAGGGTTGAACTCATTCCAGAGCACTATGCATTCATTTAAATCGGAGATGCCCGAATTATAAATACTAACAGCAACATTGTATTTTGTTGACTGTGCCTTTTCACGTAAATATTTTATTTCATGATAAATCAGGGCGCTGTTAATTCCATTCTGCTTTATTCTTCTGATTGTCGACTCAATCTTCTTAAGGTCCGATAATTGTTCATAATTGTTCAGAGAGTCTGAGTAGTTAAAAAAAGGTTTGGTTTCATTTAATCCCACTTCATGATTGTAAAATTCTTTGTTTGATACAGGATAATTCAGGAATTGAAACAGCGGATCAAAAGGCATGTGCGATCTTATAAACCTTTCCGGCCTGACCATAAACTGGGACATGTTCCTTTCTTTATAAAAATTATCATTATGATAATATCCTGATCCCCAGGTTGGATCGAAAAGATACCATTGTGAGTCTATAAGGCAGGCACACCAGGAATGTGGCATATACTCCCTGATCCCACGCTGTTTTGTGTAGCCAAGTACAACAAAACTTTTAATGTTTGTTCGTATAGCGATTTTGTTAAAAACAGAAGCGAAATGAAGACAAATACCTTTTCTTGTCCTGAGGGCGTAATCAACCATCCCGTCCTGGTTCTGATAAAAATCAATATTGAACATGTTTTCAATATCATATTGAATATTATCTGTTATCCATGAAAATATCGCATAAGCTTTATCGGCCTCACGGGTATAATTTTTATTGATGTAATCCGCTATTTCTTCCGCTTCGAGAGAAGGGGGATCAGCCATTCGTCCCATTTCAAAGTCAATCTTCCTGAAATCAGGTCTTTTCTGTGAATACAGCGCCTGAAACGAATTAAAAACTATTAAGCTTGTTAAAATTACTTTCTCAATCATGGGTTTTCATTCCTGGCATACAAGACAATGATCGCGGTGCACACTCATTGTTGCTCCGCACCTTGTGCATTTCCTTCTTTCTGTTTCAAAGGCGAGGAATTGCTCCATTCCCTTCTGTTTTATAATCTCAAGATTTTCAAGAAAGCTTGTATTATATTTTGTTCTGTACCTTTTATCAAGCTGCTTCATTCTCTGACATGGAAATTTAGGACAATCATAACAAAACTTTGAAGCTGTTTTCTCAAGGTTTTCACAATTCATTATCCTGCAATTCACACGCGCCTCGCTCTTGTTCTTACTAATATACCTGCAGCCCGGACATGTATTTACAGGTCGCATGAACCCTATGCACGATCCGCAGTTCATCCCGCATGGAGCAATTAAAGATGCATCGAATACTACAGATGTATTGTACTTTTTAGACGATTGTGCTTTTTTCATGTCTTCAGAGATTTTATAATTACGTTCAAATCCATGTAACAGACTTAAACTGTCGTTTTATGCCCCTGCGATACCTGTATTTGGGATAGCCAAGCACTAACGATGCCACAACAACATTCCTGGTGGGAATTTTAAACATTTTTCTAAGCTCCGGCGACTTATCGACTGCATGTGGAATGAGATCGTTCACTGTCGCCCCTATTCCCAGGGTATGTGCTTTCAACAGTGCATAAGTAAGTGCAATAAAAATATCTGTGTTGTAATTCTCAGATCGTCCATCAGAATGAAAAAGCATCAAAGCCTGGGCATTCCTGGTTATTGCATCCTCGGTTCCTGCTTTCATGAAAGGCATCTTGACGCTGAACATCGGAACTATATGATTCCGGAGCAGCTTATACTGCTCTTCTCCTGCTATTCTTTCAATAAAGAATCGCTGAACCGGTTTTTTCATCCGTTTCATAAGATTTTCATACAGATCGACCATATATGGAAGCGATTTTCTGACTGTTTCCTTGTCCTTTATTATAGTGATCTCAGTTTTATGGGGAGGGAAAGATGGCGGAGCGAAAGATGCCGCAGTCGCGATTTGCTCCAGAATGTCGGCAGGAACAGGTTTATCCTTAAAAGCCCGGATCGATCTTCGTGTCTGTATAAGTGCATCGAATGAATTGATTATTTCAGGCAGATCAAAAAAGTCTCTTTCATAATCCAAACCCGAGATCTGAATTGCTTTATCCCGACATGCAGCCATGCATTGGCCGCACTTTATACACAGATTAACACGTTCCTGTCTTATTTCTGCCGCTTCCTGATCCCGTATGAATATTACATTGGGACAGATCTCTGTGCAGGTCAAACATTTTTTACACAAATCCCTGTTTATGGAGATACTTGTATCCATAAGAATATTTTCATTGAAGATAAACAAAATGAAAAAAACACGAAAAAAACTGTAATAATTAGCTACAGGTGAATTCTGTTGACATAAATTAAGATTGTTATTACTCAGGATTGTTATTCAATGAGAATATCATATCGCCCCAATAAACCGGGTAAACCTGAAACTGAAAATTTTGCTTTCTTAATACGGTTGTATTCAGGATCAATTGAGTAATTGAACGATGTTCTGAAATCGACACCCTCGAGATTTGTGTGATTAAAGATTGTCCTTTGAAGATCTGAGTTCCTGAACTGTGATGAAGAAAGATCTGTTTCGGTAAAATCCGATTCTTCTATCCTTGAATCAAGGAAGACAGTTTTTTTGATTTTTAATTTATTAAATGAACAGAGATTTATGCTGCAGTTATCAAAGGAAAAGCTGATCATCATGTTATTACAATCCTCGAAATGCAATCCGAGTAATTTGCAGCGTTTGAAAATTACATCCTTCAGCGATGTCTGTCTGAGCTTTGTGAGGCTCAGGTTGCAATCAATAAACTCACATTCAAGAAAATTGAACTCCGAAAGATCGACGTTACTGAAATCACAACCTGTGAAAGTACAGTCCTCATAATCGCCGGCAGGAAGCCCTTCCCCAGCGAAGTTCATTTTTGAAAACTGTTCCCCCTCATTAAATACCCTGTCCATATTTTTTCAGATTGTAATTAAAGCTTATGCGGGTCAGGATGAACAAACCTGTCTTCCCGCATAAGCCTTTTATATTACCGTTACAGATCTTTTATTTCAAGGTTTACAAGTGTCTGGTTGAGCAATTGATAGGCAATTTCTCCAAATGTTATCGGTCCTGTAATAGTACCTGTTTTTTTACCTTCAAGCTCTGAATAAATGAAATTAAGGATGCAGTTACATGAGAAAGTCATATTATTGACTTCCATATCAGTAATAAGGTGTGTAAATTCTTTAATATAATTGTCAACCGGTGCGGCCTGTTTATACGTAACTCCTTTGAAAACAGGGGCATAGAAATTCACAACCTTTTCTTTGCTGTCAACCGACTGGAAGCTTATGTTTATCATTGTTGAATTGTAATCAGCCACAAGAGGAAGCCTTACATCAAGCTTTTTTTGTGTGCAGTATTCGGCAAAATTCTGTTTCTTCCCGTTTATAAGCGCATCCTTAGCATTGAAACCTGACTCGGGAAACTCGATTGAATCGCCATCACCCTGTCGGAAAATATTCACAATATTCAGATCTGCATATTTATTATCGGGCAGTTTAACATGCATCACCACAGCATTCCTGTCGCTCATTGATTCGCCTGATCCAATGAACGTTTTGGGTGTTTTCTTTCCAAGCTCAT
Organism: Bacteroidales bacterium; assembly: GCA_036261265.1. Lineage (GTDB taxonomy): Bacteria > Bacteroidota > Bacteroidia > Bacteroidales > VadinHA17 > LD21. Next base: position 6,992 of record DATALC010000030.1, read on the forward strand.
CCAAAAGAACACCTGAGATCCAGCCTGCGAGTGGTTTTGTTGCAAAGTCACGGTAATCAGGAGCATTAATCGCGAATGACAAATGAGTTTCACTTGAACCGGGTATGATTATAACGGAAAAACCATTATCATACCCATCTTTATAAACATTCTTTATAGTTGCAATATCATAGCTTTTGCATGTTACTTCTTTCACAAAAGAGGGTATCTCATCCACCTGTATGAGATCCTTTGATATCACTCCTCCGTTTTCAGCCATAAAATACGGGATCGATCCACCTATCCAGTTGCCTTTTGGAAGGGCTTTTAGAAGTTCCTCATCACCGGCAAGCAACAAATTCCTGCCCTGTTTAATCAAACTGATTACTTCTTCCGACTTATACATTACTTTTTTCATAGGTGTTGAAGTTTGAGATTTATAATTCATTTGAAAAGTTGAATTTCGTACTTATTTGTTTAACAGGAGTGCAATATCCTTTATGGCATTCGGTAAATGTTTGTTTTTAAGGTAAATCTGAAAGATTTCCTTAGCTGCATTTGCCTGTTCCTGTAATGAGGATTCGGAGTTGACAGATAACTGCAGTCGCGAGAGCAAAATCTTCGCGGGGAGGAAATTAAGGTTCACTTGTTGTTTTTTCAGTACAAGGTTTTTCCAGACAGGATTCTTTAAATCAATATCTTCCATAATTCAAAAGTTAGTTTTTAAAACACCTGAATATTACTGATTTTTCAAGGATCTGATAAGGGAATCTTTAAAATAAATTAAACAAAGTATCAAAAAGCACAGTGAATCAGCATGATGACCCGAATGCCACAATGAGGTGTTTTAGAAATAAAAAAGTTAATGGCACTTCAACAATAGTTTATTAACAGAGATACATTTTTAACCGTCCCTTTTTGTTTCCTTCAGGATAACATCATGAGCGCCGCCTTCTATGATGCTTGTTGAAGAGACAAGTGTGATTTTTGCTACTGTTTTCAATTCAGGTATTGAAGTTGCCCCGCAGCTGCACATTGTTGATTTGATTTTTCCTAAAGTAGTTTCAAGATTATCCCTGAGCTTCCCGGCATAAGGAACATAGCTGTCGACTCCTTCCTCAAACTTAAGTGATGTATTGTCACCTGTATCATATCTCTGCCAGTTCCGCGCACGGTTTGATCCTTCTCCCCAGTATTCTTTTACATAAGTTCCTCCTACAAGCAACTTTCTCGAAGGGCTTTCATCGAACCTTGCGAAATATCTTCCCATCATCATGAAATCAGCTCCCATCGCAAGTGCAAGAGCCATGTGGTAATCCTGGACTATTCCCCCGTCGGAACATATTGGAATATAATCTCCCGTCCTGTTCAGGTATTCATCGCGGGCCTGGGCCACTTCAATCAGTGCAGTAGCCTGACCCCTGCCAATTCCTTTCTGTTCTCTTGTAATGCAGATCGATCCTCCGCCGATTCCAACCTTGATGAAGTCGGCCCCGGCTTCAGCAAGGAAGTTGAAACCATCCCTATCAACAACATTACCGGCGCCAATCTTTACCTTCTCACCATACTTTTTCCTTACAAATTCAATTGTTTCCTTCTGCCAATCAGAGAATCCGTCCGATGAATCTATGCACAAAACATCTGCGCCAGCCTCTACAAGCTCAGGGATACGTTCTGTATAATCCCGTGTATTTATCCCGGCGCCAACAAGCAATCTCTTCTGATTATCGACAAGCTCTTCAGGATTTTTCTTGTGATTTTCATAATCTTTCCTGAAGACGAAATATTTCATGTATTGATTTTCATCTATTATGGGAAGAGTGTTGATCTTATTGTCCCAGATTATGTCATTTGCTTCCTCAAGACTGATCCCGTACCTGCCTTTAATAAGCCTTGAAAAAGGAGTCATAAATTCTTTTACCTTTTTATCGAGCCTGTCTCTTCCGGGACGGTAATCGCGGCTTGTCACAATACCTTCAAGCTTTCCCACCGATGTCCCGTCATGCGTGATTGCTATTGTGGAGAAACCGGTTTTGTTTTTAAGATCTATAACGTCTTTTAGCGTATTTTCAGGCTTAAGGTTTGCATCGCTCACAACAAAACCTGCTTTAAATTTTTTCACTTTCCTTATCATCTCCGCCTGACTTTCAACAGGCTGTGATCCGAAAATAAACGAGAGCCCGCCGTTTCTTGCAAGCGCTATGGCCATCCTTGAATCAGAAACCGATTGCATGATTGCTGATACGAACGGAATATTGAGCATAATCTCCGGAGTGGCATCTTTTTTGAATTTTACAAGAGGAGTCTTAAGATTTATCCTGTCTGTTGAGCAATCTTTTCTTGTGAGTCCGGGGATTAGAAGATATTCGTTGAATGTTCTTGATATATCATTAAGTATATTGGCCATATTGCAAAGCTTTTAAAAGTTTTGCAAATGTATTAAATATCTGCCTTTTATTTACTCATAACGAAGAGCATCTACAGGATTTCTCAAGGCAGCCCTGTATGATTGAATTCCCACGGAGATCAGGGTTAGTAAAATTACAATCAGAGCCGATAAAACAAACACCCGGGCGCTCAGCGTTACGTGATAAGCGAAATTCTGCAGCCATCTGTTCATTGAATAAAAAGCAAAAGGACATGCAATTAGAAACGAGACAATCACAAGCAGAAGATATTCTTTTGAAATCATGTAAAAAATCTCTGCGGAACCGGATCCGTTGGTCTTGCGGATCCCGATTTCCTTTGTCCTGGAGGCTATAATGAATGAAGATAAACCGAATAAACCCAGGCATGATATGATTATTGCAAGAACAGAAAAAAATCCAATTATTTCACTTATCTTCCTTTCTGTCCTGTAAAGGTTATCAAAGTCATTTTCAAGAAAATTGAAAATCATTGGCGAAGAAGGACTGAACGATTTATAAATTCTGTTCACAGCCGCAATTGTAGAGTCGGTATGTTCAGGATTCATTTTTATAAACAACGTATTCGAAGCCCCGAGTTGCATAATGAGAGGTTCTATTTTATAATGCATCGACCTGAAATGAAAATCTTTCACAACTCCGATAATTGCTAGATTTTTACCGTCAGGCGAGGTGATGAACCTGCCTACAGGATCATTAAACCCTAATATCCCAGCTGCAGTTTCATTTATCACAATTGCTGATTTGTCGTTCGGGTACTCCTGTGAAAAATATCGTCCTGCTTTCATCTCAAGGTGAAACGTCTTTGCGTAATCCTCATCTGCCGACCTGAAGTAGAACAAAACATCATTGCCATCATCTTTTCCCTCCCATTTAAAGCCACCCTGGGGGTTTTCGATATTCAGAGGGTTTGTATAATTGAAAAATACCCGTGTCACACTCTGTATATTCGGATTGTTCAGCAGCTCTTTCTTTACAGCATCAAGCTTAGGATCCCAGGGAGCCGTTGGAAACTGAAAATATCCTATGTTGTCTTTATTGAATCCAGGGTCGCTTTTCTGAACATAATTAAGCTGGCTTCCCATTACTAATGTACATATTATGAGTATGGCTGACAAAGAAAACTGAAATATTACAAGGGCTCTTCTGAATCTGGTATTTGAAGGTGCCTTTTTAACTATTCCCCTGACAATATCAAGAGGCTTTAAAGATGAAAGATAAAAAGCCGGGTAGCTTCCTGCTGTAAGACAGCAAATTATCACAACCGAAATAAGACCGATATATAATCCGGCAGTATTATAATGGACAGAGAGCTCTTTTCCTGTAAGTTCGTTGTATCCGGGCAGGAGCAGCTCAATCAGGATCATTGCTGCAATTTCTGATATCAATACTATAAGCAGTGTCTCACCAAGAAACTGGAATAATATTTTCGATCTGCCGGCTCCTGAGATTTTCCGGACACCAATCTCCTTAGCCCTTCTGCCATATTGCGCTGTTGCAAGATTTGTAAAGTTTATACAGGCAATTACAATAATAAAGAATGCAACAATACTCATTAACCTGACATAGACGATATCGCCCAGACCGCTATAATCATAAGTGAATTTTCGTGAAGAATAGAGGTGTATCTTTTTGATATTCTGAAGAAATATCTCCGATTCTGATTCCTTAACGTGACTTTTAATTACATCCCTGATCTTGCTCTCTACAGCTTTGCCAACAGTTCCGGGAGCAAGTTCAATGTAATTATGATCAAGCATGTTCCAGTCATCCTGGCGGCCTCCAAACGTCAACATGAATTCAACAGGAACAATGAAATCAAATTTTAAATGACTGTTCTGAGGCAGGCCTCTTACAACACCTTTTACTGTAAGTATTATCTCAGAATGAGCGAGCGAGAATGTTTTTCCGAGAGGATCAACATTTCCAAAATACTTCCCCGCCACAGCATCAGTAATTATAACGCTTGAAGGATCGTCGAAGGCAGAGTTGACATCACCCTTTAGAAAAATTATATCGAACATTGAAAAGAAATCCTTTTCAACAGCATATATTCCTTCACCTATATATTCTTCATCCTTATTCAGCGTAACAAAGAAAGGAGCTACCCTTGTGGCCCTGATAATTTCGGGGTATTCTTCTTTTAAAGTACGTGTCAGAGCTGCTGGGGTGGGTGCTAGCATAGTTACGTTCCCACCGGGAGATGTTTCTTTTGCAAGCAACCTGTAAATGTTTCCGGCATTACTAAAATGCCTGTCATAGCTCCATTCATCCTGCACCCATAAGAGGATCAAAATTGCTGAAGCCATCCCGACTGACAACCCTGTTATATTAAGAATTGAATGAGCAGGGTATCTCCTGAGATTTCTGAAAGCCACCCTTAAGTAATTTCTGATCATACAATGAAATTATAAAAACATGTTATGATTTCAATGTATATGCCATGTTTTCTATCCGCAATGATTTCCAGCAAATTAAGAAATTCAGATCTGTCATTTAAATCAGAACTGTCATTTTTTTGGACGGTTTTTTGTCAATTTTATGGACGATTTACAAGGCAAGTCACATTTGTGTGAATAACCCTGAATCCGGAAAATGTCAGGAAGAGAAAAGGGAACGATCCTATTTCGTAAAGTAGTACTCTCTCTCAGGAAAAGAATAACTCCCGTTTTGAAGACTTCTGAGGATCAATTCATGTCTTGAAAGCGAAACAACGCTGAAACCTGCAAACTCAAAAACGCGGGAACCGGCAAATGAATATTGTACGGGAGAGAGCGGTGAGAAAGAAATATTAAGGCTCGTATCTGACTGGTCAATTATATCAATATTGCCGTTTTCAACATAGTCGATTTTATGAATGTAAAGAAAATATGAAAGATCATCTTCAATTCTTAGCCTGTCTTTTGACTGAACGCTTACCCTTACTCCTGAACTGTCATAAGATATCGATTCAAGATTCCAGATCCCGGTAATATATTGATAACCCGGAGGAAGCGAATTTATTTCCTTTTTACAAGAAGCCAGCAAAGCAATTGATATCAAGAGAAGAAAGAGAGTCTTTTTCATCTTCATCCGGGTTTGATCTACGAAAGTTCAACAAATTTCGTACCAAAATAGAAGAAGTGACTAGAGTGACTAGAGTTATTAATGAAGTTTGAATCCGAAGGACCGTGGACTTTATCGGTGCGAGGGGAAGACCCCAAAATATGCGAACCGGATGGATTTGAGCCCCAGCCGGGTTGGCATGTGCGAAAACAAATCCATCCGGTTGGATTTTGGGGCAGCTTTTCTTTGCAACTTTCTTTTTCTGCAAAAAGAAAGTTGGAAAATAATAATAGTTCCTGACAATAAAGGTTCTTGCAAAAGGGAAATCATTTCGTATCAAAATGAAAGGAAGTGACCAAAGTGGGAAAGAAGTGACTAAAGTGACTAGAGTGACTAAAGTGACTAGTGTAATAATTAGTAAGTAGGTATACTAAAATATATTATTATCTTTGCCTTCATGGCAAGGAAACCAATACATTATCAAGTTACTGCAGAGCAGCGTGAAGAATTAGTAACGATGCATCGTTCTTTAAAGCTTCAGAAGCGATATG
>DATALC010000088.1:0-27042 GCA_036261265.1 Bacteroidales bacterium
TGTTTTATGTTTATACCAGAAGAAATATTCTTTCTGCCGCTTCTTCTCCTCTGTTTTTCTTGCGACATGCAGCTTTTTCCCTGTATATGGGTCGAATCCTGTATAGTACATGCAGGCTGAAAGTGTCATAGGCGTCGGAGTAAAATCCTGAACCTGTTCGGGCCGGATGCCCAGATCTTTTATTTCCGAAACAAGCTCTTTCATCTCAGCATCTGAACAGCCCGGATGTGCAGAAATGAAGTATGGTATAATTTCGTACTTTAAACCATGCTTTGTATTGACCCTGTCGAAGCTGCTCTTAAGTTTTCTGAATAGACTGAATGGAGTCTTCCTCATCAGGCTGAGCACTTCCGGAGAAGTATGTTCGGGAGCAACTTTTAATCTTCCCGACACATGATTCTTAATGAGCTCTTCAAGGTATTCGTTTTCTGCCCTACTGGCTCCCTGGTTCCATTCAGAAAATAAAAGATCATACCTGACGCCGCTCCCCACAAATGCTTTTTTAATTCCAGGCAAGGAGTTGATTTTTCTGTACAACGAAGTAAGATTATGATGATCTGCGTTCAGATTTTTGCAAACAGAAGGCCAGATGCATGATGGCCTTGCACACTTCTCACAGAATTTCAGGTTTTTCCCCTTCATTCCATACATGTTTGCCGATGGACCGCCAAGATCTGAGATATAGCCCTTAAAATCAGGCAGCATCGTGATCTTCCTGACCTCATTAATTATTGACTTTTCCGACCGGCTGATTATCTGCTTCCCCTGATGTGCAGCAATGGCACAGAAGCTGCATCCGCCAAAACACCCCCGGTGGATGTTCACAGAGAATTTTATCATCTCATAGGCAGGAATATCATCCTTTTTATTGTACCTGGGATGAGGCAGATACATGTACGGCAGGCTGTATGTACTGTCAGCTTCAGCTTCGGTAGCCGGCGGCAATGGAGGATTTACCACGACTTTCCTGCCAGCCGATTTTTCAATAATACGGCCTGGGTTTAATTTGTTTGATTCAGTCTCAAAGATCACGAAGTTTTCAGCATACTTCTTCTTATCATTCAGGCATTCATCAAAAGAATGAAGGTTTATGTCTTTCCAGTTTGGTTTGTCAGACAGAATTGCTGATGAATCTGTCACTATAGCTGTCTGTGGAATGTAATCCAGAGAGGAAAATGTTTCACCCGCTTTTAAAAGCCTGAGTATTTTCCTGAGGGGCTCCTCTCCCATTCCATATACAAGCATATCTGCGCCACTGCTTATCAGTATCGATGGTTCCAGCTTGTCGTTCCAGTAATCATAATGCGTTAAACGGCGCATTGAAGCTTCTATACCTCCGAGAACTACGGGCACATCAGGAAAAAACTTTTTGAGTATTCCTGCATAGACAATTGAAGGATAATCCGGTCTGAACCCTGACTTGCCTCCCGGGGTATATGCATCATCGGATCTCAACCTTCTTGTGGCTGTATAATGATTCACCATCGAATCCATATTCCCGGCTGTAATTCCAAAGAAATACTTTGGCCTTCCCATCTTCCTGAAATCCCGTAAATCGTCTTTCCAGTTAGGTTGTGGGATCACTGCGACCCTGAATCCTTCATCCTCTGCTACCCTGGCGATTACAGCAGCGCCAAATGAAGGGTGATCAACATAAGCATCCCCGCTGAACAGAATAATATCAGCTTGGTCCCATCCCAGATACTCCATCTCCTTCTTACTCGTGGGAAGCCAGCTCTTATTGAATATATTGTTGATTTTCACTGGGCAAAGATAAGGAAAAAGAAGTGACTAGAGTGACTAGAGTTATGAAGAAGTGCCTAGAGTGCCTAAAGTGCCTAGAGTGACTAGAGTTAGGAAGAAGTGACTAAAGTGACTAGAGTTGTTTCTGTCGCGAAACACGAAACACGAAACAAAGTAACTCTATTTAATCTGGCCTGATTGTTGCAATTGGCAGTTACAGATTATTAACTAACTTAATGTCACAGTTCCCCGGAAGGAGGATAAAAATATGGATGTCGCAAAAGTAATATTGCAACACAAAAAAATAAGCAGGCTCGTTCCCGACAGACGCATAAAGGAAAGCCTTGATATTCTTTCTGACATGCTGAAGAACTCAACGTCAGGAGAGTTCAGGGATGAATATGAGAATATCCTGATGACATATAAGAATATGCTTACATATACTATCGATGGAATTAATGATCCGGAGCGTGGTAAGATTTATATGAAGCTTATCCAGTCATTATTCAGTCTGGCAGACAGGGTCAAACAGGACATATTGTCACATAATTCGGGATGGCATACTTACTGGGTAAAGCAACAGCTTGAAAAAGAATTAAAGCTAAGCGGAAAGTCAATCATTGAATCAGTTGATGATTTAATGTTCAAATCGGAGCTTGACGAATGGCTTAAGATAAGCAAAGAAACTATACAACACCATGAATGGGATGCTTCGAAACGGCATCAGAAGCTTATAAAGAATATATTCAATCATCTTTGGCTGGCAGATTATTACGGTGAAGCAGAGAACAGCCTGGTTCAGATATTTCTCGGATCACGAAACTTTACATGGTATGAAAAAAGCCTGTTTACTACGGCAGTGACCCTGAGCTCCCTGCGTGTATGGCAACAGGATAAGATCTTCAGACTCATTGATATATACTCATCAGGCGAGTCCAGAATTATCGAAAGAGCACTTACAGGACTGATATTTACACTTCATTATCATAATGACAGAATTAAGCTATATCCGGAGATTGAAGGCAGGTTGGATGAATTACGGGCAGATTCTTTGTTCAGGGAGCATTGCCGGATCATCGTTTTGCAGACAATAAGATCGAGAGAGACTGAGATTCTCGGAAAGAGACTTCATGATGAGATACTGCCCAAGGTTGAAAAGCTTAAACCTATTCTTGAAGAAAAGCTTGACCTTGAAAATATACTTCCCGGGAATAAGGAGAATGAGAAAAATCCTGACTGGTCTGAAATGTTTGGCGATTCAGAGGATATTTTTAAAACAATGGAAGAGCTTACAAAGCTTCAGATGGAAGGAGCCGATGTGTATATGTCGGCATTTGCCAATATGAAGCACTTTGACTTTTTCAAGGATTTCCAGAACTGGTTTCTGCCATTCTACCCGGAGCATGAAATTGTCGATGAAATATTCAGTGATGAAATACTTGGTCCGGGCACAAACGATCTTACTGAAGCCCTTTACAAAACACCCTTTATATGCAACAGTGACAAATATTCATTATTGCTGAATCTTAAATACCTCCCGGCAGCGCAGAAAACAATGATGCTGAAAGTATTCAGGATGGAGCTCGAAGGTCTGCAGCAAATAAACGAAGATGAATCGTCAACTGATCCTTTCAGTGGCTTCAGAATAAATGCAACGCAGTATATCCAGGACATTTACCGTTTTTTCAAGCTTTCGCCTTACAAAAAGGAGTTTGAAGATGTCTTCACAGGAAAGCTCGATATGTACAATTCCGAATTCTTTAAGATCACCTTCAGCAATACTGAAGCCGAATCAGGAATAGCTGATTATTTCTTCAGCAGGAATTTTTATGAAGATGCTCTTGCACTTTTTCTGAAACAGGTCTCTGGGAAACCTGATAATGCCGAACTCTATGAAAAGATTGCATTTTGTTACCAGGAAAAACAGGATTTTGAAAAGGCGCTTGAATTCTACCGCCGTGCTGAACTGATTGACAGGAAGCCATGGACTGTAAAGAAGATAGGTCTGTGCCTGCGTAGGCTCGGCAGAATAGAAGAAGCGCTTGAGTATTATCTGCAGGCATGTGATATGGAGCCTGATAATATGCATTCGGTGCTGATGGCCGGACATTGTTACCTGGATCTGAAGAAATACGAGGAAGCACTGAAGTATTACTTCAGGATAGAATTCAGTGATCCGCTGAATACAAAAATTCTCAAGCCAATAGCTTATTGTTATTTTGCGTTGGGCCGGTTCAGTGATTCTGAAAAATATTACGACAGGCTTGCACAGAATAAGCTAAACGCACACGATCAGATCAACAGGGGACATCTTGCATTATGCCGCGGTGATAAGAGAGAAGCAATAAATTATTACAGGCAGAGTATTCTGGGAGGAGAACTGACAAAAGAACAGTTCCTTGCCATCTTCAGAGAGGATACTCCACTGCTTCTTTCACTTGGAGCAAACAGGGAGGATCTTCCAATAGTGACTGACTTTCTATTGTTTATTACAGGCTGATATTGTTAAATAATTAACAGAGGTATTTCTTACTGAGGGCGCGAAGCTGAATCAGTTCCGGACTTTTGGGAGGGTTCATTCCTGTAGTGTTCATCGTCATGTCGATCTCTGTATCTCCGGTTTGTTGTATCGTTTTCCCACTTTTTGTGACTTTCACGAATCATTTGATCGCGTTTTTCATCCATTTCTTTTAGCCTTGCCTGCTGTTCTTTTGTGAGTTTTGAATCAATTTCCTTTCTGAAAGCTTTCATTTTTGTCTCAAAGCTTTTCCTGAATTGATTCTGAAGATCACTCATTTCAACAGCATACCTGTCGAGGATCTCTTCTATTACAGCCTTTTGCTCCTCGGTTGGCTGAATTGTTTTATAGAAACCTTCCCTGAATCTCTCCTCTGAGAAAAATACTCTTACAGGCTTAAGTTTCTGGTACCGCAGCTGGGCTGAAGTAAGCATCCCGAGGACGAAACCAATTATGAGAGTAATAACAATAATAATTACAGATCTGCTTTTCATTTTAATTGCCGGTTAAGAGACACACAATACTTTCTGCCTGGCTATCGCTTATACCAAGAATTGAATTAAAACTAAGATTACCTTCCATCATGAATATTGAAATCAGGAGCAATACTATGGCAGCAACTCCCGTAATCGCGATCCTGGAAAACGCTATGTTCATGTACCGTGAAAATTCAATCTGCCGTACAATTTTGATGTCCCCTGAAAAGATCCTGTCAAGAACTCTGGCTGTAAACCTCTCATCAAAATCATATAAAATTTCCTCATTGAGTTTACTGAATGATTCCGCTGATTCCTTGTCATCATTTAGCGAACTCAGCATCAGTTTTTTAATCTCTGTTAATTTCATGACTCTCCATTTTCGTTAATACATCCTTCAACTCCTCCTGTGCACGGGATAATCTTGAAAGCACTGTTCCTAAAGGCAGACCGAGAATCTCAGCAGTTTCCTTTGTAGAATATCCCTGAAGCATTCTCATTGTAACAATTATGCGAAATTTCGGATCAAGAGCCTGAAGCGCCTTCTCAACATGTTCTCTTACATCGCGTTTCTCAGGGCTTTCATGATCCGGTACTTCAATTTCGTACATCTCATCACTTCCTCTTTGCGAAAACATTGAAAAGAACCGTTTTCTTCGTTTAATCTCATTCAGTGTAAGATTAACAGCTATACGCTGAATGTAGGTTGACAGTTTTGAATCTCCCCTGAAATCGGAAAGGGAATTGTACAATTTGATGAATACCTCCTGTCCGATATCTTCCGCATAAACAGAATCTCCAAGCATCCCTTTGATCGTCCTGGCGACAAGCTTCCTGTAACGCTCAACAATCCTGCAGAATGCAGATTTGTCACCATCAAGGGCAGCCCTGACCAGTTCAATTTCATCAGATGCATTGTACGATTCATTGATCATACTTCAGGTAATAGACAATTCAAAAAAGGATAATATTCCTCAATTGTTAATTTTTATTAACAAAATAATAGAAAAAAAATACTATTAATTGCGTTATTCTTCAATTATAATATCGTAATCCCTTGAGTATCTTATCTTAAAAAGCTTCTGATTTTCAAATCCGTCCTCTGAATTTTCTCTTTCAAACTCGAATTTATTCTGAAGCAATTCAGGATTATGTATTTCAGGATGTTCAATAAACTGTTTCCCATGCATTGCTACTCCGCTAAGGAAGTAATAGCATATATCATATCCTATCCAGGCATAACTTGTTTCCATGGGCATTGTAAGAAACTTCTTAAAGTAATCAATATTAAAAGCCTTTACATTTTTCGCAGTATAATCTATTTTATAGGGTGAAAAAATGAGCTGATTCATGTCAAAAAACACTTTCGGGTCAAGGTTTTCAATATAAATCATTGAAGGGTAACCAAAAACCTTAATATCGAACTTTTTATACAATCCGTGGACTATTGTCATTATTTCGCTTACGACAGCCTGGTCTTCAGAAGCAATAATAACAACGTTTTGGATGTTCTCTGAAAGTGAATGGCTGATTCGGTTTATTGAATCATTGCCAAAAGCAGACCGCGGATAAAAAATAAGCTCCCTGAAACGGATATCCTCATAAGGCATCTTCCCGGTAAGTTCATTAAAAATATGCTTTTTATAATTCCTGACATCAGGATCTCTTCCTGTCGAATCTGTATGAATAAATACAAGATTACTATTGTTATAGCTGCTTATTTCTTTTGCAAGTATTTTCTGAGCTACATCAATTGAAGAGTTTGTCATGAACAGAGTAGGATTTCCGGAAAGAACTGAATTGCTTATTAATGGCACTGGTGAAATAACAGGGATCCCAAGATTGCCGGCATACCTTGACACTATTCTGAGATTGGTTGAGAATACGGGTCCGATAATAAGATCTATATCTGAAAGTTTTCCGCTTTGAATCAGGCGGCTCATCGCTACTGTATCCTGTCTTATATCGTAAGTTTGCAGGTTAACATTCAGACCCAGAGATCTGAGAGTATCGGCGGCAAGCAGTATTCCGTTATACATTTCGACAAAGTCAAGGCTCAGAGGATAGATCCAGTCGCCGGGTCTTTCTGAATATTTATACTGCTTCCTGCCTTTTACGATTACAGAATCAATCATAACCCTTTCGGAATTATCGTTCAGGTAAAAAGGCAATAAGACGGCAACATTAATAGAGCCATTCAGATTTGTCACAGGTGTAAATCCGACAGGTCTTACAGGCTCAACGATAGTTTCTGCAGGAATTTCATCGATCCGTTCTTCCTGCAATTGTTTTTCAGTTTGCGATTCCGGCAATACTGCAGCCGGAACTTTTACATAATCGCCAACCTTTGGAAATCGCAGGTTTTTATTTTCTTTTCTCAATTCCCTCAATGTAATACCATATTTCTCTGCTATTGAAGCAAGTGTCTCCCCGTTTTCAACTTTATGATATATGTATTTCTTTTCCTGATCGGAAAATTTTTCCTTTCGCGTCATGAAATCGCGTTTGGGAATGGCAATTTCTGAGCCTACAGTCAGTTTGTTGATTTCTATTCCGGGATTACTCTGCATTATTTCAGTCTCGGAGACACCATATAATCGTGAAAGTGAATAAATAGTTTCCCCGGCTTTCAGTGAGTGGTATGTAAATTTAGACTCATCTTTATTACTAATTACCGTGGGAACGGCAACAAGTGGTTGTGGCCCTGATCCGGTTGCAGGTATTCTCAGCACCTGGCCTTCTTTTAATCCGTACAGCGAAGGAGGATTCTCGGCAGTCAGATCCTGAACGCTTATACCATAAGCTTTTGAGATGGAGTATACTGTCTGTCCTTTCTTTACTGTATGAATAAAATATTGATTGCCCGATATAATGACTTTTTCCTTTGAAGTCTCTACCGGAATCTGTGAATATATAATCGTTGAAACAACAGATAAAAAAACAAATAACGCAAAAAACACAATCCCTCTTTTGATTTTCATTACTCCCGTACGGTATTATTCAACTACAAAAATAAAAACATTTCTGGTCCGATACATAGTTATATCAGAAACAGACAGAATGATCTATTATTATGCAGTCTATAATGTTTTCAGAAAATCGCGGCAATTTTTCTCAATTCGTGCCGGAACATCGGATATATCGGCCTTTACAAAGCTTTCTCCAGTTATCTTTTCAAAGAGTTCGATGTACCTGTCTGATACTTCCTTAACAAATTCATCAGTCATCTCCGGCACTTTTTGTCCTTCTTTTCCCTGGAAGCCATTTGCCATTAGCCATTCGCGTACGAATTCTTTTGAAAGCTGCTTCTGGGGCAGACCTTTACTGAAGCGTTCCTTATATTCGTCTGCATAGAAGTAACGTGATGAATCAGGAGTGTTTATTTCATCAATGAGATAGATCTTACCATCTTTCTTACCGAATTCATACTTTGTATCGACAAGGATCAGTCCCCGCCTGGCCGCTATTTCTGATCCCCTGAGGAACACATCCATCGTATACTTTTCAATCTGACTGTACTCTTTCTCAGGAATTAATCCGCTCCTTATGATTTCTTCACGTGAGATATCCTCATCGTGTTTCCCCTGTTCGGCTTTTGTTGTAGGAGTGATTATAGGTGTGTCAAACTTCTGGTGCTCTTTCATGCCATCAGGAATTTTAATTCCGCAGATCTCCCTTATGCCTGACTTATATGTTCTCCATGCACTTCCTGTAAGGTATGCTCTTACAATCATTTCAACAGGATAAGGCTTACAGATGTGGCCTATTGTAACATTCGGATCCGGAGAGGCAATCTTCCAGTTTGGAACAAGATCGGCGGTTGCATCCAGAAACCTTGATGCTATCTGGTTGAGCACCTGTCCTTTGTAAGGAATACCCTTTGGTAAAACTACATCAAAGGCCGATATCCTGTCTGAAACGATCATAAGAAGGTACTTCCCATCGATGTCATAAACATCGCGAACTTTGCCTTTATAAACGTCTTTCAGTCCAGGAAAACTGTAATCTGATTTTAGAAGAGTCGAATGTCCCATAATTATATCACTTATTTTTGGAAATGCTATAGACTTTATATAGTTTGCTTTTTCAGTTTTTCAGTTTCTTCTTCTGTTTCATAAGCTCTTACGATATTCTTCACAAGTTTATGGCGAACAATATCCCTCTCATCAAATCTGATAATTGAAATCCCTTCTATGTTCTGAAGAATACGCATTGCCTGGATCAGTCCTGAATCTCCTTTACGCGGAAGGTCTATCTGCGTACTGTCGCCAGTCATTATGAATTTTGAATTCACACCCATCCTTGTAAGAAACATTTTGAGCTGACTCACAGTTGCATTCTGAGCTTCATCGAGTATTACGAAAGCATTTTCAAGTGTACGCCCGCGCATGAATGCAAGTGGAGCGATCTGAACAGTACCGTCTTCAATCCACGTTTCAAGTTTTTTAAATGGAAGCATATCGTGCAGAGCGTCATAAAGCGGTTGCAGGTAAGGATCAAGTTTCTCTTTCATGTCGCCCGGAAGAAAGCCCAGCCTCTCTCCTGCTTCAACTGCAGGCCGGGTGAGGATGATTTTTTTAACTTCACGTTCCTTCAGGGCCCTGACAGCAAGCGCTATCGAAGTATATGTTTTGCCTGTTCCTGCCGGTCCCTCAGCAATTACAAGATCATTATTCCTGTAATCATTTATAAGGAGAAGCTGGTTAATTGTTCTCGCTCTGATTGGCTTACCGCTTGTTCCAAAGACGATAACCTGCTCGAACTCGCCTTTCGATGCAGTTTTCATGTGTTCCGCATCAAAAAAATATTTTTCTATATCACGTTCATCGAGCCTGTTATATTTCCTGTAGTATTCGATCAGTTCATTGAATTTTTCAGCGAATAGTGTTATCTCCGATTCCTCACCAATACACCTGATCTCATTACCGCGGGCTACAATCTTGATTTTGGGAAAGAAACTACGGATCTTATCAAGCAATGAATTATTTGTACCAAAAAATATTACAGGATCAATATCCTCAAGAAATATTATTATCTCCGTCATTAATTACTTTAAATTTTCATTCATTTTCCCCTACAGATTTTAACCCTGAAAGAGGCTAAATGTTTATAAAAAAATTGATTATACATTACAAAGTAAGGTTATTTTTTGCTTAGAAGCTTATCTTTGTTACAAGTTTTTTCGTATGGCGGTAATAACCCTTACTACCGAATGGAAGCCCAGTGATTTTTACTATGGGATAATAAAAGGAAAGCTATGTACGCTGTGTCCGGGCATTACTATTCTTGAAAATGCCGGAGGTATTCCGCCTTACAATCTTGCTTATGCATCATTCATAATAAGAAATACATATTATAATTACCCCAAAGGTTCTATACACATCATCTGTGTTCATTCGGAAGCTGAAGCAGGCAGGGGATATCTCATTGTAAAGGCAAAAGATCATTTTTTTATTGGTACCGACAACGGGATATTCAATCTTATACTGAATGGAGAACCTGATGAAGTAATAAGTATAGACAGTAGCGATAAATCCGATGAGCTCGATGTCTTTTCGAAGGCTGCCTCCGGAATTCTTTCCGGACGAGATCTTTCAGATCTGGGAACGCCCGTTAAGAACATCCAGGAGAAATTTCCGCTCAGAGCCACAATCGACAAGGATGTAATTATAGGAAGCATAATCTATATTGATTCGTACGGCAATGCAATTTCAAATATCACCCGTGAAATATTCTCCAGAGTTTTCGAAAAGAAGGAGTTCAGAATACTCATTCAGAGTAACCGGAACTATACGGGAAAGATCTCTCAAAGATACAGCGATGTTCCCGTTGGCGATCTTCTTGGCAGGTTCAATCAGCTTGACCTTCTTGAAATTGCAGTAAATGGCGCTAATGTTTCCGAGTTACTAAGTCTTGAAACGGGATCGGTGATAAGGGTTGATGCGGTGAACAAATCAGCGCCAAAAAACAGTTTACTTTAAAATGTAATTTATGAACAACAGAGAAAAAAGTCTGCAGGAATTCAGCAGGTTATTGGATATTATGGATGAATTAAGGATGAAATGTCCCTGGGATATGAAGCAGACAAACGAAAGCCTGCGTAAGCTTACAATAGAAGAAACTTATGAGCTTTCGGAGGCCGTGTTTTCAGGCGAGGATGAAGGGATCAGGAACGAGCTCGGCGATCTCATGCTTCATATAGTTTTCTATTCAAAGCTTGGTTCTGAAAAAGGAACCTTCACTATAGCCGACGTCCTTGAACATATAAATAACAAGCTTATTTACAGACATCCCCATGTTTTCGGAGATGTGAAAGTTTCAGGCGCGTCTGAAGTTGAGGAAAACTGGGAACAGCTTAAGATAAAAGAGACAAATGCCTATAAACCTGTTTTATCGGGTGTTCCATCATCTTTACCTGCTGTTACAAAGGCTAACAGGATACAGGAAAAGGTACGCGGTGTTGGCTTCGACTGGGATAAACGCGAACAGATCTGGGACAAGGTTCTTGAAGAAATAAACGAGCTGAAAGATGAAATTGATAAACATGATACTGAATCGATAGAATCCGAGCTCGGTGATGTTCTCTTCTCAATTATAAATGCTTCGAGACTGTACGGCATTGATCCTGAAGCTGCACTCGAGAAGACAAACAGGAAATTCATTAAAAGATTCAACTATCTTGAAAATGAGACTATCAGGAAAGGAAAATCCCTTCATGAGATGAGCCTTGATGAGATGAATGTGATATGGGAGGAAGCAAAGAAAGAGGATTAGTTTTGTAACATTTGTTACAAATCCTGAAATCTGTATGAAAGCAACTGGTATATTATTTTTGCCGCAACAAAATCGGGCGCTTTATTATATTCATTAGGACATAGTTCGACCACATCAAAACCCACAAGTCGCCTGTTTCTTATTACATTCTGTAAAAAAGACATAAGCTCAGGATAAGCAGGCCCGCCAGGCTCCGGCGTTCCGGTAGACGGGATCAGAGAGGGGTCGAATACATCGAGGTCTATTGTAATGTAGACGTTCGATGTTAATTTATCAAGCGCCTTGTCATACAGTGTCTTGTTCTGATGCAGGTGATGAGCGAAAAACATCCTGCTCATATCCAGGTATGGCAGCTCATCTTTTGACATGCTCCTGATACCGACCTGAACAACAGGGGCATACTCTTTTGCACGCGACATTGCACATGCATGATTGAGAGGCGACCCTTCATATTCGGGTCTCAGATCTGCATGAGCGTCAAGCTGGAGAATCGTCAGATCATCATAATATTCAGAAAATGCTTTGAAGGCGCCTATTGGAACTGTATGATTACCCCCGATTATAACCGGAAACTTGTTCTCTTTAAGAAGTGTTCTGATTTTTGAATAAACAGCTTCAGTCAGCTTTTCGGGTGTGCTCTTCTCATCAACAGGATCTGAAGTATATATTCCATGAACATGAGCTTCCGACATTGTCTCAACATCAAAAAACTCAAGATTAGGCGAGGCTTCAAGTATAGCGGCGGGACCCTTATCGGATCCTTTCATATAAGTACTCGTCTCATCATACGGAACCGGCACGATTACAATTTTAGATTGCTCATAGCTGTAAACAACTTCATGCCCGCCGAAATTCATCTTCCCGGATTTATTTCAGTCAATATTATGAATTAAAGAGAATTACTCAGAGGCCGGTGATTGCTTTTTCTTCCTTGTTTTTTCGGTAGTATCTTTCTTTGAGGATGATTTCTCCTTCTTTTCTTCAGGTTTTTCTTCAGCAGCGCTCTCAGTTTCAGCTGTTTTCTCTGCTTCTTCCGTCTTTTCGGGCTCTTCTTTAATAAGCATACCGAGCTTATGAAGAATATTATACCACTGAGCGATCTTTCTGATGTCGCTTACATAAACCTTATTCTTCGAGTACTCAGGCAATACACTTTCGAACCAGCTTGTAAGTTTTGCGGCGTCGGTCTTTGATTCAGGGGCGGTTCCTCCGTTTTCTTTTTCAAATATCAGGTCGAAAACCTTACTGAGCGGCATATCTTCCTTCTCAGTAAATACAGCGATATCATCGAGTGAACTTACACGGGCAGAACCGTATGCGCTGCTTCTTTTCTTTGTTTCAAGATGTTCAACTATAATTGCATTTTTACCCTGTGCAAGGAACTTGAAGAGACCGGGTTCGCCTGAGATTGCCAGAATATCCTTTAACTGCATGTTTTCTTAAATTTAGTTTACAAATTTAATTCTTGTATTTAAAAGAAGAAGGGTCTTATATAATATTTTACTATTAAGGAATATTCCTTTCGCGTTTAATTCTTTCATAAGCTTCATTTACAGCCTTAAATTTCTCATCGGCAGTTTTCCTGAATTCCTCACCAAGATGTCCGACCTTGTCTGGATGATAAAGCTTTGCCATTTTCCTGTAAGCTTTCTTTACATCGTCATCAGATGCTGACGGATCTATTTCAAGAATCTTATATGCTGAATCGACTTCGGGAACGAACATATTTCTTATCGAAAGGAAATCATTCTCCGATATCCCCATGCTGGAGGCTATCCGTTGAAGAATGCTTAATTCAAGCGGATGCAACGAGGAATCAGCCTGTGAGAGATTAAAAAGAAGGTGAATCAACTGAAGACGGGAAGAATAGTCCATGTTCATCCTGATCTGGACACATACATCGTTTATTGGGATATCCTTCTTCAGAAGATCACGAAGTATAAGCAGCGCCTGCCGGGCTGAGTCAGGGCCAAACTGTCTTACAAAGAAATCTTTAACATAGTCGAGTTCAGCACGTACAACTTTCTTATCGGCCTTCATTACTGCGGCAATGAGGACGAGCAGGCTCATTCCGAAATCGCCCTGGGCAGTTGTACCTGGCCGGGCGGTTTCGGTATAAGGCTCTAAAATATTGCCTGAGTCGTCGACAGCCGATCCTACAAGGAAACCCAGCAACCCTCCAATGGGTCCGCCAAGAGCAAAGCCAAGTCCGCCGCCAATCCATTTACCAAATTTAGGCATCCTCACATCCTTCGGTTTAGGTTGTTTAAAATATCCTTATGTATTTCAAGTATTGCAGGAATTATCATGTCATTCTCTGAATTCATTATTATATAATCAGATTGCTTGATTCTTTCATTATCATCGATCTGGTTCCGCATTCTTTCCTGAATCTGCTCCTTTGACATACTGCTCCTTCGCATCACCCTTGCAATTCTTTCCTCCATAGGGGCCACCACAGTCGCCACCCTGTCTACAAGGCTGGCAGCGCCACTCTCAATAAGTATCGCGGCTTCCATAATAACGTATGGCGAATTCTGATCAAGAGCCCATGATTCAAATTTTCTGAAGACAGCAGGATGAACAAGGGCATTTACTTTACCCAGAACTGAAGGATCATTAAAAATTATTCCTGCAAGTTCTTTCCTGTTCATAAAGCCTTCGATATAGAGGTCGGTTCCAGTTAAAGTATTCAGCTTTGATTTGATTTCACTGTCGCTTTCCATTATTTCGCTTGCCGCAGTATCAGCAGAAAATGAAGGGATGCCCAGGACTGAGAAGATTTTGCAAATTGTTGACTTTCCGCTTCCTATACCGCCGGTAATACCCAGCTTCAATGGAGATGACTGATGTTTATTCATCCCTCATTAACTTTTATTTTGTTTTTGTGAAGCTTTTCTGTTTTCTGAATCAGTTTTCTCATCGGCTCTCTGTAACCTGAAAAACAATGTATCAGGCTTAACTGAAGTGATCTCAAATTCAGAGCGGAGCTGAACCCTGAAACTACGGGAAAGACTGGATGTAATTATGTAATAGTCAGGCTCTTTACTCCCAGGCACTCTTTTATAATTCACCTTTGAAATATCGATTGTAACAGGGTTTTTTCGCCCCGACATTTTTCGTCTCAGTACTGCTGACCCGGTACCTTTGACATAGAGATTAAGACGCTCGGGATCCTCAGCCGATACAATTCTTCCCCGCGGTATATTTGTATACCTTACAGGAAGCCTGATCGTAGCTTCAACTTCCTTATCGAGTGAATTAAGATACCAGAAAATAAATGAGATCAGTACAAAGAAAGCAAAAACGAAAACGTCCCTGTTTGTGTTTCTTTTTTTTCCCGATCCCGAGTCGTTATTCACAGCTTTAAGATTATTCCTCTACAGAAGGATCCTTCATGAGAGCGTTCTTATCAAACTTCAGTTTGATATCGCCGCCTACATCTACCATTACATAATTATCCCTGACTTCATGTACTCTGCCATAAATACCGCCGGTTGTAATTACTTTATCGCCTCTTTTAAGCGAGCTTCTGTATTGATTAAGTTCTTTCTGTTTCTTCATCTGCGGTCTGATCATAAAAAAATAGAACACAACAAACACAAGAATCAGAGGGAGAAATGTAACAAGAGGATTTGCCTGACCGGCAGTTCCTGATGGTTGCATAAGTAATGAAAAAGCAAAATTTGTCATTTCAAAAGTTTATTAATTGATTTATATTATTCCTGTTGAACTTCGGCTGTTATCTTCAGCAGTATTACAGGTATTGAAGCATTCGAATTCACGCTGATGACCTTAGTCTGAATCCCGTTCCTGCCTGTTGTATTAAAAATAACTTCAAGACTGCCTGTTTCTCCCGGTTTAATCGGGTGTTTATCAAATCTGGGAACTGTACATCCGCAGGTTGTCGTAACCGATGAAATTGCAAGAGGAGCTGTCCCTGTGTTTTCATACGAGAACTTATATGATATTTTTCCCCCTTCTTCGACCTTCCCGAAGTCATGTTCATATTCGCTGAAAGCAAGAACAGCCTTACCAGTATCAGCAGGTGAATCATATTGTTGTCCTCTTTCCTTTACATTCCTGCAACCGGATATGAGTATTAAACAAGATAATATGAATGCTGCTGTTGTTTTCATCTTTCGGATACAGGTATTATTCTTCTGAATTCTCTCCTACAAGGCCCCTCCCGGATTTTTTTAGTTTTCCGGTTTCCCTCAACTCTTTAACAATTATATCGAGAATGCCGTTCACAAAGGTACTGCTTTTTGAAGTACAGTAATATTTAGCTATTTCAATATACTCGTTAAGTGAAACCCTTACCGGCACTTCGGGAAACTCAAGAATTTCGGTGATTGCAAGCTGCATAACAAGAATGTCCATCAATGCTATTCTTTCAACTTCCCAGTTCGTTGTATTCCTGTCGATCAGTTCCGAACACATTTTCTGGTTAACAACCGCTTTCCGGAAAAGTATTTTCACAAACTCCTTATCATCTTCGTTTTTGAATAACGGCATCAGAGGCGAACCGCCAGCTGAATCAGCTTTAAACTTTTTAAGTGTTTTATCGATCATTGTCGATACATATTCAATGTCATCGTTCCAGTAGATGCTCTGTTCTTCGAGGTAAAACTGAAGGTCTTCAGATTGAAGGAATAGTAATGTTACGATCTTTATGATGAACTTTTTATCTTCCTGGAATGTATTCGTTTGCGAAGACATGTATTCTTTGTATTCATCCCACTTTACGAGTTTGTTATACATTAATCTTGGAATGTGGGAGTTTACCCATGAAAGTTTCTTCTTTTCAATGTAGTTTTTAAAATCCTCGTTCAGACGGATTTGATTAATCACCTTATTATCAATAAATCGTCTGTTTGGATTAAGATCTTCATGAGTTGGAATTCTTTTTTGCAGCGCCTGATCAATCTTTTCAGAGGCAATGTCTGACAGCTCAAGAATAAGCTGTAAAAGATAGTGATACAGATCATAGGTCTTCTCAATACTGAACATCAGTTCCTTTTCTGCCGAGGCAAGATTTCCGTCTTCGCGACGGTTTAATGCATAAAATGCCATCAACGCCTTAATCCGTAATAGTCTTCTGCTTATCATTTATAAAGAACCCTCAAATTTCCGCTGCAAAAATACTCTTTTTCTGCCATGATCAAAACTATGAAAAGCCTTTTTACTATTACTTCGGGAAAAGGATTGAATCTATATAATTAAGATTCAAAAATTTAGAAATAATTATTGTAAGTAATACAACATATTCATTACAATAAAATTAGTGCACTTTGAATTGATAAAAAAATTGTTACATTTGACAATATTAAATAAAACCCTAAAATTAACTGGCTCAGAAATGGAAGAAGAAGCAGGAATTAAGGAAGTGATTAACGGGCAGGAGGAAAAAATTTTAAAGGAAGAAATTTTTACCAAAGTTGTCCGTGCAGGTAAGAGAACATATTTTTTTGATGTGAAAGCTACCAGAAAGGATGATTTTTACCTTACAATAACTGAGAGTAAAAAGCGTCTTGGAAAGGAAGGAAAAGTATTTTATGAAAAGCACAAGATCTTTCTTTACAAGGAGGATTTTGAAAAATTCGCGGATGGTCTTAAAGACGCAGTCGGTTATATCGACACCAACGGGGAAAATATTGTTGCACCTGAAACTATAATCCCGGAGGCTGAGGTAAAGGAAGTGAAAAGCGTTATAACAACGGGAGAGTTCACAAATATTGAATTTGAGGATCTCGGTAAACAATAATTACTCCATAAAATCTGGTCTTTCCGGCCATGCCTGATTACCTTCTGCTTATATCAGGAATCTTTCTGATGATACTTGGCATTATAGGGTGTCTGGTTCCTGTTTTACCGGGCCCCCCATTCAGCTTTATTGGTCTTATAATGCTGCATCTCTCGCGTTTTGGGCAATTCAGGTCTTCTACACTTATAATTTTAGGTGCTGTTGCAGTTGTCGTAACAATCCTCGACTACATAGTTCCAATCTGGGGCACAAGAAAATTCGGGGGTACAAAATATGGCGCAAGAGGAGCAACTGTGGGTTTAATCATCGGACTGTTCCTTGGCCCTGCCGGGATAATAATAGGCCCGTTTGTCGGGGCTTTCGTCGGTGAGATGATCTTTAAGGATGATATAGCTTATGCATTGAAAGCCGGTTTCGGTAGCCTGGTTGGCTTTCTTACAGGTATCGGGCTTAAACTTGTTGCCTCTTTTATTATGACATTCTATTTCGTTAAGGAATGGATGGCATAATCCAGTGTTTCTCTGTGGTCAGTTTTAACACAACTCTCCAAACCTCTTCTCATACGGCCTCTCTCCAAACCTCTCCCCTGAAAGATTGACTATATACGGCCTCTCTCCAAGCCTCTCCCCTGAAAGGGAGAGGCTTAAGTTCTGGATAATAGATAGATCGTCGATTTCTCTTTAATTGGAATGTTATACTTTTTGTATGATAATACAATTTTGGCGATATTGTTCCCCTCGCCCGTTGGGAGAGGGGAATTCAAGGGGTGAGGCCGGTACCTTGAAGTTCTCTCTAACTTTATTCATGGGAATTCAAGGGGTGAGCTCTGCCTCACGCGCCGAACCCCGTAACTTTGACTCTTGTGTTCCCTAGAGTGGCAACCATTACGGCTTTTATTGTATGTAGCCTGTTCTCTGCCTCATCAAATACAATTGAACTCTCAGATTCGAAAACATCTTCAGTTACTTCCATACCATTCAGTCCGAACTTTTGAAATATCTCCTCTCCCACTTTTGTATCCCTGTTATGGAACGCAGGAAGACAGTGAAGGAATTTGACTGCAGGATTACCTGTCTTTTTTATTACTTCGCTGTTAACCTGGTAAGGCTTCAACAGTTTTATTCTTTCTTCCCAGACAGACTCAGGTTCACCCATTGATACCCACACATCGGTATATAGAAAATCGGCTCCCTTTACAGCTTCGTCAACATTATCGGTAATATTTATCCTGGCACCGGTTTCTGCTGCTATAGAACGACATTTTTCGACAAGATCTTTTGCAGGCTGGTATGATGCTGGAGCGGCAATCCTGAAATCAACTCCCATTTTAGCGGAACCAACCATCAATGAATTGCCCATATTATAACGTGCATCACCGAGATAGCAAAGTGAAAGCTTATTTAAAGGTTTTGATGAATGTTCTGTCATTGTAAGGAAATCTGCGAGGATCTGTGTTGGATGAAACTCATTTGTGAGCCCGTTCCATACGGGTACGCCTGCATATTTTGCCAGTTCTTCTACAATTGCCTGCCCATACCCCCTGTATTCAATACCGTCATACATTCCGCCAAGAACCCTTGCTGTATCCTTCATTGACTCCTTCTGGCCTATCTGCGAACCAGATGGTCCCAGATAAGTTACATGAGCGCCCTGGTCGTATGCTGCCACCTCGAATGCACACCTTGTCCTTGTTGAAGCCTTCTCGAATATAAGCGCAATGTTCTTCCCGAAAAGATATTGTTTCTCGGTACCTTTTTTCTTGGCCTTCTTAAGGTCAGCGGCAAGATCAAGAAAATACTGTATCTCTTCAGGTGTAAAATCAAGAAGCTTCAGAAAATGACGATTTTTTAAATTAACTGACATAATAACAATATGATTGGTTAAAAAGCAAAAATATGAAAAAAGACATTATGCTGATAAACGCGGAAAAAGACAAAAAAAACTTCACCTTCGATCGTCTTCGTAATCCATTGTTATCCTGGAACCATATTTTTTATCCTCAAGCTTGAATGCTTCGGTTATCACGCTCTTCCTTCCTCCGCTTTTAATAAAATTCAGGCTTGCAATTATCTTTGGTTCCATGCTGCCTTTTGCGAAATGTCCTTCATTCAGATACTTCATTGTATCTTCATAATTAAGGAATTCTTTGATCTCC
This sequence comes from Bacteroidales bacterium, assembly GCA_036261265.1. Taxonomy (GTDB): domain Bacteria; phylum Bacteroidota; class Bacteroidia; order Bacteroidales; family VadinHA17; genus LD21. The sequence goes on from DATALC010000088.1 coordinate 19,434, forward strand.
TGGTTCGGTTTTTTATAATTAATGTATATGTATGGAACATCCGTAAGTATATAGAACTCATCCGCTCCGATCTGTGTTGCAAGCAAAGACGAAGCCATATCTTTATCGATAACAGCTTCAGCAGTTCTTATATCTTTGTTCTCATCAAAATAAACAGGAACGCCCCCTCCTCCTGCTGCGATCACAATATTCCCCTGCCTTGCAAGATCTCCTATTATTGCTTCATTCATGACAGCAACGGGCTTAGGTGATGGGACCACACGTCTGTATCCGTTTTTTGTCTTCACCTCTTCCCTGAAAATCCAGCCTTTCTGTTCAGTTAGTTTATCAGCTTCTTCTCTAGAATATATCTTTCCAATGCGCTTTTGGGGGTCAGAAAAAGCTTTATCATTAATATCAACAAGTACCTGTGTTATCACACAGATTACATCTTTCCTGATATTATGCCTGTTAAGTACATTCCTGAAAATACGTTCAATCATATATCCAATGCCGCCCTGGGAGTCGGCAACACAGATATCTATCGGCATCTGGGCTATATTATAAAGTTGTTCACCGGCATCATTCCGCATAAGTATATTACCAACCTGCGGACCGTTTCCGTGAGTTATGACAAGATCATATCCTTCCTTAAGCAAAAAAATGAGGTTTTCACAGGTATCCATTGTATTCTGTTCCTGTTCTTCGATTGTGCCAGCCTGGTTGTCACGCAGTAATGCATTCCCCCCCAGCGCTACAACTGCAAGTTTATTCTTCATATTCGCTTATGTTAAACGAAAAGAAATCAAAGTTACAAATATTATTCTGCAACAAAGACAGAGTATGCTGCTACTTTGTTCTCATAAAAATCAATGATACTGACCGGAATAATAAAAAATTGTTACATTTACATAATTCAATACTAAAATGACCCGAGTGTGAGATTCACCTATATGTTGTATTTTGCGATGATGTTCGCAATTTCAGGCTGTTCCTGTAACAGAAAAGGCGGTAAATATATTGATCAGGGCGAAATCCATTATGATATAGATTATAAAGGGAAATTCGCATATCCTACCGAAGCGCTCCCGAGAAATCTCATAGTTTCATTTAAAGACAATAAGATATTGTTTGAAATGACTGGTCTCGCAAACTCCGGAATAATAAACCTGACCAACCCGGAGAATGGTATCTTCGATACGTACTACAATTTTTTCGGAGTAAAAAAATACTATTACTCAGGAAAGGAAGGCGAGATATTCCCGGGCTTTGAAGCTATGGAAGGAATGGAAATAAAGAAAACATCGAGAACACAGCAGATATGCGGGTACGACTGCAAAAACGCTGTTGTCACATTCAAAAAAGATAAAGATAAAGTTTACAATATCTGGTATACTAACGATATTGATGTCAAAAATCCAAATGTATCCACCCCGTTCAGCGAAATCGATGGCGTATTGATGTCATTCTTCTTTATAATGGGCAAATCGGAAATGCACTTCATGGCTGAATCTGTATTCAATAAAGAAATTCCGGATGAAGTTTTTGAAAGAAAAGCAGATTTTGTAAGGATCTCAAAATCTGATATGGTGGAAATGATGAACGAGATGATGGAAGAAGGAAGAGACTGATTCTCAGGAAAGTGTCCTTCTCTCCACAGGATTTTGCAAAAATTCTAAAATTGTTACCTTTGGAATGCTTTAAAAGCGATAATTTGCTTTTGTCAATTAATTAATGTGCCGGCATGAATAAGGTAAAGGATGAGTCTGGTAAAAAAAATCAAAAAAAATCTTCAGAGAAATCCCGTTCATTTTTCACGGATGAAAGAATAAGATTTCTTTTCGGGATACTTATCACAGGTTTTGCTTTATATCTTCTCCTTGCATGCATATCCTACCTTTTCTGGTGGAAAACCGATCAGAGCTTTCCTGACTCCGATGTTGTATCCGGCTCTGAAGTAGTAGTAAAGAACTGGTCAGGAAAAAGCGGCCATTTCCTTGCAAAAATGCTTATAAGCTCAGGATTTGGCTTTGGCGCCTTCTTTATTCCTCTTATGCTTGGAGTTTTAGGACTGTACCTTCTTAATTTTCCTAAAATAAAGCCGGTAAGTCTTGTTACAAAATTTGCCTTTGCTGCCATATTGCTTTCTCTTATCCTGGGCTTCATATTCGGACAGGCAGATTCATATCTTGTTGCAGGCCCCGGAGGAGCCCATGGCTATAGAATAACAAGGTGGATGAATGCTTTCATGGGAAAGACAGGCACAGGTGTTATCCTTGCCTTCATTACATTCACATATCTTGTATTTGCTCTTAAGATAAAGCCGTCATCATTAAAACCTAAAATTCCTTCAATCCTGATGAAGAAGGAGAATGATATGACAAATTCTGAAACAAATCAGGATGAGGAGCAGATCATTAATGAAGAAAACAAGGAAACAGATAATGAAGATCCTGACAGCGAGGATCAGGAGAATAATGACGAAAATGAACAACCAGGACAAAAAGAAAAAATCAGCTTTATTGTCAAGGACACAACGACAAGGAACGGCAATCATATCGATGGCATGGAAGCGCCTCCTCTTATCAGAACAGGTTCGATAATACACGATTTCGATAAAGAAGAAAATACTGATGAAAGCGCTGCAAAAGCTCCTGATGGTACTGTTAATAAATTAACAGATCCGGTACATGAAGGCATAACAATATCTAAACCTGATTCAGGAGAGAGCCTTGAGCCGCATGAAGTAGACAGGATAATGGAGAACTATGATCCACGTCTCGATTTGTCTCATTACAAATTCCCTACTGTTTCAATCCTTAAAGAACATAAATCGGCAAGCGCATTCGACAACAAAGAGGTTTTTGAGAATAAAGAGAATATCATCAAGACACTCGGTGATCATAAAATTGCTATAAGAAGTATTGCTGCCACAATAGGTCCTACTGTTACATTATATGAAATTGTCCCCGAGAGAGGCGTCAGACTTGCAAGGATTAAATCGCTTGAAGATGATATTGCACTGAACCTTTCGGCTCTTGGAATCAGGATTATTGCCCCGATACCAGGACGCGGAACTGTAGGGATAGAAGTTCCAAATAAAAACCCCGAAATGGTTTCGATGAGATCGCTTATAACTTCGAAAACTTTCCAGGAAACAAAATTCGACATAGCTCTTGCCCTTGGAAGAACAATTACAAACGATCCATATATCGTTGATCTTACTAGAATGCCTCACCTGCTCGTTGCCGGGGCAACAGGACAGGGAAAATCTGTAGGTATAAACGCAATAATAACTTCAATACTCTATAAGAAACATCCTGCAGAGGTCAAGTTCGTTCTTATCGATCCTAAAAGAGTTGAGCTTCCTCTTTATGCAAAGATAGAGAGGCACTTTCTTGCAAAACTACCGGGTGAAGAAGATGCAATCATTACAGATACACAAAAAGTCATAAAGACACTTAACTCTCTTTGTATCGAGATGGATAACCGACTTGAGCTTCTCAAGGCTGCACAATCGAGGAACATCAAAGAGTATAATGAGAAGTTTATCTCAAGAAAGCTTAACCCTGAAAAGGGTCACAAATACCTTCCCTATATAGTCCTTATAATTGACGAATTTGCCGATCTTATTATGACTGCAGGCAGGGAAATCGAAGGGCCTATCGGCAGGCTTGCCCAGCTTGCAAGGGCTATTGGTATACATCTTATTATTTCGACACAGCGTCCGTCAGCAAATATCATCACAGGCTTCATTAAAGCCAACTTTCCTACAAGAATTGCTTTCAGGGTATTTTCATCAATCGATTCGAGGACAATTCTCGATGCCACTGGCGCAGACAGGCTTGTTGGACGTGGCGATATGCTTATCTCATCGGGCAATGAACCAGTACGTGTTCAATGTGCATTTATTGACACGCCTGAAATTGAGGAACTGACGGATTTTATAGGATCTCAGAGAGGTTACCCCGATGCGATGCATTTGCCGGAGTACGTCGATGACAATGAATCAGGCGCTGTAGAGGTCGATCTGAAAAAACGGGACCCCATGTTTGAAGAAGCTGCAAAGCTTGTTGTTCAGTTTCAGCAGGGATCGACATCACTTATCCAGAGAAAACTCTCAATAGGCTATAACCGGGCCGGAAGGATAATAGATCAGCTGGAGGCTGCGGGAGTCGTTGGGGCATTTGAAGGAAGCAAGGCAAGAGAAGTATTATGCTCGGACTTCATATCTTTGGAACAGATTTTGAAGCAGCTTGAGTAAATAATGACAATGAAGATATCTGCATTCATCTTACTGCTTTTCTTAACAGGTACTTTATCTGCTCAATCGGAACAGGAGGCATTAAAAATCCTTGATTCTTTCTCCGCGAAGGCTGCAACTGCACCATCAGTCTCAATGAAATTCGACCTTGTGACAATAAATGATGTCGAAAAAACATCTGATACATTGAAAGGTTCCGTTATCCTGAGCGGTGATAAATACAGGCTTGAACTGCCTGACAACATCATCTTCTTTAACGGGCAGAGTTCCTGGAGCTTCCTTCCGGCTGAAAAAGAAGTGACTGTAACAAATGTTGACAAGGACGATGAATCATTCATGAACCGCCCTTCATCTGTTTTTTCAATATACAAAAACGGGTATAAAAGCAGGCTTCTTGAAGAAACTGCGGATAAATATATAGTTGATCTTTATCCTGAAGATTTAAAAAGCGAGCTCGTAAGGATAAGGCTTACAATAGGAAAATCTCTTGACCTGAAATCACTTGAATACAAACGTCGCGACGGCATCACAGCTTATCTGAATGTAAGGGAATACGATCTTAAAAAGAAACCGTCGCCTGACACTTTTACTTTCCCGAAGGAGAAATACAAGGATGTAGATCTCATTGACATGAGGTAATAAGAAGAGGCGGGCCGCAGAGTAAAGAACCACTTATGATTCGAGAATTGTTGCGGCCCGCCTCTTCTTACCCATTACTCCCAGTCGCCGTGTCATCCCGATATGAACGAAACCTGAGTCTTCGAAGGTTTCGTGAATGAGGGATCTTCTGCTATTATTATTGATTTACAATAAAAGGGATCAAGTCAAAAATACGGTGGCTGGCATCGTCTGTCATTCATTAATATTGTATACCTGATAAAACAACAAAACCCGGGGGAGATCTCTCAGTCGCAGGTACTCCGCAGGCTCCGTACCTGCTCCTTCGAGATGACAGGTGTCTGAGATGTAGAGTGGGAATGAAGCGGCGCCTTTTGAACATAGTTTTCCTTTCAGAGACTATTTCACTTCAAAAGGCGCCGCTTCCTTCCCACTTACACTCATAAAATGAATGTCATCCCGAATCCCGCAAATGAAGAACTATGGTTAAAAACAAATTTGCTCGTTGCGGGATGAGGGATCTCTCCGATATTATTCCACTTTATTTACAGATTCCAAGATTTTTTTGCATGAAAAATTCTGTCATCAACCTTCCTATTGACTTGATCCGTTTTATCAAATCCCCGGAATTATCGCTTGATCCAATATAAGCGCGGACGACAGGATAGGTTTTGTTCTGAAAGTCACTTGTAAGCAATTCTCCCATGATATATTGTTGATAGCCTTCGCTTAAAGGATTCTTTTATATCAGAGATATCCCTGAATGTGAAAGGTACATCAGAATACTGACCTGACTGTTCCTGTAACAGGATGATCCTTTCAACAAGTTCGCTTATTGTTTCTTCAGTTTGTTTTTCAAGACTTCGTGATGAAGCTTCTACAGCATCAGCCATCATAACTATTGCAGTTTCCTTTGAAAATGGCTTTGGGCCCGGATAAGAAAAGTCCTTCTCCTTATCAGGGTTCAACGGGAATTTTTCCGAGAACTTCCTGATAAAATAGTACGTCACTGAGGTTCCATGGTGAGTAGAAATAAAATCTATTATTTGAGAAGGCACCTTGAAATTTTTTGCTAGTGTTATACCGCTAACAACATGGTTTATAATCATTTTTGCGCTTGTCAGCGGATCCAGCTTATCATGTGGGCTTAAGTCTGACTTTTGATTCTCAATAAAATATAGAGGTCCTGAAATTTTACCTATGTCGTGGTACAATGCACCGGCCCTGACAAGCAATGGATTAGCTCCTGTCGATCTGGCGGCTTCTTCAGCCAGGTTGGCAACCTGCAGTGAATGTTGAAAAGAACCGGGGGCTTCATCCGCCAATTTTCTCAACAATGGCTGGTTTGTGTCTGCAAGTTCAAGCAGTGTAGCATCCGAGAGGAACTTAAAACGGCTTTCGAAAAGCTGGATCAGTGGATAACAAAGCAGTATAAGAAGGGAGTTTCCTGCAAATATGAGTAAGTCGTCTGCTGTAAAATCCGGGGTTTTATCGTACAAGAGCAATGAAAAGGACAGATGAATGAATGAATATGAAAGCATAACTGCCAGAGCTGTGATAAAAAATTTCCACCTGCCATAATTGTTTGTCAATGTAAATACTGCAATAATGCCCGTAATAATGTGCATGAAAGTAAAGCTGAATGGCTCCGGGACAAAGAAGGCTGATAGTGATACCGTAAGCAGAAGAATAAAGAAAGCCAGACGTCCGTCGTAAAAAGTTCTTACAATAACTGCAACCAGTGCAAACGGGATAAAAGGGAGCAGGTTCCTCTGTTCATAGGAGACGGCAATACGGGTCAGCACTGTAAATGACAGGATAAGAGAAAGAAGGAAAATAGTTTTAACAGTAATTTTCAGAACTTCCGGGCAATAATGAGCTATGAAAAGGTACAAAACAATAAAACACAGGGAAGTTATCATGAAACTGCCTGCAAGCTCAATAAATCCTGAGTTTTCAGGCCATACGGCTGTAACTGCTGCAATTGCGATCATAAAAAAGATAAGATTGCGGATCCGGATTACATGTCTTCCACCCATAGTGTCATTCAGGTCTGAATGTCAAAAGTATTATTTTTTTGTTATACTGTTTGTCATACGTTCTAGCACCAATAATTTTGCATCCTTCCCTGCAGGCTACCGCTATCCCCAGGTGGGGGAGCGCTCAAACACCGTTATTCCTCTATCTTTCTCATCATAGCTTAATATTTCATCTTCTCTATGTTTTGATGTTATCTTACAAATAGATATAATTCATCTGCGATTGCCTTCCGGAATTATTAATTTTGCAGAAAACATTCCAGATGGAAAGATTTATCTGTGAAAATATTTTCGTGCCTCTCCGTTCCGGGCCATCCCACAAATCAGAGATGCTCAGCCAGGTTCTGTTTGGCGAAAAGTATACAGTAATTGATAAAGCAGGAAGCTGGCTGAAGATTGAAACATTGTTTGATAATTATAAAGGCTGGATTGATTCTGATCATGTATTGCATTCGCCTGACGAAAACGGTGAAAGCAAGGTTCTCACACGCTCTCTTGCATGTTTCAGAAGTGACAAAACAAGAATTGTTCTTGAGCCTGGTTGTGAGATCTATGATCCCGACTTTAAAAAAGGTTCCTTTTCTATCGGAAGAAGCATTTATAAAGCTGCAGAAGAATTAGATCAGAGATTTATTACGACGACCGACTCCTTATCGGATACTGCTTTGAAGTTCATTAACAGCCCTTATATATGGGGTGGCAGGGTACC
>DATALC010000089.1:0-43733 GCA_036261265.1 Bacteroidales bacterium
TGCCCAGATATCATTTTTATACATGCTTTTTGCCACCAGGACACCAAGCCAGCAGGGATCACCAAGTTTAAATAATCAAATTAGAATATTGTTAATGTAACCTGGGTGTCTTCGTGCTATGGTGGCAATAATTCGTTCCTACGGAACTTCTTATTCAATGGTACAGGCATTTCTACCGATAATTAATCCCTGACGGGATTATCAGCAAGAGTATTCCCTTGTTTTTCTTTTTGTCTTTGAGTGAAACCCGGCAATCATCCTATTATCCATAAAGTCAAAGCCTCTCCCGCTTTAGGGGAGAGGTTTGGAGAGAGGCCGTACCGGTGAGGGTTCAATGAATTGAAAAAAGCAGTGTTCTATTTATGCCCAGATATCATTTTTTTACTTTCTTTTTGCCACCAGGACACCAAGGCTCCAGGGATCACCAAGTTTAAATAATCAAATTAGAATATTGTTAGTGTAACTTGGGTGTCTTCGTGCCCTGGTTACAATAATTCGTTCCTACGGAACTTTTTATTCAATGGTACAGGCATTTCTACCGATAATTAATCCCTGACGGGATTATCAGGTCGGATATTTAGGTTGTGCCTAGAAAGCATTCCGAGAGACTTAATATCTTAAGCCTAACTCTAAGTACTCTAGTCACTTTAGTCACTCTAGTCACTTTAGTCACTCAAGTCACTTCTTAATTACTTTATACCTCCCTGACTTGCTGGCAAATATTGTTTTAATTACTTTTACCCGATAACCTGAAACAACAACCAATGAAAAAGTCTTTTTCCAGTTTGATCGTTTTACTAATAACATTAGCTTCATTTTCACAAAAACCCTCATTCATCCTTAATGATAAGGAGTATTTTGAGAACGGAGGGGTGGATGTAATGGCTTTCCAGGATATTTACCCTGAAGGGCACCAGGGAGGTGTTGCAGTTATAATGCATGGAATGAGGATAGCCACAAACGGCGACATCCGTCTGAATGAAACTCCCGGCCAGTGGCAGCCTATCCCGAAACAGAAAAAACGTATAGTTGACGTCGCAGGAAAGTCAATCAGTGTAATCCTTACATTTCCTGACTCCGCGATCAACGGTAAAGGTTTTAACCCCATATTTTACCCCAACCTTTATTTTAACTATACAGTAAAAACGAAAGCTGAAGGACGATCCATACATGTAACTGTTGATCTTGACAGGCCAATACCAGCAGAGTTTATCGGCAAAGTCGGTTTCAATATGGAACTCTTTCCAGGCCTTCTTTTTGGGAAAACTTGGTATATGGACAATGAGCCTGGAATTTTCCCGCAGCAGGCAAACGGACCGGCAATGTATGATAAGAAAGGCGAGCTTGTAGCAGCTGAACCAATGGCAACAGGAAATAAGCTCGTTGTTGCCCCTGAGGATGATAAACTCAGACTCTCTATTCAGTCCGCTAACAATACGCTTCAGCTTATTGACGGCCGTTACATGCATAATAACGGATGGTTTGTTGTCAGGTCGCTTGTTCCCGAAGGTGCAACTTCAAATGCAATTGAATGGATAATTACTCCAAACATTGTTGAAGGATGGATTGGAGATCCTGTTATTCATGTCTCACAGATCGGATATCATCCATCGCAGCCTAAATACGCTTTTGTTGAATTAGACAGGAACGATTCAAAGCGCGAAAATATTCAGCTTGTCAGGATTACACCCGAAGGTCAGCAGCAGGTTATCGTGTCTGAAAAACCTTCAGCTTCAGCATCATTCCTCAGATATAATTACCTGAAACTTGATTTTTCAAAGATCCATGATCAGGGTACATATATTATAAAGTATGGTCTTTTCGACTCGCAACCTTTCAGGATTGCATCGGATGTTTTCGAACGCCATGTATGGCAGCCCACCCTTGAGTATTTTCTCCCTGTTCAGATGTGTCACATGCAGGTAAACGACAAGTACAGGATATGGCATGGCCTTTGCCACATGGATGATGCTCTGATGGCTCCAGTCAGCTTTAACCATTTTGACGGTTATCTACAGGGGCCTTCCACCCTCACTAAATATAAATCCGGTGATCATGTGCAGGGTCTGAATATTGGCGGCTGGCATGATGCAGGTGATTATGACCTCAGGGTCGAATCACAGAGTGGCGAAGTTTATATTCTTACAGAAATCTTCGAGGCTTTCGGTGTAAAGTATGATGAAACTTCAATAGACCAGCATACGCGTATTGTTGAAATCCACCAGCCTGATGGTAAGCCTGACCTGTTACAGCAGATTGAGCACGGCTCTTTATCTGTTGTCGGAGGATACAGGAACCTGGGAAGGCTTTACAGGGGAATTATAAGTCCGGGGCTTCGCCAGTATGTTCTTCTCGGGGATGGAGTTAATATGACAGACGGGTTAATTTATGATCCGAAATTATCAGAAGGAGATAAAACAGCAACCCATTCCTGGAAGAATGATGATGACTGGGTGTTTACTGAGGATAATCCAGGGAGAGAGCTCTCCACGGCAGCACACATGGCAGCGGCAGCAAGAGTTCTGAAAGGTTTTAATGATACTTTATCCGGACAGTGTCTCGATCTGTCTGAAACTATTTTTCATCTCAACAGACCTGTTACAGGAAGAGCCTTATCGTCAAAGATACATGCCGCCTCGGAACTGCTTCTTACAACAGGAAAAGATGAATACAGGAAATTCATTATTGATAATGAACAGGCGCTCCTTAAGGATATCAGGGGAATAGGATGGCTGGTTGTAAGATCATTACCTGTTATTAACAATAATGAGCTCACTGAAAAGATAAGAAAGGAAATGGCGGGATTATCAGCAGATATAATCAGGCAGGGCGCTGAAACACCTTTTGGTGTGCCATACAGACCAAATATATGGGGAGCAGGTTGGGATATCCAGAGCTTTGGCGTAAGACAATATTTTCTTAACAAAGCGTTTCCTGATATTTTCCCGGCTGATTACGTATTGAATGCTTTGAATTTCATCCTTGGCGTTCATCCTGGTTCGAATACCTCATCTTTTGCATCGGGTGTTGGCTCAAGGTCAACAACTGTGGCTTATGGGATCAACCGTGCCGACTGGTCGTATATTCCAGGGGGTGTTTCATCGGGAACAGCGTTGATACGACCTGATTTTCCGGAGCTGCTAGACTGGCCGTTCCTCTGGCAACAGCAGGAATATGTGATGGGTGGCGGAGCAACAAACTTCATGTTCCTTGTACTTGCTGCTGAAGAATTATTAAATTAATTTCAGAGTTTCAGAGTTACCTTAACTCTAGTCACTTTAGTCACTTTAGTCACTTTAGTCACTCTAGTCACTTTAGTCACTTTTAAAAAATTATACTAACTTACCGGAGACTAACCCTTATTTTCATTTCTCAATGAATGAGAATGAACTTATAAAAAAACTTCATGATGGTGAGGAAGATGCATTTGAATATGTGTTTAAACTGCATTTTAAAAAGCTATTTTTATATGCCGACAGGTTTGTAAAAGACAAAACTGTATCGGAAGAAATTGTTGAGGATTTTTTCTGTTCATTATGGGAGAACTGCAGTAAAATTTCGATTGAAACAACGATAAGCAGTTATCTGTTCAGGAGCATACATAACAGATGTATGAATCATCTGAGGAGCATTCGCGTAAGACAGGAATACATAAAGAAGCAAGGTGTGCTGGAAGATTCTCAGGTTTTTGAGAAAATTTCACCTGATTATCCCGATAAATTATTGATTTATTCTGAAATGGAAGACAGGCTTCGTGATACAATCAATCTTTTGCCTGAAAAATGCAGAAAGATATTTCTGATGAACAGGGAAGAGGATATGACATACGAAGAGATATCCGAGAAGCTCGGAGTGTCTGTAAATACTGTTAAAACACAGATTATGCGCGCCCTTAAGAAGATCAGGCTGCACATGAAGGAGTTTATTGTTGAATCCATGATCTTCTTTCTTATATTATTATAATTTCTTTATTGTCTGTCACCCTGAGATACGACCTTAAGTGTCTTTAATATGAATTTACCCTGATGAAAGAAAATTTTAACATTGATGAGCTGCTGCTCAAATACTTAACAGGAGAGGCAAGCGAATCGGAAAAACAGGAGACCGAAAAATGGATCTCCGGCTCAGTTGAAAACGAAAAGTACTTCGCTGAGCTTAATGCAATTTTTCAGGTTTCGAAAAATCACATGACTGAGGATACATTTCAGACTGATTTATCCTGGGAACGCGTAAAAGCGCGGCATTACAGGCAAATTGCCGAAAAACTTGAAAGAGATAAAATCATTAAACGAAAAACCTTCTTCAGGGAAACTTTGAAGTATGCAGCAATATTGATTCTTGGACTGTCACTTGGGTTCCTGGGTTTCATACAGTTAAAACATGGAATAACGATAAAATCCTCAACAGTATGGCATACTATTGAAGCTCCTTATGGATCGAGGGTAAAGATGACTCTTGCAGATGGTTCAAAAGTATGGCTGAATGCGGGGAGTAATATGAAATATTCATCAATCTTCGGACAGGTTGACAGGAAAGTTTTTCTCGATGGCGAGGCATATTTTAATGTTGCCAAAGACAGCTCTCTTCAATTTGTTGTCAGCACACCGCATCTTGATGTAAAGGTTTATGGTACAGAATTCAATGTTAAAGCTTATAGTGATGAGGATATTGTTCAGACTACACTTGTCAGCGGTTCTGTCACTCTTGAAGGTGAGATGGTCAGGAAATCAGGGGAGCATACTGTAGTTATGGAACCTCTTCAGACAGCAACTTTCTATAAAACTGAGAAAAAGAAAGAGGATGATAAGAATGTGGTATCATTGAAAAGCAGAGGTGCACCTGAAAAGGTAAGTATGGAAATCATACCGGATGTCCATACAGAAGTCTATACTTCATGGAAAGATCCTCTGTGGTACATTGAATCAGAACCTCTTAAGATCCTTGCTGAAAAGCTCGAACGGAGATATAATGTCAGGATTGAATTCGGATCGAAAAGTCTTGAATCATATAAGATAAATTGCATACTTAAAGATGAAACCCTTGAAATGGTACTGAATGCACTTAAGCTTTCTGTGCCTATTCAATACACAATCAGGGATAATATGGTAGTCATTTATGAAAATAAATATCTAAAGAATTCATACGATGAAATGCTGATAAAAAAATAGAAATCCTGAACTAACCCTAAAAACCAAATAGCCTATGAGGAAAATATGATCCCTGTTAAGAAGGAATCGCAGAATGAAGACATCCTGCGATCCTATGCTTTTAACTCAATCCTGCCTGCATAGCGCCAACTACCCGGCAGGACATGTCAAATTAAAAACTCTACAATTTATGCAAAAAACATCTAATTGCCAATTTCTTTTACTACGGCGGCGATTAACAAAAATTCTGAATATCATGAAAATTAGTACTTTCCTATTAATCGTCTGCATATTACAAATATCAGCCAACGGGTATACACAATCAAAGAAATTTGACATTTCACTCGCTGACGTTACTGTAAAAGACGTATTGAAGAACATTGAAAATCAGAGTGATTTCAGGTTCTTCTATAATGATGAGCTCAGTGAAGTTAACCGTGTTATCTCAATAGACCGGCAGGGTGCAGTTGTTAATGATATTCTTGCCGATCTTTTTAAAGATACACGTGTAACATTCAGAATACTTGAGAATAATCTGATAGTTATTTCTCCTGCCGATCTTGTCCAGCAAAAGAAAGTTACAGGCAGAGTCACAGACTCAAGCTCGGGGGAACCAATCCCGGGGGTAACAGTCCTTGTTGAGGGGACAACAATCGGAATAACCACAGATTCTGATGGTAAGTATGAATTGACAGTTCCTTCACAATCAAGCATGTTGTCTTTTTCATTTATCGGGTTCCTGGCTCAAAAAGTCCAGGTCGGTTCAAATGATGTATTAGATATAAGGCTTGAGCCTGAAGTCCAGGCTCTCGACGAGGTTGTTGTTATCGGGTACGGTGTCCAGCGGAAAAGTGACGTCACTGGCGCCATATCAAAGGTAAAGACAACCGATCTTCAGAGCAGGTCCGCACTCACCGCTGAGAAAGCAATGCAGGGGAAAGTTGCCGGTGTACAGGTTATTAATACATCCGGTGCACCAGGCGCAGCCGGAACAATAAGAGTCAGGGGTGTTTCATCAAATAACGCTTCTCAACCCTTGTATGTTGTTGATGGCTTAATTTCAACTGATATAGCAGGTATTGATCCTAATGACATTGAATCGATAGAAATTCTCAAGGATGCTGCATCTGCAGCAATCTATGGAGTCGCATCGGGTAATGGCGTGGTTCTGCTTACAACTAAAAAAGGGAAACCTGGGGAAGGTAAAATCACATACGATTTCCAATATACAACGAGTAAACTTCCGAGAATCCCTGAGATAATGAATAGCCAGGAATATATTAATTACATGATTGAAGGGGCATATCTCACACAGGCAGCATTTAATGATTATTGGGATGGTTCCACAAATACCGACTGGCTTGGCGCTGTCTTTGAAAATGGAATAACCTCCCGTCATAATCTTGGTTTCCAGGGTGGAAATGAGAGAAGCTCTTACTACATCTCAACATCATATTCTGATCAGGATGGTATTGTAGTCGGGGATAAAGATACATACAAGAGACTTGGAGGAATACTGAATTTTGATTACAAAATAAAGCAATGGCTGAAAGTAGGAACAACGAACATACTTGAAAAATGGGATCTGCAAACAGTTTCCGAAGCAAATGAATATGGCGGTCTTCTCGGGGCAGCTCTTACACAGGATCCATTGACACCCATCTCTTATTCTTATGCTGATCTTCCTGATTACATGCTTTCGGTTCTTAATGGTGGTGTTTATCCGTTGCTTACAGATCCTGCAACCGGCAATTACTGGGCCTGGTCAAATATTAATGTGCAGGATATGACAAATCCGATGATAATTCGCGATCAAACTGATGCTTTCAAAAATGGTTTCAATCTTAATGGTACGCTTACAGCTGATTTTAATCCTGTTAAGGGATTAACATTAACAACAAAATTAGGCTATCGGGTAGGTTATGTAAGTAATTATTCCTGGCAAAAACCATATTATGGAAACACAATCGTTAACCGTGAAGATGTTGTTATTGGCAGGGAAAATGAGATTTTCTACAGGTATCAGTGGGATAATTATGCCAATTATCTGAAGAACTTCGGTGATCATAATCTTGCATTGATGGCAGGTGTTTCATATATACAACCCTATTCAAACAAGACCGGCGGTTCTGTAAATGAGATACTGAAAGATGAAGATCTGTACCGCGATATAAACTATCAGACTCCTACAGCAACAAGAACAGTAAGTGGTTCTGAAAGTAATACAGGAAGGCTCTACTCGCTCTTCGGCCGTGCAAATTATGGATATAAAAGCAAATATCTGGTTCAGGTTTCATTGAGGCGGGATGCAGGCGACAGGAATTTCTTTCCTGAAAAAAAGAATATTGGGATATTCCCTGCTGTTTCTTTTGGGTATGTTATTTCGCAGGAAGAATTCTTCCCGAAAAATAATTTCATAAGCAACCTGAAGTTGCGTGCATCATGGGGACAAAATGGAACCTATGCACACCTTAACGGGTTTCTCTGGAGAGCATCAATTGCTTCAGCGGGATCAGTTCCTTATACAGAAGCTCTCACTTATCAGTCGGGCTCTGCCCCTAATCGGCTGGAGAACCCTGAGCTTACATGGGAAACTACCGAGCAGACGAACATTGGTCTGGATCTTAGAGCCCTGAAGGACAAACTGTCGTTTAACTTCGACTGGTATGTCAAAACCTCGAAAGATCTGTTGGTGACGATTACTCCACCCTACGAAACAGGTCAGTCCTCAGCTACAATTAATGCGGGTAATGTCAGGAATTCAGGCATAGAACTTGAACTTGGCTGGCAGGACAATATTGGTGATTTCAGGTATGGAATAAACGCAAACACCGCTACTTTGAAGAATAAGGTTACTTATCTTGATCCAAGTATTTCACGTATCAACGGAGCCTCAATGCATATTTCAACAGGCCTGACAGTTTTTGAAGAAGGCTATCCTGTCTGGTATTTGAGAGGCTGGCAGTTCAGCGGAGTTGATGCAGCAACAGGAAATGCCGTCTTTGTCGATCAACCGACAGTGGATACTAATGGTGATGGTGAAGGCGACGAACCCGATGGTGTCATTAATGAAAGTGATAAGGTAATGCTTGGAAAAGGAATTCCCGATCTTACTTATGGTATTACTCTTAATGCCGGTTATAAAGGCTTTGATCTGCAGATATTCGGCGCTGGCCAGTCGGGAAGTGATATATATAATTGTTTCACACGATCAGATCGACCTAATGGTAACAAGCTCAAATATTTCTATGATGACAGATGGACTGCATCAAACACGAACGGAAGCATTCCCAAACCGGGTTCAAACATGATTGATTACTTCTATGCAAGCAGTGGAGTTGTTTTCAATGGTTCATTCTTCAAGATCAAGCAGATTCAGCTGGGCTACACTGTGCCTTCAGCTTTGACTAAGAAGGTAAGTATAAGCAACCTGAGAGTCTATTGCTCACTTGATGACTATATAACATTCAGCGACTACATAGGTTATGATCCTGAAGTGTCAACGAATGCAGGAAATTCGCTTGGTGTTGATAAAGGTTCCTATCCTATTGCTAAAAAGATCCTGTTTGGAGTTAATCTGACATTCTAAAAATGACACACATGAAAACATACTTTAAATATCCTGTAATATTATTTATAACTGTCTTTTTACTTGGTTCCTGTGAAGACAGGCTGGATATAACACAACCGGGAACCACTGCAATCCAGGAATTCTATAAAACAGATTCAGATGCAGAAGAAGCAATTGCTGCGGTTTATTCAAGTGTCAGAGACCTGTATTACAACTGGTTTATGGTTCAGGGCCAGCTTTCAGATGACATTACAGCCGGTGGCGGTGGAAGGGGTGACAATCCCGGGCTTGAACAATTGAATGAATATACTTTTAATACTGCGAACAGTGGTGTTTCAGGTTTTTTCAGCCAGTTGTATGCTCTTATTTACCGTTGCAATATGGTTATTAACCATGTTGAAGGAGGCACCGCCGTTCAGGATAAGACGATTGCTGAGGCGAAGGTGGTTCGGGCATTTGCAAACTTTTATCTTGTAACAATGTGGGGAACGCCTCCTCTCGTACTGAAAGAGCTTACCCCAAGTGAATACAGGCAGCCAAATACTGATCCTGCAGATTTCTGGGCACAGATTGAGAAAGACCTTAATGAAGCTATTTCTTCAGATGCATTACCCCAGAAGAGCAGCCCTATAGATAAATCAATCGGGGCAAGGGCAACAAAGCAGCTTGCACAGGTAGTCCTAGGAAAAGCTTACCTGTGGCAGAAAAAATATTCCGATGCTGCTGCACAGTTCTCGGCTGTTATAAACTCAAACCTGTACCAGTTGATACCTGATTATGAAAATGTCTGCAGGCAGGCACAGGACCTGGGTACTGAGCGTGTATGGGAAATAATAGGAGTCAATGACCCTGCTAATACATTTACAAGCGCAACATCCGGCATCCTGACAAATATGCTTGGATGGAGGGGCGACCACATGAATATGGTCGGCTATTTTGCAAACCTTCATAACATACATTACGGCGGATGGGGATTCTGCAATCCAACTCCTGAGGTTTACCAGGCTTTTGTTGATATGGAAGGGGTGAACGGCTACAGGTTACTTGGTACAATTAAAACATATCAGCAGGTTTTGAATATCTGCCCTATTCCGGGATTACAGATGACAGTGGGGGCTCAGGGATTATATGGTCATTCAGGTAAATTCACATGGAAGCACAGGATACTGGGCAGTGAAGCCATTTCAGGAGGTTTTGGCTTTGCCTGGCATACTAATTTCCAGTATGTAAGGTATTCCGAAGTTTTGCTTCTCGGTGCTGAAGCCAGCCTGATGGCCGGCGACGAGGCAACCGCAAGAACCTATATCAATGAGGTGCGAAGCCGTGCAAGGCTAGCCCCTCTTGGGAATGTAACCATTGATGATATTAAAAAGGAGAAAAGGCTTGAGCTATGGAACGAGGGAGTAAGATATCTTGATCTTCAACGCTGGGGCGATGCTCCTGCAGCCCTTGCAGGCCAGGGAGCTAAAATACCATCTTTCTGGGGCTTCAGAAAAGATGGTGTAAATGACAGTATAACATATCCTCAGACTAATGCTGTTTCAGGATATAAGACAGGTAAACATGAATTACTGCCATTCCCTGAACATGAAATGCTTGTTAATCCGAATCTTAAACAGAATCCGGGTTGGTAGGTTAAGTTGTTTTGACTGGTCCCTCCCCAGGGAGGGATCTTTTAATTTATATTTTTGTTGAAAGACTCATAACGAATATCAGGCGGTGATTTTTTCCATCCTGCACTACTACTCTTTTATTCTTTGCAGTGATTGCCTGCCAGATGTTCTTTGTAAGATGTTTTTATGAATAATTAACAATTCACAATAACTGAAACTTAATGTTTTAAGATTTTATTAGATTATTTTTAGAAAAATATTACTACTCTACATTAAACAATTCTACTAAAATGAAAAAAATCTTGACAACTCTGGCCTTCCTTATAATAGGATATCTGGCTTCAGCGCAACAGGCGCTTTGGGGTGGTGCGAATATTACTTCCCCGGAAATTAATCCCGATAACTCTGTCACCTTCCGTTTCCAGGCTCCCGACGCAAAGGAAGTAAAGATAACAGGTGACTGGTTGCCTTCCCAGGGAAGAATGCCGGGAACAGAATTGCTTAAAAAAGATGATAAAGGCATCTGGACTTACACATCACCAGTACTGCCTTCGGAACTTTATAGTTATGCATTTATTGCTGACGGTATCAGGACAACTGATCCTAACAATGTTTACCTCATCCGCGACGTGGCTTCAGTAACAAATGTATTTATAGTTGGAGGCGGCCAGGCTGACCTTTACAAAGTAAATAACGTCCCTCATGGCACTGTGTCAAGGAGATGGTATAATTCACCAGGGAATAAAATGACAAGAAGAATTACAATCTATACACCTCCTGAGTATGAAAATTCAGGCGATAAAAAATACCCTGTATTGTACCTGTTACACGGGATGGGCGGCGATGAGGAAGCCTGGATAGCTCTTGGAAGGACCGCACAGATACTGGATAACCTGATTGCCCAGGGCAAAGCAGTTCCGATGATTGTCGTAATGCCGAACGGCAATGTATCACAATCAGCTGCCCCCGGAGAATCCGACAAGGGATTCTATAAACCCGTCATGCAGCTTCCAAACACAATGGATGGCACATACGAAGAGACTTTCATGGATATTGTAAAATTCATCGAGAGCAACTTCAGGGTGATAAATAAGAAGGAGGGCAGGGCTATTGCAGGACTTTCAATGGGAGGATATCATTCCCTTCATATTTCAAGGTACTATCCGAATACTTTTGATTATGTCGGTCTCTTCTCCGCAGCTATTATACCAAATGACAAAGTGACATCAAAAGTCTATACAGATATAGATAAGACACTTGAGAACCAGAAAAATAATGGTTATAAACTCTACTGGATAGGTATTGGAAAGGATGATTTTCTGTACAAGAACAATACTGAGTTCAGGACAAAGCTTGATGCAATAAAGATGCCTTATAAATTTCGTGAAAGCTCGGGAGGACACATCTGGGTGAACTGGCGTCTATACCTGTCAGAATTTGTTCCACAACTCTTCAAATAAAAACATTTAGAAACCTCTGAACCACAAAACAATCTACCTAAAAGAACAATATTATGAAATCAAACCGACGCAATTTTATCAGAACAATGGGAGTTGGCGCAACTGGCCTTGCCATTGGTTCAGTAACACCTTCGTGTTCACAGCCGGCTTCAAAGAAAGAGGAAGAGGACGGGCAGGTGTTGTTTATCGGTGATAACATAGCGGTTGCCGATACAATCTACGGAAAAGTGAAGGGCTATCAGCTCAGAGGTATAAACTATTTCCTTGGGATACCTTATGGGGCAGATACGTCAGGAGCAAACAGGTTTATGCCTCCTCAGAAACCAAAGCCATGGGAAGGTATCTTCCCCGCAGTGTGGTGGGGAAATACTGCTCCGCAGATAATGGAAAAGAGGTATGCCAGTCCCTATGCTTCATTCGCTGACCACTGGAATTATGACGATGTAAGCGAAGATTGCCTGCGGCTGAATGTTTATACTCCCGGAATAAATGACGGAAAGAAAAGACCGGTACTGTTCTGGTTGCACGGTGGAGGTTTCACAAACGGAAACGGTATCGAGCAGGATGGGTATAACGGAGAGAATTTTGCCAGAAAAGGCGATGTTGTTTTCGTATCAATAAATCACAGACTGGGTCCTCTCGGATTCACAAACCTGGCCGGAATCGGCGGAGAAAAATTCTCTGTCTCCGGCAATGTCGGAATGCTCGACTGTGTAGCTGCTCTTGAGTGGGTTCGCGATAATATTGCAAATTTTGGCGGAGATCCGGGTAATGTAACTATTATAGGTCAATCAGGCGGTGGAGCAAAAGTTACGACTCTCACAGCAATGCCTGCAACAAAGGGATTGATTCATAAAGCTGTCGTTCTTAGTGGCGCCGGCGTGAAATCGGGCGAGAAAGAATACTCGGAAAAGCTTGGCGCTTATGTGCTTAAGGAAGCCGGATTGACTGCAAAGGATATCGAAAAACTACAGGCAATGCCATGGCTCGATTATATAACTGTTGCAAACAGGGCCGCTGCTAAGCTTGCTGAAGAATCAGGTCCGGTCACAGGTGGAATGAGGCGGGGATTCAGCCCTGTCGTAGATGGTGTTGTACTTCCACAGCACCCTTATTTTCCGGAACCAACACCGGTATCAGCTGGCGTTCCGATGCTTATCTGTTCGACCCTGAATGAAAGTGCGCCAAGTCGTACTGATGCAGCTCTCGAAAATGTTACTCTCGATGAGGTTAAAGAAAAGATAAAAGGGAGATCGGGATTCAGCTCAGGTATGGGCGACAAAGCTGCTGAAGTTGTCGATGCTTATGTTAAAGCCTTCCCTGAAAAGAAACCTGTAGAGATATGGTCGATGGTAACAAGCAACAGGCAGGGTGTTGTTACTCTTGCAGATGCCAAGTCAAAGCAGGAGGCTCCTGTTTATGTGGCATGGTTCTGCTGGCAACCACCTCTCTTCGATAACAGGATGAGAGCATTTCATTGCTCTGATATATGCTTCTGGTTCTATAATACAGATCTTATGCTTACACATACAGGTGGAGGCGCCAGACCAAGAAAGCTCTCTGATAAGATGTCAGGAGCTCTGCTGAATTTCATGAAAACAGGAAATCCTGATAATGGAGGATTACCTTCATGGACCCCATATACACCTGAAAATGGTGAAGTTATGGTGCTCGATGATATATCTGAACTGAAGTTCGACCCCGACAGGGAGGCACGAAAATCTCTTCTCACTGTATGATAAATTATCTTCCTTGCGACCAATCCTCCCCTTTAAGGGGAGGTGGCCGAAGGCCGGAGGGGTATCTTTCCCTTTCAAGGGGAGATGGCCGCGCCGGTGGTGTGGTCTTATTGAATTAAACAACTTATTTGAAAAAACTATACCCTATGAAAAAACATGTCATCTTTAATTTTGTAACATTTGTTACAATTTTTCTGAGCGTTTCTGTTATGGCTCAGGATCGTTCTGCAGCTCCTGCAGCCCGTCCCGCTTTCAGGATGCCTGCAAGAATAATTTCACCCGAACTCACCCCTGATAATAAAGTTACTTTCAGGGTATACTCAAAGGATGCCCAAAAAGTATCTGTATCCGGCGAATGGCAACAGGGATTCGGGGCTTCTGAGACTCTAGTAAAAAACGACACGGGTCTTTTTACGTTGACAATTGGTCCGCTTAAGCCGGAGCTTTATGCCTATACATTCAATATTGACGGAGTAAGAGGTATTGATCCCAATAATGCACAGGTACGCCGTGATGGTGTGAACTACCAGAGTTATTTCATCATTCCCGGCGCTGAATCTGACCTTTATATTCAGAAGAATGGTGTTCCTCACGGAAATGTTTCAAAGATCTGGTATCATTCTTCAGTCCTGGATATTGATCGCAGGATGTATGTTTACACCCCTGCAGGTTATGAATCAGGAACTCAGAAATATCCTGTATTTTACCTTTTACATGGCGCAGGAGGCGATGAAGATGCATGGACAAACATGGGTCGGGCTGCCCAGATAATGGATAATCTCATTGCACAGGGCAAAGCTAAGCCAATGATAGTCGTTATGACTAACGGAAATGCAAACCAGGCCGGGGCTCAGAATGATGTACCGGCGCTTCCGTTAACAGGAGAGCAGGGGATGGCTGCTTATCAGCGATATGCAGGTAAATTCGAAGAGCATCTTGTAAAAGATGTTGTTCCTTACATTGAAAAGAACTACAGGACTCTGACAGGAAGGGATAACAGGGCAATTGCCGGCCTCTCAATGGGTGGCGGACATACTCAGACAATAACGAACAACAATCCTGGTATGTTTGGATACATAGGCGTCTACAGTATGGGAATCATGAATATGGGTCAGATGAATCCCGCTGATGCTGAAAAAATGGATAAGGAAAGAATTGCAAAGCTCACGACTCTTAAAGACAGCGGCCAAAAGCTTTACTGGATAGCTTGCGGTAAGGACGATTTCGTGTATAAAGGCGTCGTTACTCTGAGAGAGACACTCGATAAGATAGGATTTAAATATACATACAGGGAGAGCACAGGTGGCCATACCTGGGCTAACTGGAGAATTTATCTTTCCGAATTCGCTCCGATGCTGTTTAAATAGTCGTGGAGTATTGAGATTGAAGCATTGAAAAGTAAGTTTTTACAGGCTTCCCTGGGGGCCAGGAGTGGCCTGCGGGTCTATACAAACAAAACATGATTATGAATAAAACCTTATGCTTTCTCACTATTCCATTTCTTCTTGCAGCCTCACCTGCTGACAAAAAGACTGACTTGAACAAAGTCATGACTGAAGCCGGTTATGTATCCGGTAAAACAAGTGAAGATGGAAAGATCAGTATTTTCATGGGTGTACCTTTCGCTGCTCCGCCTGTTGGAGAGCTGCGTTGGAAAGCTCCGCAACCGGTAAAGGCATGGACCGGAATAAAACAATGTACTACTCCTCCGCCAAGTGCAATGCAGGCTCCTCCCAGGCCTTTCATGATGTGGTCGCAGGAATTCATGGCTCCTGCACAGCCTTTAAGCGAGGATTGCCTGTACCTTAATATATGGACAGGCACGCAGAATGCCAATGAGAAGAGACCTGTGATGGTTTGGATTCATGGCGGCGCTTTTACCGGCGGATCAGGTACAGTACCTCTTTATGATGGTGAGGAAATGGCGAGAAAAGGCGTTATTTTCGTTACAATAAATTACAGGCTTGGCGTCTTTGGATTCCTGGCACATCCTGAGCTTACTGCCGAGTCTCAGCTAAAGACATCTGGTAATTATGGGATACTCGACCAGATTGAAGCACTCAAATGGATCAGGAAAAATATTGCCTCGTTTGGCGGTAACCCTGACAATGTAACAATTGCAGGGCAATCCGCAGGATCTTTCAGTGTCAATGCATTGATGGTTTCGCCGCTTGCAAAAGGGCTTTTCCACAAGGCAATCGGCCAGAGCGGAGGGATGTTCAGCAACGGTCTCGGAATCGTTTACGATCTTAAAGCTGCAGAAGCCTCCGGTTTAAAATATTCAGAGCAGCTTAAAGCAAACTCGATTAAAGATCTCAGAGCCAAATCAGCAGATGAGCTTATGAAAATTCAGGGAAGATGGGGTATCGCGATTGATGGAATAGTGGTGCCACCAGCACAGGCCACATTTGATGGAGGAAAACAAAGCGATGTACCCCTTATCTCCGGGTGGAATGCGGACGATGGTGTTTCAACGGGACAGCAGAAAGCTGAGGTTTTCAAAGCCAGTATAAGGAAAAATTATGGTGATAATGCTGATGAATACCTTAATTTGTTCCCTGCAGGAAACGATGAAGAGGCTGAGGCTTCACAAAAGTTAGGATCACAGCTTTCCTTTGGATGGCAGAATTATCACTGGGCAGGCATGCAGACAAAAACAGGGAAGAACAAAGCTTATCTGTATCTTTTCTCAAGAGTGCCGCCAGGTGAGCCTGATTACGGCGCTTTTCATTCGGCAGAATTCGGTTATGCGCTTCATAATCTTAAGAAGTGGGACAGACCATTTACAGATGTTGATAAAAGGTTATCGGATATGATGTCGTCTTACTGGGCTAATTTTGCGAAAAATGGAGATCCAAACGGCGAAGGGCTTCCGCAATGGCCTGCATTTGATAACTCATCGCCAAAAATTATGAATCTTGGCAACAGTGTCGAAGCAGGGCCACTCCCCAACAGGGAACAGCTTCAATTCCTTGAAAGGATCAATACTGTAAGACCCTGGTTATCAATGAAGGAGCTAAGCTCAAAAGTATGGGTCATCGATGATCATGGAGACGACAATATGTATCTTGTCGAAGGATCCGACAGTGCAATGCTCATTGATAATGGCCTTGGCTCCGCAAATATTTCAGCTTTTGTAAAGAGAGTTACATCAAAGCCACTGATAGTTGTAATCACACATGGCCATCCGGATCACGCCGGGGGTAATTATCAATTCCCTGCTGTTTACATTCATCCTGCAGATTCTGCTGCTGCTTCCGGTTACAATACTCCCGCAGCGCGCAAACGTTCAGTGGAATCAATGCAACAGGGAAACAAACCCGCTGGTAATGAGATTTTTACTGATATTCCATTTAAAACACGGCAAATTCCAATCAGTGAAGGAAAAATTTTCGACCTGGGAGGAAGAAGAATCCGGGTAATTGAAACACCAGGACATACACCGGGTGAAATATGCCTGCTCGATATTGATAATAAACTGCTTTTTACAGGAGATAATAATAATGGTCTTGTCTGGTTATTCCTGGGCAATTGCCTGCCATTAAGCAAATACCTCCTTTCGCTTGAGAAAGAGGCCCTGAGAATGAATGAGTTTACAACAATCTTTCCGGGGCATGGAGATCCAATGCCTGCTGATTTTATTAATGATCAGATATCATGTGTGAAAGGCATTCTGAATAAAACGATTGAATCAAAACCTTATGAGTCTTTTGTCAAAAATTCAAGAATATCAACTTACGGCAGGGCAAGTGTGACATTTAATCCGGAGAATCTCTGAAACTGGAGTCATAATTTCTTCTCGCGCAAAGAACAGAATATAACACATATACGGCCTCTCTCCAAACCTCTCCCCCAAGAGGGAGAGGCTTAGGTTTTCAGGACAACAGATAAATTATTTACATCCTTAATTGGATTATATTACTATTTGAATGATACTCTATAACGAGATTGTTCCCCTCGCACCCTGGGAGAGGGGAATTCAAGGGGTGAGGCCGTGATGACACGGTTTTTATTCTCTGCGTTCCCAGCGGTTAATTTTTCAATTGGAGAGAGAAATTCAAAGGGTGAGGCCGATAACAAAATTCCCCGCTCTTTTCAGAAGCGGGGAATAATTAAGTGTCAGGAAATAGCAGACACTTAAAGAGTGTGACTATCTTCCTATAGTCTGGCTCTTACTGTCGCTTTCTATTTCAAGTTTCCTGTCAAGTTTCCTTACATTCCTGCCTTTATTGAACTTATATGAATAAGAGAACTGAATGAAAGCCGCCATATTTATCCCTGTTACATTAGTAGAATTGAAAGCTGCTGTTTCAGTTTCTATCCGCTGGAACTTAATAGTCCTGCTGAACGGCAGAAGCCAGAAAACACCCAGGTTATGATCTTTTATCTGTTGCTGGAAACCACAGCCGTACAATGGTAAACTATATGTTTTTGACTGGGCGTTTATGTTCACTCCGTTATAAGCAAGGTACAGGAATGCTGTGCTTTTCTTCTTTTTATCGAGATTTGCAAATGCATAGCTGGTGATTGCATATGAGAAATAATCTCTTTCAGGAATTGAAAATGATTGTTCCGAATATCCATTATAATGTCCCTTGAATATTCTGGCGTTAATATTAACGTACCAAAGCATTGTATTTATGCCTCCTCCTGCTTCATATCCATCCAGAAGATTATAAGGCTTCGATATTGTAGTTACAGAACCATCGATAGGCGAACGGATTATGTTATATCTTGAACCGATCTTATTTGTGAAAAACTCATCATATACATACGGAGATAAGTAATTGCTTCCGAAATTCCAGGTGTATGTAAGCTGGAGCCTGTCACGATAATCGGGTCGAAGGTTGGGATTACCCTGGCTAACCATAAAATCCTGGCTTGTTTTCCAGGCCGGGTTCATATCGTAAATGCCCGGACGATTGATTCTCCTGTTATAAGTCAGCTTGAGATTGTGAGATGCCGAGATCTTGTACTGCACGTTTGCCGAAGGCAGAAAGCATGAATAGTCAGGTTCACTTACTGAGTCAGCAATAATATGACTGTTCTCAACCCTCAGCATTGCCTGCAATCCGAATTTTTTAATATTGAGCGTCAGTCCGCTATAAACCGAATTACGGATCTCGGAATACTCAAACATGTTATCTTCTTCAACGTTGTCAATTGTAAAATCATAATTCATATTCTGATAATATCCCTGGTAGCCTGCTTCCAGCTTACCTGAAAGTCCAAGAGGATAAACATAATCTATCTTGCCTGAGATATAATTTCTGTGATTTACATTATTCTCGTATCTTGAATAATTACTAAGCACAATGTCATCGTTAAATGGATAAGTTGTATTAGTAAAATCATTTTCATCCGCTGACCTGAAAGTATAAAAACTGGCTTCGGCAGTAAGCTCTTCAACAGGTTTTTTGAATAGTTTCTTATAAAAAAGCGATCCTGATGTTTCATCACTGTTTGTTTTGTTAGATGTCAAAGATGCAACTGTATTAAGAGGATCGGCTCCTTTGTACAATAAAGTGTTCGCATCAACAAAAACTTTTTGATTCACGGGTTTGTAGCTTATATTAAAGCTAAGGTTGTTTTTTTCATTCAGATAATAGTCAAACCCCGTATTAACAGAAGACATGCCTACTTTAATTTTTCCCTTTCCATTCTGGCTTGTAAGTGAATCTATTGAAGTGAACCTGTTATCAACAGTCGATTTTATGTCGAGTTCCTGGCCGATAATCATTCCTGTAAGATAGAAAGTTATTTTCCCGACAGCATAATCAAGGCTGCCAGTTGCAGCGCTCGTAACTTTATTGAAAGGCTTCAGGCTGCCTGCGACATTCCCACTTACTCCAAATCTTGCTTCTTTCCTGAGAACAATATTGATCACACCATCTATGTTGCCTTCATATTTTGATGAAGGATTTGTTATCACCTCAATGCTTTGTATATCAGTTGGAAGCAATCTTGCCAGGTACTCTCTGTCACGCTGCCTGCCGTCGACCTGTATTATGAAATTACTGCTTCCGTTGAGAGTTATATTATTCTGAAAATCGACGTTTACCTGTGGAACTTTTTTAAGAATATCATAACCATTGCTCGAAGCTTTCGAAACTAACTCAGGTACTTTATACACTGTTCTGTCGACCATCTCTTCTCCCTTCAGCCTTTCACCGACAACAGTAACTTCACCGAGTGTGGCAGTTGCTTCTGCGAGGAATATTGTATCGACTGTAATATCTCCCTGTCCCTGGGTCACTGAAACTGGTTTCCCCGCAGGTCTGAATCCCAGAAAACTTACTTTCACAAAGTAATTTCCGGGTTTAATTCTTTCAAGAAGATACCCTCCGTCTGTAAGAGTTATAACGCCTGTTGATATTGATGAATCAGGCAGTTGAAGTAATGCGACTGATGCAAACTGCACAGGCGTCCTGTCCTTTTCGTAATACACTTTTCCCTTAATGTTTTGAGCCTGGATCGCAACCGGAATTATCAAAAACGCCAGTATAATTAATCTTTTCATGTTTTATGTTATCTGATCATTTTAAAGTTTCTACATAAGATTCCCCGCTGATATCCATTGGAATATTCATACTGAATCCCGGCGCGCTTATTCCCAGATCGCCTGTAATATGAGTTTTAGCTTTGTTTGAGACAACGAGTCCTGTATTTGTATCAATAATCATTGAACCTTTGCTCAGGCCCTGCAGATTACCGTATGTTACGGTGGCGCCGCCTGATTTAATTGGCGCCGCATTTTCTGATGCCTTTATTGCTGATTCGACTGTTACATCAGCATAGTTCTCCTTTATATTATTCAGGTGATATGTTGTATTGATATCGAGCATCATGCCTCCCGATGTGGTCTTCTGGGAAATATTCCATTCCTCTCCCTGTCTGATCTGCCGGCCGGGAAGACACCACGTGAATCCTTCTATTATTGTCTTAAGGTTATTATCACTGACCATTCCCATCAGTTGTGATTTTATTGCTGTTGCCTGAATTCCTTCCAGTGTTATTGAACCTGTGTCCTTCAGGACCATATCGGAGATCATCTTTGAGTTTACTACTTCAATTGGCTTCCCTGTAAAATCAAGCTTTACAAACATCGGATTCTTACTGATCCTGTTCATCACATACGATAGAATATCCTCAGTCTTTGTGGACTTAATGTCTCCTTCCGATGTCGATGTTGAATTTATAACCATGCCCATAGCATTTGTCCTTGTTGATAATGTATCGAAATGCACCTCTGCAACAATAAAGTCCGGGGTGGAATCCATCATCCTCAATGACATAACATAAGTAACATCTGCATTTGTTGTCTGCTGATTTCCGTTCATTGTTTGCGTAACAGTCTGTTCGGAAACCGATCTCATCTTATAAACTTTGTTTTTCTCAGGGTTCATCCTGAGCATTGCAGTCTGAGCTGCAAGTGAAATGCCGAATAACACAGCAAGACACGATAAAATAATTCTTTTCATTAGATGATTTTTTGAGCTTTAGAATAAAATTACAGCCATTATTCCTATTCAAAGTAAGGAAAATCGGTGAAAACAATTCTTTCACCGGTAAAGTACGGTATTAGCCAGTTAATTTTTAGATAGATTTAACTTGTTTCAAACAATGTAGAATCCCTGTCTTTGCCAGAAACCTGTCAGGTTCCCCCATTTTATAACGAGCCTCTTTCCTTCTTTTGAATTCCATTGTTTCTCGATATCGTCATGGCATTTTTTCCCAAGGCCTTTCCTGCTATGATGGCAAAACCTGCACTCAAGGGGCTGAAAACCTGTTCCGAACAATTCGCAAAGATCATTTTTAAGAAAAGTGCAGCCTTCATTCGAAAGAAGGTTTGTTGCGTAATTGCATTCATTGCCTTTGAACGCTGGCGACAAAACAGCAAAGTCGCGCTCGGGGGATATCTCAACCATCATACGATCTGAATAACCGGCCACAATTGCTTTCTCTGCTTCCTCAATCGTCCACCAGCCGGGCCTTTTACAATAATTTGTACAGATTTTACATGAACATGGCTCAGATGGGGGATATTTCAATATAAGATCATTAACTAGGGCAGCCGGCATGACAATGATATTAATGTTCAACAATCCTGGTTCCAAGTTACACAAATAAGTGAAAAAACATTAAATTTTATATCCCTCTGAAACTTTATTCCAGATATCGTCAGGTTAAATAGACAATGAAGTGGCAAGTTTTACCGCCTCTCCTGAGACTTTCAGCCACATCTACCCTGAATGATCTTCCCAGGGCAGTATCAAATATAGCCTTGTGAGTATTTCTTGTGCATTCGCAATGAATATCATTTGGTTTGGGTTGCCTGTAATTTGCTGCCGGACAATAGCAATGCCCGGAAACCTCTCCATATCTTATGTGGACAGTGTCATTTTCTTTCCATATCTCAAAATTCTTTTTATATGCTTCGATGAGCTTATCAAGATTTCCGCTGCCGGCTGCAGCTATGTCTTTTTTGAACTGATGCCTGTTGAAACATCCGACGCCGCATCCTGCAACTATCTTTTCCTGGGTCTGCCTGTCGAGGTTCTTATCCATCGAATCAAGAAGATCGGATAGCCAGTTCTGAATAAAATTCCTTTGTGATTCGGCAATCTGAAGCTTATCATCCTGCATTGCAACAGGAGCTTCCGGCGCCGCAAGCCTGTTAATCATGAGCGGGCAAACTCCCAGCATTGCAAGCTTTTGTGTGAATGATTTTCTGTCCATGGGTTAATTTTCTGAAAAGACCCGGAACCGGTGTCATTACCCTTTTAATGAAGTGTTTTATACTTCACATCAACTGTAGGTTATTTTCTAGCAATGAACATTCTTCCTGTAGTCATTAATCTTAAGATTTCTGTATCCGTAAAGATCTTCTCATATAATTCCTTCAGAACAGGTATCTGTTCAATGACAGCACGGGTGGTTATGAACTTATTAAAGATCACAATCCCTCCTTGATTCAATGCATTTCTGACATCTGTGAGGAACTGTTCAGTCTCGATTTCCGGCGGAACATTAAGATCAATATATACATCAATAATAATCAGATCATATTTTTCATTGCAGCTTTTTATAAAACGCTCGGCGGAATCATTATGAATTGTTAAGTTCTTTCTGTCGTTTGTATTAAAATACTTAATACCAAGATCTATGATCTTCTGATCAGGCTCAACACCATCGATTTTGCAGTCTGAATTATAGGTATGGATCGTTTCAGCTACACATCCCGTTCCGAATCCAAGTATTAAAGCTCTCCTGATTAAGCTCCAGTCAGGTTTAATTTTTATGAAAGTTTTTTTGAATAATGTATGAAGCGATCCGTAGGAATAGTTGGCATTCGTGCTGTTAAGGACATATTTACCGCAATCAAGCTCTACCGAGAGAAAAGGATTTAATTCCGAACCTGAGACCTCTATAACAACAGGTGCGACAAAGCTGCGAAACCATGAAAGCTCTTTCATGAGGCCTAAAATAAAGATTTAACTGAGATGCAGCTAAAAATCCGAGAACTTCTGGTTTCTTGCAATTACCAGATGTGTATGATTTGAAACACTGTCGACAATCTCTGCAATTATATCGACTGAATCATTTGTTTGCCAGTAAGGATTTTCAGCTCCGATCTTTGTAAGCAGGAATTGTGTGGCTGACTCGCTTACAGAGGAACTCCAGATATATTTTTTATTGACAACGTACAGGTTTTTAATATGAAAATTTGTTGGAATGCTCTGGTTGCCTGCATCGACAAGATAAATCAATGCCATAATCCTGTTCCCTGTGATTTCATCATCATTCAAAGGAGTATTCCGGCAAAGGAACGGTTCAAGGAAATACGCTCCTGAATTTAGTGAAATTGTATCGGCAGAAAGTTCGTAAAGCTGTTTAATAAGCTTATCGCTTGCGGAAACTTCATGATTGTTTTTATATACAACCGTCAGAATTATTCCGGTCAACAGGAAAGATATGCTGAAGTTTCTCATCTGAAAGTGTGCTATCTCTTATATTTTCACCGCTAATATCGTGCCATCGATACAGAAAATTGTGAAAATATTTTTATGAAAAATAGCAAAAAAGTTTGATAAATCAATGCTTTTTGATAATCAGCTTAAAAGTTTACTTCTGCGAAAGAGATAATGTATGAAATAATAATTCCCTGCCTCCATAAGCCCCATGACCGGGAATTACTATTTCAGCATAAGGGAATCTCTTAATTACCCTGTCAATAGTTACAGGATAGGCCTTTATGTCACCGTCTGCTGTATTTCCAAGGTTTGGAGTGTCAATACTTTTACACATGCAGCCTGCGAAAAGAATTTTTTCGGATTCTATCCATACAATGATATTATCAGTTGAATGCGCCGCTCCGGGATAAATGCAAAGAACCTGATTGCCTTCCTTGTTCAGAATAAGTGAATCACTGAAGCCATAGTCGGGTTGAGGCAGATTCTTTGTTTTAGCAATGTCTATTGTTATCTGGTTGGCGTATGTCGGGATTCTTCTGTTTTTCAGATAAGCAATTCCGCCCATGCAGTCTTCGTGCCAGTGGTTGGGAACAAATCCTTCGATTCTTACATTAAGATTCTTTTCTATCCATGTACAGAGTAAATCAGTTTGGCTTCCTGTAACGGGCGTGTCGAAAAGAAATGCTTTTCCCTTATCGATAAATATCAGACCATTTGATGAATACCTCCCGAATGAAGGCGTTTCGTTGTATGTAACATGAATATATGCATTCTCAGAGAGTTTTATGAGTTCAATATCATCGGAGACTCTTATTCTGTCCTGTGAGAATGACTGCCGGCATAAAAATGCAATGATAATAAGTAATACGCTTCTCATGAATTCTTAATTATGAGATGCTAATTTAAGCAGTAATTATCATTCCGTAAAAGGGCAAAGCAAATTTTCGGAAATTATCACAAAAGGTTATTGATTACGCTCATGAGCTGGGGCTTTGAGTGCAACCCTGCCTGGCGGTATTTTATATCACCGTTTTTGAATATCATTAAAGTTGGCACTCCCCTGATATCGAATTTTGAAGCAACCTGAGGATTTTTGTCCACATCTATCTTTATTACCCTGATTTTGTTCCCTAATTCAGAAGCGATCTCCTTCAGTATCGGTGACTGAACTTTGCATGGGCCGCACCATTCAGCGAAAGCATCAATTACTACCGGAACAGGCGATTGTATTATTTCTGAGAAACTTCCTTTCATTTCCGATCAGGCATTTATAAAATCGATACTTTTAACACTCCGCATGAAAATCAATTTATTTATCCCCGCCCCAAGAGACTCCAAAGGAGAGTAAATTGATTTTGGCTTCGTCGAGCTCATCCACTTCGTCTCGTCGGTTCTTCTCTCCATCCGGGTTCGGGGTAAATGAAGAAAATGAATTTACGGGCTAAGTGGTTGTAAATTGCCATAGTTTAACAAAAATGAACAAATAAGGTTGAATCTTAAATACGTGCCTTCAATTGAAAAATCATTTAACCTGATGTCACACAAGGAAAAAAGTGCCGTCTTTTAGATTGGTTAAAATAAACTCCGGATAAAACACAATATTTCATATCCTCAGCGTTGAATGATATAACTCCGTAATACATCTTTCAGTATGAGTCTTTTCAGCAGGTTCAGGAAAAACAACAAAGAAAACAGAAACGGTTCCTCAGGATCCTTAAACAATGTCGAATCGCAGGCGAAAAATATTTCTACCGGTTTGAATATGATTTCGCCAGGCGCCTTAAAAGGACTGGATGATGTGTATTCATTTCTCCAGTTTGATTATGAATCAAAAGGATATAACGATGCCCTTACAAACCCTGACGAAAGTTACCGGAACGACAACGTGAAGCTTATTCAGCATGATCTTATTATACTGATTGACAGAACAATAGTATACTATGAAACAATGCTGAAAGAGGCAGATTTTCATATAAGCTCAAGGAGCCGGGCTGGGCTGATTGATCTTGTTGAGGAACTGAAGATAAGGAAGGAAGTTACGGGAGATCATCTCGAAAAGGTAAAACAGATTAAAGCCGAGGCTTTGAAAGGGGAGGGAGCATCACAAAGGATAGTGCTTTCTTACCAGCGCGGTTTCATGAGGGGATTGTATGCAATCTCCCAGTCAAAATTATTTAACGGAAACACATTAAATCAATGAAAGATCTCTGGCTGAAGCTTGGATGCTATATCACCGGGTACAATTATGCAATAATAAAGAACTCAAGTGAAGCAAGCGCTAAAACAGTAAAGAAATACCTGTCTGCAATTCTCATCGTGAGCATCCTGTGGGGCTTTATTGGATACACTTTTGCGGGACGTTACCTTCATACAGGTGTTGCAGGTTCATCTGTTGTTTCATTAGTGATGATAATAATCGTTATTCAGATTGAAAGACAGATCATTCTTTCAATAGGGCGCAACAGCCTTGTTCCTGTGTTCAGGACGCTTATCGGGATTGTTATGGCTGTAATAGGATCTGTTATAATAGACCAGATAATCTTCAGGGAAGATGTTGAGAAGGTTAAGATCAGTAACCTTCAGATGGAGGTAGATAGTATTCTTCCTGTAAAAACAAGGGAGCTCGATCTACAGTTAAGGCAGCTCGATTCGGCAATAGCAGTAAAGGAAAACGAACGGGCAGCCCTTATTGATGAGATAACAAAGAAACCATTCATAAAAAGCGCCTCATCCGAAACACGGCACTTTCAGATGCAGCGCAATTCAGCAACAGGCACAATGCGCGATACTCTTGTTAAGAGAACCGACCTTGCCCTCAACGATGTCGTGAATCCTAAAGCAAGCCTGCTTCCCGATATTGAGGATCAGATCAGCCAGCTCAGAAGTCAGAAAAACGAGAAGGAAAATAATAAGATCAATATCAGGGAGGCTCTTGAAACTGAGCTTGGATCAAAAACCGGTTTTCTTGATGAGCTTAAAATACTGTTCTCGATCCTGTTATCATCGTGGATAGCAATGGTTGTATGGTCAATGTTCTTTCTTTTCCTTATGTCAATAGAAGTTCTTGTGCTTGTGAACAAGTTCGGCGAGGAAAAGACTGATTATGAATCTATTATTCTACATCAGAAAGATGTGAGAATAAAGATGCTTGATAAGCTGACAGAATAGTATTATTCATGCCTCAGGCAGTCGGCAGGGTTTTTCCGTCCGATGCGCCATGTATGCCAGCTTGTAGTTAAAAGAGTAAACATGATCGTCAGAGCTCCGGCAATTACAAAATACTTCAGGCTTAAATTTATCCTGTAAGCAAACCCGTCAAGCCATCTTTGCATAAATAAAGCGATAACCGGCACAGAAATAAGAAGCGAGATCAGTATCCACTTAATGAACTCCATATTAAGCATATAAATTATTTCAGCCGAGGTAGACCCGGCTACTTTCCTTATGCCTATCTCTCTTGTTTTTGAATCTGTTGTAAACACTACAAGCCCGAAAAGACCTATACATGAGATGAAAAGTGATAGTATTGAAACGAAAGTTATTATCTGCATTATTGTAGTGTCTTTTTCATACATCTTCTGAAAGTCTTCGCTAAGAAATGTATATTCAAATGAAGTCCCGGGGAACAGCACCTCCCATTTCATTTTAAGGAATGTAATTACTTCCCTGATGTCGCCTGAGGATACTTTTATCATCAGGTTATCATATAATCGGGGAAAGGCAACCAATGCAACCGGTTCCACTGCCGTATGAAGCGATTTGAAATTAAAATCTTTCACAATGCCGGCAACTCTTCCCTTACCTATTATATCGTATTCTTTACCGATTGGATCGTTCCATCCTGTCATTTTTACTGCAGACTCGTTCAGAATATATTGTATTCCCTGGTCCTGTGAGTCTTTTCTGAAATCTTCACCGGCAGTAAGTTCAATTTTAAGTGTTTTGACAAAATCGTTGTCAACAGGGATCCAGTTGATCATGTTGTTATTGTCATCCGGTTCAAGTCCTTCCCACCATACATTCTGGTAATATCCCTGTCGCCCCGGGAAATAACACATTGCAGATGCATTATTGATCTGAGGATTCCTGAGAATCTCCTTTTTAAAGATCTCATATCTTGACTTTACATCAGACTGGTATATTGGAACAACAATCACTTGATCATGAACGAGCCCGAGCTCTTTGTTTTCAACATATTTCATCTGAGAACGAACTACAAGGGTACATGCAACAAGTATTATTGAAACCATGAACTGGAAGATCACAAGAGCTCTTCTCAGATTTTTAAGTGTTCCTGCCTTTCCCCTGATTACTTCGGATCGGATAGAGGCAGCAGGCTTCACCCCTGAAAGGATCATCGCAGGATAGCTTCCCGATATAAACGAAATTATTATCAGCAACAAAAGAATTACAGCAATTGTCCCCGGAGTGATAAGATCAGATGCGCTGACCGGAAGATCTACTACAAGTTTTATCAACGGCATAAGAAACCAGCTAAGAAGCACCGCTATAAGAAAAGCTGAAGTTGTTATTGCAATTGACTCAGACAGATATTGGATTCTCAATTCCCTGTTTGTGGCTCCGGAAACCTTTCGTATACCTGATTCTTTTCCTCTTATCGTGAAACGTGCTGTGGCAAGATTCATGTAGTTTATACATGCGACAAAAAGAACAAGCAGCAATACGGAGGCGGCAATATAGAAAATCCTTATGTCTGTGTTAGTATCAAAGTCGCTTCGCAGGCGTGAATGCAGGTGAATCCATGTAAGAGGCTGTATGTGTAGCTGGCATCTTTCCCCGTCAGGTACCTGCTTAAAGAATTCAGACAGTTTATTGCTTATACTGCCGTATGAGTGGTCATTTGATGCAAGAATATATGTTGTGTAATTCCAGCTTCCCCATTCAAGATTATTTCTTATTTCTGAAAATGAACACAGAAATGAATATTGGATCTGGGAGTTTTTTGGGGCATCTTTTACAACACCTGTGATTATATATGGTTTCTTTGTATCTCCGAAATCGAAGTAAATTGTTTTACCTGTCGGATCTGAATTGCCGAAATACTTCAATGCTGTTGATTCATTTATAACTACCGAACCCGGATTTGCAAGGGCTGTGGATCTGTTACCAGAAATAAGTTGAAATGAGAAAATACTGAAAAGCGACGGATCAGCGAGCATTATTTCTTCGCTGAACTGATCTTTTCCCGTACTCACAAGAATTCTTCCCATTGATCCCAATCTTACATAGTCGGCTATTTCAGGGATATTGTTCTTTAATGCTTCTCCAAGCGGAGCAGGAGTATGTGCAAATTTATCAATAGACTTACCATCGCTGAAGTCGACGACAACCCTGAAGATCTTTTTCGAATTAGTATTGAACCTGTCGAAGCTGAGCTCATACCTTAACCATGCTAAAAGAACTAATACAAGGATCATCGTTAAAGACAATCCTGTAATATTTATGATTGAAAATCCAGGGTTTCTTTTAATATTCCTGATTGCATTGAGTAAAGTATAGCGTAACATGCTTCAAGATAGTTTGGGTCAGGGGAGCTGTTCAAAAAATATGCCGCCGCTATAAGTTGTTATTATATAGATAAATACTGAGTAACAATGTAAAAATATGTAAAAATATTTGACATAAAACAGTATAATAAATTAACAGTATATCACGAGTCACATGAAGGTTTTTCAATTGGTTAATTCCTTGTAATCCTTAGTCTGCTGCCCTGGTGGCAAAAATGAAAAGTTGAAATAATGGGATGTACAACAAACAGTAATTATTTTTTCTTTTGAAAATTTAGTGATTCACAATATTCATTACATTGCGCTGTTTTAATCCGGGGATTTCTTCTAAATTTTTCAACATGCTTAATATAAAAGGATTATTGCTCGGCAATTTCCGTGTATTTTCAGGTGCACCATGCTTCAGGCTGGCTCCTGTTACTGTTTTAATGGGACCTAACAGTTCGGGAAAAAGTACAGTTACGGGATCATTTTCACTGATTAAAAATCTTAACACAGGTTCGTTGCCATACAGGTTGAGGCTTGATTCGGGACGGAATCCTTTCGGAAGCTTCGATATGATCTCAGCCAGAAAAACAAAAGAAAAGACAATCACTGCAGGTTACGATATTTATAATACAATTCTTGGCGAGAATGTAAGAGTTGAGTTCACATTCGAAAAAGGAAAGAATTTTGATGCCATTGCAAAAAATATAAGTATCAGGTACAAAGGCGGAAATC
The DNA here is from genome assembly GCA_036261265.1 of Bacteroidales bacterium. Taxonomy (GTDB): domain Bacteria; phylum Bacteroidota; class Bacteroidia; order Bacteroidales; family VadinHA17; genus LD21. Next base: position 29,753 of record DATALC010000089.1, read on the forward strand.
TTTTTGATTTTTCTTTCGAACATAACCGCGTTAATACCCGGATCGGACTCAATTATTTATACAACAAGCTTAAAGCTGTCAAGGCTGAAAAAAGCCGTTATCTTGAGCTTGAGAATAACTTCAGGCAGATAAGATATTCATCCGGTACGTATAAAGATCAACAGGCAGACGATGAAAGCCAGGTAAAGATCTTCCACGTCGACAATGATCTGAAACGCCGGAACTTCAGTGAATATCTTAAAAGTCGCAATATAACTGTTGAAGAATATGAGAGACTGTTTTATTTCTACGGTAAGCACAGGATAACTCCCGGCAGTGACGGGGCCGAACATGAGCTTATAAGGAAGGCAGTAAAAATGTTATCTGATTTTTCTGACGACAGAATACTCTTTAATAATGATCTTCTTGAAAAAATTCTTGAAATCCCGTCTGAAACATTCGATGTACAACACCTGAAATCAATGATATCAAAAGATTTCCCTGATCTGTTTGATTGCCTTATGCTTCTGAATAATCCCGGTTCGCTCAACAATATTGTTGATCTCCTCAGGAGCAGGACTTACGGGGAATGGGAGACAGAGTATCTTGAATATGACATTACATCATCAAAAAGGATGAAGGGCTGTGAACCTGCAGGCGAACTGTCCTCGGCTATTGATCACAATCTTCAGTCACGATTCGATAAATCAAGGTTCTTCAGGACTCTCACCGAATTAAGCATGACCCGCGAGGGATTCATTCAGACTTATCACCGTTTTAAGAACATAAGAGCTTTGTCTTCATTCTGTAGTCTTGTACTCGAAAAGGTAATTCATGATCTCAGAGCCGATCTCGATGGTACAATAACTGTAAATCTGAATGACATGAGCCCGGGAACTGCCACTGAATACAATCAATCAATGCATGATCTCATCAGGCAGTATTCACTTACAAAAGGAAAAGATACATTCGTCAAAGACTGGCTCAGAAAGCTGAAGATAAGCGATGATTTTTCAATAGATGCATCATCCAGGGAAATGGAGTATTTCCCCGGTCTCATAAGGAAAGAAGAGAAAAACTATCTTGCGTCGGAAGGCTCGGGTACGAACCGGCTACTCTCGATGCTCCTCGGAATTGTGAATTCGAAGCACTACTGTGAGATCCGCGATTATAATGATGATCTGAAAAGCTTTCCGGGAACTATTATACTTGAGCAACCGGAAACAGGGCTTCATCCATCCTGGCAATCAAAGCTGCCTGAAATTTTCTCAGACGCATATAAAAGATATGGACTGCATTTTATAATCGAGACTCACAGCGATTATATTATCAACAAGCTTCAATATCTTGTTGCAGCAGGAAAAATGAACCATAATGATATTGTTATATATTATCTTGACACAAGTTCGGGTGGCAGTCCTAAAATAATTGAGATCACCGCTGATAAAAATGGTAATCTTTCACATGACATCCCTGAGGCGCTTCTCGATGAGGATGACCGTCGGGCTGCCGGATTATTCAGGTTGAGAAAGGTCAGCAGAAATTGAGATTGATTTAGATTAAGCTGCAAATTTCTGAGTTAAGATGAAATGTACAGTTAAAAAACATTAAATCTTTGATAAAAACCTGCCTGTTAATAATATAACAACAGGAAAAAATTCATACTTTTATCGCGGAAAGCTGGTTAGTCCGCTACATTTTTTTAAAAAGACCTTGCTCCAACGCCTTTTTTGTTTATTTTTTTCTGATCCATGAAATACTTTCTGATATATCTTATTACCGGGCTGCTGTTTAACCTTATAGGTCCGTTAGCATCGCAGATCAGGAAAGAGATGAAAGATCTCAGGAGCCAGACTGTTCCTGTTTCGGAGCTTACAGCTCGCCGGAGAAAATTACTCATATCTGAGATTATATTCAGGTCACTTGTTATGCTTATGTTCCCTGTTGCATATTTTCTCTGGTTAATTGATCTGTTCAGGGCAGGGAACGAGAAAAGGGAAAGGGAAGAGAGGCACAAAAAAGTGAAAGAGGCAATTAAAAGGGACCAGGAGAAAATTAAATGGGATATTCTTCAGAACCGCAGCTTTATTTATTTCAAAGACACGCTTGGCGGAGGAGTAGTAAGATGCCACGGTTGCGGTTTCAGTGAAGAGATCGTGACATACAGTCATGGTTTTGAGGAACCCCGTCCTTTCACACGTGGTTACCAGTGTCAGAAATGCGGTAAGTTTCATCGAATCCAGTTTCTTGGAAGTCGTATGCTGACACCTTATCTGAAATGTTCATGCGGTGGCGAGCTGTCGAACGTCAAACCTCTCTTCTGCCCCAAATGTAAGGCAAGAGATGTCTATTTTGTCTGTGAGTACGTCTGCTGACTAAGGCTTTTTTACCCATACAGTCTTTACATTCACGAATTCTTTTATCCCATGGAAGCTCAGCTCGCGTCCATATCCCGATCTTCTTGTCCCGCCAAATGGTAGTCTTGGGTCGGATTTTACAAGACCATTTATAAACACTGATCCGTCGTTGAATTCCTGAACAAGCCCTTCAGCTTTTTCGATATTCCGTGAAAACAAAGTGACGCCCAGACCGAATGTTGTTTTGCCTGCAAGATGAACAGCTTCTTCAATGCTGTCGGTAATAGTTATAGGTGTTACTGGTCCAAAGACCTCCTCATCAAATAATGGCATTCCCGGCGCTACGTCAATAACAACTGTCGGTTCGAAGAAAGCATCTTTTCTTTTTCCTCCAATGATAACTTTTGCGCCTTTACCGACCGATCTTACAATCTGGCTCTCAACCGTTTCAGCCTGTGAAATGCTGCTGAGCGGGCCGAGGCGTACCTCAGGGTCACCGGGGTCGCCTGTTTTTATCTTCTTTACACCTTCAAGAAATGCAGAGATAAAATCGTCGCTTATTTTTCTTCCTACTATAAACCTTTTTGCAGCGATACAGCTCTGACCTGCATTCTGGAACCGGGCCTGTATGCCGGTTTCTGCGGCTTTGACAACATCAGCATCGTCAAGAACAATGAAAGCATTGCTTCCTCCAAGCTCAAGAACGCACTTCTTCAGCAACTTACCTGCGGTTTCGCCAACATTTCGCCCTGCGGCTTCACTTCCTGTCAGAGAGACTGCCTTAATAATATCATTTGAAAGTACATTCTCAATCTGTTTAGATCCTATCGCAAGATTTGAGAAGACTGATGAGGGAAACCCGGCTTCAATAAAAATATTTTCTATTTCGAACGCACACATCTGTACATTAGATGCATGTTTCAGCACTACAGTATTGCCTGCCGCCATAGTTGGAACTGCAAAACGGAAAACCTGCCAGAAAGGGAAGTTCCATGGCATTATCCCAAGTATCGTACCAAGAGGTTCATATAAAACATAGCTCGAATCGGCATCTGTCTCTATAAAATCAGGTTTCAGGAAATCCGAAGCATTTTCAGCATAATAGTCGCATAACCAGGCGCACTTTTCAATCTCTGCCTTCGATTCGGTTATCGGCTTGCCCATCTCAGAAGTCATGATTGAAGCATATTTGCCTGAATTACGTCTTAATACTTCAGCAACATTCCTCATAAGTCGGATTTTTTCATCGAATCCTGTTCTTCTCCAGGCTTCGAAAGCATAGGCAGATTTGATAAGAGATTTTTCAATATCAGCTTCTGAGAGCTCCTCAGTTTCTTTTATTAACTGATTCGTAAATGGGTTGATACTTTTCAAAGACATGACTTTTGATTTACTCCTTTTTATAACAAAACTATTGACCCAGCACCCAGTACCCAGCACCCAGCTTCAGCTCACAGGGAGGTTATGTCTTGCGATTTTATTAAGTAATAGTCTTATATCGACAGGTTTTGTAATGTAATCATCACAGCCGGCATCGAGAGCGCTTTTAATATCAGCCTGGCTGATATATGCTGATTGTGCGATTACAGGGATCTCCGGTCTGAGGGCCTTTATCTCTCTCGTTGCATCCATTCCGTTCATCTCAGGCAATCTGATATCCATAAGGATCAGGCTGATGTTATCTTTTGTTTTAACAAGATCAACTGCTTCTTTTCCTGTTTTTGCCCTGCATGTGACAATATTGACTCTTGAAAGAGCTTCTTTTAGCAATGTATAGCTGAGATCATCATCTTCAGCAACAAGAATGCATTGACCTGAGACTACCTCAGGTTCAGGATGGTATTCTTCTGCTTTTGTTGTTTTAGGATGAGCTTCTGATGTGAGCGGAAGTGTGAAAAAGAAAACAGATCCTCTGCCGGGTTCTGAGTCGATACCTATATTTCCTCCAAGCATCTCAACATAAGCCTTTGAAATTGCCAGCCCCAGACCGACGCCTTCCTGCATATCGGCCCCATCGCCCTGACGGAATCTCTCAAATATCTTACCCTGCAGATCCTTTCTTATACCCATGCCGGAATCTTTTACATAAATGAGCATGCTATGTTCATCATAAAGCCTGCATCCGGCTTCAATAAGGCCGTCTCTTGGAGTAAATTTCAGAGCGTTCTTTATAAGATTTGTTATTACCTGTGCCAGTTTTGTCTTATCCGTAATAAGAAGCGAAGATTCTTCAGGAAGCTCGTTCTGAGAGCGGAGATATATTCCTTTTTTATCCGCTTCGGGACGGAAGAACAGGATAAGCTCTCTCAGCAGTACAGGTATGTCGGTATTTTCTTTCCTTATTTCTGTCTGACCTGCTTCAATCCTTGATATATCGATGAGGTCGTTAATTATATCGAGCATCCTTTTACCGCTTTGTGTTATTGCTTCGATATACATTTTCTGGGATTCTCCTGACAGTTCAGGCGTTTTAAGCAGATCCGCAAAACCAAGAATACCGTTCATGGGAGTTCTGATCTCATGGCTCATGTTTGCCATGAATGCTGATTTAAGCCTGTCACTTTCTTCAGCTTTCTTCTTGGCTTCGATCAGTTCGATCTCCGCTTTCTTGAGCTGGCTGATATCTGTGAAAGTTGTAAACACCTGGTAAGGTTCAGATGCATTCTGCCGGAACTGGGGAATAGCGCTTACAAGCATCCATACAAAACGATCGGACCTTGTGTTCTGGATTCCCATTACCTTTTCCTTGACTGAAACTCCTGATCGCAATGCCATTGAAGCAGGATGCGCCTGGCACTTCACAAAAGACCCGTCATCATTTATATTAAGCCAGGGTCCGGGGCTGAAGAATGGCATATCCTGCATTTCCTCAAGTGTATATCCGGTTATACGTTCCGCAGCAGTGTTAGCTGCTGTGATCCTTCCTGAGGAATCAACATAGATAACGCCCTGATCCATCGTCTCGAAAAGGATCCTGAACTTTCTTTCACTCTCTCTTGTCTTCTGGATATTTCGCCACTCCCTGAGATTACGTTTTACAACGTGCCTGATATTGCTGAATGCATCAGGTGATTTTACAATATAATCGAGAGCTCCTGATTTTATTGCCCTTACAGCAACTTCCTCATCACCAAATGAAGTCATTATGAGCACGGGCCAGGGCTGGCTTTCGATATCTCCTTTAAGTATTGAGAGAGCGCTGCCATCAGGAAGATTGATGTCTGCAATTACGATATCCGGAACAAGCACTGATACAATTTCATTGAATCCGGCAAGAGTATCGGTTACAGTAATGCTGCAGTCGAATTCCGAATCGGTCAGATGCCTCTTTATGGCTTCGGCATGTGCCGGTTCGTCCTCGAGAACCAGGATCTTTCTCACCTTATTTTTTATCTCATTCATCTGGATTGATTAATTGCATGGTGGGTATTTGTTCCACACAACCCAGTAAAAACCGAAAGCCTCAATCAGATTTGAAAACTTATCATAATCCATGGGTTTTACGAGATAACTGTTAACATTATAATTGTAAGCCTTTGATATGTCAGCTTCAGTATCTGATGTTGTCAGAATAACCACAGGAATGCATTTTAGTTTATCGACTGCCCTGATTTTTTCAAGCACTTCGAGACCATCAACTTTAGGGAGACGCAGGTCGAGAAGGATAAGGTGCGGGGTAGGGGATACCTCAGGATCGGTGTACTTCCCCTCCCTGAAAAGATAATCAAGCGCCTCCTGTCCATCCCAAAGATGAATGACCTTGTTGCTGATGCGGTTCTTTTTGAAATTCCGCATAGTTATCTCGGCATGAGCCGGATCGTCTTCTATAAAGAGAATGATCAACGGCTCGCCTTTGCCGTTCAGAAATTCCTCATCGTATTCTTGTTCTTGCATAGCGGTGATTATTTTATAATTATTGTGCCTTCAAGAGTAAAGTAGAATGTTGTTCCTGTCCCTTCGCCTTCGGATGTGAACCAGATTGAGCCTCCGTGAACCTCAACTATCCTTTTTACAAGTGCAAGTCCTATGCCGGTTCCTTCGGTTTCAACGTCCATTTTTTCAAAAAGGCCGAATATTTTATGATGATAACGCGGATCTATTCCTTTCCCGTTATCACGAACAAAAATTACTATATCATTGTTCTCGCCTGTAAAAGCGCCTGTTTCTACTGAAGGCTGAGGCTGATCACCCATAAACTTTGCCGAATTGTCGATGAGATTCTGAAAAAGCTGGATAAATCTTTGTGTATGACCATAAAGCATCACGGGAAGACCCGAAACCGATACCTTTATTTTTTTCTCCTCGAGTCTGCCTGCCACAAGATCGCTTGCAGCTTTAACGACCTCTGAAAGGGGAATAAATGATTTAGGTTTCTCTTTTCTGCCGATCCTTGATAATTCAAGTAATTCATCAAGTAATCGCGCCATTTTATCCGCGGCATTACGGATAAATTTAAGATCCCTGTCCTGGGAATCCTTGTCATTGTTTTTTATATCTTCCTGAAGGTAATTTGAGAATGATTTGATTGTTACAAGGGGGCTTTTAAGGTCGTGTGATACAGTATATATGAACCTCGTAAGCTCTTCATTCTTTTTCCTCAATGATTCTTCAGCGAGTTTCCTTTCTGTGATATCCTGAACAGCGCCTATCATTCTGAGAGTTTTTCCGGAGTTATCAGTAATTATCTCAGCGTTTTCGATTACAAATCTTATTACTCCATCCTGCCTTATTATCCTGTGCTCAACTGTATATGAGTGCATGTTCTGAATTGCAGCGTCGACTGCCGCTTGCACTTTTGCACGGTCATCGGGATGAACCCTTTCAAAAAACAAATCATTTGTTACTTCCACAGTTCCCGGTTCATAACCAAATATCCTGTAAACCTGGTCGGACCAGTGAAGCCGGTTTTTATTTATATCATCAGGCTGAAATATTTCAAACTCCCAGGCGCCGAGATTTGCCATTATCCCTGCCTGCTTGAGGGTGGATTCACTTCTTTTTAGCGCTTCCTGTGAATGCCTCCTTTCTGTGATGTCCTCTATAGTTCCGACAGAATGTACATGCTTACCGGATGAATCATAGACTCCTGAGATTGTCACATGTACCCATATTCTCGATCCGTCCTTCTTAAGGTATCTTTTTTCATAATCAATTATTCCGACTTCTCCCTTGTGAATTTTACTGTTTGTTTCAAGACTGAGCATGCGATCTTCAGGCACTGTTATCTCATGTATTGTCCTGCCTGTAAGTTCATTGGAATTATATCCGAGTATGTCGCACGCTCTCTCGTTTACACTTATTATTCTGTCTTCCGAATCGACCTCGACAATACCTATAGCTGCATTACCGAATATGCTTCTTAATCTTTGTTCACTTCTCCTTAATGCCTCCTCATCCTGTTTTCGCTTCCTTATATCGATACCGATACCGATCTGAATACCACTCGAGATTTTTACATTTGCCCAGGAACTGAGTACAGTAGTGCCGTCTTTTGCCACAGGTCTGAGTTCTTTCCAGTCGCCGGTGAGCGACTGCATGAACTCGATGGCTTCTTTTCTGTATTCAGGATCAGGATATACCTTCTCCATATATTTTCCATCGGCAGCATCTTCTTCATTCCATTGCAATAATTGTTTCACCTCCCTGTTGAGCCTGAATGTCATCATTCCAGGATCATAGATCGTTATCATGACGGGAATATTGTCGAAAATACTTTCAAACAGCTCGCGTTCGCCTGCAAGCTTGTCTTCCATCTCCTTTCTCAGGCTTATGTCATTGAAAATCAAAGTAAATTCGCCTTTGATTGGTGAGTAGGCATATAATGAAATGTGTTTTCTGAATCTTTCATCAAAGATCTCTTCGTTAAACTCCCCTCCATCCAATGCTATTTTCCCGTACCTTGATATAAAATCAAACGAAAAGTTACGGATACCAGGGAAAACAAGAGTCGCTCTTTTACCTTCAACTTCCTTCTTTTTAAGTCCGCTAATTCTTGTGTATGCATCGTTTACATGGATGATCTCATAATCCACCGGTATACCGTCATCGTCAGTAATTATCCTGCAATGCGCCATTGCAAGCGTATTGTTATTGAAAAGCGACTGATATCTTAGCCTGCTTTCATGAAGTTCCTGTGTTCTCTCGCGTATTTCAGAGAGATCTGTCAGCGTTACGACGATATATTTCTTTGTCCCGTTTTTATCGTAAATAGGGATTGCATTGTAGCTGATGAACCTTATTTTCCTGCTTCTTGAACCGGGATTTATAAGCTTTAGCTGGTAGTCTCTGAAATAGTCTCCTCTTATGGCAAGTGACAAAGGCCATTTGTCAAAAGGAACAGTTCCTCCTTCAGGGTATTCGAGTTCAAAAACCTTCCTGAACTGGTCAATTGTCGACAGCTCTTCATTTTCATACCTGAAGTCGTGGATCCTGAGGGCGGCGTCGTTTTCATAAATTATGTTTCCCTTAACATCGCTTACGACGAATCCTATCCCAATGTTTGAAATAACAGTTTCAAGTATTGCTGGATCGAGGCTTACGCCCACACGCCTGTGCGAATCAAGCTGATCTTTCAGCTTCTCTATTTCGTTCTTAAGTTCACTCAACTGATCCATTGCGGGAGGGATAATCGCCAATCATATCATTAAACACTACAGGATGATGATTTGTTTATCAGTATCTGAACAATGCATTAACCTCGGAGGAACCGTCGGGCATGTGGTGTTTTTCGAGAAGATAAACCGCGCCTCCCTGTTCAAATACCTTCTTGGCTGCAAGATTCAGAAGCGATTCCCCTGCCGTACTTTGTTCTTCCTGTATACTGATTCCTCCTGTTGAAGGATCGTAAATGCCGAATATATCTGTATTCTTTTCAAGAAAGAGAGTATCTATCTTCCCTGAAACAGCAGCGGGTACTATTTCGCGGATGTTTGACGATGCTTTACCTTTATCTATTCCGATAAGATATCTTTCTTTCCTTGATAGAAATCCCTGCATGAAATATGGCTCAAGAGCTTCCCATGCCTTTATATGTAATGATCTCGTATCAAAATCAGTCGGGTTCCCTGATATGAATTTTGGAAAGAGGTTTTTATGTGTGCATGCCTCCCTGTAAACAGGGTAAAAGTAATCCAGACAACACAGGATAAGAGGCGGTTCCTGCTGATCATGAAGCTTCGACATTATGCCTTTATCTATTTCCCTGAAAAAGACAAGAAGCTCATTCTTATCTCTTGCCTCGCTTTCACCATGACCATGGAATGATCCTGGCTTGTTACCCCCAAGCTGTGTCCGGAACTGGATCTGCTTCTGCTCAAAATCGTAACCGACAGAATCTTCGAGACGTGATGGTACAAGTCCTTCGACATTGATTTCTGTAAGACCATATTTATTCCCCTCAAAGAACTTTACATCATCTTTCTTCAGGGTCAGGAGAAAGAAATGACCATAATCATTAAATAACGGGAAGAGCTGTTTAAGATAGAAGCTGCTCGAGAGATAATTGAATTCTGCAAAAGGAACGGGCACAGTATACTTTTCAAATACATCCTCAGAAACAAAGACTGCAAGACCTTCTGACTGATGTCTCCAGAAATCGGTATCGTCTATAAGGCTCAAAACAGGATTTACAAGTTTTTCAATTTCCCTTGAATTAAGGCCCTGAGAAGAAAGCTTATTCCTGATTTTCCTGAGCTGGTTTTTAAGATTGATCGAATCCTGTCCTTTAAGTGTCTCCACACCAAGCCGGTGAGTTGGAATATATATCGATATGCATGTTTTGTTATGATACTGTGATAACCTTAGCAGGTCATCTTTCTTAAGTGCTAAGTCAGCCACTTCTTCTTTTACTGTTAACATATTATTTGATTTTAGATCCTGAAAGCTAACAATCCTGAAAGAAGGAATGTTTGAAAGGGATTCATGTGACAGCATTTTGCGCAGGGCACAGAGCAAGAGCATAGGGCACAGAGCACAGAGCACAGAGCTCAGAGCTCAGGGAAAAGCCGGAAGCAGGGGACCCTTCAGGCACCTTAGGCACATAGCATTCTGGCGCGAGAAAAACGGGTTTGCCAGGAAAAGACTGTATGTACAAGTACACAAAAATATCAGGTTCGGATTCGAAAGGTTGATGAACCAATTTTTTAGTGTGGTGTTACTAAAAAATAAATCAAATTATACTGTTATGAAAAAGATGAATTCAGTTGTTCATTTCGAGTTGCCGGCTGATGACCAGAAGAAGCTGGCTGACTTTTATTCAAGGGCATTTGGCTGGGATACCAAATTCTATGGTGAAGATATGGGAAACTATGTTACTGTAGCAACAACAGAGACAGATCAGGATGGTATGGTTAAACGGCCAGGAGCCATTAATGGTGGAATCTACCCGAGGAACCAGGTACAGGAAAGCAGGCCGAACTGCCCGTCGCTTGTAATTGCTGTTGATGACATTCATGAGCATATAAAGATTGTAAACGATGCAGGAGGTACTGTTCTCGGGGAACCTACTGATATTCCCGGAGTGGGTGCTTTTGTGTCTTTCCGTGATCCATCAGGCAATGTTTGCAGTATTCTTCAACCAGTAATGCCAAGAGGAGAAAAACAGGAAGTTCAGGAGTTTGGACTTACAGGCGAGATTTAATTCTATCCGGCGATCTGACGGCTGGCGTTGAAGAAGAACGTCATGCCGCCATACCGTCGTATAAACCGTCGTATAAACTAATATATAATCCTGGTTCTTATCGTATGCTGAATCTTTCTCAGGTCTTTTACAACTGAAGAATCGAGTTCACTTTCGGTCTCTATAATAACATAACCTATATCAGGATCTGTCTGCAGATATTCTGCGGAAATATTTATCCCCCTTGAACTGAAGAAATTATTTACTTCCCTCAGAACTCCCGGTACATTCTTATGGATGTGAAGAAAACGTTGTTTTGATACGTTTGGCTGTAATGATATCTCAACGAAATTAACAGCCCCTATTGTAGATCCTGTATCGCTGTACTTAACAAGCTTTTCTGCAACCTCGAGGCCGATATTTGCCTGCGCTTCAATTGTGCTGCCTCCTATATGAGGCGTTAGTATAGTATTGCTGAACTCCTGAAGCTCAGTAACGAATGGCTCTTCGGCTGAAGCAGGCTCAACAGGGAAAACATCTGCAGCAACACCAGAGAGATGCTTTGATTTTAGAAACTCAGCAACAGCGCTGTAATCAACAACGTCACCCCTTGATGCATTTATAAGGCATGAGCCTTTTTTCATCAGGGACAGCTGATCTGTTGAAATCATTTTCCTTGTAAGATCATTTGAAGGAACATGTATTGTGACTGTATCGGCAACTTTCAGCAGTTCTTTAAGCGTAACCGGCTTCGCATTTCCCAATGACAGTTTCTTTTCTATATCGTAATAAACTATATTCATTCCGAGACTCTCAGCCAGGATCGACACCTGTGATCCAATATGACCATAACCGATTATGCCAAGAGTCTTACCTCTTATCTCGACTGAGTTGCTGGCCGATTTCATCCACACCCTGTTATGAGCCAGGGTATTCTTCTCAGGAATACCTCTCATCAGCATTATGCATTCTGCGATTACAAGCTCGGCAACCGATCTTGTATTTGAAAACGGCGCGTTGAATACAGGTATGCCGAGCTGTTTTGCCGTAGTGGTATCGACCTGATTTGTCCCGATACTGAAACAGCCTACGGCAATCAATTTTGAGGCGTTTTCAAGCAGATCGGCAGTCAGCTCTGTCCGGCTCCTTATGCCAATAATGTGAGCGTTTTTTATTTTACTTCTTAGTTCGTCGTCGGGCAGAGCGGCTTTATGACATTCAATATCACTATAACCGTTTTCCCTGAAAAAGCTAACTGCGTTCTCATGTATGCCTTCGAGTAACAGAACTTTGATCTTGCTCTTATCAAGTGAATATCTCTTCATTGAAATTATTAATCATATTTAGATAAGGTGCGTAAATATAATACAAGAAATTATCATGAACTTTAAAGCATTAAGATTAGTTATTGATAATACAATATATTTATTAACTGTTTATATTTCGGGTATGGACAACTTCAAAACAGTCGATGAATACATCGGTTCTTTTCCGGGGAATATACAGACTCTTCTCAACCAGATGAGAGACACTGTCAGGAGCATTGCACCTGATGCTGAAGAAGGCATTTCTTACGGGATGCCGGCCTACAGGCTGAACAAAAGGCCGCTTGTATATTTTGCAGGATTTAAAAACCATATCGGGTTTTATGCAACCCCCACGGGACATGCTGAGTTTGCTGCTGAATTAGCAGTTTATAAACAGGGAAAGGGATCGGTTCAATTCCCCATTGATGAACCCCTGCCCCTTGAGCTTATCAGACGGATCATCGCATTCAGGGTTATGGAAAACCTTGCAAAGGTTTGAATGAAGACTCTTACTGATTCCCGGATTTCATAACTTTTATCTTTTATCTTTAGGAAGTTATCATCTTTTAATAAACAGCCAGTCTGTGAAATCCCGGATTTGAATACTTTTATCTTTTTCCTTTTATCTTTTATCTTTTTTTGAATATGGATTTTACAGAACTTATCAGAAACCGTGAATCGATCAGGAACTATGATTCGACACGAGTAATCCCCATTGAGGTTCTTGAAAGAATACTCGAAGCGGGAAGACTTGCGCCCTCTGCATGCAACATTCAGCCCTGGAAATTTATTGTGATTTCTTCACCTGAAATGCTGGCAAAGGTAAGAGCCTGTTATCTAAAAACCTGGTTCAGGGATGCTCCACATATTCTTATAGTTGTAGGATATAAAGATGAATCCTGGCAGCGCAATGACGGATATAATTCAATCGAGACAGATATTGCAATTGCAATGACTCACCTTATTCTAGGGGCTGAAAATGAAGGAATCGGTACATGCTGGATCGAAAATTATAATCCACTAATCCTTAGAGAATCATTGGATCTGAAAGAAAACCAGGTTGTTTTTGGTATAACACCTCTTGGTTACCAGAAACAAGGGTTCAAAAAAGCAGGCAATAAGAAACGCAAACCTTTCAATGAGGTTGTAAGTATTTTATAATTACGATGATCCATGGAGCCTTGGTGTCCTGGTGGCAAAAAACAAGAAAAAATGCCACCAAGAAACTAAGACACCAGGTTACACCAGGAAAAACAAGCCTCTCTCCAAACCTCTCCACTGAAGCGGGAGAGGCTTGATTTTATGGATACTAGGATGATTGCCGGGTTTCACACAAAGACACAAAGACGTGAGAAACCTGGGAATAATCTACCTGAAAATCCCGTCAAGGATTAATTATCGGTAGCAATGCCAGCACCAATGAATAAAAAGTTTTGATTATTCAAACCTGGTGGTCCTTGGAGCCTTGGAGTCCTGGTGGCAAAAAGAAAAAATGCCACGAAAGCACTAAGACACCAAGTTACACCAAGAAAAACTAGGGAATACTGCTTTTTTACACTCATTGAATCCTCATCGGTACGGCCTCTCTCCAACCTCTCCCCTGAAGCGGGAGAGGCTTGACTTTATGGATAACAGGATGATTGCCGGGTTTCACGCAAAGACAAAAAGAAAAAAAGGGAATGTTCTACCTGATAATCCCGTCAGGGATTACTTATCGGTAG
>DATALC010000042.1:0-12507 GCA_036261265.1 Bacteroidales bacterium
CACATTTATCAAATAAACAGACTGGCTGAACAAGTAAGCAACGTTGCTCATCAAACGGACAATAGTTTTTTGCAAATAGACGGTATGCTTTTACATATAAGCTTCATAACTGAACAAGTGAGCTGAATGTTTTTATATGTAGCCTGCAGTCTTTTACAAATACCTGAAAAGTTTCCTTGAAAAGCCAAACAGGATTACCATTCATTCAACATAGTTTTCTGAATTCCTGACAAAGTTTTTCGAATACCTGACAAAGATTATTGAGAAATGGCTGAGGATATCCGAAAACAAAACATTGTTTTACATAACGACCAACATGGTTTATCGAATTCTCAGACTGGATTATGTATCATGTTCCCGGACTGAAAAAGAATTAATCCCGGAGTTACACGAAGTTTCGCGGAGTATTAAATAATTCGCGATTTTCAAACCTTTCGCCTTTCGAATTCCTTCATTCAATCATTCCTTCATTCCTTCATTCATTCATTCCTTCATTCATTCATTCCTTCATTCAATCATTCTGGCTGTTGGGGCGCTGGGTACTTCCACCTTTCGTCTTTCGCCTTCATCCTTTCGCCTTTATTCATAACTCTGTGTCCCTCTGTGTCTTCTCTGTGCAACTCTGTGTAATTTCTTCTTTTCAGATTTTCACAAAAACCCTGTTCTTATATAACCAATAGCAGATATACCACAACCCTGCCCATGTTGCAACACATGTTATCACCTCCATTCCCAATTCACCGGTCCACGCAAAAAGGAGCTTAGTAAAGGGATCTATTATTGTGTGACCGATAAACCTGGCGCCTCCGACATGAAAAAATATGTAAATAAAGATGCTGTTCATCCCGACTATTATGAAAAACTTCGAACCTTTAAGGAAGACCTTCTTCACATCTATCAGCCAGTAGCTGAAACAAAGAGCAAGTATCGTCCATCCTCCGGAAGCAAAAACAAATGACGAAGTAGCTATCTTTTTGATAACAGGCGTTATACCAGGCCAGTCAAGAGAATATCCTATTGCAAGAGCTGCAAGGCCTGCTATGAATAATGTTTTGATCTTTTCAGATGAAGATCTGTCGCTCATAAGAAGCTTCCCGCACATTACGCCCCATATAGTATGAGCCGTTGTTGAAACAAAATTTAGTGTTGCCCATTCGCTCGTCTGAGGAGTTCTTTCAAGAACACTGTTGAACCATGCTCCTAAATTCTGATGGTTTACCCAGGGCTGATCATACCCGGCCAGGGGGAAGAAACGATAAGCAAGGTCGATAAGAACAAGTATCACAAGTGAAAAAATAAGCTGGAACCTGAAGCTCTTATCTCTTATAAGAAATGCAACAATATATGTTACAGAGAGCTGTGCAAGCACATTCTGAAGCCTGAGGACAAAATGATCTGCTTCAATAAAATAAAGCGCCCATCCGAAAAACAGTAACAGGAAAGCTCTTCTGAATGCATGATTTCTTATCTTCGCAATGCTGTCGCCTTTCTTAATGCGGTTTGCAACTGCAAAAGGAATAGCCACTCCTACAATAAACATGAAGAAAGGCTGGATCAGATCCCAGAAATGCAATCCGTGCCATTCATGGTGACTAAACTGAGTACCAAGAAAGTGCATAACTGGATTATCAAATTTATTGAATGTCTCGTAAATACCGGCAGCCTCGCCGGCAAGCAGAAACATTGTGAATCCGCGGAAAAAATCTATTGATGTTACTCTTCCTTGTAAAGGCTGGGATACGATAGTATTTTTCATTGTCTGAATGAAGGTTTATGACAGGAAAATACATCTTTTTATAATATGATTTTGAACTGACAATATATATTTGATTAAGGATGGCAGAATATACAAATAAAGTCAGGCAAAACGTCTGCAGCTTCATTTTCAGAAGCTGGAATAGCGGTGATTTCCAACTAAACGGCAGCGAAATCCGGATGAATAGTCATGAACCCTGAATAAAGCTGTATCCTCCTATCTCAACCTATTTCAATCTATTTCAACCTATTTCAACCTATTTCAATCTATTTCAATTTGATTTTTATCGCGGCAGTCTTCAGCACTGTCTCCACATCATCAGGGGAATTGACAAGTATTGTTATTGCTCTTATCTTTCCATACCTCTGACCATTCACGAATTCGTCCTTAACTTTTTGCGGAATGTCGCTTGATAATATAACAGGCTCGGCTTTATCACCGAAATAAAATGTCATTCTGAACTGCCCCGTTGAGAGGATTCCCGACCAGAGTATTGTTTTCTTTTTCTGCACAAGCTTGAATAGCCACTGTTTCCCGTCGTTATACCAGTTCCAGCTCCATGTAATGTCTTTATAGTTCTCAGACAGGTGCTTCAGTATCTGTTGCCAGTATACCTTTTTATCACCAATAAGTGAAAATACAAGATCATCACCCGGTCTTATATTTGGGTTTGATAATGCAAGAAGCTCTTTCTCAGCCATGTCGATACAATATTTCAATTAAGATTTCTAAGGTTTGCAAGCGCCTCCGGAACAGCTTTGTGGATCGGCCCCACAATTTCGCATTTACTCAGCTCACTGCAGTCGACACATGTATCATATCCCTTTGATCTTACACATTTCCTTATTTCGCAGTTGAAGCAATGCCCGAACTTAACGCCTTCTTCGCGGCAACCTGTACAGTTGATCATCTCCGGAGTGAGCTCGGCATGATACATTACCGCCCATTTATCGGCAGTAACTTTTCGAAGCTCATCATCATTTTTCATTGTTGCTATCCTTGCCTCGCAATAAAGGCAATTGAGCCCGCAGCAGGAAATTAGCTTTTTCATGTTAAAGAATTTTGAAATAAAGTTATACACTTTTGCTGAATTAATCAGCTCTGAATGCAGGCTTTTTTAAATATTCCACTACTCTATTCCCTTTGTTCAAGAAGAGCTGTCACACAACTATACCTGTATACCCTGAGAAAAAACTTCAATATGAATAAGGCCTGTGAAATGAGAAAAAACAGGAACACTCCCCATCCCGTTTGAGGCACGAAAGATGTCAGAACCCGGCTTGTCAGCCACAGGAACAATGAATTCACGACAAGTATAATGAATACTACTATCCATGAAGCTGTTAATTTCCCGAATGTAAGCCTGAATCCATTTGCAATTGCTTCAAATGTTCCCCGTTCAGGATTTCCCGTTTTCCATGCTCTTGAATAATCTGAAACAAGAAGCAGAACAGGCAGCAGAACAATAAGGATGCAGATTGCAGTCAGTTCGGTCCTGAATATTGTTTTTTCAACATGATCGCCATCCATGTTAATAAAGAGGTTGGGAACCACCGTGATCAATAAAGCTATAAACAGGATCATTATCACTGAGAACAGAAGGATCAGCATGAAAGACCAGAAATTTCTGACGCAGCCTCTCATGAACTCTTTTACAGTACATTCACCGGCATCTTTCCTGGCAGCATCAAAGAAACCTCCTGAAAAAAAAGCATTCAGAATAAATGTAATCAAAGCCAGAAGCAGTATTGAACTTCCGAATCCTCTTATAACGCCGCTGTATAATGACCCCATATCTGTGAATGCCTCAGGAAATATTCCATTCTTAAGTTTCTCAGTTATGAGGCTTGAATCGAAGCCTGTCCGCAATCCCTGCATCAGAGGATTCATTGCAGCAATCAACAGGAGAAGCATAACAAACCAGGCAACAAGTACATTCTTCCACATCCGTGGAAGCGGTTTTGCTCCATTTATAAAAACTTCCTGAATTTTCATGATTTTAAATGCTGATGAAATTTATAAAGAACTGAAGCATGGAGATCAGCTTATTTCTCAATCGTCGTACAGGGACAAGGTCGGGATCGTTTGTGAACGAATTGTTTATGTAATTCACATCCATCCTGATCTTAAAATCAGGATCGATCTTCACCCATGTAATTTTGCTGTCTCTCGTATATTTAAATTCTTTTGTCCTGCTGATCCCGTCCCATGATTCTTTTATCTCATCTCCATTGTCAAAATGCACAAGCACATCAACAGGCAGCATAATGCCACCATCACGCTGAAGATCAATCGCGGAAAGATAAAGAGAATCACTACCTGAGACTTTCCTGCTTGTGAATCCAATGACCTTGTAATCGCATACATCTGTCCCGTAAAGAGTCTGATTGAAAAACCAGTTCAGATCCGGCCCATACATGTTGCCGGGGTTACCTGCAACAACTTCATTAGCTGTGGCAATAAAATCTTTAGCTGACGGATGCCTGAATGACCATTTTTTGTAATATTCCCTGAAAATCTTATCCATCATTTCCTCCCCTATGATCCCTTCAAGTGTCTGAAGAATTACACCGGCCTTAAAGTAAGACATCATACTGTAAGTGCCTGCGGGATATTTCCATGAAAATGCGACATTACTTGTTGCATGCCTGCTTTCGGAATACACATACGACATTCTTGCCTGTGACCTGTCAGAAATCTTCAGTAGACTATGATTTATGAGTCCGCTTTCCGAGCCATAAAAATGATCCATAATTCTTCCTTCCCAGTAAGTATTCACTCCCTCGTCGAGCCATGGGTCTTCAAATTCATTACTTGCCAGGATACCCATAAAGTAAGCATGTCCGAATTCATGTATTGTGACCATCTCGGGTATGCGCAAATATTCAGGGATTCCGAAAAATGAAGTCGAGGTAAACAGTGTTGTATATTCCATTCCACCTGAAAAGCTTCCTTTAACAGGAGGGTCGACAAGCGTAAGATATGGCCAGGGGTAGGCACCCACATGAGCTTCAAAATAGTCAAGTGCATTTTTTAAAGCGATCATCTGTCTTGCAACCTGGTTCTTTCTGTCGGGCGGATATAAAAATCTTATTTTAACATGTTTCCATCCGTCATTGTGAATCCCATATCCCGGCCAGGCAGTCCAGGCAAAATCAACAATATCCTCAGCCCTGCAAGTATATGTCGTAGTCGAATCAGGATTTTCCTGCTCCCCTGTTACAATTCCACCGGAGCCAACTATATAACCGGTCGGAACAGTAATGTCGACATCATAAACGCTATGATTTGAGTAGAATTCCGAATTGCTGTGAAACTGATGACAGTTCCATTCTCCTTTAGTGGCGTATCTCATTCCTGCCGGTTCATAGACTCCGAATTTAGGGAACCACTGACCGACAAAAAAGAAGTTGTCGTTATAACCTGTACGCGGACCCGATTTCGGGAGCTTTGAAGTGAAATCAATATTAAGTTTTACAGTATCGCCCGGTTTACATGGCTCAGGAAGTGTTATTTCGAGAACAGTCATGTCGTTCACATTACCGTCGTCGGGGCTTATAAATTTCATAAAGCCGGAAAGATCGGTGTCCTTATCCATAGTTATGCGGTGTATATCAACATAGCCGCTATCTTTCAGAAAGAACGCCATTATACCGCTGCTTTCTGTGAAGAATGTTGTTTTATCATTTCTGAATGCATTCAGATACAGGTGCAATTGAACAGTGCTGACAATGTCGGGTGATTTATTCACCCAGAAAGCATGCATTATACCGTTAACAGTCTTTGAGCCGGTATTCAGTTTTGCATCAATTGTATAACCTGTTTGCCTCTGGCTTAAAGGTTCCCTGAATATAACCTGTGAACGGCTTATAGTAAAAAGGCCTGTTAAACAGGCCATAATCAAAATTATCTTTTTCATGCTGGCTGAATAAACAGCAGAGGTTACTTCTTTTCCGGATCTCTTTTCAGAGTAAGGGGAATTTCGCCGTCAGGAGACATTGCATTCCCTTTCATCAGAGTGTCGGATTCCATCTTCAGACTGATCCCGACTACTGCACCTTCAACATAAACATCAAATTTAAGGCTGTCGCCTTCAATCTTTACTTTTTCACCGGGGATCTTATATTCATTCCCTGTAAATGAAATTGAAGTCGTCGGAGTTTTCTCCTGCATAGCCACTATTATTGTACCTGTTGTGAATCCTTCAGGAGCATACGGAGCTTCGAACTTCCATGTGCCGACAGGATTAAGTTTTTTGTTGCCCTGGGCAGATGTTGTAAAAACAGCAATAATAAAAAGGACTAAAATAGAAACAGTACATTTTTTCATATTCATATCTGAGTTAGTTTGAGTATCAAATATAAATATTTTAATAAACAATTTAAAAGCAATCCATTATATAACTCAGAAAAACTTACACAGAGGAAATCCGGAGAACCACAGAGGACCACAGAGATTTTAACCTCTGTGTAACCCAATGCCTTCTCTGTGCAACTCTGTGTAATTTAGTTAGCGACTTTGCGGCTTTGCGTGAACCTTTTTTCGCAGATAGTGCTTAGTCAATGCTTTGCAATAAACCTTTGCTTTCTTGACGTCTTTAACGATTAACAGCCACCGGCAGCTTTCTTCTTTTTTGCAGGAGCTGCAACAGCAGGTTTTGCAACAGTCTGTGCCTTATCTGCTGCAGCCGGCGTAACACTTCCTCCACCCAAAGCCTGGGATGCTCCAACACGAAAATCATATTTTGCAAGCTCTTCATCTGAACTTGTTGATACCGGCTTCTGAGGATTAAGGATAGCCTCAAACCAGTAATTCAGTCCGCCTTCAAGGACTAAATTATTACTGTATCCGAGCTGACGCGAGATCATCCATGCTTCATTTGCAGCAAGAGTTCCGTTTGAATAAAACACGTTCATTACTGTATTCTGATCGAGTATATCTGCATATTGTTCCGAAAGAAAATCGCTCAAAGGAACATTTACAGCTCCCGGAAGGCTGAATTTTTCAAATTCGGCCTGGCTTCTTACATCGACAAGCCTGAAAGAAGGATCTTTCTTTATTATCATATCGGCAACCGTCTCGGGAGCTATGTACTGGCTCCTTGTATTGACTTCAGTAAGCAGCTCCGCTGCTGTAAGCCTGAATTTTCTTGTCTGGTTCTGGGGCACTGCTGCAATTATTATCCCCATAGGAATAAGAAACAGTCCAAGTAAAGTACGCGGTTTCATAATTTAATATTTTAAAATGTTTGTTTCACTGTCTAAATGTTTATATCAATATTCTTCACGCGGGAATTTTGATTCGGCCCATTCCGCAATCCGGAACATTGTCAGGGCCACAACAATCAGGATAAGAGCAAAAACACCGTCAGTAAGCCCGAGAGATTCACTTATCCTTGGCGAGCCGAGGAAATTTGCAACATACATTCCATCCCATATATTGTAACCAAGACCGAAAATCAGGACCCCGATAAACAACCCGCCAACGAAGACCATTGCGTCGATTTTACCGATTGATGCTCCGCAGAAGCTTGTTCCGGGACAGAACCCTCCTATGATAAAACCGGCGCCCATTATAATTCCACCTACAATGGCAGAAGTAAGATAAGTAGGATTGACATATATCATTTCGAGGTCAATCCATCCGAATAAGCTGAAGAAAAGAAGTCCGAGCATGGCTGTGATTGCTGCTGTAAAGAAGACTTTAAGCACGACAGTGTCATAACCGTAAAATACGCCTGCAAGCTTCCTGCTTGAAGAAAAGCCGCTCTGCTCGAGTACGAATCCGAATCCGATGCCGATAATAAAAGCGAGGAAAAGATTTGTATTCTCTGAGATTATTTCATTAACAGATAATGGTCCCATTTCTTTTGATTTAGAATTATGTGATTAAATCCAGTTTCTTCTGAAAAAGTAAGCAAGTGCGAAGGCAGTGCCGAAAATTGCCATCATCGTTATAAATCCTCCGAGAGAAAGAACTGCCATACCGCTTAGAGCCGCGCCGCTTGTGCATCCCCGGCCAAGCTGAGATCCGAAACCAAAAAGGATTCCACCGCAAAGTGCAAGGATCAACCTCTTACGCGATGTTATTCCCGGAGCATGTTCAACTTTGAGCTTTAGTCTTCCTGAGACAGCTCCTGAAACAAATCCGCCGACAATTACTCCAAGCATCTCAAATACGAGCCATGTTTTCATCGGATTGCCTTCATGAGATTGACTGAATTCCTTCACAAAACCCGATTTTTCTTCACTTGACGGGGAAATTGTCGTCATAGTTGATACTACTGCGCTTTTTATTGCTCCACTAGCCCCAAGTCCTCTTCCCGAAACGAAGTTAGCGGCAAGAAGAACAAGACCCAGGAGAACACCACCTACATACGGATTAAGATACTTTTTTGGATTTGACATTTTTATGCGTTTTATACTTTGATACTCTGAAATTTGAAATCTTGAAATTTTGAAACTAAACTTATGATTTCGTCTAACCCACTCCTCGCCCTCCCAGGAGGGGAATTGCTTATCTATGTTCACAACATTACTCCTTGCCTCTTTCTCCTTGCCCCTTGCCCCCTGCTCTCCGCTCTCCGCTCCCCGCTTCCCGCTCTTTGCTCCCCGCTAGTAGAGCCACCTGCTAACCTGTCCTGCATTCACTATTATGAACCTAAGTGCAAGGCTACCTGAGATCACAAGCAAAGCAGGTATTATAACAGGAACATGATATTTCCCAAGCTCCATAATTTCAAGAAGAGCAGGAAGAATCATGCCCAGTATAACAACAAAGATCCAGAATGACATTGTAAAAGGTCCGCCGAGAAATAATCCTGCAGCTTCGATCTGAACCTGCGTACTAGCCATCAATCCCATGAACATGTGTATTATAAGGAATAACTCTATTCCTATCAGCACAAGGTCAATCCTCGCAAAATGTTTTCGTTCAGCCGTATTCTTAGACAAAATGAGAGTAGCGGCAGCGCCTGCCGATAACCCTGATGTGAGGAATAATGGTCCGAGTATTGATGTATTCCACAGAGGACGCGCATTAAATGCTGAAAGAAGGATACCCGTATAAACTCCGAGAATAATACCATATATAAGCATTATCCATGCAAGTGTTTTTTTATACCTGATAAAGAATTTTTCGAGTTCTTTCAACCACCCGAACTTCCAGTCCCATCGCGGGAAAACATCTTTTATGTGCAGTGCGCACCAGATAAAAGATACCGGAGTGATAACCATCAGTGTCCATGCGCCCCACGACATAGGCGACTGCAGCCTTATATTCGTATAAAGCTGCCAGAAGTAAAGTTTATGACGCAGGTCAATAAAAAGCGACAGGAGTCCTATTACAAGGAGAAAAGGCGTCAGGAAAGGAGCTATCCTTACTGCGGTCCTGTAATCATCCTCTTTTCCTCTTATATAGTACAAAGCTGCAATAGCCAGGATACCGGCTGCCATCCCTCCAAGGAAAAGATAAAGGGATATCTGCCAGTGCCAGATATGAAGCTGCGGATCTATCATTGGATTCATCCTGCCGCTCACCAATAACTCTTCTTTCATAATACCTGAATATCTTTAGATTAAAAAGAACAATTTAGGATCTGTCCCTGCTTCGGGGATCAGCGTTTTGAATTTTCTCCTTTTCAGAACAATAGAGACATCGCTGTTCATGTCATCAAGATTACCGAAATGCATGCATTTCGTGGGACATACGCTGACACATGCCGGTGACATGCCTTTTTTGATCCTGTGTTCGCAAAAAGTACATTTATCAACGTATCCTGCCGGATGAGCATACCGTGCATCATACGGGCAGGATGCTATACAGGCTCCGCATCCGATACATTGTTTCTTATCGACGAGAACAATTCCCCCATCGACAATATGGGAAGCGCCTGTCGGGCAGCATCTCACGCATGGCGCATTGGCACAATGATTACATCTCTCAGAGCGGATCTCAAGCTCGAGCTCAGGATATGTGCCATCGACAGATTCGACAACCCAGTCGCGGCAGAAACCTATCGGTACATTGTTTTCGGTCTGGCATGCAACGACACAATCGCTGCATCCGACACATTTTGCTGTATCGACAGCCATCGCGTATCTCATGATGCAACCTCCTTCCCTGGCTTTTCAGTTAAAAATGTCACAAAATTCGATCTCATACCTGTTCCCCCCATAAGGTCATCTACCTTTACATTAGTTATAAGCTGAGTGTCGCCGGCGCCTTTACCAAAGCAGTTCCTCATCTGTTTCTGCGAATGGCCGAAACCGTGAACCATATAAACCGAGTCCCATCTTATGCGTTCTGTCACCCTTGCCTTAACGGGAAAATCAGAAGTCACCCCGTCCTGGTTTTTCAACCAGATATACTGTTCATTCTTAATTCCCCATTCCTTCGCTACAACAGGATTGATCCAGACCTTGTTTTCGTCCATAAGGTCTGAAAGATTGGGATTATTTGATGTCCGGCTGAAAGTATGCATCGGCGCACGGCCATATATGAGCCT
Organism: Bacteroidales bacterium; assembly: GCA_036261265.1. Taxonomy (GTDB): domain Bacteria; phylum Bacteroidota; class Bacteroidia; order Bacteroidales; family VadinHA17; genus LD21. The sequence goes on from DATALC010000042.1 coordinate 10,263, forward strand.
GTAAAAACCTGAAGGAGGTTCCTCATGGGCAGTGTATTTCGGAAGAGGATCAAATCCAAGCTGTTCAAGATATGTTGAATAAAGCTCTATCTTGCCTGAATCAGTTGCAAACTCTGTCGCCTCATTTTCTGCCATATAAATATCGTCAGCTTCTCTTTCATAAGTCTTTACGCCGGTTCTTTTCATCTCTGCAAGAGAAGTGCCTGCCTTCTGAAGCTGCCAGTCAAGAAGATCCTCCTGTTTTTCAAACGGAAAATAACCCTGAAGCCCAAGCTTAACTGCCAATGCCCTTGCAATCTGGTATCCTGGTCTTGAGTTATACATTGGCTCTACAGCAGGCATCCTGAGGGCAATGGCCGGTTTACGGTGAGGCGCTACCCGTATGCTGTCGTACCTTTCAAGATATGTGCATTCAGGAAGGATAACATCGGCCCAGCCTGTTATTTCCATCGGCATTGTGTCGACTGCAACAAGAAGGTCAAGATTCTGAATCGCCTTTATAGTGTTCTGCTGGTTGGGAATAGTCATTACAAGATTTGTACTGTTAACAAACCATCCTTTTATTGGATATGCGGGCTTATTCTCAGGTATTGAAGCATCTATTAATACATTTGAAACCGGGGAGCTTGCTACGGGAAACTTCTCGGGGAAGAGATCATTCCATGTTTTTGCAGGCTGTTTGAATGAAGGAAGCGGATACGATGCCAGCTCATAACGGGCAGGCCTGTAAAAACCACCTCTCCTCCCCCATGATCCAAGCAATGCATTCAGGATTGCAATTGCACGTACACGCTGGGTATCGTCGCCATACCATGTAACATGCCTTCCGGGATGTATAATAACTGCAGGTGAAGCATTCGCCATTTCCTTTGCAGTTTTCCTGATAAGGTCTGGTCTTATTGTTGTTATTCCATAAGCCCATTCAGGAGTAAAATCTTTAACATGCGACTTAAGCTGATCAAACCCTGAACAATATCTTTCAACATATTTCTTATCATACAATTCATTGTAAATAAGCTCATGTGTCCAGGCAAGCAATAATGCAATGTCAGTTGAAGGCTTTATCGGGAGCCAGTATTTTGATTTCCCGGCGGCTGTTGAGAACCTGGGATCTACTGTTATTATGGCAGCGCCTTTATCAATTGCATCAGACATTTCCTGGATCTGACCATTATGCATGTTCTCACCAATATGTGAGCCTATAAGCACAAGACACCTTGTATCGCGTATATCCGTAACTTCAGGAGAGTAAACCTCTTCGCCAAATGTTGAGATAAACGCTTCATCCCTGGGTCCGCGGCATTGAGCATAAGATGGCTCAGCAATATTAGCGCTTCCAAGAGCCTTGAACAATGTTGTGTAATATGCGGATCCCGAACCGTGTGTGAATAATGCCAGGCTTTCAGGACCATATTCTGAGGATATCTCCTTCATCTTTGCAGCCACAAGATCGAGAGCTTCGTCCCAGGAGGCTTCCCTGAAAACCTGCTTACCTCTTTCTTCTGTTCTTATCAATGGAGTTTTAAGCCTGTCGGTATCATAGTACATCCCTATGCCTCCGGTGCCTCTTGGACAAAAACGGCCGTTTGAATGCTGATCATCATCGTTACCTGTTATCTTCCAGATCTTTCCTTCGGATGTTTTATAAACCCATCCGGCACATTTCCAGAAACATACCTCGCAATATGTGGGTGTCCTTGTCAGATCCGGAACAAGATTTTTCACTTCTTCGGGAGAAGAAAATGCCTTAATGATTTTGTAACCACCGGCGCCGGCAGCCAGAGCTCCGATTCCAAGTGAAGTTATCCTGATGAAATGCCGTCGACTAACCATTGTTAATAAATTAACAGTCCAAAAATATAAAATTCATAACAATTTATTGATATATTTAGATAAATAAATATGTATTAGTAAAAAGCAGATTCCGAACACCTGATATTCACCTGGAAAGCAGATACAAACTGCCTAATTAAAAGAGAATCCAGAATTGCCCGATGAATTATTTTGCCACAAAGACACCAAGGCGCCAGGATCACCAAGTATTGATTGTAATAAACTTTATCACAGTGCAACCTGGTGTATTCATGCCCAAATGCATTTATTAATAATGATACAGAAATCTGTGGCGTTCCTACGGAACTTATGATATGGGTTTGTTCGTTTTTCTACCGATAATTAATCCCTGACGGGATTAGATCCATATATAATTCCTGGGTTCTTGCCAGTAAAAGATTTCAATCGGAAT
>DATALC010000001.1:0-211662 GCA_036261265.1 Bacteroidales bacterium
GATTCAAAATTATCTGCATTCGGACCGATTACAGCAATCGTTTTTATCTCTTTTGAGAGAGGCAGGGTGTTGTTGTTTTTTAAAAGCACTATTGATTTTCTTGCAGCATCACGTGAAAGAGTGTTATTGTAATCGGAGGCATTTACGAAAAATGGGATCTGGGCATAAGGTACTATTTCATCGGGATCGAACATTCCCAATCTGAACCTGGCTGTCATTACCCTTTTAACAGCGATATTAATATCTTCTTCAGTAAGAAGTCCCCTGTCGATTGCCGTTAAAAGCTGCTTATAATCGACTCCGCACTCGAGGTCAGTGCCTGCTTTTACTGCCATAGCTGCGGCTTCTGCTGCATCTTTAGCAACCTTTGTAAAATTGTAGAAATCAGATACTGCCCAGCAGTCTGAAACTATATAGCCTTTGAATCCCCATTCATTTCTCAGTATATCATACAGTATAGGGTTTGCACAGCAGGGATAACCTTTGAACATGTTATAAGCCCCCATAACAGAATATACACCGGCATCGACAACTAGCGTTCTGAAAGCAGGAAGGTAGGTCTCCCGCAGATCCACTTCACTTACATTTGCATTGAACTGGTGCCTTATCGACTCAGGTCCCGAGTGAACTGCATAGTGTTTTGCCGTTGCAACAGTTTTAAGATATTTCGGATCGTCACCCTGCATTCCCCTTACAAACTCAAAACCCATTCTTCCTGTAAGATATGGATCCTCGCCATAGGTCTCGTGTCCCCTTCCCCATCGCGGATCGCGGAATATATTAATATTCGGTGACCAGAAAGTCAATCCCTGGTATATGCCAGTCTTACCTCTCCTCTGGAATTCATGATATTTTGCCCTTGCTTCATCTGAAATTGCATTTGCAACATTGAACATAAGTCCTTCATCCCATGAATTTGCAATTGTTATGGATTGAGGGAAGACAGTAGCATACCCCGATCGTGCAACGCCATGCAGAGCTTCATTCCACCAGTTATAGGCGGGAATTCTAAGACGTGGAATTGCAGGAGCAGTATACAGAAGCTGATCTGCTTTTTCTTTAAGCGTCATTCTTGATACAAGATCATTGACACGCTGATCGAGTGGTAACTTAGGATCTCTGAAAATGAAATCAGTCTGGACCTGCTGTGCATTCGCTGATAATGAAAAAATGAAGCTGATCAGTGTAAAAAGAGTCTTTTTCATATCATAGTGATATTTAGTCGGGCAAACCGGTACTCACATTTAAAAGTGAGTGGTACTAAGATACACAAAGGATTCAAATCCTCTTGTTTTACCTGGGATAAACGCTCAAAAGCTCTGCTACATTCCTGTGCCCGTTATTTTTCGCGAATGTCAATGCATCATCGCCATCAATATCTTTCAGGTATGGATCGGCGTTATACTTAAGAAGGATTTTAACTACCTCAAGCTGTCCTTCCGAAGCTGCATACATAAGAGCCGAATAATGCTCTGCTTTATCGATGATATTCGGGTCTGCCCCATGATCAAGAAGAATCTTGACTGCATCAGGAAAAGGGCCTGAGGATGCAAGCATAAGAGCAGTTCTGCCGTTAATATCCTGAAGATTGACTTTTGCGCCGCGCAGAACCAGGTTATTTATAAGTTCTGAATGACCATTAAATGAAGCATACATCAATACAGTCCTCCCATCTTCATCCTTAGTATTTACATCCGTTCCTTTGTCAATTATCTCAATAACTTCATTCTTCATTCCACTGAGAGCGGCCTCAAACAAAGAGTCGCATGAAGGAGCTGTTGGAAATGAAGATAACGTGTCACTATGCTGTGTGTCAGAGCTTTCATTGAAAGTAGTTATCGTACTGTCAGGCATTTTTTCCTGCGTCCCGGTTGATCTGTTATTGCATGAGATAATTGAAACCGGAGCCACTGAGGTAACCAGAATGAAGAAAAGGATACTTTTCATAGTAAAAATAAAATATCCGCCAAGATATAAAACTTGAAGGAGAAGTCGGTGCCAACTTCTCCTTCACTGCATGCCTATATTGAGGCGCACCCTCTATTTTATTTTCAATCCAAACAAGGAAGAATCAGTAATTATGAAGAGTGTGTCATTACCCGTACCGCCGAAACAGATTGCTATCGGGCGTTCTTCAACATTTATCCTCTTTATTTCCTTTCCTGTTTTATCATAGACGAATATCTGACCATCTGCAACGTACAGGTTTCCATCATTATCAACTGCATATCCATACTCACCTCTTCCGAGAATCTCTTTCATGCCGGAGAGATGTCCGTTTGGTTCAACATTGAAGCTGTAGAATTTCTTTGGAAGCTCATTCGCTGTATAGAATGTTTGTCCGGGTTTTGCTGCAGAAAGAGAAGCACAACGTCCGAGATCATATATTTCAGGAATGATTGTGACACCATCCGTTGCCACGAAAGATGAGTCGGGCCAGTATGTTGCCTGTTTCAGAAAATCACCCCTGTACCTGCTCGACGGATAGATTACTCTCTTAATCCCTGACAGCTGACTGTTAGCTTTTCTCACAAGCGGAGTAAATGTAGCTTCAGCATTTGCAGGATTAATTGAATACATCAATGTTGCCCAGCCGCTGTTTCCCCAGCCGCTATAACCCGGGTTATCATCGGGAAGTTTTTTAACTGTTTCCTGCTTTCCGTTTATATTAAAGCCTGGTTGAGGATCATATCTGAAAGTAACAAGGAGATTGTCCTTTGTATCTGTCGAAAGAGCAAATGGCTGCAGCGGATAGTCAGCAAGAAGGGTCATTGTGTTGCTTTCTGATGACCACTTATAAATCCTCTTCTTCAGAGTCTCGCAGAAATAGATATTTCCCTTGCTGTCACTTGTAATACCTGTAGGAAAGTAAAATCCGGTAGCAAGCTTTTCAACCTTACCAGCTTCAAGGCTTATTGTCTTATTCGTTTTTTCACTTCCTGTTATTGTGACCTTTGCAAGCTCCCATGGGTAAACCGGAAGCTTCCTGTTGACATCATAGATTGGAAATTCGGTAACAACAAGCTTCTGAGTATAATTTTTTACATTCCTGAATTCAACATCTTCGCAATTCCATACCCTGACACCATATTGCTTTGGAGTCGTAACACGGATCACCCTGTAATTCCAGAAATTATTAAATCTTATACTCCTGCAATTTGAAAGTTCAACACTCTGACATTCTTTTCCTTCCCTGCTTTCTTCTTCAAGCTGGAACGCATACAGCTTCCAGTTTGAAACATTTTCAAAGCGGGCTTCATTTCTCACATGATGCTCGAGTGAAATTGCATAAACACGGCTGGGAGTTGATGTATTGCTAACGAAAAGCCCGCTTGTGGCATACGTATTTGCAGTCCAGAGATCCTTGAAAGTTCCACCGCCGTTATTTGTGATCCAGAGGCTCCAGTACTGGTTGTCCCAGGCAAGATCAAGTCCCTGAGCAGGAACAGGATTGGTTGGTGAGCTTATATTTCTCTGTCCGAAGCCGAAGCCACCCTGGCGATTCTGTCCACCTTCACTGCGAACAGGACGAAGCGTGCCATGGCCGCCAACAAATTTGATGTCATTCATATAAGAATCCTTACCGGCCATCCATTTGCATGCGACTGCACGATAGTTATATCCGCCGGTAGTAATACCAATACCATTAAGAATATCATCGCCACCTTCGGAAGATTCTACCATTGCAACAGGAGCGCCAAAACCGCTGAATGCAGGTTCGCTCTCTTTAAGAATAAACTGTGTTCCCCAGGGATGCAGTCCGATTAACCTGGTTCCCGGAGCCATTTTTACTGTTCCGGTTATCCTGTAAAAGCCCTGTGGCACATAGATTACATTATGTTTTGCAATAGCATCGTTAAATGCTTTCGTATCATCAGTTTCGCCATCGCCTTTTGCACCGAGATCACGGATATTTACCCATGTTTCCATACCAGGTAATGCAGGTATGTCTTTTGTCAATGCCACAGGGAATTGCTGTAAAGGCTCAATTGATTTTATCTCCTTAAACCCGGAATTTGCTGCCATGTCATCCATAATCAGACCATAGACAAACTCTTTCACACTGTATATTTTGTCCGATACCTCCACTTTTTTCCCGCTTTGGCGGTAGCTTGCAAGTACAGGAACGTTTCTGCATGAGACATTCAGCATATTGACCTGTGTCTGTGCATGGTTTTCAATGCTTATTACAACTCCGGCAGTTTTTACGTTATCCAGGAGGCAGTTTTCCATGAACAGCCGATCTATCTCGCCTTCCTTGATTTCAACTGCAACAGGAACATTCTTAACATGCATGTTGACTATTGCAAAACCTGTATTGTTTGACTGGATTGCAGCCTTCCTCTGACCTTCGAAATATGTATCTATCATTGCAACAGGCCAGCTTGGAGAAGTCTGGTTTGCGGTAATCCCGTAATCGCCTCCAAGGAAAACAACGTCCTCAATTTCATTTCCGGCCTCTGAAATACAAGCCCTTCCTTTTCCTGCATTAATTATCATGTGATTGAAAAAGCCATGCTGGGCATAGTGTGTCCTCATAGCCACTGCGAGAGGGTTCCCATCCTGAATTGTAAGATCGATGTTTGAGATTGCGCTGTAGAATGTTCCGGCGCCGGCATCACCTGCGGGCCTTCCCTCGGTCACAAGGCCGCCTGTGAAGAAGATCAGGTAGTTCTCAGGGTACCTGCTGTCTGCATTTAAAGTCTGGAAACCGGGGGAGTTTTTCCCAAGTATGATCTCAGGCCTGTTGGCTCCATAGCCTATCAGACGAACTGATCCGGGGACATAGATTGTTTTTGTAACAAGATATTTGCCTTCAGGAATAAAAAGTATTCCGTACCCAATTTCAGTTTCAATTTTATTGATGGCCGCCTGGAGCTGAGCTGAAACATCCATTTTACCGTCAGCTTTGATATTATAATCATTAGCTGTAAAATAGACAGCAAGAGGATCGACAGGTTTTTGCTGATAGACTGAGATGCTTCGCGGATCCTTAGCCAGTAAAACATTGTTTAATCCGGCCAAAACCAGGAGAAGACATGTCAGTATTGTCTTTACTCGTTTCATCTTAATATTGTTTTATTCAAGTGAGTTAGTGTTATTTATTTAACAATCGATTGGATATGTACCCGACTCCAGATATGACCCGGATTAATCTTAAGCGTTTCCTCAAATTCAGCTTTAGCTTTTTGCATATCGCCGAGACCTTCATAAGCCAAACCAAGCAGGTAATGATTTGTCGCCATTCTTGCCTCACCTGACTGGCCGCCTTCAAACTGTGTAAAGAAACCTGTTCCGCTTCGACCCTGAACACTTGCGATCATATCGTTAAAAAGCTTTTTCGATTCATCATTTCTCTTAAGCTCATTCAGAGCCATGCCTTTATAGTATAGAAATTCACGGTCAGCTCCTTCCATTTCGATATCAGCATCGACAGTCTTCATGAAATAATCATTCGCCTTCACCCTGTCGCCTTTCCTGCTGTATACAAGACCAAGAAGGTAATTGAACTGAGCTGTTCTCCCTCTTCCAACTAATCCCATTGGGTAAGCAAGAGCTGTTTCTATGTCTTTAACGGCATTGTCGTATTTCCCTTTGCCGAATGATTCAAGTCCCCTTAAAGTATATGCGTTCATGTATGCATTCTGCATTTCACGGGCGCCTTCAGATTCCCTTATTGAATTAGTGGTCAATATCTTAATTGCCTCATCATATTTGCCATATTCAACAGCTCGGGTTGCAAGACGAAGAAGAGCATCAGAACGAAGCTTTGCTGTGTTATAACGGGCTTTCAGGAATTCATACTTTTCTTTTGGTGAAACCCTGTTAAGCTCATATAATCCATCGACTTCAACAAGGAGGCGGGGATCATCGCTATTATATTTTGCAGCAAGATTCATGCTCTCAAGGGCTTTTGAATAATTCTTTTCAATATCCCTGTATGCAATTGCAAGATTTCGATGAACGATGTAGAATGAACCGTCGAGCTGTCTTGATTTTTCCCATGAAGATACTGCCTTTTCGGGCTGGTGTTCGTACAGCAGATCACCGAGATAATAAGGTGCACGTGCATCTGACGGATTAGCAAGCATTGCATGTTCAAGAACATTTATCTCCTCGGCTCTGAAAGGGTAACAATAAGTTGTCGGCCTTGTGGAAGCTGTCTTATAATAATTAAGCGCTCCGGCTTTATCGCCATTCAACTCTGTGTAATATCCAATAAAATAAAAGAGCATCGGGTAGGTTTCTCCCTTCTTCTCAAGCCGGGATAAGACATCGATTGCTTCACTGTAAAAGCCGCAGCTTCCATAGTATGTTGCGAGTTCAATGTACGATTGGACATCGTCGCGCATCACTCTTGTGAGCTCCTGCATTTCAGCAGCAGCTTTGGTCTGATCACCTGACTCTTTCTCATTCAGATATAATTCATTCAGTGCCTGGTGATCTATAACATATTTATTGATAGTTGCAGTTGCTAAAGCCTTAGCTTCACTTGCGTTGCCGGTTTTCCTCAGGATAATTGCCTTAAGATTAAGAGCTCTCGGATTATCATTGTTTGTACTTATCGAAAGATTCACATGATCAAGAGCCGTTAAGTAGTCTCCGCGAAGACAATCGATCTCTGAAAGCTGGTAATAAGAAGCCGAATGCCATGCAGATGTCCAGCTTGCCTGGTAAAAATAATCATATGCTTCATCAATCTTTCCAAGCTCTCTCAGTGCTACACCAAGATAATAAAGAGCCTCGCCGTCTTTGGGGCGTGTATAGTTCATAGTTATACGTGAAACAGCAGTGCGCAGGTACTTTTCTGCGTCCGCCCATTTATAATCCTTAAGGCTGAGGATACCAAGCTGTGTATTTACGTTATAATTACCGGGATCGCGTTTAAGGGCTTCGTTGTAGTATTTCATTGGATCGACAGTTGCATTGTAAAACTGGTTGATCCGGAGCCCGGTAAGATAAAGCTCTTCTACAGATTTGATATCTTCAGGTTCGGGAAGCGCTTTCAAAGGTTCCGGCTTGGGCACATCAGGAGGAAGATGTTCAGCGGGTTTGTATGAAAGCAGGATGTTTCCTTTTGAGTCTGCCAAAGAAATATCAAGATCGGTTTCTTTCTGACCGGCTGGAAGAGGAACATCTGCTTTAAACGGTTCGGCCGGGCTTATTGTAATTGTTTTTTGAAGCAGAACCTTTCCGCCTGCTGATTTAAGAACAACCACAGCATCCTTATCCGGTGATGTGGTATTTATGCGAACCTTTATAATGTTATTCTCACCAACTTCAAGGTTCAAAGCGCCGTTGCGGTTCGCATATTTCAGTCCTTCAAGCTCCCTCACCGGGAACCAGATCATTGTACCGATTTTTGTTTCATAGGGCTGCATCCAGCTGTAATCAGGCTGGTTGTCTGTATAAAACCCTGCCATCAGCTCGATATAACGTCCTGAATTATCTGTGAGGCCATTATTGGTCCTGAGCCCTGATGCATTATTCCCATCAGCCCAGTACTTCATACCCGGCATTATATAGTGGTTACCGACCCAAACAGTTCCTGCCTGTTTTTTATGATCGTATCCGCCAAAATAATCTTCCTTTGGATCCCAGGAGAAAAATGATGTCGGTATATGAGTGCTTTTCCACCAGCTTATATCTTCTCCCGTGAAATCATAGCCATTGAATTTGCTGTCTGCAATCGGCCATGTTGTCATATCACGTTTGCCGTGATATGTAACATATTGAACTGACGGAGGAAATATTACCTGGTATGCAGAGTCACAATGTACTGCAGGATTTGCCCAGAAAAGGAAGGAATTCGAAATTGCTGTCTTATTAAGAGGATGAATTGTCATCTCAACAATTGACGAATTCGGATAAATTGTATATCCGACAAGGGCTGTCATCCTGTGGCGTCTGTCTGTAGTATTGATCCAGATTGTCTGACTTCCGTTCGCATTTTTCACGATCTTATAATCCATAGACTCTACAGTATTCGGGCCATGATGATGCGGATAACCCCAGGCAAGGCTTCCTGATATCCAGTTCCCGACCATCCCGATCAGAGAAGGCTTAACAACTCCGTTACGATAGAAGAAGTTATAATTATCAGTTTTATCCACAGCATAATATATCCTTCCACCGAGCTGAGGCATTATACCGAGATCGAGAAACTCATTCTCAACATGTATGTATGGATAGTCAACATCGGTCTTTACACTTACCTGGTTATCATCATAAGGATAAGGATAAATCCGGCGCTGGACACCCTGGTGACTTCTGCCTTCGTAAAATCGTGGCATTGGGTTGGGATCACCGTTTTTGTACGTTGGGATTGTCATTGTTTCCTCATTCACTTTCACCTGACCTGATGAAATCAGCGGAAGGGTGATTATCAGGAAAAACAATATTCCCTTTAGATTATTGATGAAAAGTTTTTTCATAATGTAAAGTATTTTTACAGTTTTATGTAAATTATTCATACAAAAGATTTAACAGCTCCATAATACGGAAAGCAGGCTGACCCCATATCTCCTTATAATTATGAAGAACTGAAGCTTTCCAGTAAGGAATGTCGAGATTATCTCTCGTCAGGATACCAACAGGAAGACCTCCTGTTACATCGTCTGTAAATACGGCATATTGCGGGCTGAAATTGTAGCCTTCACCATACATAAGGCTCTGGCTGAAAGGATTTTTTCCTAACATCCATTCAACCTGTGAAAGTGCGATCTGATGCATCTCCGGATCTTTAAGAAGCTGGTTTGCAGAGGCGAGACCTATTCCTTCTGAAAGTATCACAGAGCTGTTACCTCTGAAAGCCTGCCAGACCGGGAACATCCTCAGATAATGTTCATCATCAAGTTTTAAGCCCTCCTTAATCTGAAGAGTATCTTCAGTGCCGTTCATCTTATAGATATTAGCGGGCATCATGAAGTATGGAGCGGTAGTCTGTGCTATTGTTTTCAGGTAATTTGCATGAAGTTCGACTGCCTTGTACCATTTATCAAAATTCCTGTCCTCCGGGAATAATCTGCAGAGCTCCACGAGCCCGGGGACAGGAGAAGAGACCACGCAACTATGATTATACCCGAAAAACCTGTCGGTTTTCCTGCCGCTGTAAAAAAATCCTTTTAGCGGCAGGCTCCAGCTCATAGGCTCCTTCTGCTGGAACTTTATTAATGAGTCTGCATACGAGATTGTGAGTTCTTTTACATTTTCATTATTTCCGGCGCTATACAGCTTTGTACCGGCAAGGACTGCAATAGCCAACTTTTCAGTATTCCAGTTACCGGGTAATTCAGATAAAAGTTCCCAGTAATTCATTGCATGTTGAAGGGATTTCGCTGCAAGCTCAGGATCGACTTTTTTCAGAGTCAGATAAGCTTCAGCATCAGCTATTATTGCATGATAATTATCGTTCGTGCTTGTTCTGTTTCCCGGTTGTATATGCTTATCATCAAAATTACCGATCACCCCATCAGTATAGCAGTCATGAGTTGTCCAGTTGATAACCTGTAATCCGTCAAAGCTGTTTTTGTGCAGCCAGTCAAGTCCCCATAATCCTTCTTCGATAAGTCTGTCTGAAAGTCTTTTATCTTTATTCTCGTATTGTCTGGCAAGCCTGAAGAAAGCAGCTGTAGCGCTTGCAGTCTGCCAGTATGATTGCGACAGGTCGCCGGCATCATGCCATCCGCCTGCCATAACTACTGTGTCGCCGTTATAAACTGTATACCAGTCGGTATGGCATTTCAGGTGAATGCCGGGCTGATCGAAACCGCAACGTTGTACATAAAAGTAGTTGGCAATTTTTTCAATAACAGGCAACCAGACATCATCGTCAACAGGAAAAGGCCTGGATTCAGTACTTCCATATACGATCTTATAGGTACCCGGTTTTGTAACCTCAGAAAAATCAAAAACATTAAATGAACCTGTTCTTTCTGCTTTTCTGAGTACATCCTTTTCAAGAACTGTATTATTTGTTGCAACATCGACTATTTTGAATGTATTCCCATTGTCGGTTGATGCAAATGCTGTTTTCCTGTCCCCTGTATTATAACCTGAATGTGAAAAAGATATCTCTTTATCTGTTCCCCAGCCTTCATAATAGTCTGCTTCAACTTTTTCAAGTACGAGATTATCGACATAGTAAACTATAGTATCCGAAGCGTCCGGCTCGTTGCCCTGGAGCCCATAGCTGATTGTAATACCTGTCACTTTATCGTGAGGAAGATGAGGAATCTCCATAACAAGCTTGTTCCACTTATTATTCTCGAGCATTACAGTATGCCATCCTTCCTTGCCATATTTATCCGGTACATTATCGTCGTTATTCAGGATAAGCGTAAGATACAGCTTCCTGAATCCTTTAAATTCGGGATAAATATCAACAGCTATCCTGTTGTAATCCGAGAAATCCTTTGCATTGAATTTCCTTTTCAGATTCTCCCTTCCCCAGTACCGGCCATCTACGCCATTGCTGACCTCAAGCTTCGTTGGTGACACAAACTTAATTGAAGAATTTCCTTCCGAAACTTTTTCATCAGACAGGCTGATAGCAGCCACATTCTCCCTGTTCCCATAAGTAAGTTCCCAGTTTTCAAGAGATTCCATATTGTCGAGCTGTACAGATTTGAGTACAGGTTTGTGATCCCATTTATACTGCAGGCTGTTTACAGTATCCATCGGCATCGGTTTGTGAGCATACAGATATGAACCCATTTCGGTTTCTTTCTGTGACGGGGAAGAACATGATAAGATCAGAGCCAGCGCTGCCGGCATATACCAAAATTGTTTCATAAAAAATCTTTCTTAATCTTATTAAAAATTACCAGATATATGTCCCTACCGATCCTGGTTCAAGTTTAACAGAAGCATAAAGACCCCTGTATTGAATCCTGAATGATGAAGTATTAAATGAATCATTTGCTACAATTAATACTGTCTTCCCTTCCGGTGTTTTAAAAGCAACATTGGGAAGGACATCGTAATTATTTAAAGTTGATACACGTACAACTTCCCTTCGCTCCTCATCAGTCGTAAGATTCACAAGCATGTCACCTGCCTGTGTTGAAGCAATTCGAACAGAACCAGGTTCAACAAATTTTGAAGCATGAGCAACAACATAATATGCTATATTCTTACTGAACAGATCTTTATCGATTGTAACTGCACCCTGGCACATTGAGCAACCGCCATCATTTGTATGAGGGTCATTCAGCGGATCTGCTGCAATGTTCCATAAGATAACGTTCCTGCTCCAATTTGATGCAGCGCCGATGATAAGTCTTTTAACCTGCGATGCAATTTCAATTGTTGAACTACCGGGTTTTTCAACGACCATCTGCTCAGTGAAATAAAGATTCTTTTCAGGGTGCGCAGTGTGAAGGATTGTCATTGCACCCATTTCACCGCCATAATGATGATATCCTGAACCATCAACAAAGGCTGCAGCTTCAGGATCACTCAGTATTGTAAGAGCATAGTCGGGTCTGTCGAGATTATGATCAAAAAGGACGATTTTTGTTTTAATACCTGCCTTGACGAATGCCGGTCCGAGATACTTTTTAATAAATTCGGTTTGTTCAGCAGCAGACATTCGCATGCTTGGAGTATTATTTGCGTTGAGAGGCTCATTCTGTACAGTTATCGCATCGATAGAGATACCTTCTTTCCGCATATCCAGGATATACTTCACAAAATAACGTGAATATACATCATAGCACTCGGGTTTAAGGGAGCCTGCTTTAACCTTTCCGTTAGTTTTCATCCATACAGGAGGCGACCAGGGGGAAGCGAGGATCTTTAAACCAGGAGCAACCTTCAGTATTTCCCTCATAACCGGTATAACATCTTTCCTGTCCTGACCAAGGTCAAATTTCTCCAGATCAAAATCAGTTTCTCCTTCCTTCAGATCGTCGTATGAATAGACTGAGCTATTAAGATCCGATGCGCCGATAGTCATCCTTATATAACTCACACCTATATGATTGGCATTCCTGGAGAACAGGTCGGTTATAAGCTCCTGCCTTGCTGAAGGCGACATATTCATCATAAGTTCAGCGCTGCCGCCAGTAAGTGCAAATCCGAACCCATCGATAGTTTGCATAGTGTGCGATTCATCGATAACGATTGGAATGCCTCTCCCCTGTTTATTTGAGAAGACAATTCTGTCAGAGGCTTTCTGAAACAGCATTGATCTGTCGGCTTTAGTGACCCAGGCTTCAATTTCAGGAGAAGAGGACTGAGCGCTTAAAATTCCGGATATCCCGATAAGCAAAAAGCTGATTAAAAGTTTGTTTTTCATAGGTTGCATTATATTATATCAGTATTCGCCCATTCATTCCTTCCTGCCAGGTTGACCTCACCCCCTAAGTCCCCCTCTCCCAAGTGAGAGGGGGAAGGTGCTGATTTTCGCGATCTAAAGTCCCTCCCACCCGGGGGAGGGATTTAGGGAGAGGTTTAAGAAAGCGGTAAATTACTCATTCCAAAGATCAGGTATCCTCTCATGACCCCTGGCTCTTGATGGTTTCTGATCGAAAGGCTGAGCAGTCCCTTCATGCACTTCATAGAGACGCTTTGCAGTTTCAATCATTGCCTCAACCTGGTGCTTGTATGGTCTGTCGGTCACATCAACAATGCCGCAGTTATAGTTTTCGCCATCGTTTCTCCTGCCTGTGAGATCCTGGTCGCACCACTGGAAATATGCTGTTCCGATAAGCCCCGGATGAGAATAACCCTGTTCCGTATAATACCTGTAAGCTATGCCTCTTTCAACCTGAGAATCTACCTGCCATAAAGACTGTGCATATCCCCTGTCGACTGTTCCAAAATGATATTCGCCGATTATCATTGGGAGATCGGTAATCTGCAGAGCCCTGTCCATCATCTCTTTTTTCGGATAAAGATCGTAGCAGTTGAAGCTGAGCACATCGAATGTCTCTTTGCATATCTTCAGTATCTCTTCATCAATGCTTGCAATGCTTCCGAACCTGATGCCGAGGTTGAGATGATTCGGATCATATTTTTTCTGAGCTTCCTTGCATGAAGCAAGGAAAATCCTGAAAGTATTATGAATAAACTCATTCCTGCGTTCAGGAGTGTCTCCTCCATCAAGGAATTTCTTAAGCTCAGCTTTGATAGGCTTATCTTCCCCGTTCAGAATTATGTCACAAAGTCTGACTTCTTCACCAAGCCAGGCTGGTTCATTACCTACGAAATAACCGATTAATCTTGGATTGTTTTTATAATTTGTAACCGAGCTTTTTATTGCTTCATCAAGTTTTGTTTTAAAATCAGGCGCATATACATCGGCTATTCCCATCAGCCCTCTCTCCATTCCTGCAGTTCTCATTGTAACCATGAAATTCTTTTTATTCATGGCTATAATTTCACCGCTTGACCAGTTGCCTATTGTATTTACGCCCCATTTTTCCATCCTCCTGATTGTGTTTTTATTTGCCATTTCACGGTAATTATCACCGTAGCGGCGAATCAGGTTCCACTGACCAAAGCTCGGGTCAACCGGTCTTGAAGGAGCTCCTGCCTGGGTATTCTGAGCTGGCTGAACAGGCATAGGAGGCAGTTCCTTGTACATATTGCGACGCTTATCAACTTCTTTAGCATTCCCACCTCTGCCGGCAGTAATACAATCCACACCTACCGACAGGAATAAATATCCTTCAGGATCTACAAACCACCAGCGGTTATCAATCTTTTCAGTCCTGAAAAAACCTGTTGCTTTCACTTTCTTATTCAGGTATCCTCCATATTGTGAATAGTTGAATACATTTGCAGAAGTATCTTCCTTATCCTCTGCAGCCCATTCACTTTGAAGCTGATCGAGAGAATGGATTTTCCCTTCATATTCACCCAGGTTCCATTGTCCGAACTCGTCAACTGAAGGTGTGGTTTCAAGGTATTCATCACCGGGATCCTCAACAGAAAGAGCAATTGATCTTATCTCAAATTCGGGATTACCTATCGGAGCCCTCATTCTTATTCCGATTGAATCGACACCATGAAGAGGGCCACGCTTACCACCGAGATTTATCCATCCTGTATATCTTGGCTGGTTGAATGTTGCAGCAAGATCGATGTTTGCATCGGGGAGCTGCCTATAGAATTTCAGCGGGATTGCTAGCTTGTTCCAGCCATTCGGGACATAGCTCATTACTCTTAAGTCATTATACCCCGAATCGGTTGTAAAGCCGACCTGAAAACGCTGGGCAGTTGTTATTCTGAATTCAAGAACTACAAAATTGTATTCGTCCCAGTTTTCAGGTAATCCCGGGGTAATGTCATTTATTGCAAATTTCTGCCCTGAAACTTCCTTAGTGTTATCAAAAACGATTTTAAAAGTCTTTGGTTTTGGAGAGCATTGTGTAAGGAAAAGCATACTCAATGCAAGTATTCCATAAAAGATTTTTCTCATAATTACCTGTACTATAACATTAACGATTAAAGAACATACGCAAGCTTTTTCATTCACGGCCTCACCCTCTGAATCTCCCTCTCCCAGGGGAGAGGGAGACAATTGAGAATAATCCTGTATTAACTGTTCCTCAAAGGGTAAGAGCTCACATCTTTACCCTGAACAATTTAGATCTTCCTGTTATGAACAGCTCATCTTTATTCCTGCCTCCGAACTGTATCGTCGAAGGCCGTTCAGGAACATTGATCATTCCCTTCATTTTTCCTTCCTCGTCAAAGATATAAATCTGTCCGTCAGCAACATAAAGATTACCTTCATTATCAACGGCTGAGCCGAATTCTCCCCATTCCACAAAATACTGAAGATTTGACAGAGTTCCATCAGCAGCAACATCCATCTTCACAATCCTCCTGTCATATTCGTCTGATGTATAAAATGTCCTGCCCGGATATGCTTCAAGTAATGATGATCCGCGGGCCATGTCATACAATTGTGGGATAATTGTGAGTCCATCAGGCGCCAGGAAACATTTTTCAGGCACTCTCACAGTAATTTTGTTGAAATCATGAAAATCACGCCATTTATTTGAGACGTAGAGAGCTTTATTCACATTCTTTACAGAACCCATTGGCACCAGAGGCAGAATTTTAATTGTCTCCTCGGGGTTCTCAGGATCCATTGAATATACTCTTACTGCAAAGCCCGAGTTTCCCCAGCCGCTATATGAAGTGCCGCCACGATCTTCCTGCGGAAGTTCCGGGAAATACTCAGATTCCGGTTTTCCATCGATCTGGTATCCAGGCTGTGGGTCATATCTGAAAACTACAAGCAGGTTATCTTTCGAATCGACTCCAAGGCTTATTGGCTTCCAGGGGAAGTCGGCAATAAGTGAGAGTGAATTTGTTTCTGAAGACCACTTGTATATCCTACGCATCCTGTTCTCTGAGAAATAAATATTTCCTTTGCTGTCGCGTGCAATTCCCTCTGTGAATTCGAAACCTGAAGCAAGTTCTTCAACTTTTCCTCTATCTGTTGCAAGAGGAGCTTTTCTTTCTTCTTTTCCTGTAATTATAAGTTTCTGGAGCTCCCATGGGCGAACTTCTATGTCTTTATTGATGTCATAGACAGGCAGGTCAGTCGTGTATTTGATTTGCGAGAAGTTATGAAGGTTCAGTATCTCTATATTTTCACAATTCCACACCCGTATCGAATTATGATAAGGTTCATTCACCCTGATAACCCTGAACATATATACATTTGCAAATGTAAGATTTTTACAATTTTCCAGCTCAACCGGCTGGCATTCTGTACTTTCACGGCTTTCCTCTTCCAATTGAAATGCATACAGCTTCCAGTTTGAAACATTCTTCATCCGCACTTCATTCCTCACATGATGCTCGACAGAAATTGCATATACCCTCCCGGGTGTGCTTGTATTGTTCACATACATTCCATTTACTGAATATGTTGAAGCAGTCCAGATATCTTTGAATGTTCCTCCCCCGTTATTTGTCACCCAGAAGCTCCAGTACTGGTTATCCCATGAAGGATCCATACCAAGCGCGACTCTGGGCAGCTGACTACCGGCAGGTCTCTGGCGATTCTGGTCCTGTGCGACAGTTTGTGAAGGTTTTTGCATTCCTCCATGACCACCCACGAACTTAACATCGTTAACATAAGATGAAGCGTTAGCCATCCATTTCAATCCTACAGCGCGGTAATTATAAGAACCGGTATTCAAACCAATTCCATTCAGGATATTTGTTCCACCTTCAGATGATTCAAGTAATGGCGCAGGTGCGCCGAAACCGCTGAATGCGGGTTCGCTTTCCTTAAGCATAAGCTGTGTGGCAAATGGATGCAAACCTATAAGACATGTATTCGGTTTCATTTTAAGCGTTTCAGTAATGCGGTACCAGCCCTGTGGAACATAGATTACATCATATTTTTCAATTGCATCCCTGAATGCTTTAGTATCATCTGTTTCACCATCACCTTTAGCGCCAAGCTCTCTGATGTTTACCCATTTCCCCATCGATGGAAGAGCAGGAATATCACATAATTTTGCAGCAGCAGGAACTTTTGCAAGAGGAACGATATCACTATAAGTCCTGTATTCAGGCTTTGCAAGCATATCATCCATCTGCAGACCATGGGCAAAATTCTTTATATTATAATATTTATAAGAAACCTTTGTTTCTGTATTACTGCGCCTGTAAGAGGCAAGTACCGGTACATTTATACAATCAATATTCCGTAAGGTGATCTGATTGTTACTGTTATTCTCGTTACTCACAATTATTGCAGGGCCGCTCACATTTTCAAAACGGCTGTTCTCAACAAACAACCTGTCGGCATAATTCGGCTCAATCTCGAAAACGGTTGGTACATTTTTTACCTGGAGGTTCACGATTGCAAGACCTGACTCCTGGCAACGCAATGCAGCTTTCCTCTGTCCTTCAAAGTAAGCATCAACAAACATTACAGGCCAGCCCGGTGAAGCTTTTGTTGTATATATCCCATACTCTCCTCCGTAGAATGCAATGTTTTCCATCTCGTTCCCGACATCGAACAGCCCGGCTTTTCCTTTACCGATATAGATGCTCATGTGACTTACGAAGCTATGCTGGGCATAATGTGTCCTGAGACCTACGGCAAAAGGATTGCCGTCTTCGATCCGGAGGTTTATATTCGACATTGCGCTGTAGAAAGTTCCTGCGCCTGCATCACGTGGAGCTTGTCCTTCCTGAACCAGTCCACCGGTGAACCAGAACATATAATTAGCCTTTCCTTTGTCTGATGCAACCTCTTCCTGGTAACCCGGGGAGTTTTTAGTAAGTATTATTTCGGGACGCTTTTCTCCATAACCAATCAACCTCACTGCGCCCGGAATATAAATTGTTTTGCTTATCCTGTAGGTTCCCTCAGGGATATACAGGATTCCGAAGTTCCTTTCTTTCTTAACCTGGTTTATTGCATCCTGAAGAGCAGCAGACACATCGCTTTTCCCATCGGCTTTAAAACCATAATTTTCAGAAGTGAAGAAGAATGCTTCAGGGTCGTTTGGTTTTTGTGTATAGATTGAAGCCGGATTAACAGCGATCAGATCAATACAGGCAAAACAAAACAGAACCAGTATAATTATCAAATTCCTGGACATAATGAAAATTTATAATAAAGATAAAAAAAAGGGGAGGAATTCACTTACAGGAAGTCTTCCTCCCCCTCAAACTTAAAAGCTAACGTGGAATATTAATGGCGACAACAGGTGAATAGTTGTACCTTACCGTTCCAACGCCACTTACATTAGCAAGAGCGCCAATCCTGAAATAATAATTCCTTGTATACTTAAACGAGGCTGCGTTTGCAGCAACATCCATTTTGAGCTCATATATTGTTTCGGGAGTTACAGTAGCACTCACAGCCGCAGGGGCCTTTTTATAACATGAGGCGCTTGTAATCGGGAATTTAACATAATTACCAACCCATTGATCGGTAAATGCAAACAACCTGATCTCATTGAGTCTCACATTGCTGCCACCTGTCTGAAGGCTGAACCTCGCTGTAACAGTTTTTGTAGCATCATCGTAAGTAATTGTCGGGTTGACAACACGCAGATAAGGAGTAACTGAGAAATCATAGGTATTACTTCCTTTATTCACTACGAAGTCGTTTACAACAAACGGGAAAAAGTTGCAGTTTGTGAATTCGATCCTGTAAGTAGAGGCAAAAACCAGATTATTAGCATACTCGCCTGTGTTTTTAATATTCCAGGTTTGTTTAGCTTCTGTTTTCCAGCCAAGCTCATAAACTCCGATTGAATTGCCGTCAGTAATATCAGTTCCAACTAACTCCCCTGTAGTGCTATCGAGGAATTTTCCAGAAATTGTGGCATCTGGCCCGTCATAGTTATCTATCTCGCATGATACCATCGTTAGCGAGATAGCGAGTATCAGGGATAATATATATGAAATTCTTTTCATTTTCTGTGTTTTTTCAAGATTAAGATTAAAATCCAGGGTTCTCAACAAGGTTATTTGTGCTTCTTCCCGGAATAGACTCATAGTAGCCTGTAGATGCATTAAATGTGCGACCATTATTATATTCATCATAATAGTTGTTAGCTCTTACGAAGATATATTTAGGTGTTGCTTCACGTAAATCAACCATAGGAACAAGAACTGTTCTGCGTGTTCCGGCAAAAAGCTGATGGTATTCTCTCCTTCTCATAAGATCCCAATATCTGAAACCTTCGAATGCGAGCTCAACACGGCGTTCTTTAAGAACGTTTGCCAGTGTAAGAGGAATCTGGTCGGTATGGCCGGCTCTTTTACGGAGTGCATTAATATAACCTGCTGCCAGAGTTGCATCGCCAAGTCCGCTTTCAACTGCTGCTTCAGCATAGTTGAGATATACTTCGGCAAGACGCATGTCAATAAAAGGAGTTGTAGATGAGTTTTCAGCTCCCAATACGGTTTTACCTTCCTGGAGGTACTTCTTAATAAGAAAGCCTGAACATGAATAATTTGCATCATCAGCGCTACCTATCTTGTAGAATCCTGAGAAGCTTGCCGGTCCTTCTGCGCCATAAGAATAGTATGTTACACCGTTTTTGGTTTCAGAGTCTGTTGAATAAGCGACAACTGTACCGTTTGATTTTATCATACCACCCTGCATAATTATTTTTATTCCTTTGTATGTAGCTCCGGGAACAATAACACTTGCGAGCAGACGGGCATCTTTATTTGCGAATGGGCCAAGAAGATCATCATACTTTTTAAATGGGGCATCAATATTAACCTGAGAAGGATTTGAATATGAATAACTTTCATTCCCGTCAGTTCTTGTCTGAATTTTTGCACTTGTGCCTGTACCATCATCAGTATAGTCTTCATAGAGATCAACCATGTCGAGTGTAGGGCTGAACCTTCCGAATTTATGGAAACCCGGGCTGGCCTGTGAGGGGCTGAAAACTATATCCCAGCAATGTCCCTGGTTTGCGACAGCTGTTCCGTCGAGATAAGCTTTTACAAATATCTGTTCTTCATTTGTTGTGAGAAAAAGGTTCTGATAGTTTGTTGCAGCTTCCCTTGGATTTGCAGGATTCGGTTTGTATAAAGAAAATCTGCCGCTGTTGATAAGCTGTGAAGATGCATCGATACAAGCCTGGTAGAATGCATTAGCATCACCAGCATCCATCTTTGCAAGATTCTGATTTACTGCTTCGCCTGAGAGAGGAGCATTGTTCCAGTATTTTGCAATTGAAGCGGCATGAAGAGCAACTCTTGATTTAAGAGCAAGAGCTGCCCATTTTGTAGCGCGGTACTTTCCATCAGCTGAAGAAGCTGTTTCGGGAAGATACTGGATTGCTTTATCAAGTTCACTTATAATAAAATTCCAGGTTTCCTTTTCTGTGCTCCTTGGAACATTAAGCGCTTCATTTGCAGTACCTGCAATATAATCTCCATCAAGTACCCTGTCGATAAGTGGAACGCCACCGTATCTCTTAGCAAGACCGAAATAAATATATGCCCTGACAAAATGGGCTTCGCTATTCAGCCTGTTATAGTCAGCTTCAGCAAGGTCAGCCTTTTTTGTTTCGAGGCTCTGGAAAAACATGTTTGTCTGGCGGATTGCACCATAAGGCCAATAGCTGAAAGTTACGGGGCCTATCCCGGTACCGGCGCTGGCGGTACTTTCATCAGTGTACATTGAAAGTTTATATGTACTCTGCATTCCACCTTTCCAGCCATGACTGTTGAAAGCAGTACTGTTAGTCAGAGGATCAGCAGTACCTGTATTGTCAGCAGGATAAAAGCTGAAATCTTCCATCGGAATGGAATAGTAAAGAGTCGACATGAGAGTTTTTAATCCGTTTGAACTTTCAAGAAGATCTTCTGCCGACGTTTTATCAAGCGGTTTCAGTTCCAGTGTGTCGCTGCACCCTGAAATCGTAAAGGTCAGGGCCAGACTGATTATATATGGTATTAATTTCCTTTTCATGAATTCAGTATTAGAAGTTGATATTTACACCGAAATTATAAGACTTCATAAGTGGGTAGTTCAGGTTAGCATCCCAGTCTGCTTCCTGTCTTTCAGGGTCAGCATCTTTCAGAAGCTTGTTGCAGAATGTCAGCAAATTATATCCATTGACAAAGATACGTCCGTTGCTGAGGCCAACTCTTGAGACAAAAGACTTTGGAAGAGTGTACCCGATTTCAAGGCTCTTAAGACGGAGATATGTTGCATTTGGTCTCCAGACGTCAATTACGTTAGCCTCTGTTGTATTATTGTAATTGTAGTTACGTAATGCCGGGTAGAAACCGCTTACCCATTCTGTTGAAGGATTATAAGGATCATCTGTTGTATTCGCTGTATGCCATCTGTCGAGGAATTTTTCATGAAGGGTCGGGTAACGGCCGTATCCCCAGATGTCATTATTCCTGTAGTTGATTGTATAACCGGCGGCTCCCTGGAACAACATATTTATGTCAAAACCTTTATATGATGCGTCGAGAGTCAAACCATACTGCATGGGTGGATTGACAGTACCATACGTCCAGTGATCATAAGTCTGATCATTTCCGTTTATTATACCGTCGCCATTAACATCTATGAGCTTAAAGCTTCCCGGCAACATCTTAGAATTACCTGCGTTACCGCCAAGAAGAGGAGCGGTTTCATATTCCTCGATATTTTCATACTTGCCGTCATATTCATATAACCCCATGTAACCTGTGTAACGGTCAGAGACACTGTTTCTCCAGTAATCCCATGAGCTTGAATAGCCTGCATTTTCCTGGTGCAGTCTTTTTGTGCGTGTATATGTATAGTTGGCTGTGATACCAAAATTGAAATCACTTCCTATCTTATTCCTGTGGCTCAGCATTATCTCAAAACCGTGATTAAGGTTTGAGTTGATGTTTACCTGCGGGAAATCAGCGCCAAAAGTATTTGGAACAGACTGGATGAGTGTTGCAAGCATTCCTGTATTTCTTCTCTCGAAAACTTCGAAAGCACCACCGAGTTTACCTTTCCAGAGTTCAAAATCCACCCCGATGTTCGAAATCTTAGATGTTACCCATGAAAGATCATCAGTAACAACACCAGGTGCAACCATTGAAACTGTCATGGAACCATCATTGAATATATAACCTGTCGGATTACTATTTACTGATTTAACAGTGTATGCTGAATAATATGCGAATGGATTTCCTGCATCAGTACCGCTTTCACCGTAAGATCCTCTTAATTTAAGGTTTGAGAATATTGGCAGATTATCTTTAATAATCGGTTCTTCCGAGAGACGCCATCCTATACTTGCTGAAGGGAAGAATGCCCATCGATTCGCTTTTGCGTAACGATATGATCCATCGTATCTTCCTACAACTTCAACAAGGTATTTGCCGGCAAAGTCATAATTAACACGGCCGATATAAGCAGCATATTTTCCAAAACTGCGATAACCTGAGTTTGAAGCTGTTGTTGATGTTCCCTGGTTTATAATGTCATTTGTGAAAAGATCCTGATATAGACGTTTTGCATAAACGTCATCACTCCGGGTACCTGTGAATTCAATAACTCCTGTTGCGTTTATTTTATGTTTACCTGAAGTTTTTGTATAAGTAGCCTGACCGCGTGCAACTGCTCTCTGGAAAAGACCTATTTCGTTTGAATACTGGTCTGAACCTGTTGTCTGAGAATACTGATCAGTATAATAATCATAAAGTTCGTACGATTTCTGCAGGTAAGAAGTATTTGCAATATTCTGGTCGAAAGCTCCAACAGCAGATATAGTCAGACCCGGAACCTTTGGGATAGAGTATGAGAGGTCGATTGTTGACTGGAACTGAATATTTCTCTGCCTGTTATATCCATCCTTTTCTGGATCAATGAGCGCCATTGCATTCTTGCTTTCAGGCGGAATTACACTGAGGTGATTCGGATTAGCTATTGTATGGTAATTAATACCGCGATCATTGACCATGATTGTCTTAAACGTCCACAGGAATGCCTCGCGTGGAGATTGATTTGCATCGATACGACCTGCGACTGAAACATTAAGTTTAAGGTTCTTTGTAAGATCTGCAGTTGTTGTGGACCTTAAATTATAGCGGCGATAGTATTGAATACCGCTTTTCAGAAGACCATTGTCTTCAGTATAACCGAAGCTGTTATAGTATTTTACAGCATTTGTACCGCCTCTTACAGAAAAATTATGTGACTGCTGGAATACATTATCATGCATTGTAAGCTTGAGCCAGTTATTATCTGTATAGCCTGCTTCACCCAGCCTGTATTTTTCGAGGATGTCGGGGGTATAGGTTTCAGTTGTTCCTGAATTTCTGTCCATCTCATTCTTCATTAAGCGGTATGTATAAGCATCGACAGTATATTCGAGACCAGTTGCGCCTTTGAAGCCAAGAAGATTTGAATAGGAGAATTGTGCCCTTCCTTCCTGTCCTTTCTTCGTTGTAACTATAATAACGCCGTTAGCAGCGTTCATTCCATAAATTGAAGCTGCGGCATCCTTAAGAACCGACATGCTTTCAATATCATCAGAGTTTAACTGTGCCATATCAGAAGTACCATCACGAACTACGCCATCGATGATCACGAGTGGAGCCCCGAAACCACGAATACTGACATAGTTGTTAAATTTTCCAGGTTCACCTGTAAGCTGGCGTACCATCAGACCGGATACTTTTCCCTGGATGTTGTTAATAAGGTTTTCGCTCTTTGTTGAAACGATATCACTTGCTGTAATATTGGCAACTGAACCTGTAAGAGTTTCCTTCTTTACCGTTCCGTAACCCACTACAACAACTTCTTCGAGACCAAGAACGTCGGCCTGCATTGTAACATTAACTGTTTTATTGCTACCAACGGGGATCTCCTGTGTTGCGTAACCTATAAAAGAGAAAACAAGAATTGCATCAGGGTTGGAGGCGTATGTCATTGTAAAACTTCCGTCAACTCCTGATATAGCTCCTGTTGTGGTACCTTTAAGCTGAATATTGACGCCTATCATAGGCTCGTTATTAGTACCGTCGGTTACAACACCAGTAACAGTTGTCTGCTGCTGATCGGCTGTAGCTCTGAAATCATTGATTGCCTTCCTGTCAATCTCTTCTGTTGTAAGAAGGATTTTCCTGTCAAGCACTGCATATTTAACATCAGTTCCTGCGAAGAGATTATCAAGGACTTCAGCAATTGTCTTATTTTCAGCGCTTACGTCCACAGTTCTGTCAACATTGATCTGCTTCTGGTTAAAGATGAAATAGAACTCACTCTGACGTTCGATCTCATCAAGCACCTGTTCCAGATTCTGGTTTTTCATATCCAGTGAAACCTTCGCAGTCTGGGAATAGGTCGGGCCTGCGAAAATATTAGTCACACCGACTATTATGATGACTAATGCAATTTTGAGTTCCATAATTAGTTTTTTTAGAATCGGGTGAGGATCCACCCGGTAATCAGACTTTTTTTTCATAACTTTGAAATGTTTTAAGTTAGGGTGCGTAAAACTTTTAGCTTAAACTTCTTAACAGGGAAGCGGCTCCAACGCTTTCCTGTTTTTTTATTCACATAGGCACATTTTTTTTATTCTTCATATATTAATTTTACTTTTCTTTTTCCGTAAGTTCCATCAGGCCCGATACCCTGGTCCTGGATAGCATATTTAATTTTAAAATTGTCTCTGAGGATATCGAGGATCTCTTCAAGACTCTCATCGACAAAAGTCGCCCTGAGGCCAAAATTACCTTTAAACGCTCCTGTGACCTCAACATCAGCATTGTACCATCGTCCAAGGCGACGTCCGACAACATCAAGCGGATCGTTCCTGAATACAAGCTTGCCTTCTGTCCAGGAAACATATTTATTTGATTCGACTACTTCTTTTCTGAAGCTTCTCTCTTTATGATTAAATAAAGCAAGCTCGCCAGGCTTCATAACGAAAGAGCTGTCGGAGTTTTTTGCCGCCAGCTCAATTTTTCCCTCCTCGAGAACAACTTCAGTAATATTTTCATTCTGCCAGGAAGCCACATTGAATTTTGTTCCGTGCACTTTTACTGTTAAATTTTCAGTGTTTACAGTGAACGGTTTTTTCGGATCTTTCAAGACATCAAAGAATGCCTCGCCGGTAAGCTCAACCTTTCTTTCATTTTTGAAGTTGATCTTATACTTGATTGTTGAATTACTATTAAGCCAGACTGAACTCCCGTCAGGAAGAACGAAATTTGTTCTTGTCCATGCGGGCGCGTGGATTTCAGCATAGGAGCTATCCAGCTCTTTATAATCAGAAAGGTTTCTGACACCAAGATAAATCAATATAGGTAAAGCGATCATAACAGCAATCCTGTATGACCATTTAAGAATTGACTTATTCCGTGATTCCTTTTCTTTTTTACCCGATGTATTAATATTATAATGAATTCTGTAAAGAATGTGATCAAGATCCTTTTCAGGAGCTTCTTTCTCAGACATAAGCTGATAAAATTGTTTTGAAAGAAGGTCCTTCAATTCGTTTGTTTTGCTGTCGTCGCTGAAAAGGTCGGCAACGGCAGATTCATCCTTGCCGGTATTTTTTCCCCTGAAGTAATCAAGCAACCAGCTGATATTGCTTTCTTTCATTTGTAAAATATTGGTCTCTTTAAATTTGGATTGGTACAGCAGCTCCCTGCGGAGCTGCCAACCATCCTGAATTTACTACCCTATCTACCTAAAATAACTTTTCTCAACTTCTTTCTGACAGTAATATCCTCATAAGGCGTGTTACACCTACCGCATTAAAAAAAATTTTTACTTTTTTTTCAGGACAGGAATAGTACAATGAAAAGTAATACCTGTAATCCTTCATTTTTGAGGTTCTCTCTCAAATACTTAAGCGCATCGGAGATTTGATTTTCAACTGTCTTATGACTGATACCGAACTCTTCGGAAATTTCCCTGATACTCATGCCTTCAAAACGGCTTTTTATAAAAATGAGCCTTCTTCGTTCAGGCATTTTTTCAACCAGAGATATTATAAAATTGTAAAGAGAATTATAGGAGATGACTTTTGATGTATGTGTATCAGCCTCATCGTTAAGTCCTGATTGAAGGTATTCGGAAAGATAAGCCCTCGATTTGAAATGTTTTTTTATAATGTTGAAGGATATCGTAAATAAGAATGATTTGAATGAAAGCTCCTCTTTGAGATCAAATCTTTTTTCCCATATTATAGTAAACACTTCCTGAACAAGTTCTTCTGCCTCTTCTTCTGATTTCAGGTATCCAAGGGCAAAGCCATAAAGCCTCCGGCTGTACTCCTTAAACAGAGTATTAAAAGCCAGGATATTGCCTTTCGACAACTCCCTGACCAATAATGATTCATTGATACTTTCGGTATCTTCTCTCATTGATTTTTTTAAACTTTAAAAATCTACCCCCCTTTGTGCGCTGCAAGTTATAATTTATTTAAAAACAAAAACAGTTCAAAAATAAATTATTAAGCCAAGAATGAATAATCTAAATTTTTCGAATATTTTAGAAGATTGATTCCCATTGACATTCACACTCAGCTCCTTCAGAGCTGTGCTTCTCGTTGTCATGGCTGCCGCCGGCGGTTATTCACATTCAGCTCTTTCAGAGCTGGGGAGAGAAGGTCAGGGTAGATCCGGCGGATTACATATAGATATAACATTCAGTGTTATTTTCTGAAGTACATTGTGTCTGGTACAACACCAACGTAGGCCCCTGATATTTGCATTCAACTCCTAAATCATGGATCAAGCTGACTAACAGATTAAATCAGGCAGTTATGAGGATTTCAGCCACGAAGTGGCTTAATGTGAATAACCCCGGATGAAATCCGGGGTAACCTACAAAAAGATGATCGTAAACCCTGAAGGGGTTTAATGTAAAGCCATGTCATTTATACTATGTTGAGTGAAATTGCTGCTTCCTTTGATGATTGACATTCTCATTTACGTCCTCATTCAGCTCCTTCAGAGCTGCAGTTCCCGTTGTTATGGACCACCGGCTGCCGCCGGCGGTTATTCACATTCAGCTCCTTCAGAGCTGGAATACATTGTTTTTCGTATAACCTCAGATTAAGCCCCGGTATTTGTATTCAGCTTCCTTAAGAAAGGATCAAACTGACATAAAGATGAAATCCGCGGTGCAGAGGATTTCAGCCACGAAGTGGCTTAATGTGAATAACCTCGGATGAAATCCGGGGTAACCTACAAAAAGATGATCGTAAACCTTGAAGGGGTTTAATGTAAATCCATGTCATTTATACTATGTTGAGTGAAGTTGCTGTTTCCTTTGATGATTGACATTCTCATTTACGTCCACACTCAGCTCCTTCAGAGCTGTGGTTCTCGTTGTCATCGCTACCACCGGCTGGCGCCGGTGGTTATTCACATTCAGCTCTTTCAGAGCTGTAGCATATTGTGTGCTTTTTCCACCGGTTAACACCGGCGGTTATTCATATTCAGCTCCTTCAGAGCTGGAATACATTGTGTTTCGTATAACCTCAGATTAAGAGGATTTCAGCCACGAAGTGGCTCAATGTGAATAACCCCGGATGAAATCCGGGGTAACCTACAGAAGGATGATCATAAACCCTGAAGGGGTTTAATGTAAAATTTTCGCAATAATCTATGTCTCTATAATATATATTCAGTATCTTAGTTTTAGTTACCTTCAAAGCAAGGACATTCAGCGGCATTGTAAGCAATATTTATTGCTATAACCATAAATACCCTATGCCATGTCGAGTTATCGTCAACATCTTTATCACATTGTCATCAGGACAAAAGATAGCAGGCCGACA
The DNA here is from genome assembly GCA_036261265.1 of Bacteroidales bacterium. GTDB lineage: Bacteria > Bacteroidota > Bacteroidia > Bacteroidales > VadinHA17 > LD21. The sequence continues at coordinate 27,252 of DATALC010000001.1, forward strand.
ATAAAATTGAAATACTCTGAAGATATTTACAGCTATATTACAGGATTAACCAAACAAAAGAACAGTCATCTATATCGCATTAATGGGATAGAAAATCATATTCATATACTTACAGATATACATCCATCCATAGCACCCGCTGATTTTGTAAAAGATATAAAAGTAGCATCATCAATGTGGGTAAAGAAAAGCGGCTTACACCCGTCTTTTTATGGTTGGTCTGAGGGATATGGCTCATTTACATGTTCATTCAGAGATATTGATACCATCATAGAATACATCAAAAATCAAAGAATACATCATAGCAAGATCTCATTTGAGGATGAATATCGGGCTTTGTTAATTGAAGCTGGCATTGACTTTGACGGTCGTTATTTCCCTTGAAGTCCACATTCAGCTCCTACAGAGCTGTAGCATATTGTGTGCGTTTTGCCAGCGGTTAACACCGGCGGTTATTCATATTCAGCTCCTTCAGAGCTGGAATACATTGTGTTTCGTATAACCTCAGATTAAGCCCCTGATATTTGCATTCAGCTCCTAAATAGTGGAACTAGCTGACTAACAGATTAAATCAGGCAGTTAAGAGGATTTCAGCCACGAAGTGGCTCAACGTGAATAACCCCAGATGAAAATCCGGGGTAACCTACAGAAGGATGATCATAAACCCTGAAGGGGTTTAATGTAAAGCCATGTCATTTATACTATGTTGAGTGAAATTGCTGCTTCCTTTGATGATTGACATTCTCATTTACGTCCACACTCAGCTCCTTCAGAGCTGTGGTTCTCGTTGTCATGGCTACCACCGGCTGGCGCCGGTGGTTATTCACATTCAGCTCTTTCAGAGCTGGAATACATTGTGTTTCAGCCACGAAGTGGCTTAACGTGCATAGCTCAGATTTTAGGTAATGCCCATGGTTGACGATATTCAGGTACAAGATAAGTATTTGCCTCATCATCATTTGTGAATCGTGTCCCATCCCACACAAGTTTCTTACCTGTCCTGTAGGCAATATTTCCAAGGGCTGAGAATTTAGCAATATGTGCGGCAATTTCAGCGCTTGCATGTGTGTTCCTGTCGCGTTTTCGAATACAATCGAGATGGTTCTGTACATGATTCTTCAATCCCTGATTCACACCATTTTTCCAGGGCAGAGCTTCCATTCTTAGTTTTCCGTTTACATTTTCAGGAATGACTTCCCATCCGCCCCTGTCAACAACAAGTGTTCCGTTCTCCCCGACAAATCCGAGAACCGCATTACGCCCGTATCCACCATCGTTAATACCGATGGCATGATCCCACATAACATTAAATCCATCAAATTCATAGATTGTCTGAAGGCTGTCGGGTGTTTCGCATGCATCATCAGGATAGCCGTATTTTCCGCCCATTGCCATAATCGATTTTGGCGCTGTGACATTCATCCCGAACAATGCGAAATCGAGAAGATGAACGCCCCAGTCAGTCATCAGGCCGCCTGCATAATCCCAGAACCAGCGGAATGTAAAATGGAACCTGTTCCTGTTAAATGTCCTTGATGGAGCCGGACCGAGCCACATATCGTAATTGACTCCTGCTGGTACAGGTTCATCCGGCACAACTGGTATTGATGTATTCCAGCCCTGGTATGAATAAACTCTTACAAGTCTTATCTTTCCAAGCTTACCTGAGTTAAGGAAATCAACTGCATCAAGCCAGTGTGGATCGCTGCGTTGCCATTGCCCGACCTGTACAACTGTTTTGTTCTTTTGTGCAGCCTTTACCATTATATTACATTCTTCTATGGTTCTCCCGATCGGCTTTTCACAATACACATCCTTGCCTGCTTCGCATGCGGCAACCATCTGTAAACAATGCCAGTGATCAGGGGTTCCGACTATAACAACATCGATATCTTTATTTTCTATTACCTGCCGCCAGTCTTTATAAAGATTAGCAGGCTTAGCGCCTCTTTTCTTCTCAACATCAGCTGCTCTGCGGTTAAGTACGCTTTCGTCAATATCGCAGAGTGCAAGGCATTGGACCTCGGGATGATTCAGAAATTCAGTAAGATCGCTGAAACCCATTCCATTGCAACCGATAAGCCCGACATTTATCCTATCGGAAGGAGCACAACCGGCAAGGGCGCTTGAGATGACGGGAGCAAGTCCAATTCCGGCAGCAGTCAGTGCTGTGTTTTTAAGAAAAACTCGTCTTGATGTCATATTCAGGTAGTTAAGGGTTAATTTCTTGTGTTCAAATATAGTTTTCGGTACACTAAAATAATAAATCTCCGGCAGCAAACACCTCTAAATCACCCAGGGGACTTTATGTTTTTCCTTGGTAAATTTTCTCATATCCCCGGCTTTAAGCCCCTGGGGGTTTTACAGGCAGGATGATTCCTCTATATTAGCACCCCTGAATCCCCAGGGGAACTTTAAACTTTTCTATTTCAGATTAAAAACTATTGTCGGATCAAGAGGATATCTTCCAAATTTCTCTCCATAAATTGCAAGACCGCCAGGTACAGATTTATCTACTTCAAACCTGATTACAAGTGTTCGTGAGTTGTTGCTTTTCACAGAGCTTAACGGAATTGCTGTTTTAACAAGATAGCCATAAGATCCTGCTTCATATAGCTTATTGTCCTTTGGCTGGGAATACCATGATAATATTCCACGATGATCGGCAGGGTCATCTTCAAGAAAATATGTTCCGGTGACCTCCCCGTTGACCCTTACCTTCAAAACTGAAGGAGATTTGTACTCATCTGTCATAGGATATGAATTCGGGTTACGGCTGTTATCGAAAGTCCCTCCGCCCCTCATATAGTCACCGCTCATCTTTTCAGCGTCAGTTCTGTCTTTCCCGAATAGCTGTTTGGCGGAAGCTTCAAAAATCAGTGTTATATTATTAACAGTCGATATGTCTATGTTTTCAGGAACATTCACCCTGTATTCAAAATATCCTGATCCTGCCCCATTGACTTTTAAGCCGTCCAAAATATTCCATTGCTTCAGGCTCCATTCTGAGGATGCAAATGATGAAGGTTTGAATGTAACTGTCTGCGTTTTTTCAGGCAATCCCGCATTGCCTTCAACAACAAATGTCACGAAATTATGATGAAGCGCTTTGCCTGCTGAGTTTTCAAGCGTGAGACGCAAAATAGCAAGACCCGATTCTGATGGCATCCTGACCTGGAGATCTTCAAGTTCTTTGAAATTGAACGGTTCATAAGGAACTACCTTTGTTGATGTCGAATATGTTTCGAAACGGCCGAGCTTATCCCAACCAACAAGTTCACTTCTTAATATAAGCTTATCACCATAATCAGCATCTGTAAGATATGATGCATACAAAGGCACACTGACGGTTTCCCCTGCCTTTACATTTCTGCACAAATCTCCACGGGTAGCAAGATAAACATAGCTGTGAAAGTCATTAAGAGACATTCCGGGGACAATTTCCTCAAGTCCTGTAAATTTATTTGTCCGGTCAAACTTATAATACCCGTTCCACTCATTAATAACATCATGATGTTCAGTATAAAGCCACCCTGCAACTTTTGGGTGCAGTCTCATCTCATTCATCATTATATGATAATCCCAGCTCCAGTCGACATCACCTGTACTGCCTGTATACCCCCATACATTCCCGCACTCGCTGTTGATCATTGGCTCTGTGCCCTGCTTGTTTCCCCCGATATAGTTCCAGGTCGAACCTTCAAATGTCTTTTCCACAGCATTATCAAGAAACTCTTTCCATTTATAGCCTGGAAGGTAGGCATGCCAGCTGTTTATATCTGTTATCACATGATCATAATTGCATGCTGAATTATCTTCAACAAGTCTTGTCGGATCAAGCTCTTTTGCAATATGCCACATGCTTGCAACCCATTTCTGTGTTTCAGGCAGGTATTCTCGATTTTTCTTTTCCTTATCTGTTGTTGTGAAAAGGCCCCAAGTTTCATTCCATAATACCCATGCGAATATTGCAGGATGGTTATAATCTCTTTCTATCATACCCCTCATCGCAACCTCCCATTCCTTTTTCTGGGCATCATCAGGTTCGCCCCATGAATTCGGGACATCAGCCATTATGAGGAGACCAAGCTTATCTGCCCAATACAGTTTTCGTGGAATCTCAACCTTAATGTGAATCCTGTTCCCATTAAGACCAATCTTTTTCGAATTCAGGATCTCATTTTTCATGAATTCGTCCGAAGGAAATGTGTAAAAACTATCAGGATTGTAACTCTGATCCAGCGTAAGCTGAAGATATAACGGTTTATCGTTCAATGTAATGTAAGTATAATTAAGACCGTAAAAATTTATAGTGCTGATCTTTCTCATTCCGAAATAAGTAGTTACCCTGTCAGTCTCTGAATTCTTTTCCTGCAGTGAAACCTGAACATCATAGAGAAAAGGATCATCAAGATTCCACAGATGCATTTTTTCAACAGGAACAATAAATGAAATATCTGAACTGCCTTTTTTTACTTTCTGTACTATCTCCGGTTTTGACTGTTCCCCGTTCATGAAATTCATTTTTAAAGTAACATCAGCCTGGGCAGGTGAATTTAAAATTGCCCTGACAGTGACCTGTGATTTATCTATATCTGGTGTAAAATGAATGTACTTCAGTGCCAGCTTGCCTCTTGTCTCAAGGTAAACTGTCTGCCAGATTCCTTTTGCTTCACCGTACCCCTGTTTGCCTTCAAGCTTGAAAGGATGGGGAGTATCATCCACTTTAACTACAAGTGTATGAGAACTTCCGGGTTTAACATAGGGAGACAAATCAAATTCGAACGGAGTATACCCGCCCTGGAACTCACCAAGAAGATTGCCGTCAAGCCAGGCTTTGGATTTCCAATCCGAGGCGCCAAAGATTATAAAGATCTGTTTTCCCTGCCATTCAGAAGGAATATCAATTTTCCTCGAATACCAGGCAATATCCGCATCATTATTTACTCCTGAGAGCTTTGATCCCCATGGAAAGGGAACAAGGATCTTCTTATCGAATGAGGGATTGACAAACCATTTTTCAGTCTCACCTGTGTTTTGTTTGTCGAATCTGAAGTCCCACTGACCATTAAGGTTCATCCACTGTTCCCGCATAAAATCCGGACGTGGATGCTCGGGCAGAGGAATTTCAATTTTCTCCTGGCTCCTGGAGACAGTGAATAGAAATAAGAAAAGAAGGAGGTTAAGTAGTTTTTTCATTTTAAGATTTGTTTCACAGAGCTTCACAGAGAAGGTACAGAGGTTCACAGAGGCAATTAATAAAATCTCTGTATAACTCTGTGGTACTCCGTGTAACTCTGTGTAAGGTTATTATTTTACTGAAAATCTGTATATCGTCTGAGTCTTTACTGTTTCCCCGGGGTTTATTATTGTAGTCGGGAACTCAGGTTTATTCGGACTATCGGGGTAGTGACCGGATTCCAGGCAGAAGCCTGTCCTGTGCTGGTAAGCCATCCCTCCATGCCCCTTCTGGGAACCATCAAGAAAATTCCCTGTGTACAGTTGCATTCCAGGCTGGTCGGTAATGACCTCGAGCACCCTGCCGCTTTGCGGATCGTGAACTGTAACATCTACGTCTTCCTTATTATCGAGTACATAATTATGATCATACCCTTTGCCAAGAATAAGCTGATCATAATTCTCACCTATCCTTTCTCCTATTGTATGAGGTGCGGTGAAATCAAACGGCGTACCGGTAACAGGACGAATTTCGCCTGTCGGAATCATAACTGAGTCTACAGGAGTAAATGCAGATGCGCGCAATGTAAGTTCATGATCAAGTATATCCCCCTTCCCTGCACCATGAAGGTTAAAGTATGCATGGTTTGTAACGTTAACAATAGTTTTTTTATCGGTTGAAAACGTGTAATCCATGATAATCTCATTGTTATCAGTCCAGGTATAAACAACAGAGACAGTGACTGTCCCCGGGAATCCCATTTCCATATCAGGACTTACATACGAGAATTTTACAGACGGGTACTGGCTGTCTTTCAGGATTTCAGTGTTCCAGACAACACTGTGCCATCCTTTTGGTCCGCCATGGAGAGTATTCGGGCCGTTGTTCTTGGGAGTTGAGTATTCGACACCATCTATACTGAATTTTCCGTTTGCAATCCTGTTTGCATATCTTCCTACAACAGAACCGAAAGACATATCACCATCGCGGGTTTCTTCAAATGTGTCATAGCCGAATGTAATGTTGTCTTTTTTCCCGTTTCTGTCGGGGACTTCAATCCAGTTGATCTTTGCACCGAAATTTGTAAGTCTCAATACATTGCCGGCTTTGTTCGTGAGAGTAAGAAGATAAACTTCCTTTCCATCATGATTTCCAAACAGATCTTTTTTGACCATTTCTTTGTTTTTATTTGAATTGCATGCAGTTAAGGCAAGCCCGCTGAGGGCCAGAATAATTAACAGGATCTTTTTCATCTTTGTTTATTTTAAAACTGAAGTTATTTGATTCATTACAAGAGTACTAATTAAATGGTTTCCAATGTAATTAAATTTTCACTAATAAAGTTAGCAGTCAAATTGTTCTGCAAATCCTAATTCACATACTTGAAGGAAGCCAGACAATCATTTGTCCAGGCCCACGATTATTCCAATAACCATAAGGTATCATAATAAGAGGATCTTCACCTTCATTAACTATTTTCCCATTCATAGTCTTCTTAGTACGTAAAGCTGATGTTTTAACAACCTGGATCCCCCCGAGCAATCCCGGGACGTATTCACTTGACAATGAAGCATCCGCTTTTAGAATCAGATCGCACACATTTCCCGGGTTATTATCAGGCCATTCGGCGCAATATATAACAGGTCCTCTCTGTATTGCAATTTTACCGGCATCATCGACTATTCTTTTGTCGGCGACAACCTTTCTTACAGGCATTGGAATATTAACTAAAACATTGTCACCTTCAGACCAATCTCTTGTAATAATTACATATCCTTCGTTGATTTCTTTATAATCATATTTTTCACCATTCACTGAGATTATAACAGGATCAGCAATTTCATCTGTGAATTTATAAAGTCCTCCCGGAATTGCTTCGTTTTCTGCCCAGCCCGGTATTCTTAAATGTAGCGGGAATTTTCCGTTTTTTTCAGGATTAAATGTGATTTGAACTTTGCCATCCCAGGGATAATCAGTTTTTTGTGAGATTTTAACATGATTACCCTCCACAGAGAATTCAGCTTCATTTGAAATATACAGGTTGATAAAAACTTCATTACCCCTTGTTGCATAAATGTATCCCGGAACAGCAGGTATAAACCTTGCTACATTTGAGGGACAACATGCACAACCAAACCAAGGCTGCCTGTTATGCTGTCCGTTTGATTCAAGGGGATTTGGATAGAAAAACCTGTCGCCCGACAGAGATACGCCTGAAAGCATTGAATTGTACAAAGTTTTCTCGAGAATATCAATGTATTTTGACTCACCATGAAGGAGGAATAACCTCTCATTCGTGAAAATATCACCGATTGATGCACAGGTTTCGCAATAAGCTGTCATATTGGGAAGAAGATAGGGCTCTGCGAACCCTTCGTTTCCACCTGATGCTCCTATACCTCCTGTTATGTACATTTTCCTGTATGTCAGATCCTCCCATATTCGTGTTATTGCATTCAGGTAGGCTGTATCATTTTCTATAGCAGCTATATCGGCCATTCCTGAATACATATATGTAGCCCTGACTGAATGACCAACAGCTTCTGTCTGATTAACAGGCAGAATATGAGCCTGGTTGTATTGTCCGCCTTTTGGTCCCCTTATATCGAGAAAATACTTTGCAAGATCCAGGTATCTTTTGTTACCCGTAATCCTGTACAGTTTTACAAGGCCCATTTCAATGACCTGGTGACCGGGGTAAACTTTCATACCACCGTCAAGAAAATCCTTTGAAACAAGATCTGCCGATTTCAATGCAATATCAAGGAGCGTTCGTTTGCCGGTAGCCTGGTAATGAGCTGCAGCAGCTTCATAGAGATGTCCCAGGTTATAAAGTTCATGGCTGAGTACCGAATCGAGTTCCCATCTGTTTCTTGCTGCCCATTCATGTAATCCGGCACCTCCATGCATCTCTGCAATAGTCCTGTTGGTATACAGGTATCCATCATCTTCCTGGGCAAGACCGATCTTGTAGATCAAAGTATCGAGATAAGAATCGAGTCTGGGGTCAGGAAAAGTTTGAAGTGAGTATGCTGCGCCTTCAATAATCTTAAAAACATCCGAATCATCGAACGGGTAGATAGTCTGGAATTTCCCTGTATCGAGACCTCCGGCAATCTCGAAATTACGAACCCTTCCTGTCGATTCACAATAACCAAATGCAATAGGTATAGTAACATCTGCATTTTTCTTTATCCTTGGCGCCCAGAAATTGTCAGTGAGTCTGACTGCAGTGAAAGGTACCGGTTGAATCGGATAATCAGCTACATGTTCCTGCTTTTTGCAGCCATGAATCATTGTAAGTACAATTATTCCGCCTGTGAAATACTTCAGGATTCTCATCATCGATATTTTTAAAAGTCTTTTGGCAAAAAAGTTTTTTATCGCTTATTGATCCAGACAGCAGATCCACCATCAGGATCTCCATCTGCAGGACTATACGTCGAATGTATTTTATTACGGTTATTCCTGGCATAATTTGGAATTGCAGTCAGCGATGAACCATCCTCCCATTTCCCTTTGAGGACAATGATACTATGAAGAAGATCTTTGTTCCATTCTGTTGTAAAAGGTCCTTTTCCGATATATTTACTTATATCAGGCTGATCGGCTTTTTCAACATTGTAGATCAGAGGGCCATACCTGAGCGCGACCTTGTTCCTGTCGGCTTCAATTCTGTCATCTGCGAATATCGTCTGTACCTCCATTGGCAATTCAAGCTCCACCCTGTCACCTTTTTTCCATGTCGCGTGTACTTCAGCATATCCTTTTACAATCTGAGCCTTTATTGTTTTTCCGTTAACAGTAATTGATTTTAAACCTGAAACTGCAGGGACAGTTTTGTAAAGTTTGCTTGTAGTTCTGTCAGGGATACGAATGAATAATGTAAACTCACGGGGTTGAACAGGATTGAGGGTAATTGAAACATTGCCGTTCCAGGGATAGTCAGTTTTCTGCACCATTGTAATATCTGTACCGGCAACATTTTCAACCTTTATTTCGCTTCCTATAAACATGTTTACATATAATCCCTCATCTCCTTTGACATAAGTCCAGGTTGGAATCATCAGCAAGGTTCTTGGAATATTCCCAACACAGCATGGACACACATGCCATGAATATCGTGATTGGGAAGATGATAATTCATTATCGTAATAGAAATTTTTTCCTTCAAGATCAATTGAACCAAGCAGTGCATTATAAATTGTTTCCTCGTACAGGTCGGCGAATTTTGCATCATGATATGCAATATTCATTTTATGCTGAAAGAATATCAGTCCGCAGCTTGAACACGCTTCACAATAGGCGTTATTCCTGAGGGAATAGTTTGGGCCGAAACCTTCATCGGTTTCACCGCTTCCAATACCGCCTGTTACATAGTATTTTTTATTTACAATATTGTCCCATAATGACATTACTGCGCTCTGATAATCAACATCACCTGTTTCAGCAGCAACATCCGACATTGCGGAACTATTATATGCGGCTCTCACAGCGTGGCCGACGGCTTCATATTGCTGTATTACAGGCACATGGCTCTGATCATATTCACTTCCGTTCTTCCGGCAGTCGAGAAGGTATTTTGCAAGCTTAATGTAACTATCACCCCTTCCGTTGTCTTCAATATCATTTACGAACCTTCCGAAGCGGACAAGAGCCTGCTCCATCTCCTGGTGACCATCATACCATTCCTTCCTGCCGGGACCTATATTGGCTACCCAGCAATCTGCTAGTCTTTTTGCTGCATCATACAATCTTTTATCCTTACCTTCTGTAAGCGTGTAATGATTAATTGCAGATTCGATAAAATAGCCCGAAACATAGCCTTCATGATTTCCTCTTGTCCTTACTTCCCATTTCCCTTTCCATCGTGTTGTATCCCGGAGTGTATATGCAGTCTGGAGATAACCGTCAGGTTCCTGGGCAGCCAGGATGACAGGTATCCACTTTTCAAGCGTTTTTCTCATTTTTCCCTGGGCTGCAATGATCTCTTTATCGCCCTGGGGGTCAATCATCAGGGCAATACACATCGATTCAACAGTCTGATGCACCCAGGCGTTTGAAAAAACGTAACCTTTATGTTTTCCATGAGGTTCGCCCCTGAGAGCTTTGCCTGCTTCAATGAAATTGTCAAGACCTCCCTCGCCAAGCGTCAGATCGGTTCTTTCAATCTGACTGATACACCATGGAATCCAGTTCACTGTAAGAACTTTAGCCCTGTCGCTCCACAATGAGCTACTAATCTTATATTTTTTAGTATATACGACATCGAGGTGTTTTGCAGGAGGAGGTTGTTGAACCTTTACTTTTAGATTGGATGATGATTTAAGAGGTCCCTCAACAGCCGTTAACAATAATGAATATTCCCCCGGATCACTGAAAGTAGCAGTAGTATTAAGTGAATTTGCATTTGCAAAGGTGACTTCTCCTGGCCCTGATGCTTTGCTCCAATTCGTCTTTATTCCTGATTTTGCAGATTTAACAACTCCCGACAAGTAGGTTCTGCCTCCCTCCATTACAATCCTGTCGGCTCCTGCAGTAACAACCGGAGGATTATCTTGAGAACCCTGACCCTGGCAGTTAACAGGGGCATAAGCAGGTATCAGGAGAATTAAACATAGTACCTGATTTAATCGGAATGTTTTCATAAGCAATGATCAAACCTTTATTTTGCAAGCTCAAGAACAACAACTGATTTGGCAGGCATATTGACTGTAAGAATGCCTTCCATATAGTTAAAACTTTTAAATGCTGCAGGTTTAACAACCTCAGGATTCTCAAAGCTGTTAAAAGCATTCATTTCAGTTGCAGTAATAATCTCACCTGTAATATTTCTGTATATCTCACCTACTATGGGACACTTAATAGTAATAGCCTTATTTGGGTTGAGGTTTGCGATTGAGACATGTACTTTGCCGGTTTTATCCATTGATGCTGAAGCTGATATTGAAGGTATTTGTTTCTGGTCAAGTGTATAATCTTCGCAACGCAGGTCTGTGTTAAGGAGCTGCGCCTCCTGATGCACCCTGAACATCCTGAAAACATGGTATGTAGGAGTAAGCACCATTTTATCATCTTTTGTCAGGATGACAGATTGAAGAACATTTACCATCTGTGCCAGATTTGCAACTTTCACCCTGTCGGCATTCTGGTTGAAAGTATTAAGGTGAATAGCTGCCGTAACTGCATCTCTTAATGTATTCTGCTGATAAAGGAAACCGGGATTTGTGCCAGGTTCAACCTGGAACCAGTTACCCCATTCATCGACAACAATTCCTTTTGTTTTCTGGGGATCATAACGGTCCATGATTGCTTTATGACCTTTGATTATAACATCCATCTGCTGGTTAAGCCTCATCGTTTCGAACCATTCAGCTTCACCAAATTCAGTTGCTGAATTTTTGTTGTCCCAGCCACCCGGAACTGAATAATAATGAATTGATAAGCCCTGGAATCTTCCCTGTGTATTCCTGTCCTTCATCAGAGTTTCAGTCCATTCATAGTTATAATCCGATGGACCGCATGCAACCCTGTATAGCCTGTTTGATGCATAATTATTCAGATATGTAGAATATCTCCGCATGACGTCTGAATAATAATCGGCTGTCATATTGCCTCCGCATCCCCAGTTTTCATTACCTATTGCGAAGTATTTAACTTTCCAGGGATCTTCACGCCCGTTCTGTTTGCGAAGCTTTGTCATCGGGCTTTCGGCGTCGGATGTAAGATATTCGATCCATTCAGCCATTTCCTGTACTGAGCCGGATCCTACATTCCCGTTAATATATGCATCACAATCAAGAAGCTCGCAAAGTCTCATGAACTCATGAGTCCCAAAAGAGTTGTCTTCGGTTACGCCTCCCCAGTGAGTATTTACAATTGACGCTCTATGCTGCTGAGGGCCAATACCATCTTTCCAGTGGTACGTGTCGGCAAAACAGCCGCCGGGCCATCTAAGATTTGGAACCTTAATCTCCCTGAGAGCGGCGAGAACATCATTCCTGATTCCGTCAGTATTTGGAATTTTTGAATTTTTTCCGACCCACAAGCCGCCATAGATACAGGTGCCAAGATGCTCAGAGAAATGACCATAAATATCCTTGCTGATTGTAACACCCGGATGATTGGCGACAATAACAAGTTGATTTACAGTTGCATTGGATTGGCTGAAAAATTGCAGTTCTGTTAATAAAATAACAATAAAAAGCAGGGTCAATTTTTTCATAAACATCAGGTTAATTAAGGTTAGTTTCTTCTATGAACTTACCGAGTTCCTTATATTTCTTGAAAAGAATTTCATAAACTGCAACCCTGGAGTTATCAGGCAGATATACTTTTTCAAAGCCGCCCCCCATATCTTTCCTTGCTTCATTAAAGTCTTTATGAATCCCGGCCATAACCGAAGCAGCCATTGCAGATCCAAGAGCGCATGTCTGGTCAGTCTTTGTCACCCTTATAGGCACGTTAAGAACATCTGATACTATCTGCATTACAAAAGGATTCTTCTTAGCCACACCGCCAATTGCGATAACTCCATCAATTCTCACACCTTCAGATCTGAACCTCTCGATTATCATTCTCGATCCGAAAGCGGTGGCTTCGACGAGAGCTTTAAATATTGAAGGTGCATCAGACCCCAATGATAATCCTGTAATTGCACCCTTCAACGATTGGTTTGCATCTGGCGTCCGGCGACCATTCATCCAGTCGATTGCTAAAATTCCTGATTCGTCTAAAGGCAACTTTTCAGCCTGCCTGCTGAGCTCAGCTATGATCTTCTCAGAAGTTTCAACTGATAGTCTGTTTCTTGAGGATTCATCCAGCCATGTCAAATTTGAAATTATATTCTCAACAGGCCATAAAAGAAGTTTGCCAAACCATGCATAAATATCTCCGAAGGCTGATTGGCCTGCTTCAAGTCCTATCATTCCGGGAATAATAGATCCGTCAACCTGTCCGCATATACCAGGAACAAGCTTGTCGCCTAAATCTTCAGGCGAGGACACCATCATGTCGCATGTTGACGTGCCCATAACCTTAACGAGATGGAATGGCATTATCTCCCCGCCAATAGCGCCAAGATGAGCATCGAAGGCACCTGTACCAACTTTTACCCCCGCCGGTAATCCAAGTCTTTGAGCCCACTCATCAGAAAGGGTGCCAGCAACAACATCACATGTGTAAGTCTCTGTAAAAAGTCTTTCCCTGAGACCGTTTAAGAAAGGATCGAGCTTTTCAAGGAAAGTTTCTGCAGGAAGTCCGCCGAAAGCTTCATGCCACATAGCCTTGTGCCCGGCCGCACACCTGCTCCTCTTGATTTTAAGGGGATTTGAATTCCCTGTAAGTAGAGCGGGGATCCAGTCGCAATGCTCTATCCATGACCAGGCGTTTTCCCTGACCTTCTGATTTTTTCTTAGCGCATGGAGAACTTTTGCCCAGAACCATTCCGAGGAATAAATGCCTCCCTCATATTTTGTAAAATCAATTCCACCCCACGATCTTGCAAGATCATTGATTTCAGCAGCTTCATTAACTGCAGTATGATCTTTCCACAGGATGAACATGGCATCAGGATCAGATTCAAATTCCGGTTTCAGTGAAAGAGGCATGCCTTCCCTGTCGACTGCAACTGGAGTTGACCCTGTTGTATCAACAGTGATCCCTGCAATATTATTTATTATTTCGGCCTGAAGGTTTTGTAAAGCTCCTTTTACTGATTGTTCCAGCCCTTCGATATAATCCAGAGGATGCTGCCTGAACCTGTTTTCAGCAGGATCACAATACAGGCCCTTTTTCCACCTGGGATATTCGAATACAGATGTTCCGTCTATTGAACCATCTCTTGTGTTTACGACAACAGACCTGACAGAATCAGTGCCGTAATCAATTCCAATAACGTATTTATCAGGCATAACAGGCTTTATTTTTGTCCGTAATATGCATCTTTCCCATGTTTTCTATTGTAATGCTTATCAAGAAGAACCCGATCTACAGGTTCAGTTCTTCCAAGCAGGGCAGTATAGAATGCCATCCTCGCAATCTCTTCAAGCGCAATAGCATTATACACAGCTTTCTCAGGATCTACACCCCAGCAAAAAGGACCATGGCCGTGAACAAGCACAGAAGGTTGTGCAAGGGGATCTATTTTTTCAAATGTCTCTTTTATTACATTCCCTGTGTTTGTTTCATATTCAAGGTTAATTTCCCTGTCAGTAAGCTTTCTTGTACACGGAACTTCTCCATGATAATGATCAGCGTGAGTTGTTCCAAATGCCGGGATTGATTTTCCAGCCTGCGCCCATGAAGTTGCATAAGTTGAATGGGTATGAACAACCCCTCCCACAGAAGGGAAAGCTTTATACAGGACAATATGGGTCGGAGCATCAGTTGAAGGTCTGAACATTCCCTCAACAATGTTTCCCTCAGTATCAATTACAACCATATCATCAGCCTTCATCGAGTCATAGCTCACACCTGAGGGTTTGATTACAACTAACCCGGTCTCATTATCTTTCCCGCTAACATTGCCCCATGTATGGATCACAAGGCCATGTTTAACAAGGTCTAGATTTGCTTTAAAAACACGTTGTTTAAGATCTTCAAGCATCTATAAAAGTGACTAAAGTGACTAGAGTTACGAGTGACTAGAGTAATAGTGCATTTAAATCAAAACTGATACTTTCTTCTTCATCTCTGAGCTCTGAGTCCTGAGCCACTGAGCTTAGCCCTGAGCCTCTTTCGGGAATTCATCTATAATATACCTCATTCATTCTGAGCTCCTTCTTAAATTCACTCAGGTTACATCCTTCTCCAATGTGCAGGTATTCAATGTTCAGCATTTCAGCAAAATCCTCAAGGTACTCTGCATTTATTGCATTACTGAAACCTGTATGATGAGCGCCACCGGCCAGTATCCATGCAGCGGCGCCTGTTTTCAGGTCGGGCATTGGTTTCCAGAGTACGCTTGCAACAGGAAGCTTCGGCATATCAGGGCTATCTACAACTTCAACATCATTCACTATCATCCTGAACCTGTTTCCGAGATCGATTACTGATACATTGATCGCGTTTCCAGGGGCTGTCTTGAAAACCAGTCTTGCCGGGTCATCTTTTCCTCCAATAGAAAGAGGGTGAATTTCAACCCTGGGTTTTCCAAGCGAAATTGTGGGGCATACTTCAAGCATGTGAGCACCAAGAACCCTCATCCCTTTTGGATCGAAATGATATGTATAGTCTTCCATGAACGAAGTACCACCTTTAAGGCCTTCTGCCATAACTTTCATTGAACGGACAAGCGCCGCAGTTTTCCAGTCACCTTCCGCACCGAATCCATAGCCATCTGACATCAATCGCTGGACTGCTATGCCCGGAAGCTGCTTAAGCCCATGAAGATCCTCGAAAGTAGTAGTGAAAGCGCTGAAATTACCTTGCTCGAGGAACTGCCTCATCCCGGCTTCGATCCTTGCCGCTTCTTTGAGCTTATCGGATCCTGCAACTTCTTTAGCGATCTCATACTCAGAGCAGTATTCTTTAACAATGTTAGTCACAGAAGAATCCGGAACAGCATTTACTACTTTAACAAGATCGCCAACTCCATACCCATAAACTGAATAACCCATCTGCAGTTGCGCACTTACCTTATTACCCTCTGTAACAGCTACTTCGCGCATATTATCGCCGAAACGGGCTACTTTCATATTTTTCGAATCGTCAAGAGCAGTTGCAACCCTGATCCATAAAGCAATACGGTCAATTGCTTCCTCATCTTCATAATGTCCAACAACGACCTTTCTGCTCATCCTCATCCTTGAACCGATAAAGCCGAACTCACGATCGCCATGAGCTGACTGGTTGAGATTCATGAAATCCATATCGATTGAATTCCAGGGAATATCACGGTTAAGCTGCGTGTGAAAATGAAGCATTGGTTTCTGAAGAACTGAAAGGCCTCTTATCCACATCTTTGCAGGTGAAAATGTATGCATCCATGCGATAAGGCCGATACAATTCTTTGAACTGTTTGCTTCTGTGCATATTTCTGTAATTGATTCGGGAGTTGTGAGCACAGGTTTGAAGACTATTTTCCGGCTGATCTTTTGAGATTTGTCGAGAGAAGAGGCTATCTTCTTTGAATCTTCCGCTACTTGTTTAAGAGTTTCAGGCCCATACAAATGCTGGCTACCGGTAATAAACCAGATTTCTTTTGAATTCTTAACGATCATAATACTTATATTAGATTGTTAGACAAAGTTTTACAGGTGGCAGGTAGAATTACACAGAGCTTTATTATTCTCTGTGGTCCTCTGTGTAAGTTTTTCATTCTCTTACCAGAAATAAGCATAAAACCAGATAATCACAACTATAACAATACCTGAGAACAGCAGGTCCCAGTTATTCCAGCTTGCGCGCGTAATTGCCTTCTCCTCTGCAGTTGCGGATCCGACATACAGACCCCTGATAGCAGCGGGATCAGCTTTCCGTGTCATCATACTTGTAATAATCATAATAATAATAACTAATGCGAAAAGCATGCATTCATAATGCAACCAGTTTGGTGCAAGGAATACCTGGTAGATTATATTATCATGACTCATTCCGCCCGCAAAAACCTTCAGGCCAAGCCTTAGCATACCGAGAATGAATCCTGTAAGGAGACCCACAAGACCTGCTGTCGGAGTAGTTTTCTTTGAGGCGATACCAAGAAGGAACACTGCTGCAATACCCGGTGCAAGAAGAGACTGGACATCCTGAAGATAAGCATATAGCACTTTTCCGAGTCCTTTCATGACAGGAATCCAAAGTACTCCAAGTATGACTACTATAACCGTTGCAATTTTTCCAACTCTTACAAGCTCGCTTTCAGAGGCCTGAGGTTTATACTTCTGATAAAAATCGACAGTAAACAATGTTGCAGAGGAATTGAACAATGATGCAAGAGAGCTCATAAGTGCGGCAAGTATTCCTCCCACAACAAGTCCTTTAAATCCGATAGGTAACAGTTCTTTTATCAGGACTGAAAAGGCAGAATCTGAATCAGGAAGAGTAATCATCCCTTTGTAATTCATTGCATAAGCTATCATGCCGGGGATCAGGAATATGAAAACGGGAGTCAATTTGAACATTGCTCCAAGTATAGCTCCCCGTCGTGATTCAGTCTGATTTCTTCCTGACAGAACCCTCTGAACAATATACTGGTCTGTACACCAGTACCAGAAACCGATTATTGCCGAGCCGAGAATAACTCCTGTCCATGGATATTCCGGATCATGAGGAGACCTCATAAGGTTTGTCATCGTATCTCCGTATTCGTTAACGGGAACAGCCTGACAAATGCGCATCATCTCACTCCAACCGCCGAGTTTGATCAAACCAATAACAAGAACTGCAAGAGATCCGATCAGTAATATTGGAGTTTGAAGAACAGATGTCCACAATACAGCTTTCATTCCTCCAAGTGTCGTATAAATCCCTGTAAGAACAACCAGTCCGACTGCGCTTATCCAGAAAAAATCGATACCGAACATTGATTCGATACCAAAAACCTGTTTAAATACAACCCCACCTGCATAAACAGTCACAGCTACTTTTGTAAAGACATAACTGACGAGAGATATAATTGATAATACACTTCTCGATCCTTTATTATATCTTTTTTCAAGGAATTCAGGCATTGTAAAAACGCCGCTGCGGGCATAAAATGGAACGAAAAACCAGCCCAGAATCAGAATTATCCAGCCATGCATTTCCCAATGGGCCATTGCCATACCGCTTGAAGCTCCTGCGCCGGCAAGGCCCACAAGATGTTCTGAGCCGATATTCGATGCAAAAATAGAGGAGCCGATTGCAAGCCATGTTGCATCTCGTCCGGCAAGGAAATAATCAGTTGAAGTTTTGTCTTTCTGTCTTGTAACCCAGATTATTATTCCGACAAGGCCAAGGCAGAAAAGACCCAGCACGATCCAGTCAAGTGTACCCATAGAAGTTTCGGTTAAGGTTATAAATGAATAAATTTAAAAAATTAAAAATCTATAATTGCCTGATTTATCAGGAAAAAATCAATCTTAATCTTTCCATTCATTCAGTGATGACTGTATAAAGGATATTATCTGCTGATTTTCTTCCTTTCCGCTTCCTTTTATACTTAAGGGTTCACCAAATTTTATATGAATATGCTTTTTACTATCAATAGGGCCAAGCTCTTTGATTAATTTCCCCTGACCCCAGAAATCTGTTTTTATTGCCATTGGAATAACCGGTACGCCTGCTTTCTTAGCGAGCTTCACACCAAGTGAATTGAATTCCTCAGGCTTGAACTCAAGGCTACGGGTACTTTGCGGGAAAATAATGATTGAAATTCCTTTTGATAACCGTTCCAACCCGCCGGTCATTACTGTTTCAAAATCTTTCCTTGCATCGGTTCTTCCAACAACAATCGGATCTCTTGATCTCATAACATCTCCGAAAAGAGGATGTTTCACAAGACTATCCTTGACAACGAAAGTTACTTTCCTGAGCGGAGCAATAAGGCCAGGGAACACCATTGTCTCAAGAGTGCTCATGTGATTGCTGATGAAAAGGACAGGTCCATCCACCCTGTTAATGTTCTCCATTCCTGAAATATGGAATTTGCCTCCTGATTTTTCAATAAACCTCAGAATATAGATTGAAGAATCAGCCCAGGCTTTCGCGTCATAGATCTTTTTTATTGCCTGCCGGCGTGTTTTCAGTACAATATACGCGTATTTGAGTGTGAAATAGAGCCTGTTGTTATTACAAAGTCTCTCCTTAAGTGTAGGATTCTCTTTGATCGGAGTATTATATGTATTTGAATCAAAATAACCGTACATCATCCTGTAAAATATTTTAGTTCTCTTCAGGTAAAGCTTCCGACATCGCCTTACGGTATTTCTCCATCAGATCCTTGTTAAGATCAATAGGTGGCTTTGCACCATCTGGTAAGAAGGATTTATATGGATGCTCTTTTGAATACTCTGCAAATTCAGCTTTGATCTTTTCAAGAAGCTTTGGTTTTGTAATGAGATCGAGGGCTGTGGAGGCCATAACCTTTGCGCCGGCGTTTAGTCCTTTCCATGCAGTTAAACCGTAACCGGAGGTTACTGTCGACCAGTGATGCGCAATTGCGCCCGGAACATTGCCAGGAAAATTCAATGTAGCTGTCGGGGCAATAAGCGTGACTTCACCCACATCCGAGGATCCACCGTTCATTCCTCCGGCGGGAGCTTTTAGTGGGTGTATTTCGGAGGGCATTCCTGTCTCTTTCACACCCAGTTCTTTCTGCAACGATTTTGCAAATGTCTGTTCCTCTTCAGTCCATTTGGGCATACCTACAAGCTCTATGTTCATCTGCAGAACTTCTGCCATACCTTTATTTGAATGCCTCTGATGAATACCTGTGATTATCCTTGCTGTATCGAGACTTGTTCCTGATGCTATAGCCGCGCCTCTTGCGCATTCAAGAACCCGTTGGTATGTCTCTTCAAGCCGTTCATCGGTGTTCCTTACATAATACCATACCGATGCCTTATCGGGCACTACATTCGGAGCTTCTCCCCCTTCAGTCACGACGTAATGCATTCTGTATGTATAAAACAAATGTTCACGGAGGTAATTTGTTGCAACGTTCATTATTTCAACGCCATCGAGTGCGCTTCTTCCGCTCCATGGCGCTGCTGCTGAATGCGCTGTTTTCCCCTTAAATGAAAATACAACTGAAATGAGTGCATTCCCGTTTACACCGTAGCTTGTGGCTAGCTCTGCCGAAGCATGATTATCAATAACAGCATCTACATCGTTAAATAATCCGGCTTTCACCATATATGGGCGGCTTATAACAGTCTCTTCAGCAGGTGAACCGAAAAACTTTATCGTTCCCTGAAGCTTATTTTCTTCAAGCGCCTTTTTTACTGCAATTGCTGCCGCAACCCCTGCTGTTCCCATCATATTATGACCACATCCATGCCCGGGAGCGCCTTCAACAAGCGGATACTGTTTTGAAGTGCGCGGCTTTTGTGAAATCATTGGCAGTGCGTCGAATTCGCCAAGTATGCCTATGACGGGTTTACCTGAGCCCCAGGTACCCGTGAAGCATGTAGGCATACCAGCAAGTCCTTTTTCAACAACAAAACCCGCTTCTTCCAGTGTCCTGATAAGTAACTCTGAGGATTGAAATTCCTGCATTCCGAGTTCCGCATAATTCCAGATTGCATCCGATATGCTGCCATATTTTTTTATTGTTGCACTGTCAGAAAGATAATCGAGAGCGGTTTTCTTAGCTTTATAAAGGTCAGCTTTACCCAAAAAACCAGTTTGTCCTTTTTGTTGATCCTGTGCATTAACGCTTTCACAAATAACAAATATCAGGAAAATGAAGAAGACACAAATGAATATTGCGGATGGATTCTGAGATCTATAAGTTTCAGGATGATTCGGGTCGCTCATTTTCCTCTTTTTATATTACAAATCTAATATTTATATTTAAACCGGACAGATCGAATTCCAATATGAAAAGAGTATTACCGTTTGTTTTGATTTTAATATGTTGTATCAGCATGCCTGCATTCACACAGTATAGCTGCAGGAATTCTGTTTTAACCAAAGAATTCATTTATACACCACAGGATGTACAATTTCCCTCATGTCATGCTTCAACAATAATCCAGATAAAAAATGGTTTAATTGCAGCCTGGTTCGGAGGTACTGCTGAGAGAAATCCTGACGTCGGAATCTGGATAAGCATTCAGAGTAGTGGAAAATGGTCTAAACCAGTTGAGGTTGCCAATGGCATACAACATAAATCAAAAAGATATCCTTGCTGGAACCCGGTACTTTATAATACAGGAGACAAAATTCTCCTGTATTATAAAGTGGGGCCCTCTCCTTCGGAATGGTGGGGAGAGATGATTACATCGGATGATAATGGCAAATCATGGTCAAGGCCTTACAGGTTACCTGAAGACATTTATGGTCCTGTTAAAAACAAGCCCATTCTATTAAAAAACGGGGATTTATTATGTCCGTCAAGCACTGAAGATCACGGGTGGAGACTCCATATGGAATTTACGCCCGATTTTGGCCGAACATGGGAAAGGACAGCAGCTCTGAACGGAAAAGATACAGCTGCAATCCAGCCTTCAATACTCACAAACAATGATGGAACTCTTCAGCTTGTCTGCAGAAGTAAAAGCTCAGCCATACTCACCGCTTTATCAAATGATAACGGCCGTACATGGACAAAGCTGATTCCAACGGGGTTGCCTAATCCTAATTCCGGAATAGATGCTGTAACCCTGAATGACGGAAGACATCTTATCGTTTATAATCACATTAAAAAGGGAAGAAACATTCTCAATGTTTCGGTATCAAAAGATTGTAAAACATGGGAAGCTGCTGTAATCCTCGAAAATGAAGCGTCTGATGATGAATTCTCCTACCCCGCTGTTATACAGGATGAAGAGGGATTAGTTCACATTACATATACCTGGAAGCGAGAGCTTATCAGGCATGTTGTAATTGATCCTGCAAGGATTATCACAAAGCCTATCGTTGATGGCAACTGGCCTGAATGAAACTAACTAATTCTTTTTCTTTTTCATCTTATTATAAAGAAGGAAATCTCCAAGAGGGATGGGATCATTATTCTGAGCCCAGGATTTTGTTATCGTATACTGTTCCTTAAGCTTATTGAAGCTGAACATCAGGAAATCCTGGTTGAAGTCAGGTATCCAGACATAGCTCGACATTATCATCTCCGGCGCTTCCCTTGCGAAGGCTGTCAGCCTGTTTATCATCAGCCGCTTTAAAATATTATCCAGAGAGTTGCCCAGCATATCCATACCTTTCCTGTTAATTCCAAGAGCCTTAAGCTCCTCACTAACATTTGCAATTCCGCTTTTTCGGCTTATTATATAAACCTTTCTGACATTCTCGCCCCTGTAGTTCTGAAATTCAAGAAGTGCTTTGAACGGTACATAATCCAGCCCCACTCCTCCATCTAC
Organism: Bacteroidales bacterium; assembly: GCA_036261265.1. Lineage (GTDB taxonomy): Bacteria > Bacteroidota > Bacteroidia > Bacteroidales > VadinHA17 > LD21. Next base: position 49,446 of record DATALC010000001.1, read on the forward strand.
ATATTCAAGATCTGGTATTGTTGATACATTCTCAATTCTCACAGGCGGAAATGCAAAAGGTATTGCAGTAGACGCCATAAGAACATCGACAACACTCAGAGTAGTATCTGATTCCTTGTTAATCTTACGGCTGCACATACGGTAAACGTTTTTAGCGAGTCTGATATCCCTGTAATTTGTAAAAGAGATCTCAGTCATTACCGGAAGATCTCCCATTCTTTTGTATCCAAGTTTTTCCTCAAAGAATTGGGTGAAAAGTTTTCGTACAGGCTCTGTATTAACAGGAAGCTTTTTATTGTCATGAAGCGTAAAGACATCATTGTTTTCAAGGCTGAATAACGTTTTCTTGTATTCATCCCACGTAAGTTTCCCCTCAAGGATTGCATTCAGGGCAACTGCGTTAATTGCCCCTGCGCTTACTCCTGATATAAAAACGACCTCATTAAGAAGACCCCTGTTATAAAGTTCTTCAAGGAGAGCGGCCTGTTGAGTTATACGGGCCGCCGCGCCTGTCATAATAATAGCTGTTCCTGTACCATCGGGTTTATCAGGAACGAAATCAGGCCGTTTACCTGTTTCTGAAGTGCTTGTTCCCGAATTAAGCCTTAATGAAAGAAAGAAGCTTAAGAAAAACATTAAACCTGCAGTTATCCTGGACATTCTCATAAAAAACTATTAGAATGAATTCAGGTATGGAAAAAAGGTAGTAAACAGTATTCTGTAAAATTACAAAAACAGGAATGTTTAAGCAAGAAAAAGAGAAAATTAATCAAAAAGCGGCATTATAAGAAGAGCTATAGATAAGCCTGTAAGAATCACAACCGCGCTCCAACCAATAAGATTCTGAACAGGTTTATTTACATAATTTCCCATAATCTTTTTGTTGTTGATAAGAATAATCATGCTTACAAGCACAACAGGAAGTAGTATTCCGTTAAGTACCTGCGACCATATCGAAATCTGTATAAGAGGAGCCCCGGGGATAAGAATAATTAAAGCTGACAGAACAAGGATGAATGTATAAAGCGAATAGAACTCTTTTGCCTCATCCCATTTTTTGTCAATTCCGGCTTCAAACCCGAATGCCTCCGACACATAAAAAGCTGTAGCCAGTGGAAGTATTGTTGCCGAGAAAACTGAAGCAATGAAGAGCCCGAAAGCAAATACGTGCGAAGCAAGCTGGCCTGCAAGCGGCCTGAGTGCCTGTGCAGCATCTTTTGCTTCATTTATTACGATTCCCTCCTTATACAGTGTCGCTCCGCATGCAACCATTATGAAGAAAGCAACTACTACAGTAATTATACAGCCAACAACAATATCGATTACAGTATATTTATAATTCTTCATCTGCAGGCCTTTCTCTATAACTGATGACTGCATATAAAACTGCATCCATGGGGCGATTGTAGTCCCAATAAGTGCAATAACCATTGCAAGACCCGGACCATCCATAGCCATGTGTGGTCTGATGATTGCAGATCCTATTTCAGACCATTGCGGTTTGCTCATTAATGCTGAAACAACATAAGTAAGAAGTGATGCACTGAATATCAGGAAAATGCGCTCAGCGATCTGGTAAGTTCCCTTCACAACAAGAAACCAGACCATTATTGCAGCGGCCGGCACTGATATATATTTGCTTATTCCGAAAATCTCCATGCTTCCGGCTACACCTGCAAACTCAGTTGTGGTATTGCCTATATTTGACAGGACAAGTCCGACAAAAATAAAAAACGTGATCTTGATCCCGGCATTTTCACGAATAAGGTCAGACAGACCTTTCCCGGTAACTATCCCCATGCGTGCATTCATTTCCTGGATGACAAGCAACACTATCAATGAAGGAATAAGTGTCCAGATAAGGCCATACCCGTATTTGGCGCCCGCAACTGAATATGTTGTGATTCCACCTGCGTCGTTATCAACACTTCCGGTAATGATACCCGGTCCGAGGATTGCAAAGAACAGAATTATCTGTCTTATAGCTCCGGAATCTTTCAATTTCAACAGGAACATAGCTTCACAATTTATCTTTTCCTTGTCCTTCTTTCATTAATCAGATCCTCGACAACATCATCGACAACAACCATTCCCTGCAACTGGTTTTCGGTATCAACAACGGGAACAGCAAGCAGGTTGTATTTTGATATAAGCTCAGCAATATCCTGTACTTTCTGGTTATCGTACAGGAATACCGGTTCGGATTTCATTATTTCGCTTACAGTAGTGGCGGGTGATGCCACAACAAGATCGCGAAGGTTGAATGTTCCGATAAGCTCATCATTCTTCTCGGTAACAAATAAATTATAAAGCTCGGCGGATTCTGGTTTCTTAATTCTGAGTTCGTCAATTACCTGTTCCACAGTAAGATCAGGCTTGAACGACAGGATATCAGTTGTCATAAGGCTCCCCACTGAATTATCGGGATATTCAAGAAGTTCCCTGACTTCCTGGGAAGTTTCGAGATCCATTTCCCTTAACAACATTTCTGCTTTTTCATCTTCAAGTTCATCAATTATATCGGCTGCTTCATCGGCAGGCATTTTCTCAAGAACATCTGCTGCCTTGTTAACAGGGAGGTTCTCAATAAAATGAATCTGAACAGGGGGTTCAAGTTCCTCGAGCACATCGGCTGCCTTTTCCTCATCGAGAGAATTGAACAGAGACATCCCTGATTTCTTCCCCATATCCTCGAGTATATCAGCAAGGTCGGAAGGGTGGATTGTATGAAGCTTAGATGAGCTCTTTGAAAGCTTAATTCTTGAGTTTGAATGATCAATAGCCTGAACATCGTCCCAAAGAATGAACTTTGAAGGAAGGACAATCTTGAATAATGAAAGTAAGTACTTAATTGGTGCAGAAATACCAATCCTTCTAAGAAGACCCTCAATTCCTATATCAACAGCAACTGCGTATGTTCCGGTAGGAACCGTTGCCAGCCTTATATCATTCACACGTACAAGCTTCCTCCCGTTTAGATCGACAATCTGTTTATCAAGGATATTCTCAACAAGCAGCAAACCGTTTTCGATCTCATCGCCTGAAAGCTCAATGAGAGCAGTGCACGTTACATTCAGTCTTTCGCCCGCTTTTGAAACCCTGAAACTTGAGAAAGAATAAATCTTTTGTTCCTTACCGATCTTCAGCTTTATACCTGACAACAACTGGTGATTCGGATCCGATTGTCCCGAGGGATCAGTGTTTACAAGCAGATCCTTTATAGTCCCGATTTTATCACCATCAGCGCCATAGGCATACCTGCCTATTATTCCGCTAAGATAAAAAGTTGTAAGTGATGTCATAGCCACCTCCTTGCTGATTGACACAGTCCGGAAGCGGCCAACGCGACCGGCTTCCGTCTATACCAGGTTAAACATTAATATATCCGCCGGGCCGTCGTCCATTGTGATTGATTTTTAAATTTTCGTCGGCAAAAATATACTTCGGGAATTTACTTTCCAAATATTATTGCTGTTAATTGTTATGAAAAAATCAATAAGATTTATATTCTCTTTTCATAACATTTAGAGTTGCAGGGATCCATACTTTGTACCTTGATTCTTCGCTCCATGTATTGCCTGCTGAAGCGAAATCACAGAAGCTGATCTGCCTGGGGTTGCGATATTCTCCTTCGAGATCTGTGCCCAGAATGGCTGGCGCGGTGAAAGCCATCCAGACACCCATCGGCTTGTTCTTTGATTGTATGAGTTCAATCGTTTCTTTACCATCTCCCATAACTGCAGATTCATTGATGAATCCATCATCAAAACGTGAATCTCTTGCAAGAACAACCGGGCCCCGCAATATTGCATGGCTGCTCCCTAAACTTACAATTCTTCCCCGCATATCCATCTTCATTGTTATTTTATCGTACTTGTTCCATACTCTTTTAAGTCTAAGATAGGTACCTGCTGTTAAATTATTAACAGATTCACCATTAATGCGCACTTCTGTTTTTAAAGACCATGCCGGAATACGGATGGCGACTGTGAATATCTCCGGCTTTTCAGGATTGACATTAATCTCAATGATATCAGAAACCGGGTAATCGGAAATCTGGTCAATGTTAACCTTATTCTTTCCTGAAAGCGGAATCTGAACATGGGAGTCACCATAAAGATTTATGAAGATTTCATTATTTCCACCCATAACAGCAAACCTTGGAAGCATCATGAATGCCCTCGGACCATTTGCATTACAGCAATTTATATGCATTCCGCATTGTTCCTCACCTGCATGCCTGACCCCGCCCAGAGGACTGTATTTAGCTATTTGAGTGCCATCATCTTTCAAAGACGCCAGCAGCGCATTATATGTCGATTTTTCTATCTGATCTGCATATTTTGGATCTTCGGTGAGTTTCAGAAGATTGAAGCAAAGTTTCATCCATGTCATTGTAACACATGTCTCCATCGTATGATATGTCGGCTGATCCTGGTAACCAACACCTTTATAGAAGCATTCAAAAGCGCTGCCTGATCCGGCAATATTTATTTCCTGATCAATTATGTTGTCAACAGCATTCCCGACTGCATCGAGATATTCCTTTGATCCTGTGATCCTGTATAGTTCAAGAAGGCCTTCGTAGCATGACATCATTTCATAAGCCTTCTGGCCATTTTCATAAGACCACCATGATTCGGGATGAGGAAATCTCTCTGAGACAGGTATTCCTGCAAGCGCTTTACTTATAAGCTTCGGACCGTTTTCAGTTTCCCATTGATCAACAATATATTGTGCGAAATCGAGGTATTTCTTTTCACCTGTTTGCCTGTACAGATATACGATTGGTTCAAGGATAGAGCTTGAAGGCATTCCGCGGTAATTACCTGTCGTAACAATGTTTGTTTTTCCGGGTCCGACCTGCGTCATAAGATGATCGGCAAGCTTTTTAGCGCCTGCAAGGGATCGCTTGTCACCGCTAAGGTCATAAAAGGCAAGTAAACCGAGCATTGTGTATTTTCGTCCCCAGATGTCCCATTGCTGCAACTGTGCTTCAACTGAATAATTTCCAATATACCCATCGGGTGTCTGTGTTAAAAGTAAGCCATCTGCGGCTTTTTTGATTGTTGTGAGTAAATCAGGATCGCTTGTGTAATTGTATGCTGCTATGGCAGATAGTATCCATTTACCCCAGAATTCCGTCTGCCAGAGGCGTGTCTCATTCCTGTGCCTGAAAGGTTCAACAAGATAGTCGGCATCCTGAGCCTTAATTCTTTTTTCAATAACAAGATTTGTCTTTTCCCCCAGGTATCCATTAAGCTTAACAGATGAAGCCTGATATGAAGAAATCTTATCCTTGATTAAATTGAATGAGCCGGGTTCTTTAATACTATTCTGTGCCTGAAGCATAACGGACACACAAATAAAGATAACAAGTGAGGAAAGTTTATTCATTGTACTCTGATTTAGGATGTATAAAAATAGCGATAAATGCTGATACCTAATATTGAATAATGTCTGACTTTATTATTGTTTTTATTTAAACTTAAATACTACTTTTAGCGCAATTAAGCTGACCCATGACTAACCTTGAACAATACTTCAATCATTTCAGAGAAAGGATAATAGGAATAGACGCCAGTATCGAAACTCCTTATGGAAATAAGAAGCTTGTTTATGCAGACTGGATAGCGAGCGGAAGGCTTTACGGACCTATTGAGCAGAAGCTCATCTCACAGATCGGGCCGCTTGTGGGAAATACGCATTCTGAATCAACATCGACGGGAAAAGCAATGACTGATGCATACCGTGAGGCTCAGCGGATAGTAAAGCGCCATGTAAATGCAGGAGAGGATGACGTTCTGCTTTTTACAGGCACAGGAATGACTTCAGCGCTTGCAAAGCTTCAGCGCATGCTTGGTCTGAAGATCCCTGAACAGGCGATAAATTACTGTTCTTTCACAAAAGGAGAATACAGTAAGTGCAGGGATATTCCAAATGAACACAGGCCTGTTGTTTTTCTTACCCACACTGAACATCATTCGAATCACACATCATGGTTCGAGACAATAGCCGACGTAGTGCTCCTTAATCCTTCTGATGATCTTACAGTAGATCCCAATACCCTGAGAAAAGAAATCAGGAAGTATGCGGACAGACCCTTACTTATCGGATCATTTTCAGCATGTTCTAACGTTACCGGTTACAAGCCTCCTTACTATGAGCTGGCAAGGATTATGCACGAACATAAGGGCTATTGTTTCATTGATTTTGCAGCTTCCGCTCCTTATGTGAATATCGATATGCACCCGGCAGACAGGATCGAGCAACTTGATGCAATTTTCTTTTCGCCTCATAAATTTCTTGGGGGCCCTGGCAGCGCCGGGGTACTCGTATTCAACAAGGAACTCTACAGGAATGTTATACCGGATGCTCCGGGAGGTGGTACAGTTAAATGGACTAACAGGTGGGGAGGCTACAGGTATATTTCAGACATAGAGGTAAAGGAAGACGGAGGCACACCAGGCTTTCTCCAGGGAATAAAAGCGGCTCTCGCAGTTTTACTCAAGGAGAAGATGGGCACAGCTAATATCCACAAAAGGGAGAAAGAGCTTTCGGAAATCGCATTCGCCAGGCTGTCCGGAATAAAAGACCTCCATATTCTTGCTGAGAACATCACAGAAAGGCTTGGAATTTTCTCATTTTATATTGATAACATCCATCATAACCTTGTTACGAGGATACTGAATGACAGGTTTGGAATTCAAACAAGGGGAGGCTGTTCATGTGCCGGCACCTATGGTCATTTCCTGCTGCATGTGGATTTTAAGATGTCGAAGGAGATAACAGACAGGATAGATGCCGGGGATCTTTCTCTTAAGCCCGGCTGGATCCGGCTTTCGCTTCACCCGACAATGACAAATGAAGAACTCCTCTTTATCATTGATGCAATAGAACAGGTCGTCGAAAATGCTGCGGAATGGGAGCAAGATTACATATACGATAATCACACGAACGAATTCAGACATGTTACATTCTCAGGAAAGCCTTCCGAAAGCTGGTTCATCATTGAATAGGTATTTGTAACTTTGCAAAAATTTCAAATGAGTGAATTCGATCTGAAAGCAAAGGCATGGGACAGTAATCCTATGCATGTTGCAAGGTCTGCTGCCGTTGCAGAGCACATAATGAAGCTCATTCCTGTCAACAGGAACATGAAAGCTCTTGAGTTCGGGGCAGGGACCGGGATGACAAGCATGCATCTTTCTGATAAGCTGCAACATATCACAATGATGGACAATTCCCAGGGAATGGTTGATATAATGGAGGAGAAAATAAGAAACGGGAAAATAGTAAACCTGAGCGCTGTCAGATTTGATCTTGAAAAAGAAGATTACAAAGATGGCAAATTTGATCTTATCTTCACTCAGATGGTGCTTCACCATGTTTCGGATACCGGCAGGATAATAAAGAAGTTTGCCGACCTCCTGAATAAAGGAGGCTATATTGCAATAGCCGATGTATATTCAGAGGATGGTTCATTTCATGGAACTGGCTTCAATGGTCATAAAGGCTTCGATCCGGAAGATCTATCAAAACTATTGAACCGGAATGGCTTTTATAATACAACCCACATGCCATGTTTCACTATAGAAAAAGCTATTGAAGACGGTACAATGAAGAAGTTCGATGTCTTCATCCTTACTGCGCAGTATATGCCTGTTTAAAATAATTATTCTTTGCATTATGATGGAAATCACTTTCGACGGCGGTAAAATAGTCACAGCACATCATCATGGATTCTCGATTAAAACCGATCAGCCTTTAAACAATGGCGGTACGGAGACCGCCCCTTCTCCTTTCGACCTGTATCTGGCAGCTATTGGAACATGCGCTGCTGTCTATGTCAAATCTTTCTGCGATAACAGGCAGCTTAGCACAGATGGGATTAAAGTCCTTCAGAAAACAGTTTTCAGCCAGGAGACAGGTCTTCCTGTAAAACTTACAATCGACATACAGCTGCCTGACGGATTTCCTGAAAAATACCGTCAGTCACTTATTAATGTTGCGGAGCTTTGTAAGGTCAAAAAGTCAATAGCTAATCCTCCCGTTTTTGAGGTGATTTCAACTGCGGGATAGTCTTTCATACCCAGTTACACCCCTAAATCCCCCAAAAGGGGACTTTGAATTTAAATCTACCGGAAGTTTATCCTTGATGTGAAACCCCTAAATCCCCCAAAGGGGGACTTTAACTTAACGTTACAAGAATAAATTCCTTGATTTCAGAGCTTTACACCCCTTCCACGGGGTTGCTAATCTTTATGCACATCTTTCCCTTTCTTTATCTGTACTTTCTTTTGACGGAAAAAGAAAGTACCAAAGAAAAGCCGCCCAAAAATCCAACCTGATGGCTTTGTTTTCCCGCATTCCATCGCCACATGGGGCCCCAAAGCCATCGGGTTCGCGCATTTTTGGGGTTCGCCACCGCACTCGCTAAAGTATATATCTTTTTGTCCGGAACCTTGCTATTTGGCAGTTTCGGAACTTTGGATAAACCTGATTTATGTAGTGCGTAGGCAATCCGGAATTGGTGCGAACTTGCAGTCTTTTTCGTGGAGCGGTAAATGGCATTTTGCGCAATGGGCGGAGAAAAAGGCTGAAGTTTTCAATTCCGGACTCCTTTTCTTTGCTTCATTTCTTTTGGAGGAGCAAAAGAAATGAAGAATTAAGTTGAGAAAAACCCTAATCATCAATGGGGTACACATCTGTGTATAAAGATGAGCCAGGGGGTTGGGGGTGTTTCTCTTCAGTATGTTTTACTCAAATAATATACATATTTATCAACTGTTCCAGCAACTCCTGTTTTCCGCTTCTGACATCCGGTTCTCCGAGGTTTGAAGCAACATCCCTAAGCTGTTCAAGTGTGAGTCTGCCTTTTTCAAAATCATTCCCCTGACCTTTGTCGAATGAAGCATATCTAGCTTTTCTCAATTCAAGATAAGGACTCTCTTTTAAGATCTTATCAGCAATTATGAGCGACCTTGCAAAAGTATCCATGCCGCTGATATGAGCAATAAAAATATCTTCAACATCAGTTGAGTTTCTCCGGACTTTAGCATCAAAATTAATACCTCCTGTTGTAAATCCGCCTGCCCGTAGTATAACCATCATTGCTTCAGTGAGCTCGTAAACATTAGTCGGAAATTCGTCTGTATCCCAACCGTTCTGATAGTCGCCTTTATTCGCATCTATGCTGCCAAGCAAACCTGCATCGGCTGCTACCTGCAGCTCATGCTGGAATGTATGCCCGGCAAGTGTTGCATGGTTTACTTCAATATTCAGCTTAAAATCTTTGTCAAGCCCATGATTCTTAAGGAAGCCAATTATTGTTGCACTGTCGTAATCATATTGATGTTTTGACGGTTCCATTGGCTTCGGCTCTACAAGGAAAGTGCCTTTAAAACCAATTTTCCTTCCATAATCTCTTGCAAGTGAAAGCATCATCCCCATGTGCTCAAGCTCTCTTTTCATATCGGTATTATGAAGGCTCATATAACCTTCCCTTCCTCCCCAGAAGACATAATTCTGTCCGCCAAGCTCAACTGTCGCAGCTATTGCATTCTTTAGCTGAACGGCGGCATTTGCAACAACGGTAAAGTCTGGATTTGTTGCAGCCCCATTCATATACCTGGGATGAGAAAACAGGTTTGCTGTTCCCCAGAGAAGCCTAACACCCGTATCTTTCTGAAGCGTTTTCATTAAAGGCAGGGTTTTCTCAAGCTTCTTTTCGATATCAAAGACAGAACCGTTCCCAACCACATCGATATCATGGAAGCAATAAAACTCCGCTCCTATCTTTGTCATAAATTCGAAGGCAGCATCGAGTTTTTGTTTTATCTTATCATCTCCTTTTGCATCATTCCATGGATAAATTCTCGTTGCATCTCCGAAAGGATCTGATCCATCTCCACAGAATGAATGCCAGTAAGCGATCGCAAATCTCAGGTGATCTTTCATCTTTTTCCCCGAGACAATTTCTTCGGGATTATACCATTTAAATGCTAACGGATTTTTGGAACTCCTGCCTTCAAATGCAATTTTCCCGATACCAGGATATGCCTCATTTTTACCTTTATGGATCATTGTGGACATTTATTAAAGAGTTTTCAGATAAAGCAGTTTGTAATTTTGATAATGAAATATGTTGAAATACGTGGAAATACTTTCAATTTATTTCAATTTATTTCAATTTATTTCAATTTATTTCCGGAATACACAAAAGATAAAATTACACAAAATATGTCACAAAAGAAATGAATGATCAGATATAGAATTTATAACTTCATATATAAATTCAACAAATCTTTCCACCTCCCATAAGAATCTTCATAGATTGAAGAATCTTTAGCAGGCTCAGTAGCGCCAACAGTATCGAGGCCCCTGAACGCTTCCTTTTCAGATTTATAATAACCGCAACCAATACCGGCGCCACGGGCAGCCCCGATTGAACCGTCAGTATTATAGAGGCTGATAGGCGTCGATGTGACATTCGCAAGAGTCTCCCTGAAGACACTGCTCAGGAACATGTTGGCAAGTCCGGCTCGCATCACTGTTGGATATATTCCGGTTTCTTTCATTATATCCAATCCGTATCTGAATGAAAATGCGATACCCTCCTGTGCAGCTCTGTAAAGGTGACCTGAAGAATGCACGTTAAAGCTGAGTCCCGAAATCTGAGAGCCTGTATCTTTATTCCCAAGCATTCTTTCAGCGCCGTTTCCAAATGGAAATATCAGCAATCCTTCGGAGCCTGGCGGTACTTTCCCGGCCAGTTCATTCATTTCATTATATGAAAGGCTGTTTCCTGAATTTCTCCTGAGCCATGAATTTAAGATCCCTGTCCCGTTAATGCACAGAAGGACGCCTAACCGGCTTTTCTCTTCGCTATGATTTACATGAAGAAATGTATTTACACGCGAAAGAGGATCAAACTTCTTCCTGTCAGTAACTCCATATATGACGCCTGATGTTCCGGCAGTTGCCGCCACTTCACCAGGCTCAAGAACATTGAGTGAGAGTGCATTGTTTGGCTGATCGCCTGCCCTGTAAGATACAGGAATTCCGGCTGGCAGATCAAGCGACACGGCAACCTGTTTTGTGAGGGTCCCCCTGACCGAGAATGAGGAGTACGCATCAGGCAACAGATCGTTATTGAATCCGTAATGCTTCATTACAGCACCAGAGACCTCATTTTTCAGAAAATCCCAGAAGATTCCTTCAGATAATCCGGTATATGATGTTGATATTTCCCCTGTAAGCCGGAGTGCAATAAAATCGCCGGGTAGCATTATTTTATGAATGCGGTTGAATATCTCAGGCTCATTCTGTTTTACCCACGCAAGCTTTGAAGCAGTGAAATTTCCCGGGGAATTCAGAAGATGAGAAAGACAGTAATCCCTGCCAATCGAATTGAAAGCATTTTCACCGGTGCCGACTGCGCGGCTGTCGCACCATATTATTGAAGGACGCAGAACTTTAAGATCTTTATCAATTGCAACAAGTCCATGCATCTGGTAAGATATGCCGATCGCTCCTATATTGCTTTTCCTGTTTCCAAGCTGCCGGGTGCAATCCCTGATAGCCTCTGTCAAATGATTCCACCACAAATCCGTATCCTGCTCTGCCCAACCAGGCTTCAAAGCAATTATCTGCATTTCTTCTTTAGGTGAATAAGCTGAAGCAAGGCATAAGCCGGTTTCACCATCAATAACTGAAGCTTTCACAGAAGAGCTTCCGATGTCAATTCCAAGCAAAAGCATATTGTTAATTTATTAACACTAAAATTTAAAGTCCTGATTCACGCACTATTCTCCCAACCGAGCTTTCCCATCCAAGTGACATTATATGAATTCCGTTAATTCCCTGTTTGCCTTTTAGCTTTTGAATGATTTCCAGGACAATCTGCATTCCTTCTTCAGGAGCTGATTCCCCTGCTTTCTTCATTCTTTCGAGAATTCTATCCGTCAACTTCACACCCGGAACACTTGTATGAAGATACTCCGCGATTTTGTAACTTCTCAGGGGAGCTATACCAATGAGGATGAATGCCCTTCCAGTTACATTTCTCTTATAGAGCTGTTCCAGCCATGGATCGAGCCTGTCAGGTTCGAAAATGAGATTGGTCTGAAAAAACTGCGCTCCAGCGTTCATCTTTTTCTGATCTTTCAAAGCCTGGAATTCAGGGGTTGAGGCAAAAGGTGAAGAAGCAGCGCCGAGGAAATACCTGGGTGGATTCTTAATTGCCCTGCCATCGAGATAAGTTCCTTCATCTCTCATTTTCCTGAGGATCCACAGCATCTGGACAGAATCAATATCGACTATATTCATGTCAGAATAAGGAGGATCGCCTGTTCTGGCATTATCACCTGTAATACAAAGCACATTATAGATCCCAAGTGAATTCAGACCAATTGCATTCGCCTGCAATCCCGTTCTTGTTGTATCGCGAGATGCGATCTGTACAACCGGATCTATTCCATTTCTGGCGGCAAATGAGCTGCATGCAATTGATGACATTTTTGGCCTTGCAGAAGATGAATCTGTGAAGTTTATGGCGCTTACAAACGGCTTCACGAGATTTATATCTTTCAGCAGTTTATCTGTTCCCGAACCGATGGGAGGTGAAACTTCGGTTGCAACTATAAATTTTCCTGAGCGAAGCTGCCGTTCAAATTCAGATACAGCCTCAGGATAACCTGCTTTATGATATTCACCATCACCATTCCACCATGCAGGCTGACGGACAGTCCTGAATACGCTATCCCAGGATCGTATTCTTTTCTCAGTGTTTTTTGAAATAACTCCTTTCAAAAAGGTGGTTGTTCCTGTTTTTCTGACCTGTTTTATAACATCTCCCCAGGTTTCAGTGCCTGCTTTTCCCCAGTCAACAGGAGGAAGCACTTCAAGCAACTTCTCCTGCCTGCAGGTTCTGAATGCTCTGTCATAAATTGCATACCAGATGCATTTCCTTGAAGGTTCGACATAGCAGTTTTTCTCAGGTGTTGTTCCCCCGCAGGGTCCGTTTCTCATACCCTTCGGACATTCCATCGGGCAGATAAATGCTGTTTCCTGAAGAAGACAATTGCCACACATCCGGCATCCAAACAAGACACCCTTAACTATGCGTTCGGTGCCTGCAAGAAATCTTTTCCCAAAAGTCTCCTTCTTAAAAGGATAGAAAGCAGGTTGCCATCTTCGGGCAGGTTTTATGCCAGACATGGAGTGAACATTATTTCTTTGATAAGCTAAGTATCGCTATAAAGTTAATCAATAAAAATACTATTACTTCAATTTTAATCTGTAAAGACATCTTCCTACAATCGTACTCCTAAAATAGTTATATCATCTGTCTGTCCATGATTTTTCATCCAGTTGTAAAGCTTCTTCTCAAGCAATTCCTTTTGATTCAGGACTGGGTGCCGATGTATTTCCTTGAGGATTGTATAAAAATGAGGCCTGAGGAATTTCTTGTCAAACTCACCTCCGAACTGGTCCTGGTACCCGTCAGAAAACAGGTAAAGCATATCCCCTTTCACACATTCAAGCTCCCTGAATTTGAAATATCCAAGGTTGTAATATGTTATGCTTACATCGAGCCTGTCGGCTCTTATTACTTCAATCTTCTCGTTTCGTATCAATACTATATCATTCATAGCGCCAGTAAACTGGAGCATATTAGTTTTCCTGTTAAGAACACACAATGAAAGATCAATTCCGTCGAGTGGTATATATCCTTTTCGTTGCTGCTGAAGACAGTAAATAACCCGTCTTCTCAACTCATTAACTATTTCGTCAGGGCGTGTTATTCCATGAACATTAACAATCTCATTCAGCAGTGTAATTCCGAGAAGGCTCATAAAAGCACCTGGAACCCCATGTCCAGTGCAGTCACCAACTGTAAATATGACTTTATCATCACGTTCAGCAACCCAATAAAAATCGCCGCTTACAATATCTTTTGGCTTGTGTATGATAAAACTATCGGGAAGTACTCTGTCGAGTGTTTCACCGGAAGGAAGTAAAGCTTTCTGAATCTGATGAGCGTACCTTATGCTTGACATAAGATTCAGGTTCTTTTCAGTTATCTCATCACGTTGCTTTTCTATCTCATTTTTTTTGTATTCAAGTTCATGGGTTCTTTCTTTTACCTTTTCTTCAAGGATTTTCTTTTCCACCCTCAGTCGTCTCTCCCTGTACTTTATATAGTAGAAAACAAGAATTACACATACAAGTGTCAACGCTGGATAGAACCACCAGTATTTCCAGATTGCTTTCCTTATTATAATTTCAAGTTCAAGTGGAGCCCTGACAGGGATACCATCTCCGTTGGAGGCGGTTACTAAAAAACGGTAATGTCCGTCCTGAATTTCCGGATACAGCACTGAACGGTTCCTTGTAATGTCCGACCATCCCTGATCATGGCCTTCAAGAAAATACTTATACGTTACCAAATGCGGATCCTTCAGGTAAACGGCCAGAAAACCTATCCTCAATGAATATTTACCTGATGACAGGATTAGTCTGCCATTTTCCGGTTTTACGGGTACGCCATTGACTCGCAGCGATGTTATAGAAAGAATCGGAGATACTTCCACCGACACTTCTGAAGCCGGATTATAAGTGACAAGACCCTTATCCGTTCCGAAACGAACTATTCCGGGTATTTCGATTGATGCTGCAAGTGGATTAAAGAGGATATTCCCTGAGTCATCAAATCCCGGTACCGATTTTACACTGAAATCAGATGTTTTGATACGGCTCAGGCCGTTTTTATGAACAGCCCAGATATAATCTCCATCATAGACAATTGAATAACAAAAATCAGAAACGAGACCCTGCCTTGTTGTCAGATTGCTGACTGTGTCTTTTCCTGTTATAAAAATGCCATTCCCTGCCGTACTTATCCATATTCTTGATTCATTGTCTCCCGTAAGAGCGCAAGGAAAAGCTGTCCCTGTTCCGATTATAACAGGAAACTTGAAGATCTTTGATTCCTTAATATATACTAGGACTTTACTTTTTGTTGAAACCCATACTTTCCCGCTATTATCAGGATAAATATCATTTATCCAGTTATTGGGCAGACCCTGTTTCAATGTATACTCAGACCGATTTCCTGATTGTATATCGAAGACAAAGAGTCCCTTTTTTGTCCCGATAAAAATGTCAGCGTTTGTCCCTTTGATACATGTTATTGAATTTTCGAGAGAGCCTTCTTTTATACTGACTCTGACTAATTTGCCATTCCCATTCTTCATCATATAAACACCGCTGCGACCGGTGCCAATCCATAGCCTGTCAAGCCTGTCGAAAAACAATGAAGTTACTGTATCAGCAGGGAGGCCGGATTTACTGTCTATAAAACGATATACAGTATCTGTTGAAAGACTTGTCTTAAGTAAACCTTTCTCTGTTCCGATCCATAAATACCTGCCATGTGACAATATCGAAAAAACATGCCTTCCCTGATCAGGATTGTGCGTATTGAAGAATGAGAATGGCTGATGAGTAATTACTGTGAGCCCTTCGCCGAAATTACCGCTCCATATATTTCCTTCCCTGTCCTCAAAAATTGCTCTTACATTATCGGTAATGAACCCGTTCCCGGTATTGAACTTCCTGATATCAGAACCATTTTTCCCATATTCGAATTTTACCAGGCCATTCCCGTATGTACCGATCCATAAATCAGATTTTATATCCTCACTAATACTTTGAATTGCAGGGATACTTTCGGTTCCATCTATAATTTCGGGATTAAAACTTGCTTCATCGGGATGCAGCCTGTATATGCCTTCGTTCTCAGTTGCTACAAGGAATGATTTTCCGTTTTTTGCTTTAACTATCGAGGTTATCTTTGAATGAGGTATATCAGGGATAATTTCGATTGAGCTGAATTCTTCCTTTTCGTCAAGAGTACAATAATAAAGACCATGATTTGAACCTATAAGAATCTCATTAGGTATATGCAGAATTACATTCACCATCAACTCCTGCGTTGATACTACCTTTTCGAAAGAGTTACCGGCAGGATTCAACCTGTAAATTCCGGATGAAAATGTCGATGCCCATATATTTCCCGATTGTGATTCGGACAATGATGTTACACGATCCTGGATACTGTCGGAAAAGGAAAAACTTGTAACTGAATTTCCGTCAAAACGGCTTATGTAGCCGGTTGAATGACCAAACCATATATTCTTTCCTGAATTAAGGGAACATGTAATAAAGTCCGATGAGATGCTGTCGGTTGAAATGAAAGTCTGAAATGAAAATCCATTAAATCGTGACAATCCCTGCCCTGTACCTATCCATAAGTATCCAAGGGAATCCTGTGTAATACTGTAAACATACGAATTCGGAAGACCGTCTTCTGTGTTGTAGTTACGGAACCTGTATCCCTGCGATAAAACAATACAAGGATATAATGAAAGAAACATGAAAGCAAATAATCTACTCTTTATAGCCATCTTTTCTGGTTTATTTCATTCTGATCCTGGGTGAATACACCGGAATGCCACCAATTGGAATCGTATAGAATGCCAATGTGGTTCCATATTGGTTTCGAATGGAAACGACAACATTATTGTTCTGTATCTGTTCTTTCCTGTTTTTAATGAACTGAATTTCGAAAGTAGTATTCCTTTCATCTTCAGTGACCGGGAAATTTCTGACAACCCAACGGTCCTCACCTGAAACATCACAGCTAATTCCATTTTTTGCAACGGAAAAGATCCTTATTGATCCGTCATTATCCCAATCAAAGTTAGAAATTTCAATTGAAACAGTTTTCTCATCGGCAAAAGGATAAACCTGGCAAACCTGGTTCTGATCATCCGGCAGTCTGAAGTGATATTTGTATGTAAAAAGGTTACCTGCCTCCACAGCAACATTATCCTCCGGATTCGAGCTCATAAAATACCTGTAAATATTACCATCGTCACCTGAAATACCCTGGGCAATTATTTTGAAGATCCGTCCACCAAGCTTCTCAGAATATTCACCTTCCCCCGGATTGAAAGGACCCATTGTAAACCATTTGCGATCAAATTTTGATTCATTTCCGAAAGACCGGGAGAACAGAAGAAAACCGCTTTTGCAATTACCTGTGAGGTCAATACTCTGGGCTGCTGTATCCGACCAGCACCCTATGCCGCCATAGATTGAATAATTTACAATAGTATTGAAGCCTCCCTTGACTTCATCAAGCGCGCCTCCCGTGTCAGGATCAAATACCCGGATGTAAAAAGGTCGTGAAAATGAGACTGGTACAAGACAGAAGAAAATCTGGCAAAAATCATCATCACCCCACGATGTTTCAGCGTCTCCGCCAAATGTCATCAGATATGGAATATTCTCATCAACTGCAGGTACCGGCTGACTTTTGGCTTCGGCACAAAAAAAGATAATCAACAGAATGAATGATAAATTTTTCAGTGACATATAGATTAGTTTTCCATGAACATAATTTCAATAATACCCTCATTGTACACGTCTTTTCTCTGAGTCCCGGAGGAGAAAGGCAACCAATTATTGAAGTGACTGTCTAGATTAAGATTCCTTTCCCGGAAATAGTAAGACACCTCATTTGCCCAAAGTTGCGGCAAATATTCGTACTGTGATTCACCCGTGGCATATACAGATATGTCGATCCTTAACGCCGGATTCTGTTTTAAAATTTCAACCAGTCGATCAAGCGAAGAATATGATTCTGAGATGATGCCTTTATCATCGAAAGAAATATTAAAAGAGTTCACAGGTTCAAGCATTGATTTTATCCGGTTTCTTTGCCTGTCACTGATATCATCCATGAACAGGAAACGGATTTCAGGGTTTCTTACCCCTTGTCCGGCTTTTATTACAGAAGATAAGCTCTCCTGTTCCATCTCCCTGAAAGAGTTATATATCCTGAAATCCTTCATGAAACATTTTTTCTGATACCTGCCAAGGGAATCCTTTCCACCAAGCAGACCGAGCCGTATATAATATCTGCCTGCCTTCGTAAATTTTTCACTCATAACCCTGTTCCCCTGCCTGAAACCATTACCGAAATTCCAGAGATAATCCGTAACATTAAAACTCTTTAGATTGATCTCCTCAGCATCAAAAGAGACAGTTCTATCTTTTAATCCTGCAAAAGGAGAACTGATGAATGCCTGTTCGGATTTTTGCAGCTCAAACTCGTAAACAACTCCGCGTGTAATTGTATCGCCGGTTACCCGGTCAGTTATAATTAACCTGACTGAGTATTTTCCGGGTCCGGGGAAACATTGTTTCACTTCAACCCCATGTCTGTGAATCCCATTTCCGAAATCCCATGTATATACAGCCGGGATTGTGTCGATTGAGTGATGAAGTTCATCATAGAATGTAAAGCAGAAATTATCATTTTTGATTGTATCACAGTCGCTGAACTCAACAGGACTGGCTCTGAAACTGAAAATATCGTCTGTCCCCATGCGGTGGGAGGAAAAATATCCGGATGTAAAAGAAGAATCGATTACAATGCCAAAATCATCCTCGGGAGAATTAATAAGCGTATCCATATGTACAGGTTTACTCCATTCTCCATTTATTTCGGTTGAATAGAATATATCCTTCTTTCCATAACCGCCATGACCATCTGATGAGAAATAAAGTTTATTATAGGCAGCAGCAAAGGGAAATGTTTCATTGCCAGGCGTATTGATAAGGGGGCCAAGATTTACAGGTTTGCTCCAGCCCTGATCATCTGATTCACAGTAATAGAGATCCATACCGCCAGCACCTCCGGGAATGTCAGAAGAAAAATAGATCCGTGTCCCATCTGGAGTTACCGACGGAGTTGTGAATGAGTACAACGGATCATTATACTTAAAAGGTTCAATATTTCTCCATACTCCACTGATCACATCAGCCCTGAATATTCCTAGTCTATTTGATGTGTCAAGACTATTTCTGAACCGTGACACTGTATAGTTATTCCTCGAGAAATATATTGTATTACCGTTGTTTGTTATTGTTCCGGGCCCGTCATTGAATCCTGAGACAAGCTCCTTTGAAAGTAAAGAAGGTTTTTCCCATCCAGCTGAATCGTTTCCATCTGCATAGAATAATCTGAAAATCCTGTTCTCCGTATCAGTGTAGCTTATAACAGAGTTATCCCTCATATTGGAGCAAAAAACAATACCCCCCTTATAGAAGACCGGCGAGAATTCATCATTCAGCCCTGAGCTGAAAGGCACCCTGTTCACAACATATTCCTGGGCTACGGTTTTTTTTGTAAAAACTGCCGGTAACAATATTATCAGTAATATTCTGAAAAGATTCCTCATATTAGAAATTCCTTGGCCCCGAAGCTTTCCTCACATAACTGAAAACATACGATAAAGCGGCTTCATGAGAGCCGCTGCTGAATCTGCCTGTGCGCCCGAGCTCAAAATCATAGGCGTACCCAATTCTCGTCTGATAGTTAACCTGGCATTGCAGCAAACCAATAAGGACATCGTTTGTCCTGTAACCTGCTCCAAGCCAGATTTTATCTTTAAATATCGCCTGTGCATTCAGATCGATCTGAGGATTATGAACTGAGTTTATCTTCATCAATACAGATGGAAGAAATTGTATCTGTTCACCAGGATTGAAATAATATCCGCCGGAGATCATTAGTGTATATCCTGACATACTGTTAGATACCTGATATTTTCCGGTTCTGCTGTTCAGTTCATGACTTATAAATCCCGGAAGAGAGATTCCGGCAAAACACCTTTTGGTAGAATAATAGACTCCGAGGCTGAAATCAGGAAGTATTGCTGAATTCTCATTGCCCTTGAGCAATTCATCACCCTGATCGGCAGCTATAAGTTTGTTCCACTGCATATTATATACTTCAATACCAAATCCCAGTCCCATAGCAAGAGTACCTCTGTGCAGTTCCAGCCTGTACGAATAAATCCCATAAATTCCAGTTGAGCTCTGTATACCAATTGTATTTCTTTTCAGCAACACCCCTGCCCCTGCCCTTCCTCCATAAAAAGGAGTATGCAAAGACATAATAAGGTTTACAGGAGCATCGGGAAAACCGACCCACTGATTCCTGTATGTAACTGTTGCGCTGAGTGCATCCTGATTCCCGGCAAAGGCCGGGTTTATCGCCATTGTATTATCAAGATACAGGCATGACAATTCAGGAAGCTGACTTTCAGCGCGACAGGAAAAAACAAGAACTAATATTAATACCAGAAATCTTCTCACCTGATTATAATAACTGATCCTTTTTTCAGAATACCATTTCCCAAATCCAGAATGAAAAAATACGTATCCTCAGGTAACGCATCACCCGAAGAATTCCGTCCATCCCAGTCGTTCATATAATCCTTACTTCTGAATTCAATATTACCCCATTTATTCATGATTGTTAGAGTTGCATGATCAGGAAGAACATTGATTGAGAATTTATCATTCACTCCATCGTTGTTGGGAGTTATTACTGAAGGCACAGTAAGGTCCGCTACAACAATCTTAATATCGCTGCTCTCAGTACAATAGCCATTGCTTACGGTCCATCTGAATATGTTTTCTCCTGTTTGAAGCCCTGAAATACCTGTTCCGGGGGATGATTCATCTAAAATCTGTCCGGCCCCGGATATTAATGACCAGGTGCCTTTAGAAGATTGATCAGATGTCGCATCCAATGTTGCCGTATAGACATGCTCTAAAGACTGATCAGACCCTGCATCTGCAACCGGCCTGTCGATAACAGTCAAAGATCTGACGGCTTTATTCCTGCAACCATTATCATACGCATATTCAATATTGACATTCCCTGCTCCTGTGGCTGAAAAAGAATCAGAAGACAATGAACCCTGTCCGCTCACAAGACTGAATATGCCACCAGCCGGCGTTCCTGTGAGATATACATTTTCACCGGTACACAAGCTGTCATGTTCAGAAGTAATTGTCACATCCGGTAAAGAGTTTACAACGACATTAACTGAATCTTTTGCAGAGCAATTATTCAGGTTTCTGACAGTTACTTCATAAATTCCTGCCAGCGAACCATTGGCTTCTGAAATAGAAATTACTGAGCGATTATCTGAGAAACCGGCTGGTCCCTTCCAGCTATATACATTTCCCCCATTACAGGAAAGTCTGATCTCACCACCTGAACAGACAGGAGAATTCGATGATATTTCAGGATCAGGAAGTGCATTTACGACAACCTCAATCGATGTATCAGCCGAGCAGTTACTGACATCTGTTACTGTAACTGAATACCGGCCGGCATTGTTTTCATACAATTTCTCAATAACAGGATTGGCCTGATTGCTTGTAAAGCCCAGGGGACCTGCCCAATTATAAGATGTACCTCCTGATGATAACAGACTGAGAGAGTTCCCACTGCACACAGGACTATTTGAAGAGATATTTACAAGAGGTTTGTTCACTAAAATGTCAATCGACTTTATTTCGGTGCCGCAACCTGAATATCCGGATATTTCGACCGAATAAGTTCCTGAACTGGAAGGCATGGCATTCGGAAGAATCGGATCCTGAAGAGTGCTTGTAAAACCATCCGGCCCGTTCCATAAGTAGCTGGTTCCTCCTTCTGAATGGAGAATGATTGTCTGACCGGAGCAAACAGGCGAAATTCCAGTTACCTTCCTGCTACAAGTTGAGACAACGAAAGAATTGACAGGATCATTTGCCAGATCGATTCCATCTCCGAAAGCGTAACCTGAATGACTATGCTGAGCTGATTCAACGACGGTTGTATCAAACATTGGGTATCCGTCAATCAGAGGAGGATCGACACTTCCAGTAACAAAAACTTTTTCCGGTATATCATTACTATATGCTGTCCCCATCAGACCGGAACCTAACTTAGTAACATTACCCGCAATTATGAGGTAGCTGTTTGCCGCCAGATCTGTTTTGTTACTTAAAGACAGATTACCTTTTATTATCAGGATCCCTCCTGAATTTATTATAAGATCAGTATTATTACCAAGAAAAAGATTTCCATAAATCACAAGTGTATCATTTATTATCAGGGTCGCATCATAATTGGCAAAGGAAACAGATCCGGCTGTTTTTATGTAGCCGTTTATTGTTATATCCACGGCGATACTGTCTCTTACCGGCGTAGTCCATTCAGGTTCCCAGGAACCGGCCTGCTCCCATGTTCCGGTATATGAGTTTTTGCTGACATGCTGACAGTATGACATCCTTTCTGAAAAAAAAAGAAGACATACCGGCAATATTAGATTCACTATTTTGAACACTCCCCTCAATTACAGAATACAATTCAGATAATCAGTTAATGTTACAACTTTAATTTCCAGGCCATTTCAGACCCAAAAATTAAAGTATGTTAAAAGGTGTTGTTGTTATCTGATATATTGTAATTTTAATTTGAAAAACACCTGATTGAAGGTAAATATAATTATTATTCAATGAAAAATCAAAAATTGACATTATTACCCGTATTGAATTGTGTTTCAATACTTTGTTTTTTGTTGCTGTCATTATCTGAAGTGAATGCACAGAAAACAGGGATCTTTACCGGAAATGCTGATATTGGCAAACCTTCAAAAGCTGGATCAGCAAAATACAATCCTGCAGATCAAAGCTATAATCTTCGCGGAGCCGGCTATAATATCTGGTTTGCGAGGGATGAATTCCACTACCTGTATAATAGTATTAAAGGCGACTTTCTTCTGACAGCCAACTTTGAATTTGTCGGTAAAGGAAAAGAGCCGCACAGAAAAACAGGATGGATGATACGAGAATCGACAGATGAAAAATCAGGCCATATAACAGCTGCCCTGCATGGAGACGGCCTCACTGTTATGCAGTGGAGAGTTTCAAATGGCGCTGAAATGCGGGATCCACTTGATGAAATCTTCTCAACTGATTCCGCATTCAATGTTATACAGCTTGAAAGATCAGGAAAAACGATAACAATGAGGGCCGCTCATTCAGGAAAACCTTTTGTGACAATTGGTTCTCATGTTATGGAAAACCAGCCTGATGAGGTTCTTGTAGGACCTTTTATCTGTTCGCATAATCCTGATGTTACTGAAGAAGTAAAAATATGGAATGTCAGGATCGACAAACCTGTTCCTGATGATTATAATCCCGGCAAATCTGGCAATTTAGGATGCAGGATGGAAATACTCAATATAGCCGACTGTAAGAGAAAAGTGATTTGGGAAAAAGATGGAAGATTTGAAGCTCCCAACTGGATGCCAGATGGCAAACAACTTCTTTTCAATATGGATGGTTTGATGTGGAAAATTCCTGTAAATGGCGGAAAGATCACGCAGCTTAATACCGGAAGCGTAAAGAATTGTAATAACGATCATGGGATTTCTTTCGACGGAAAGCTTCTGGCAATTAGCAGCTCAAAACCCGGGCAGGGCGGTGGTTCTGCTGTCTGGTTTCTTCCTCTTGCAGGGGGCGAACCAAAGCTTGTCACCGAAGAAACTCCCTCTTATTTTCATGGATGGGCTACAAATAACAAGGAAGTTGTATATGTTGCCCAGAGAGATGGGAAAAGAGTATACAATATATACAGAAAATCAATAGAAGGTGGTAAAGAGGTAGCGCTGACAGATATTCAGGCCGGAGAGCATACAGATGGATGCGAGTATTCTCCGGATGGTAAATACATATATTATAACGGGAATCATACGGGCAAAATGCAGCTCTGGAGGATAAAACCTGATGGCAGCGGAAGAGAGCAGCTTACATTTGATGATTATAATAACTGGTTTCCCCATATATCTCCTGATGGAAAATGGATTTTATTTATCTCGTTTCCACCTGATATTGATGCGAACAGCCATCCATCATATAAAAGAGTGATGCTCAGGTTAATGCCTGTAACACTGGGTGAGCCAAAGGTTGTTGCATATCTTTATGGAGGGCAGGGAACAATCAATGTCCCATCCTGGAGTCCCGACAGTAAACAGGTGGCTTTTGTGAGCAATTCAGAGGCTCCAGAGAAGAAAAATCCTTAAAAAACTGACACAGAGGAAAACCGGAGAACCACAGAGTTGCACAGAGTCAAAATTTAAAAACTCTGTGAAGCTCTGTGTATTCTCTGTGTACCTCTGTGTAATTATTTTCAGCTTTTCTGGATTGCGTCCAACCTTGTACAAAGCTCTTTCAATCCTTCAGGAGTATCGCCCCCTGACTGCTCTATTGTTGTCCACCCGCCATAACCTATTTTATCGAGTGCCGCCATGACCTTGTTCCAGTTCACATCACCCTCCAGCAGCTTCGCTTTGAATCCGGCTGATCTTCCCTGGGTATCGGCAAGTTTTTTGCTGAACTCTTTTATATGAACTTTGGCTATCCTGTTTCTCAAAATCTTTATCCATTGTTCCGGCCATCCATAATTAAGTATATTCCCGCAATCGAAATAAAATCCCACAAAAACAGATCTGAACTGATCAACATAAGTTGCAGCTTCCATGGGGCTCAACAGGAAGTTATTCCATACATTCTCGATGGCTATCCTGATCTTGAGTTCTTTTGCAAGCGGAATCACTTTTTTAATTTCTTCGACTGACCGGTTCCAGCATTCATCATAAGTCACCTCCTCGGTCACTCTCCCGGGAACCAGCAGAATAGTATCAGCACCATATACATTTGCGTCCTCAAGTGTCAGCTTCAGTGCTTCAACTCCCTTTTCTCTGACAGCAGGATCAGGATCAGAAAGGAGATACTTCCAGTGCATCTCTCCACATACACTCGGTATCTTCATACCGGTAGCCGCTCTTGCGTTCAGTACCTCATCCCTGTTCAAATGACTCATAACTTCAACACCATCAAATCCGGCGTCTTTTGCAGCCTGAAATTTATCCATTATAGTCGTACCAACCCCGATACTTCCCCACATTATACCCTTTTTAAGTTCGCGTTGCACAGGTCTGAGTGATGAGAATGCCTGTGAAGGGGTGGTTGAAATCAGAGCTGAGGCCATCAGCGTGTTTCGGGTAAATTGTCTTCGGTTCATAGATTAGTCTGTAAAGTTTATTTTAGACTTGAGGCGCAGCTCCGATTACTGGTGGCACTTCAGGTATTCCCGGAACAGGTCCCCATGCGTAGGTTTTAGGTCCGAGATAAAGATCTGAGTTCATAACTTCATCCCATGTCACATCTTTTCCGCTATATGCAGACATACGGCCCATTATAGTTATGAGTGTTGAGTTTACCTGAGCTTCCCCGTCGTTAACTATATTGCCTGTTCTTATACCTGTTACAAGATTGATGTGCTCCTGAACATAAGGATCTGTTACAGCCCAGGTCTTGTCGGGCGATTCATCTGTCGGATATGGGTATTTCCATATCTCTTCCCCTTTGTTGTTATAGATAGTGCCCTTTGCATTTGCGTAACCTTCTGAGCCGACTATATGCTGAAGGGTAAGATTGCTGCAACCGCTTATTTGCCTGGCAGCGCAATGAGTATGCATTCCATTATCGTAAACATATTCAACACTGAAGAAGTCATACTGGTCGCCTGTCACACGGCGCTGTCTCCCTCCCCATCCCATTGCTTTTACGGGTATCTTTCCCATATACCAGTTCATAACATCAACTTCATGTATGAATTGCTCTACAATATGATCTCCTGACAGCCAGCAAAAGTTTGCCCAGTTGCGAAGCATATATTCCATGTCGGTCATCCCGGGCTGACGTTTTATTACCCAGAGAGAGCCTCCGTTTCTTATAATGTTAGCTCCTACGATATCTCCGATCATACCATTCTTTACCTGTCTCCATGTTTCCATGAAATCTTTTTGAACACGGCGTATCGTTCCGCTGACCATGCTCAGACCCTGCTGTTTGGCTCTTTCAACATTTACCAAAACATTTCTTGCACCCACAGGATCAACTGCCACAGGTTTTTCCATGAAGATATGCTTGCCTGCTTTCACGGCTGCTTCAATATGCAAAGGTCTGAAATGCGGAGGTGTGCATAATAAAACAATATCAATTCCCGAATCAAGGACTTTTTCATAGTTATCGAAACCTAAGAAGCATTTGTCATCAGGAATTTCAACATTTTTCTGCTTTTTCAATTCGGCACGGCATTGATCAATGCGATCCTGGAATATATCACCGAGAGCTACTATCTCAAGGTTCGGACCGGCGTCGAGGAAGTTTATTGCAGCACCGGTACCGCGGCCGCCACAACCAATAAGACCTGCTTTGAGGACTTTTCCATCCGGAGCTTTATCTGGAATCACAAAAGGTTCGATTTGTGGTTTTTGAGACTTCCCTGAAGAGCATGAAGATAAGATACCGGCAGCTCCGATAGTGCCTACCGTAGCCATCGCAGCATTTGTAATAAAGTTCCTGCGACTCAGATCATTTTTGTTTTTCATATTGCGTTAGTTTAGGTTTCCGATCATACCCGTAATTTTCATTTACCGGCTGGTTTAAAATTAAGCAAATCCGATATAAGAATTATATAAAAGTTAATGAAAAAAATGTAAGCGTTTTGACATCAACTGTGAGGAACTTTGTATTATAAAAACTAAACAAGCAATATGATATAATTCTACACCGCCTTTTACTAATCATTTTTTTCAGCAGATCAATGTTGCTGGTTCTTCGAGATAAGAACACATAATCCTATATAGATCAGATTATTATATCCTTAATTTACGATCAGCGAGCTGATAATGGAATACTTATGGCAAATTATATAACCAATTACACAATCATGAAAAATCTCTATGCCTTGAAAAAGTCCGGAACGACAATTATTATGAAAATAATGTTAATTGTTTTAATCAGCTTATCAGTTTTAAGTCTGAATGCCCAGACTTTGATCAATACGGCTACTTATGCTTTCAGCCGAAGCGGGTTCGCTCCCACAACACTTACATCGCCTATCCAGCTGATAGGCCCGTCTTCTGACAATGTTGCATCAGCAGTGACAGACATTGGCTTTACATTCTGGTTTGCAGGAAATCAATATACGCAATTCTCAGTAAGCGAGAACGGATTGCTCACACTGGGCAGTACGCAGATATCAGGTTCTGACATAACTAATGATATGGCATCCAACACAACTATTCCGAAAATAGCGCCATACTGGGATGACCTCGCCACAGGAACGAACGGAAGCGTAGTGTACCAGTTAATGGGTACTGCGCCTTCACGCGTTCTCTATATTAACTGGTATGTTACAATCCCAAAAAATGTAGCTGGTACGTCTGTTGGCCCTATTCAGGTTCAGCTTTCTGAGGCGAGCGGTGTTATTTCATTCACATACCCATCACCTGCGATTCCTGCAAATGCAAATATGTATTCTGCAGGAATCGGAATTGCAACAAACGATTTTGCAAGCATCACTCCTACGAGCGCTACAGCTGCAACATGCGCATTCGGAACCGCGAATAACAGTGTAACAATATCGCCGGGACAATACACAAGATATTCTTTTACCCCGGATAAAACAGCGCCTACAATCTCAGCGCAGACAATACCAAATACTTCAGGTACGGCTAACAGGGTTCTTGTAAAAACAATTGCAGATTCAAGAACAGGAGTGCCAACAACAGGAAGCCTGATTCCACGGATTTACTTTAAGAAATCAACGGATGTTTCTTACATATCTTCTGCAGGCATACTGACAGCAGGCAATAGCGCAAGTGGCACATGGGAATTTACAGTTGATCATTCACTCATTCCCGGAGGTGTTTCTGAAGGCGATCAGATAAACTATTTTGTTATTGCCCAGGATCAGACGTCAACAATGGGTGTTCCAAATATTGCTTCGAATCCATCAGGAGTTGTTGCTTCAGATGTAAATACAATTACTACTCCCCCTACACCATCTAGCTATATACTGGGACCTTCATTATCAGGGACAAAAACAGTAGGCACCGGCGGAGATTATGCCTCGCTCACCCTCCCGGGAGGTCTGTTTGATCTGATTAATGCAGGGGTACTGACGGGTAATCTTACTGTTAATATCATCTCGGACCTGACCGAAACAGGTGCAACGGCTTTAAATGCCTGGGCAAACGGTACGGGCGGACCCTTCACGCTTACAATAAATCCTTCAGGCATCAGGATAGTAAATGTTTCGCCAAATGGTTTACGGTTGAATGGATCCAAAGGTGTAACAATAGATGGGCTCAATGATGGTGTTAATTCATTAACAATACAGGGAGGGATCAAACCCTATGCCGGTGCATCGAATAACACATTCAACAGGCTCACAGTAACCGGAGGTGGCTTTAACTCCACCGATGCATCTGGTTCTTTTGTTAACTGTAGCAATAATATCATATCAAACTGTACAATAGATGGCGGAAATATCTATTTCGGTTCATGGGTCGGAACGACCGGCAGCAACAACCAGATCATAAATAACAAAATAAAAGATTTCGGAACAAAAGGAATCCAGCTTGACCGTGGATACAGGGATTTCACAATAGCAGGTAATGAAATCTATCATACCACCGGAAGCGCGTATTCGACAGGAATAGACATATATCTCCCCGGAGGAGTCGGGATCACCAATATCTTCAACAATAAGATCCATGATCTCACTTCCGGTTCTTCATTGGGGAT
This sequence comes from Bacteroidales bacterium, assembly GCA_036261265.1. Taxonomy (GTDB): domain Bacteria; phylum Bacteroidota; class Bacteroidia; order Bacteroidales; family VadinHA17; genus LD21. The sequence goes on from DATALC010000001.1 coordinate 78,027, forward strand.
GTCTACAAGCGGCATCTCATACAGCGGTTCAGGCGGTACACTCAATATCTATAATAATGTAATCTCCCTCGAGGCAACGACCACAAACATAAATGCCGACAAAATATATGGAATGACTGTCGGAGGAAGCGGAACAGTAAATGTATTCCACAATTCCGTATTTATAGGTGGAAGCGCAGTTGCTGCCGGAAATTCAGTAGGCTTTTACAGGACAGGAGCAACTGTGACATTCAAAAACAATTCTGTATATAATGCAAGATCACATGCCACCGCCGGTCAGTATACAAAGAACTTCGGCGTAATTATAAATAATGCAACAAATTTTGTTTCAGACAACAACCTTGTCTTTGTCGACGGAGTCAGCGGTGTATTGTTCAATGTTGGCGGGCAACCCGGTTATGCTGCTGGAACAGATTACACAACTTTATCAGCATGGCAGACTTCAACATCACAGGATGCATCTTCAATTAGCGCCAACCCGGGATATACTTCCGGCACAGATCTTACTCCGGACATAGCAAATCCAAACGCGTCAAATCTCGACAATCACGGGACTCCGGTTGCGTCTGTCACAACCGATATCCTAGGAAATTCAAGAAGTATTTCTACTCCTGATATTGGTGCATACGAATTTGGAATTCCTGTAAAGACACTCAACCTGAAACTGTTCCTTGAAGGACTGTATACAGGATCAGGTGCAATGAGACAGGCATCGGATGCCTCAGGCCCACACCTCCCTGCTGGTATTGCAGATCACATCACTATTGAATTACACGATGCATCGAATTATGCAACAATTGTACATAATGTAATTGACACATCAGTAGGAACAGATGGAACAATGACCCTCACTCTTCCTGTCAGTCTTAACGGTAGTTACTATGTAACAATAAGGCACAGGAACAGCATTGAGACAACTACTCCTGCAGCATTGTCATTTACCGGAAGTGTAATCAACCATGATTTCACAACAGGAGTCACCCAGGCCTTCGGTGAAAACCTTAAGCTTATCGGAAGTGTATCGGTGATCTTTACAGGGGATGTAAATCAGGATGGTACTGTTGACACCGGAGATATGATACCTGTCGATAATGATTCATTTAATTACTCAACAGGATACATCACATCAGATGTGAACGGCGATGGAACAGTCGATACTGCAGATATGCTGTTCATAGATAATAACAGCGCTAACTATGTTGGGACTTCACACCCATAATCAGAATCAGGGAATTTAAGAATCAGGGAAATAAAGTATTCTATTATATGAAAAAAAATAAGCCTGGCTTAAGCAGAGCAATGATGCTGATTGCATCATTGCTCCTTTATACTGCACAGACATTGGCCACCGAAACCGATTTCACCATCCAGGTGCGGAATCTGACGCAGCCAACAGACAGAACAATCGAATTTGATGTATATCTTCTTGACAACGATCCTGCACAACCATTTCAGCTGGGATCAATGCAGCTTGGATTTCTTCTGAATTCAGGGATATATACCGGTGGAACGCTGACTGTTTCTTATAGCAATACAGAATCAGGGTTAAACAGTCTCCAGCAGTTCACGGCTGTACCCAGCATAGCATCAAGCCTTGCAGGATATTCAGGTCAGACTCTTATACGGCTGGCAGGAAAAACGCCTCCGGGGTCAGGAGGAGGAACAATAATTTCAAGTTCAGGCGATGGCACTCTTGTTGCTCATTTCATCCTGGCAAACAGTATTGCCTGGATCGCTAATCAGACTGCTGATCTGGCTTTCACATCCGGCGATGCTGTAAATCCACTCTATGCCACAAGGGTTTCCCAGTATGTCGGAACTGTAAATACTGCAATGATAGTTACACCGGGAACCAATGCATTGGTATGCTGCAATCCTTCACTGAATTCTGCAGCGCCTGTTGCATTCAGCGTTACGGGAAGCGGTTCCTATTGCCAGGGAGGCGCTGGATTGCCTGTGGGGCTTTCAGGCTCCGAGGCAGGGGCAACATACCAGCTGCTGAAGGACGGAGTAGCTTTCGGCTCTCCTGTCGCTGGCACCGGTTCGTCAATTAACTTTGGGAACCAGACTTCGGGTACCTATACTGTATCTGGAACGATTGGATCCGCAACAACTCAAATGTCAGGCGCCGCACTAGTAACGGAGACTCCGCCACCGACCCAACCGGGAGATTTCACAGCTTCCTCATCAGTTGTGTACAAAGGAACTCAGGGAGTAGTATTTACAGTTCCTGCGGTTGCAGGGGCTTCATCATATACATGGACCTACTCCGGTTCAGGAGCTTCATTCTCCGGCACAGGCAATTCAATAACAATTAACTTTTCATCTACTGCAACTTCAGGAATACTTTCCGTGAGTGCGAACAACAGTTGTGGCGCATCGGTTGCAAGGACAATTTCAATTACAGTGAATTCAGTCCTGGCTGCAGATCATCTTCTCCAGGTACTCAATCTGACTCAACCAACTGATAATACAATTGAATTCGATATCTACCTGAAAGACACCGAGCCACTTATTCCAATGCAGCTTGCATCAGTTCAGTTCGGATTGCTGCTGAATTCAGCGGTTTATTCAGGAGGAGCCCTTACAGCAACTATCAACAATGCAGGATCAGGCTTATTGCTCTCCCAGCAATTTACTGCGACTCCCTCGGTTGTCACAACACTTTCAGGTTATCCAAACCAGACACTTATAAGGCTTGCCGGCAATACCCCTCCGGGAGCAGGCAGCGGAACTATAATATCAACAACAGGAAACGGAACCCTGTTAACACATTTCACTCTTACAAGCACCGTTCCCTGGATTGCAAATTCCTTTGCAAACATAAGTTTTACATCAGGTGTTGCAACAACTCCTCTTTATGCAACTCGTATATCCGAATATATAGGAACTACAAATACTTCTCTTGAAGTTATACCCGGCACAAACGCACTTATCTGTTGTAATCCTGCCCTTAATGCCGGCCCACCTGTTGCCTATGCAGTTATCGGAGGAGGGGCTTACTGTGAAGGCAACACAGGGCTTCCTGTGGATCTTGCATCTTCGCAGACAGGAGTCAGCTATCAACTTTTTAGAAATGGCTTAGCTACCGGGATTGTTATTGCGGGTACCGGATCAGCAATTTCATTCGGGAACCAGGCTGCCGGAACCTATACGGTTTCTGGCACCAATATCGCCGGGACAACACCCATGACAGGAACCACCGTAATCACAATGAATCCTCTTCCGTTACAACCCGGTGATTTCACTGCATCAGCTTCTGCCGTATGCCAGGGAACAACAGGAGTCATATATACAGTTCCGGCAGATCCGTCTGTAACCTTCGCCTGGACCTATTCCGGACAGGGCGCCACAATAAACGGATCAGGAAATTCTGTCACACTTTCATTTTCTTCTACGGCAACTTCAGGTACTCTCTCTGTCATGGCTTCAAATAGCTGTGGAACAAGCAATGCTAGAACAATGTCAATCATTGTGAATGTCACTCCAGTTCCCTCATTAACCGGACTTGCTACAGTCTGTGAAGGTATATCAGGGGTTGTCTACACCACTGATCCCGGAAAGTCTGCATACCAGTGGATTGTAAGCGCCGGAGGAACCATTACATCAGGTGGGACAAGTGCAGATAACACCGTGACAGTAACCTGGAGCGCATCCGGAAGCCAGTCAGTAAGTGTAAGTTACAACAATGGCAACTGTACGGCTGCAAATCCCACAGCATATCCTGTGACTGTGAACCAGGTACCGGCAGCGCCAGTTGCATCCGTTACACAACAACCCACATGTGATGTTCCTGCCGGAACCATTACGATTTCAACAATCGCAACAGGTTACAGCATAGATGGAACAGATTACTCCAATACAACGGGAATATTCTCAGGTATCGTTCCCGGTAACTACTCAATAACCATACGAAATGCAGCCGGATGTGTTTCACCGGCTACCCAGGTAACCGTTAATGCTGTCCCTGGTGCGCCTGCAGCGCCTGTAGCAACTGTAACACTGCAACCAACATGTGATGTGGCAACCGGGACAATAACAGTAACATCTCCCGTCCCTGCCGCCGGAATATTTTTCAGTACAGACGGGGTAAATTACATTAATACAACGGGTATCTTTACCGGCATTTCATCAGGTACATATTCAGTAACCTATAAAGACGGAAGTGCATGCATCTCAGCTCCTTCGTCAGTCACTGTAAATCCGGCGCCGTCAGCTCCATCAACTCCTGTTATCAATCCTGTTCAGCCGTTATGCGGTGAAACAATTGGAGTAATTAATGTTACATCCCCTGCTCCCGAACCAGGAATGACTTACAGTATCGACGGATTTGATTATTCAAACACATCAGGCATATTCACGGGAGTGATCCCCGGAACATACAGTGTAACTGTAAAGAATGCTGCAGGGTGCGTATCATTACATTCATCAACAACTATAAACCCTGCGCCTGAGACTCCTGTTATACCTATCGCAACTGCAACACAACAACCAACATGTGAAATATCCACGGGTACGATAATTGTCAGTCCACCTGTTCCCGCACCGGGAATCACTTACAGCATCGATGGAGTTGATTATACAAATACTTCCGGAATATTTTTGAATGTTGTACCTGGTACTTACGATGTTACTGTCAAAAATGCATCGGGATGTGTTTCTTCCCCGGCAACGGTTATAATTAATCAGGCACCATCCATCCCATCAACTCCTGTTGCCACAGTTACTCAACAACCAACCTGCGATATTCAATCCGGGACAATTACAATTTCATCACCGGTTCCTTCTGCCGGACTCGGCTTCAGCCTGGATGGCATTGATTATACAAATACAACCGGAACGTTTACGAATCTTTCACCTGGTATTTACAATGTGACTGTCAGAAATGCTTCAGGGTGTATCTCACAATCTGTTCCTCTTACTGTCAATTCCATCCCGGGACCGCCAGTTCAGCCAGGCAGCTTCACTGTGTTCACATCAGTTGTGTATAAAGGCACTTCAAATGTTGTATATACTGTTCCTGCTGATCCTTCCGCAACTTCATATATCTGGACATACAGCGGAACAGGAGCTTCAATTACAGGTAATACAAATTCAGTACTTGTCAGCTTCTCATCATCCGCCACTTCAGGAGCCATCTCGGCAATTGCAGTGAATGGATGCGGATCAGGTGCAGCAAGGTCAATTGATGTGACCCTGAATTCTTTGCTTGAAAGTGACTACATGCTTCAGGCATTGAATATGACTCAATCATCACCAACTACACTTGAATTTGATGTTTACCTTCTCGATACTGAACCCACGCAGTTATTCGAACTTGCATCAGTACAGCTTGGATTCCTGCTTAACTCCGGAATCTATTCACCGGGAACGCTCAATGTATCGATAAGCAATACGACTTCAGGACTTAATGCTCTGCAACAGTTTACTGCAACTCCGACAATCGGTGAAGGTCTGACAGGTTATCCCGGTCAGACACTTATCAGGCTTGCCGGCAAAACACCTCCCGGTTCAGGAAACGGAACGATTATTTCAACAGCCGGTAACGGTACTCTCCTGACTCATTTTATCATCTCCGGTTCCGTGCCATTTAATGCCAATACAAGGCCGGAGATTGTATTCACTTCAGGATCAGCAGTTCTTCCTCTGTATGCAACCCGGTTGTCTGAATATATAGGTGGAATCAACACTGCACTAATTGTGACACCGGGGATTAATGCAAATGTATGCTGCAATCCTCTGCTGAATGCGGCATCTCCGGTTGCTTATAATGTGACGGGAAGCGGATCGTATTGTGAAGGGGGAAGCGGTTTGAATGTCGGGTTGTCTGGTTCAGAGACTGGGGCATCATACCAGCTTTTCAGGGATGCTGTGGCTACGGGATTGCCAATCAATGGCACAGGCGCCTCCCTTGATTTCGGAGCACAAACTGCAGGAACATATACTATCACAGGAACAAACCTGACAGGCAGTACACAAATGAACGGGAGCGCTGTAATAACAGCAATCCCGTTACCGGCACAACCGGGAGATTTCATTGTATCCTCTCCTGTAGTCTACCAGGGAGCTACGGGTGTTACTTACTCAGTCCCATCGGATCCTTCTGTGACATATACCTGGTCATATAGTGGTACAGGTGTGACAATGAGCTCACCATTAAATTCGATAACAGCTAATTTCTCATCCACTGCAACATCCGGAACACTATCAGTAACTGCAAACAACAGTTGTGGAACAAGCGCCGCAAGAACACTTTCTATAACTGTCAATCCGCTCTCATCAGCCGATTACCTACTGCAGGTGCTTAACTTTATGCAACCAACTGACAACACTATCGAGTTCGATGTATACCTTCTCGATACAAGTCCGTCACAGGCATTCCAACTAGCTTCAGTTCAGATTGGATTGGTATTGAACTCAGACTTCTATACCGGAACATTAACAGCATCAATTAACAATTCCGGATCGGGACTTTTATCATCACAGCAGTTTACATCATCACCATCAGTTGTGGCTACACTGGCAGGCTATCCAGGCAAATCACTTTTACGTCTTGCTGGAAACATACCTCCTGGTTCAGGGAACGGAACTGTCATATCAACGGCCGGAAATGGAACCCTTCTTACCCATTTCATCCTGACAGGCGCTGTTCCTTTCGCACCAAATACGAGAGCAGGTCTTGAATTCACATCGGGGACAGCCCTGACGCCACTCTATGCGACTCGCTTGTCTGAGTACGTCGGAACTACGAACACTCCTCTTGATGTGATCCCCGGGACAAATGCACTTGTATGTTGTGATCCTCTCCTCAATGCATGGCCTCCTGCAGCCTATTCAATTACCGGCGGCGGAGCATACTGTGAAGGAGGTGCAGGTCTTTCTGTTGATCTTGCCGGTTCTCAAACAGGAGTTGATTATCAGTTATACAGGAACGGCATGTCAGTCGGGACACCTATATCAGGTACCGGGTCATCAATTTCATTCGGGATCCAGACGGCAGGAGTTTATACTGTAACAGGAACAAATATATCAGGATCAACTCCGATGACAGGCAGTGCAATAATAATCATGACACCATCGCCATTACAACCCGGCGAATTTACTTCGTCAACATCCTTAGTATGCCGGAATACGGCTGGTGTTGTATACACTGTTCCAAATGATCCTTCAGTCACATACACATGGTCATACAGCGGAAGTGGTGTATCAATCACTTCAAACGGGAATAGCGCTTCAGTTTCATTCTCTGAAACAGCAACATCGGGAGATCTGGCTGTAAGTGCAAGAAATACATGCGGAACCAGCATTCCACGAACGCTGGCAATAACTGTCAATTCAAGACCGGCTCCTTTAATCACAGGACTGTCATCTGTTTGCGAAGGAGCAATGGGGGTAGTTTACTCTACTGAACCGGGAATGTCCGCTTACCAATGGGATATTTCACCGGGCGGTCTAATAACTTCAGGCGGAACTAATTCTGACAACAATGTGACTGTAACCTGGTCAACTGCGGGAAGTCAGTTTGTAAGTGTCAATTACAGCAATGGTAATTGTACCGCATTGAATGCAGTGATTTATCCTGTTACAATACTTCAGTTACCTTCACCTGTTGCAACAGATATAATTCAACCGACGTGTGCTGTCTCTACAGGTACAATAACTGTCACTTCACCTGTTCCTGCTGCAGGTATATTCTACAGCATCGACGGCGCCGACTACACAAATACTTCGGGTGTTTTCACCGGTGTTAACCCCGGAACTTACAGCATTACTGTCAAGAATGCTGCAGGATGTATCTCTGCGCCTACAGCAGTAACAGTCAATGCCGCTCCTTCATCACCTGAAGCGCCTGTTGTAAGTGTCACATCGCAGCCGACATGTGATGTCGCAACCGGAACAATAACTGTTACTTCACCTGTTCCTGCTGCAGGTATATTCTACAGCATCGATGGCTCAGACTATACAAATACTTCGGGTGTATTCACAGGTGTTAATCCCGGAACATACAGCGTTACAGTCAAGAATGCTGCAGGATGCGTTTCTGCTCCTGCACCTGTGACAGTAAATGCCGCTCCTTCATCACCTGAAGCGCCTGTTGCGAGGGTTGACGAACAACCCGGGTGTGAAACATTTGTGGGAATCATTGTCGTTTCAGCTCCTGCTCCCGCTATTGGAATATTTTACAGTCTTGACGGTGTGAATTATACCAACACTTCAGGTGTATTTAACAGTGTAAATCCCGGCACCTACAACATTACGTACAGGGGTATTACAGGTTGTGTTTCAGCTCCTGCCATTGTTGTTGTTAATGAGCCTCCTGTAACACCGGAGGCACCTCTGGCAAGTGTTACAGAACAGCCAACCTGTGATAACGGAACCGGTACAATCACTGTGACATCACCTGCTCCGGCGCCAGGCTGGACATTCCAGTATGCTTATAATCAACAGGAGCTGGTAAAAAACACAACCGGTATATTCACCGGGCTTGTTCCGGGCATATATTATATTAGTGTTGTTAGTCCCGATGGATGTACTTCGTATGCAACGCCTCTCACCGTAAATTCAGTTCCTGAAGCTCCGTCCGTACCTGTAGCTGAAGTAACACAACCCACTTGTATAATTTCAACAGGTATCATTACAGTAACAGCACCCGGAGAACCGGGACTATCTTACAGCATCGACGGCGCTGATTATACAAATACTTCAGGAGTCTTCTCAGGTGTTGCTCCGGGAACATACAGTGTTACTGTTAAAAATGCTGCCGGATGTGTCTCCGCTCCTGCATCAGTTATAGTGAAGGATCCGGAAAGTGAGCTGCCGGTACAACCTGGCGAGTTCATTGAGTCGACAACATACATGTGTGCCGGAACGTCGGCAACATATACTGTCCCGTTCGAAGAATCCGTTACATACATCTGGAGCTTCAGCGGCATAGGAGCCACGATTTCAGGAAACGGTAATTCAGTTAATGTGAGTTTTTCCTCAACAGCTACCTCCGGCAACCTGTCTGTAAAGGCTGTAAATAGCTGCGGAGCAGGTCTTCCAAGGGAGATTGGAATCACAGTGAGACAACTCCCGGGTCCAGCCGGAGAAATCATTGGTGAGAACTTCGTCTGCAAGGGTATGAAGGGTGTAATCTACACAGTGGCTGTCATACCGAATGCTGTTCATTACTTATGGACGATACCCGACGGTGCGACAATAGTAAGCGGCGACGACACGAATACGATAACAGTCGATTACTCAAACGATGCAGTCTCCGGAGTAATAACAGTCCAGGGATCAAAGCTATGCGGAACCGGAGAAGTATCTTCTGAGCTGAAAGTGACAGTGAGGCCTTTACCAGATCCGGCAGGAATAATTACCGGTCCCAAAGAAGTATGTGCAGGCGCCAGGACAGTCGTTTACACTGTACCTGTTATTCAGAATGCCGTACATTACATCTGGAGTGTGCCGGCAGGCGCCAGCATTCTGAGTGGAAGCGATTCAAATTCAATAACTGTGAACTTTTCTGATGACGCTCAATCAGGTATAATAACTGTGAAAGGATCAAAGAGCTGCGGCACAGGTAAAGCTTCACCCGAATTCAGGGTAACAGTTAAGCCGAAGCCAATGGCTGCTGTTATAAGCCTGATTGACGGCATACTGGTAAGCGATGCCTCCATTGGTAACCAGTGGTATCTTGCTGAGAATCCTTTAAAGGATGCAACAGATGAAAAATTAGTTCCTGTTGAAAATGGCAGGTACTTCGCTGTGGTTACTCTCGATGGATGCAGATCGGACAAATCGAACACTGTTGATGTTGTTCTTCCCGAAAAAGGTCTGAAGAATACAGATATCGACATCTATCCTGTTCCAACAAAGGGTGATTTCACAGTATCAATAACGACTGAAGATGAGAAAACAATTGATATTCTCGTATACAATTCTTCAGGAAATAAAGTGTATGAAATACACAATGTCAAAATAAAGAACAAGACGGATCTGCCATTTGAATTAGGCACACTGCCGGCCGGTATCTATTACCTGAGATTTGTGGGCGCCGACGGACAGGCAATAAAGACGGTAATCCTTACGAGGTGAGATAGACAAAATAGAGACGCACCATGGGTAGGCAATAACAACAATGTTCCTTATGAGGAAATAGAGACTTATGAAAAAACAGAGACGCACGATTGTGCGTCTCTGCTTATTGGAAAAACTGGTTACGATATCGAAGAAGCATTTTCGCCATACTGCTCAGCAATGTTGAGTCTTTGAAAAACCTTTCCGTCATATTGAGGAACATTGTTGAGATATCGAAGAAGTCGTTTCAAATATTGAACAACAATGATGAGATTATTATAAAACAAGTTAAGTTCTCATAAAAACATTCTATGTTTTTGAAAAAGTATGGAGCTTACTTGTAAAAGCATGAAGCCTGTTTGTAAAAACGGTTAGCACATTTGTAAAGTCAGGGAGCGTGTCTGTAATACAAATAAAGCTTCCTGAGAGTATTAGCATCTATATAAGTCTCAGTTTTTATACTTTGTAAAATCGAGACCGGCTACTTTCTTATACTGGAGGCTTGTCGGTCCGAAGACTGATTTCAGATAAGATTTCACATCGAGGGCCACATCGACCATTCCTTTTACAGGAGAGTACATGATCTCATTTCTTGAAGCGCGGGCATTGTTCAGAGCCATCATTGCATTGATAACAAATATGTTTTTTGTGATAAGGTCATCAGAGAGCGACTTCAATGTATCGACCTGTAATTCTTTTTCATTCGGAATATATTCGGGAATAGATGAAAGAAGCTGAACCAATTCCCTGAAATTGCCTGTACGACTGTCATAGCTCATTTGTGAAGCAGATACTTCATCATAGATTATTCCGGCTTCCGTATCGGCTTTCTTTTCTTCTTCCGTCCTTTTGGGTTTTGACCTTACACCCTGTATTTTGCGAACCAGCTCCCTTGCGCTTTTATCCATATTGTCTGTTGTGTCGGAAGCTTTAAGCGCATTCATTACACGGGTAAGAAGCTTGTTCAACGGTTCAAAAGCAGAGTTGCGGGAATCAATGGCTTTTTTATAAACAGCCATGGCAGCGCTGACATTTGAGATCGCCAAATCACCTTTTTCGGCAAGCTTCTGCATTTCAGCAATTGTTAATCCGGGCTTGGATGGATTGTAGGAATTACCGAAGCTTGTGGCTGCAGCAATAACAGCTTTGAAGTTCGAAAGGTTTTTCACATGACCTGTTTCTGTTACCTGGCTTGATTTTAGAACTGTAGTTACCATAATTGAAATTTTTTAGATGTTAATAATTAAAGAAAACCTGAGATATTGATACTAATGAATCGATTGAGATTGTTCAGACAGCAATGCTATTAATAACTAAAATTCAAGTTTTAAATAATGGCTATATAAAACAGCAAACATCATAACAGCAAACATCATAACCAACGTTCATTCTTAACTCTTTCATCTGTTCAGGCTGATAACGACTATCAGCGAGACATCCTTCATGTTGTTTTTATAGTCAGCACAAACAACCGGAATAAATTTAAGAAAAGCCGAGTGAATTGTGCAAGAAAAATCGAGAAATTTTAATCAAATGATTTTTTATAATTAAAAAATAACCAGATAACTTCCATCACAAAATATTTCACAATCACCCACCTCATGATCCCACCAAATATGCCGAATTCGGTATAATTAAAAATTTAGCAGTATCGATTAGGAAAATCATTCGTGATTTTTCCTAAATCAGAATTCATAAGTATATCAGCAATCAGCGTTTCATTCACTCATTCACTCATTCATTCATTCATTAATTAATTCATTAATTCATTCATCCATTCATTCATTCACTCATTCACTCATTCATTCATTAATTAATAGGGTATCGATAATCGTTAATGGTCATGTTACTTATAAGAGTCGACTTAAAATAATGAAATCTGATATACGAATCATCTTTCTTCTTCTTGCCCTTTTAATGATAGTTTCCTGTAAAAAAGAGGAGACTGTCATTAACCCTGGTTTAGATGGAATTTTTATTGATGCAGGCAAAAATAAAAATTTACGTTGCCTTATTGTTTTTAAAAATGATCAGATAATCAAGGAGAAATATTTCGTTGGCGATTCATCAACAGCTCACGATGTACGGTCAGTTACTAAAAGCATTATGTCTGCATTGGTTGGTATTGCCATTGACAAAGGGATAATCTCATCAGAAAACAATACAATCGGAGATTACATGCGAAACTATGTTGTTACAATTGATCCGGTGAAGGCCAATATTAAAATAAGCGAGCTACTTTCAATGACAAGCGGTATTTCAGGAAACGAGCTATCAAATCCGGAAGAATATAATAACTGGTTCAATGCTGCGAATCAATTTTCATATACGGTAAATAAGCCAATGGACAGTTCTCCCGGACAGATCTTCAATTATAACTCCGGTTCTGCCCATCTCATCTCAGGAATTTTAACTCAAGCTGCCGGTAATCCGGTTATTGAATTTGCGAAAGACAATCTTTTTCAGCCTATTGGAATCCGTGATCCTTACTGGCAAAAAGACAAGCAGGGCTTTTATAACGGAAGCGCCGGTCTGCAGCTTACACCTTCTGATATGCTTAAGTTTGCAAAGCTGATTTTGAATAAAGGTACATGTAATGGTGTCAGGATTGTTTCCGAAGAATGGATAAATAAATCAACGTCATTAAAGATTTCAACAAACGGGATTCAGCCATTTGGTCCAGGTTATGGATATCTCTGGTGGACAGGGAACACTGACAATCATGATTATTTTTTTGCCAACGGTTTTGGAGGCCAGTTCATCGTCATTGTACCTGATATCAAATTAATAGTGATTGCCACAAATACATGGTCAGGCGTTCCCTTCACTACTGCAAGTGAGCAGTGGTATAGTACTCTTGACATGATCATAAATAAAATTATACCGATCTGTCAACCTTAGTCTGGATCTGAAATGTCATAAACCTGGGTCCGGCAGGGTGAAGAATGGCGGCTTGCCTGTTTGCAGCTCAGCACAATTGATGCAAATATTCCGGGTCAGCGTCCATGAAGTGACACTCAGATTGAGAAGAAACAGCGTGCTGAATTCTATTATGAAGATTTATTATTAATTTTAGGTGAAACCATCGTATGGTTACAGAAAAATTTAATAATAGATATCGTATTCTTTCAGCGAGACTGGCTTCATGGGATTATAGCCGGAATGCAATTTATTTTGTGACGATTTGCACAAAGAACAGGGAACATCATTTTGGTCGGATCAACAATTCGAAAATGGAATTATCTGAAACCGGATTGATCGCCGAAAAATATTGGATTGAAATACCGCAACATTTCCCTTTTGTACAATTGGATGCATTCATTATAATGCCAGATCATGTTCATGGAATTATAATTATCGATAAATCGATTGATCCGCCCGATTTGGGCGGATCAATCGTAGAGACGCCCAAATTGGGCGGATCAATCGTAGAGACGCCCAAATTGGGCGTCTCTACGATGAATATCAATAAATGGCAATCCGGTACATTGGGCGTTATTATTAATCAATATAAACGTATCTGTACAATTAATGCACGGTTAATTGAACCGGGGTTTTCATGGCAATCACGTTTCTATGATATCATCATACGCGATGAAAGATCATTTTCGAAAATAAAACAATATATCCATAACAATCCGCTGAAATGGAAAGATAGTCCGTCAAATAGGGTTAACAGATAATACGGATCAATAAACCTCCAGCTCTCTCCATTCCGGGAATTTCGGGAAGGATGCATGCGGCTCTGTCTGGTACCAGAAACAGGTTGAAGCAATATCCGACTGCTGAGCAAGGTATCTCCCACCCTTCCGCCAGCCCAGGTCCTGTATTGTGACCTTGAGGTCTTTGTCAAATCGTACAGGGTCCATTATGTGCCACCTGTACATTCCGAAACGTTGCATTACCTGGTAGTGCCCGTCCCCCCTTATCACCTGGTGCAGACCGGCGTACGGGGTACAGAATTCGGTATAATTCACTTCCTCAACACCTGCGTCGTTTTTCTTTCGTGTATCAAAATCGTATGATCCGCAGAAATAGTCCTCCGTGCCTGTCCCGCAAATAGTTGGGAACTGAGTGTCTCCATCCATAAAGAACTTTATCTCGCCTTCACCCCACCATCCGTTGTTATTTACTCCCCATGCCAGGTATACACCGACGTATTGTCCTTTCCCTTTTATTCCATCAACGATTGTATGCAATGAGCCAGTTGTGGGGTTTGACCTTCTGAACTGGGCATGAAAATAAGCAGCATCAGCCGGAACATCGGTTAATGTATAATCGATCTGATAATACAATGTCATCGGATCACTATCGTTTATATTCTCCATTGTGATCCTGCAATGTTTCCTGAATGGCATTGTCCAGTAACAATTGAATGCGCTGCCTGGATTGACACAAATCGCAAGTGATGAAAGCTGCGCATAGGATCCCCAACCTGATGCAAAAAAATCTCCGACAGGGCATTCTATAGATGGTTCTGCTTCTCCATCCCAGTAAAACCGTATAATTGAATACCTCCATGTTCCTGTAGGAGTCATCCAGATATGCTGTATAGCGCCAGGTCCGTCTATTTCGGCAAGTGTAATCGTCTCGCCCGGTTTAATTCTGATGAAAGGATTAACCTTCCATCCCTGACCCAGATCTCTTGCAGCATTGTAAGCATTTGCAACATTAGGATTGTCTTTGTTGGCAGGATCAGCCATTCCGGCTTTTCCTTTTTCACCCGAGAAATTCTCCGGACTTATAGAGCGTGTTTTTGCATCAGAAAGCCTGTATAGATTTCCCATGTTCATATCAAGACCATTAAAACGGTTTTGAGCAGATACAAGTGCGGGAATCATCAATGTCAGAAACATGAGGACTTTATTCATATTTAAATTAATTAAGGTTGTTCTGGTTTAGTAACCAACATCTAAATATAAAAAAAAGACCGGAATTAACTTGCTCAAAAGCAATTAAATCCGGCTTTATGTCGTTCGCTTTCTACTGTTACTTAACTTTAGTCACTCTAGGCACTTTAGGCACTCTAGGCACTTTAGTGCACTTTAGTCACTCAAAAAATATATCTTATTGAAAAAGCTCCTCCATCACCCCAGAAACCTGTATAGCCACTGATGTTAAATGCAGGTTTCCAGTCGAGGCTGAGGTTTATTGGTATATCCTCAAAGTTATATTCAATGCCAAGTATACCGTCAAGTCCAATCACCGTATAGGATGTGCCTGATTCACCCCAGTATGAATAGTTTCCATTATTCCAGAAACCTATATGAGCGCCAAGACCCCAGTACCAATTCAGATTATCAACATCTGCAAGTTGCTTGCTTGACTCAAATAAACCTGTGATTATAAAACCTCTCCATCTCGTTGCAAATATACCCTCAAGAGCCGTTTTATTACTTATGAAATGTTTCACAGTAAGTCCGGCCGGATACCCTGCCCTGAGACCTATGCCTGTTTTATAATCCTGGGCTGTGCTGACTGTAATGATTGTTATTGTAAAAATGATAGTGAGTATAAGCTTTTTCATCTTCAATTTATTTAAAACTATATGAGCAAAATTAATCAATTATTCGTGAAACGAAATATCTCTGATAATGAACAAGCATTCGCCTGTCTATGTTTCAGAAACGATGATTTTTGATTAATTTTGATTGTTAATATCAACCTGTCTGAAAAATCATGAGGAAACAATTAATTCTTACGGCATTGATGGCATTACTGATTTCATGTAATAACGGATCACGGGAAAAAATTCAATATCCCGTAACAAAGAAAGTCGAAGTTACTGATGAATACTTCGGCACAAGGGTTTCAGATCCATACAGGTGGCTTGAAGATGACAGGTCGGCAGAGACCGCAGAATGGGTCAAAGCTCAGAATAGCGTGACTTTTGCATATCTTGAAAAGATACCATACAGGAATGAAATAAAATCACGGCTTGAGAAAATATGGAATTATGAAAAATACGGAATGCCTTTTCATGAGGGAGAGTACACATATTATTCCAAAAACGACGGTTTGCAAAACCAGGCTGTCATCTACAGGCAGAAAGGTGAAGGAGAACCGGAGGTGTTCCTTGATCCGAATTCATTCTCTGCCGATGGAACAACATCGCTTGCTGAAATTGATTTTTCAAAAGACGGCAGCCTTGTTGCTTTCTCAATATCAGAGGGCGGATCAGACTGGAGGAAAGTAATTGTAATGGATGCAATAAGAAAGGAGATCATTGAAGATACTTTATTTAATATAAAATTCAGTGGCCTCTCATGGCAGGGCCGCGATGGCTTCTATTATTCAAGCTACGACAAACCCGAAGGAAGCCAGCTATCTGCAATGACTGATCATCACAAGCTTTATTACCATAAGCTCGGAACAAAACAGTCGGAAGACAATGTTATATTCGGTAATGAAAAGGTGAGAAGATATGTAAGCGGTTATGTAACTGAAGATAACAGGTTCCTCGTTATAACAGCCTCGATTTCGACAACAGGCAATGAACTATATATTAAGGATTTATCAAAACCTGACAGCAGGCTTATCACTGTAGTCGATAATTTCGATAAAGAACACTTTGTTATTGATAACGACGAAACAAAGCTTTTCATCGTTACAAATCTAAATGCACCAAACCAGAAGATAGTTACAGTTGATGCTTCAGCGCCGGGCGTTGAAAACTGGATTGACCTGATCCCTGAAACAGATAATGTTCTTGGCCCTTCGACCGGAGCCGGTTACATTTTTGCCAACTACATGAAAGATGCGATATCGCTTGTAAAGCAATTTGATCATGCAGGTAAGCTGATAAGGGAGATTGAATTACCCGGAACAGGAAGCGCTGCCGGATTCAGTGCAAAGAAAGCCGACAGGGAAGTATATTTCACATTTACAAACTATGTAACACCGCAATCTATTTTCAAACTGGACCCTGTATCAGGCTCAGCCGTTGTTTTCAAAGAGCCAGTAGTTGCGTTTAACAGGGAAGAGTATGAATCAAACCAGGTATTCTATAATTCCAAGGATGGAACCAGGATACCAATGATAATCACTCACAAAAAAGGTGTCTCAATGAATGGAAAGAACCTTACTATGCTTTATGGTTATGGCGGATTTAATTCAAGTGTTACACCAGCATTCAGCGTAACTGCTGCATTGTGGCTTGAGCTTGGCGGGATCTATGCAGTTCCTAATATAAGGGGGGGAGGCGAATATGGCGAAAAATGGCATCTTGCAGGTACAAAAATGAATAAGCAAAACGTCTTTGATGATTTTATTGCAGCAGCAGAATACCTGATATCGGAGAAATACACCTCACCTGATTATCTTGCAATCAGGGGTGGTTCTAACGGAGGGCTCCTTGTGGGAGCTGTAATGACACAGCGGCCGGATCTCATGAAGGTTGCGTTGCCTGCAGTAGGAGTTTTGGACATGCTTCGTTATCATAAGTTCACGGCAGGTGCCGGATGGGCGTACGATTACGGTACATCCGAGGAGAGCAAAGAAATGTTTGAATATATCTACAGATACTCTCCGGTACAAAATGTCAAAGATGGTGTTAAATATCCTGCAACACTAATTACTACAAGCGATCATGATGACCGTGTTGTTCCGGCACATTCTTTCAAATTTGCCGCTGAACTGCAGGCAAAACAGGCAGGAAATAATCCGGTGCTCATAAGGATTGAGACTATGGCGGGGCATGGCGCAGGAACTCCCGTCAGCAAGACAATAGATCAATATGCCGATATTTACTCATTCACACTTTACAATATGGGGGTTAAAAAGCTCAGGAACTTATAAAAACGATTCAGGGTTCAATGTCATTCATTGAACCCTGAACTTATAAGAAAATTCCTACCTGTTTAACAGCGATGTTTGGGTAAGTTTTTGATTTTCGAGTCGTTTTGCGTTATTTCGCTCACGTGTGACAGCAATCAGCTCTTCCCCTGAAGTTTTGTACTTGTCTGCATTTTCAGGAGGTATAATAAATACCATCTTACCCGGTTCCAGGCCCTGTTCAACGACTACATTCTTATCATTTGCTTCGCCTACAACTACAAATTGTTTAGTATGTTTTTTCTCATATACAAAAGGAATGCTATCAATTCCTGCCTGAACGCATTCAGTAGGTATGTACACAACATCATCATAAGTCTTTACAATGATTTTGTTTGTTGTTGTCATCCCCGGCCTGAGAAGAGGATCAGATCCGTCTATCTTTATCTGGACCTCAAACATCTTGGCATCTGAATTGGGAAGCTGTTCTCCTATATTAGCGACAGTTAAAACCTGTCCGTTATATGCTTTATTGGGGAATGCATCTATCGTGATATTTACCTTCTGACCAGGTTTAACTTTGCTTACTTCGATCTCATTAACGTACATTTTTGAAAGCATCGTTGTCAGATCAGGCAAAGTGGCGATAGTATTATCAAAAGGATTGAGCTGGGAACCTGCTTTTCGTTTGGTTCCGTTTCTCTCTTTCTTGTAAATTATCATACCTGAAGCAGGTGCGGTTATTGTAAATCCCTGTAAAAAAGATTGCAGGCCGGTGACAAGTTCCTGCTGATCATCAAGATGCTTTTTCTCATGCTTTATCTCAGATAATACTTTCGCATGTTGAAGCTGATATGATTTAATCTTTTGCTCAAGACTGCGTTTTGCCTTATCGAGTGTGATTTCAGCCTGCCTTATTGTGGCAGGTGGCTCATACTTTGACTGATCGAGTGTTATCTTTGCTTCTTCAACAACATACCTCTGATTCTTGATCTCATCGCGAAGATTTGTAAGAGTAACTGCTGTATCAAGGATCTTCATTTCAACATTTGTCTGGTATGTTTTCAGTTGATCCATTGCATCTTTCAGAGTATTTGAGTATGATGAACGGTCCATTTGTGCAATATAATCGCCCGTTTTTACAATTGTCCCTTCAGGAACGATATCCTGTATTTTGAGCTCAAGTATACGCATATTCATTCCTCTTCCGCCGCCGCCCATTGACCTCTGCATCTGCTGGATAATATCAGGTCCCCTGATATCAAGTGATTTTTCGGCTGTCAATTCACCCGAATTCGAAACTGTAATTTCAAAAGATCCTCGCTTAACCTCAGCAAAAAGGCTGTCTTCGGCTCTCCCTGATGTCATCTTGTTGAAAACAAACAAAGCTATAAGCGCAAGAAAGACTGATGAAAAAATTATTATCCTCCTTTTCATTTTCATTATGATCATGTTAATTCAATTTACAGACAATGGAACAGCAGAAAATATTCCCGGATGTGAATAATTAAAAATATTTTCATTTAATCCTTCTCATTCAGATGAGGTTATAATTACGATAAAAAGAATTTATACCCATATAGTTCCTGAGAAAAATTTTAGCCTTGTACCGGAACGAAAGACGATTAAACGAGATATCGTAATCAAAAGTCCAGTTTTTATTTCTTATTCTTTCTATCATAACTTCAGGATGAGTGTCGTTAAAAAGATTTAGCGAGTCGACGTTCGAATAATCGAATGAACAATCTTCTCCTGAAGATTTGAGCCATCTCACCCCATCGTAAAATGAAGAAGCATTCACAAGCTTCTTCATCATGACAGCAGGTTCCTTAACCCATCCGTAATGATAAATGAATGCATCCACCGGCTTGACATTAAGCTTCCTGTTATTATCTTTCCTGAATCCCTGTGCATCCCTGTAAGAGTATATGCTTTTCCTGTTTTTTATGATCCTGATCTCATGATCATACCACCTTGGTGAATATCCGACATAGTCGTATGAGCCATAAAAATGAAGATAATTAAACAAAAGGCCATCAACCTGATCGTTATCCTTCCATTTTTCCATGGCTTCAACAATCATTTTAAGGTATTTTTCATGAACGACCTCATCTCCCTGGATATAAAAAGCCCAGTCGGAATCGTCAGGTACCTGGCTAAATGCCTTATCAGTCTCAACTGCGAGAATCTTACCACCTTTTTTCATTTCAGGTGATTCATCCCAGACACTTTCAATAATCCTGATCTTCTTCTCATCAATATTACTGATGAGTTCCAGCGTATCATCGTCAGAATTTCCGACTGCAATTACAAAATCATCACATACCGGTAATATTGATCTGATAGATTCGACTATCGGATAATCAAGCTTTATAGCGTTTCGGATAAAAGTAAAACCTGTGACTTTCATTAGAAAAATTCAAATTGTAATAATAACAAATATTTGACAAATTGAAAGTCGCAAAACTACGTGAATCTAAAAAAGAAAATCAGCAAGATATTTCAGGAATTCTTCAGCGCATTTATTGCTTTTTCCCTGTACATCCTCCCTATCGGAAGCTCTTTGTCTTTAAGCAATACATGAATTGAACTGAATCCCTTTATTTTTTGAACATTGACAATATAGGATTTATGAATTCTCAGAAAGGAGCTCCCTGAGAGCTTTGTTTCAAAGTCAGACAATGATTCCCTCACAATGTAAACCTTTGCTGAAGTGATCACCTTTACATATTCACCATATCCTTCAAAGTATATCACGTCATCATATTGCAGTTTTACTGTGTTCTTTCCATCCTGTATATGGAAGAAAGATCGTGAATTTTGTACCGGAAGGGAATCCTCATTAGGGGGAATAGCTGGGCGTGTGCGATTAAAAAACCTGTTAATGGCCTTCAGGAATCTCTCGAAAGAAACCGGTTTGAGAAGAAAATCGACAACATCCAGATCATAGCCATCTATTGCATATTCTCTGTAAGCTGTCGTAATTATCACATAAGGGCGGTCGGGAATAGTCCTGAGGAATTCAATCCCCGTAATTTCAGGCATGTTTATATCGAGGAATATGAGATCGATCTTCTCAACCCTGAGAATTTCTATAGCTCTCAGAGCATTCCTGCATTCCCCGGCTATTTCGAAACAGTCAAGTTTTGAAATATGAGACTTTATAAGCTTAATTGCAAGCGGCTCATCATCGATAATAAGACATCTTGTCTTTCTGTCTTCCATTTTATAATTGGATTTTTAGAAATACTGCGTATTTCTTCTGTGAATTATGCAGAACAATGTCGTATTTGTCTTTATAGATCAGATCAAGCCGCTTCATTGTGTTTGCTATACCAATTCCTGGATTATCACCTTCAGCAGGCTTCTTGCTGTTTATTGCAGCCAGGAAGAGAGAACCATTGAATGACGAAACAAAAATATTAATCCATGGATTTCCGGAATCATTTTCTGCTCCATGCTTAAAACAGTTATCAACGAAAGTATGAATTATCATTGGAGCTATAAGCTTTTCATCCGAATTGTTTTTGAAAGAGAACCTGATATCACATGTTTCGAATCTCACCTTTTGCAGCTCGATATAGTTTTTTATAAAATCAATTTCCTTTGATACCGGAACCTTTTCAGATTTACAATCGTAGATTATATAGCTGAGCATATCGCTTAATCTTATAATCAACTCAGGTGTTTTTTCCGACTTTTCAATTGCAAGCGAATAGAGGTTATTTAACGTGTTGAACAAAAAATGAGGCTGGATCTGGTTCTTCAACAGCTTGAGCTCAGTCTCCTTAAGCTTCAACAGGGCTTCGAGACGGTCAGTATCAATTTCGAGTCTTATTTTTTCTTCTGCCCGCATATGTTTTGCAATCTCAAACCATGCCAGCGGCGCCATCCCGAACACGAAAATAAGCATTGCAGAAAAATAATTATTGAAACTGTATTTATCAGGATTCGGAAACAAATCATCAACAAAAAGCACCCGCATAAGAAAAATAACAAGAGGGTAAAGAAAAACCGTAAGCCCAACGAGCAGAGAGAACATTATATACCTGCTCCGGAAACAATACTTCGGAAGAAGATAACTTACAACAAAATGTGATGCTCCGACTACAACAGGAAGGAAAATAAGATTCGTTAGAAAAGACACTTTGAAGATAATAAGCTGTTCCCTGATGTCAATGCTGCCAAGTACCTCTTTCATCGCGAAAAGCCGCTGAACTGAGAAGAAGAACAGATAAGCGATCCAGTAAACCATATAGAAAAACTGGTCACGGATTACAGTACCATTTGATTCTTCACGCCACATCAGCAAGTTTTCTAATCCAAATATAGTATCAAAATCCGATTAAGTGTGAAAGATGATTCCGAATCCCTTCAAATGCATCTATCTGCCAGTGAAATACACTTAATATGCTTCATATAACATTTTCATGTTGTTTACTGGTTTTAATTTACTGTTCATACCCATAAATGACAGCAATGTGACGCTCGGTAAAACTTTTTTGCTGTTCAATGAATAAATTTTCCCAAAAGTTTCATCCACAATAATTTTGAGTATGATGTAACTTCTGATGAGGTTACTGATTGAAAGGACAGTTAATTAATTAAAAACAACAACCATGAAAAGAGTAATTATTTCAATTTTCCTTGTTCTGTTTATAAGTTGCGCCTCATTTGGGAAAAAGCTTATTGCAGAAGGCACTTCTTTTACAAAACTGGGCAATTTCAGGATTGAATCTTCTGATGCACCTGTTATTCTGAATGGACAGGAGCTTGAAACCTATCAGATCATTTACCTTAATTCAGGAGATTGCCTTACTGTAGTCCTTGAAAAAGACAGGGATTGCATGAAGTATGTAACAATGTCAGAGAAATTATCGGTTCAGTATGTCTGCCATGGAACATATTTCGGAGTGGAAAGACTTACTGATGAGAACAGCATTAAAGGGATAACCACATCTGATGAACACATGAACCGCACTGCATATTTTCATCAGCGTGTAATTACATCAGGGAAAAATGATCAGATAACAAACCTGAAGCTTATTGGAGCCTACTTCCCTGAACTCCTTAAATCTGAACCCTCTGCATAGCAGAATACCGGCATCAAATCTTCATACAATAGCTTTAGAGTTTTACAGAGAAAGATCAGGCCGGAATCTTTCTCTGTTTTTTATGCACAAAATATTATGACCAAATCAAAAATAATCTTATGAAAAACCTCTTTATTATTATCTGTTTGTACACGCTTTCCGGTCTGATGCTGAAAGCGCAAACAGTAACGGGCCTTGTCACCTCCTCAGATGGGACCGGTCCGCTGATCGGTGTTACAGTATCTGTTAAAGGTACAACTTCAGGAACCCTTACTGATATTAATGGCAAATACTCAATCGCCGTACCTGAGAATTCCGGGACACTTGTTTTTTCATACGTTGGAATGAAGAAGCAGGAGATAGATATATCAGGACGTAAATCCATAGATGTCATTCTTGTACCAGACATAACAGGTCTTGATGAAGTTGTTGTGACGGCATTGGGTATTTCGCGCGAAAAGAAATCATTAGGTTATGCTACACAGGAAATCAGGGGAGATAAACTCTCGCAGGTGAAAACTTCAAATTTCATGAATACATTATCAGGTAAAATATCAGGCGTACAGGTACAAAGGAATCAGAATATGGGAGGTTCCACAAATGTTATAGTTCGCGGCAGCAAGTCTCTTGTGAACAGCAACCAGGTACTTTATGTAGTTGATGGTGTACCTATTGACAACACGATCGGGAAATATTCTGAGGTTGGTGTCACTTCAAACCAGGCAACTGCAGGCGCAGGATATGACTATGGCAATGCAGCTGCTGATATTGACCCGGAAAGTATTGAATCGATTAATGTACTGAAGGGCTCCGCTGCAACAGCCCTTTACGGATCGCGCGCCTCCGCAGGTGTGATTATGATAACAACAAAGAAAGCGAAACTCCTCAGCGAAGGACAATCCGCTCCAATAGGTGTTTCAGTTAATTCCGGATTTACGTTCAGTAAGATAGATAAATCGACATTCCCGACATATCAAGATCAGTATGGGGCTGGTTACGGATCCGGATATACTCCTCCGTTTGCATACAGGACTATATCAGGAGAACTTACAACAGATGATCCTGTAAATAACCCTCTTGTAAGATGGGTGCAGATGACTGAAGATGCATCGTTCGGGCCCGCATTCGACGGGCAGCCTGTATGGGGATGGTATTCTGTCGACCCCGAATCTCCATGGTACATGCAGTCGAAACCATGGCAATTTGCAAAGAACGGACCGATTACATTTTTTGAAACTCCATACGTTTTCACTAACACAGTCGCAATCGAAAAGGCCACTGATGCAAGTTCCGTAAGATTGTCCTATACAAATTACAACGGCAAAGGTCTTCAACCTAACAGTTCCCTGAAGAGAAATAATGTAAACCTCAATGGGCAATGGAACATAACAAAGAAGCTTACAGTGACCGGTATTGCCAATTATATTAAACAAAATGGCCAGGGTAGAAATGCAACAGGATACAATGGCAATATTGCAACCAATTTCAGACAATGGCAGGAAACTAACCTTGATTTCAAGGATCTTAAAACTGCTTATGAGCTTACACAAAGAAACCTCACATGGAACTATAATTCCGCATTGAATTATCCTCAATACTCGAATAACCCATACTGGGATGCATATCAGAATTATGAAACAGACAGCAGAAACCGGTTTATCGGGAACGCTTCAGTAAATTACAAAGTTACCAACTGGTTCGATATATTTGGCCGGATTGCTGCTGATACTTACTACGAACTGCAGGAGGAAAGAAGGGCAATCGGAAGCGTATCGATGCGTTTTGGAATTGCTAACCTTCCCGACAGAGTTACATCAGGTTATATCCGCAGAGACAACACATTCAGTGAATACAACTTTGATCTTATGCTGAAATTCAACAAGAAACTTGGAGAATCATTCAGTCTTAACGGGATCCTGGGCTTTAACGAACGCAGAACAGAAAATACTTACTTCTATAACTGTACAAACGGCGGTCTGGTTGTTCCGGGTGTTTATGCGCTTAAAAACACAAAAAATGCACTGCCAATGCCGCTTGAAGTTAACCAGAAGATAGGTGTAAGAAGCCAGTATGCAAGCATGTCGCTCGGTTACAGGGATTACCTGTTTCTCGATGGAACATTCAGGCAGGACTATGCTTCGACATTACCAGTGGATAAAAACAAATACCGTTATCCTTCTGTCACCGGAGCATTCCTTTTCTCAAATGTTATAAAAACTGACTGGTTGTCATTGGGCAAGGTCAGGCTAAACTATGCCCAGGTCGGTAATCTTGCAGGCTTTGATCAGCTTTATGATATATATATATCTAACAGTCCGATGAATGGAGCGAATAACGAGCTTGCTGCATCAAAAAGAAATCCTGATCTGAAAAATGAACGTACAAACAGTATTGAAGCCGGCCTTGAGATGTCTTTCTTTAATTCAAGAATTGGTTTCGACCTGGCATTGTACAAGACAAATTCACTTGATCAGATAATCCCCCTGACTGTGAGCCAGACCACTGGTTTCCAAAATATTATGATCAATGCCGGTGAAATAGAAAATAAAGGTATGGAGGTAATGATAAACCTAAATCCTGTCAGCAGAGGGTCGTTCAGGTGGGATATAACTGCAAACTGGTCGAAAAACAGAAATGAAGTATTATCACTTTACCCCGGAGTAACTAATTTAAGACTGAATTCAGGAAATCTCCAGGGTAATGTAACAGTGAATGCGGAAGTCGGTAAACCATACGGAGTAATAAAAGGGAAGGATTTCACTTATGATGCAAATGGTAACAGGATTATCGATGCTGAGACCGGGAACCCTGTAATAACAAGCTCATCGGCAATTCCAATCGGAAATTTTACACCGGACTGGACAGCAGGAATTAACAATTCATTCAGTTATAAGAATTTGTCTTTCAGCGCGCTTATCGACATCCAGAAAGGTGGTGATATATGGTCTCTCGATATGTTTTATGGTTTATCGAGCGGTTTGTATCCTGAAACAGCTTTCATCAATGATCTTGGCAATCCGGTAAGGGATCCTATTGTATGGGTTGATCCGGAAGACCACAGCAAAGGTTATGCATCAAACAGTGGAGGTTATATAATTGAAGGCGTCAATTTAAGCGATGAAGGCGTCAGCACACCTAACAAGACAAGAGTCGATGCAACAAATGCTGATGGTTTTGGCGCTGGTAACATGCCTCATTCAGCATGCATTTATGATGCCGGGTTTGTCAAACTCAGAGAAGTTGTTCTTTCATACAATGTTCCGTCGAAACTTATTGAAAAGACATTCATTAAAGGAGCCACTGTAAGTTTTATCGGGGCAAACCTGTGGATTATTCACAAAGGCCTGCCCTATGCTGATCCGGAGTCAGGAATGACAGCAGGGAACATACAGGGATATACAACTGGATCGCTCCCTACTACACGTGATTTTACTTTTAATGTGAAGCTAAACTTTTAATTGAACAGACATGAAAAAAATATTAATATCCTTTCTGATCCTGCTAATTTGCTTTTCCTGCAAAAAGCTTGAAGATCTGAATGTCAATGTCAAAGATTTTGCGGAAGTAACCGGAGAATCACTATACAATGGTGCGACACGTCAGTTCATAAATCAACTCTCTAATGAGAACGTAAACAACAATGTTACTGTTATGTGGATGCAGCATCTTGCAGCCACAACCTACCCTGACGAAAGCAGGTATGATATGACAACACGTGGAATACCTGTTACAACATCCAACATAATGTACAGGCTTGTGCTTCTAAACTACAATGAAGCAGCGAGGGTTCTCCGGAAACAGCCATTGGCTGGAATTTCCGAATCACAACGTAATAACCAGCTCGCAATAATTGAAATCATGACTGTGTTTGCCTGGAGTTATGTGGTTGAGAATTTTGGCGATATGCCATATTCCCAGGCGCTTGATTATCATTACACCTCACCGGTTTATGATGATGGTCTTACAATTTACAAGGACCTGATTAAACGACTTGATGCGGCAATGAATTCATTGGATCAGTCAGAGGCAGGCATGACAGCTGGATATGATAATATCTTCGGCGGCACTGTTGCAGGTACTGCTTTATGGCACAAATTTGCAAATACTCTGAAACTCCGGATGGCTCTTATGCTTGCCGATGTAGATAATAATTATGCCAAATCTGTTGCTGAGGCTGCCGCATCTGGAGTATTCGCCCAGGGGGATGTCATGACAATGAAGTATCTTGCAGCACCTCCAAACCAGAACCAGCAATATGTTGATTTCATTGCATCAGGTCGTGATGATTACGTTGTTACCTCCAATCTAATCGATGCAATGCA
Source organism: Bacteroidales bacterium (assembly GCA_036261265.1). Lineage (GTDB taxonomy): Bacteria > Bacteroidota > Bacteroidia > Bacteroidales > VadinHA17 > LD21. The sequence continues at coordinate 105,280 of DATALC010000001.1, forward strand.
ACCTACAACTCCCGAACCCGAAAACAACTTTCTGAATGTAACTGTAACAGATCCACGTTTAAGGCTTTACGCGATTCCTGTCACGGGAAGTAACCCCCAGATTTATAAAGGAGGTTTGCAGGGACGTGCAAACAGTTATGCTCTATACTCGCATGTAAACCCGATGCATCTGGCACCTGACAGACCATGGGTGATCATGGACTATACCGAGGCAGAATTCATGCTTGCGGAAGCAATAGAGAGAGGCTACAATGTCGGCGGAACTGCTGAGGGCCATTATAATAATGCCGTAAAATCCTCAATTCTCTACTGGGGAGGATCAGTTGCCGAGGCAGATGCATACATTGCCCAGCCATCTGTTGCCTATTCTACTGCATTCACCAGCTGGAAACAGAAAATTGGAACGCAGGCATGGCTGGCTTACTGGCTTCGTGGAAATACATTGTGGAATTCTTACAGAAGACTCGATTATCCTAAATTAATTGCCACACCTGAGTACAAACAGGGAATTAATAAAGTGCCGGTGAGATTATTCTATCCGGTTTCAGAACAAACATTGAATCCGGATAACTATCAGGCTGCATCAGAAAAGATAGGGGGTGATTCCCCTCTTACAAGGCTCTTCTTTGATAAGGAGATATTCTGACAAGCAATAAACCTGTCATTCATAAAAATCCCGCATCCGTTTTGCGGGATTTTTTATGTTTTATTGATAAACCACCGCACTGGCATAATTTGTTACCTTTATGCCTTATGCCGTATAGTAGTTTATGGATATTGAAATTTTAAAAGGTATTGTCATAGTTTTTGCACTGTCAATCTTTGTGAATCTCATCTTCACACGGATCAGGATTCCAACTGTTGTCGGGTATCTGCTGACAGGCATTATAGCAGGGCCTAATCTTCTTTCGCTTGCCGGTGGTAAAAATGAAATTGAGACGCTGGCTGAAATAGGTGTTGTGATGCTCATGTTCACGATTGGAATGGAATTTTCACTTCAACATCTTCTAAAAATCAGGAGGATAGTATTTTTTGGAGGTTTTATACAGGTATTCATAACAGCCGGCATCTTCACACTAATATCAACACTATACCCGATGAATATCAAGTCGGGGATCTTTATAGGTTTTCTTGTAGCATTGAGCAGCTCTGCCCTTGTAATGAAATTACTGCAGGAGAGATCAGAAATAACGTCCAACTACGGGAGGACAGTTCTGGGAATACTCATATTCCAGGATCTTCTTCTTGTTCCTCTTCTGTTATTTACGAATCATCTTGCAAACAATACTGTTGATCTGCAAGGAGAAATGATTATCCTCGCTCTTAAAGTATTTATAATAATCGGGCTTGTTTATGCCGGGAATAAGTGGATCTTTCCCAGGCTCCTTCATATAGTTGCCTTAACTAAGAACCAGGAGATCTTCCTGATGAGTGTTTTCCTGATCTGCTTCGCAATAGCGCTTCTTACCTCAAAAATGGGAATGTCGTTAGCATTCGGTGCATTCCTTGCAGGGCTTATGATTTCAGATTCGGAGTATAGTCATAACGTCTTCGGGAACTTCCTTCCCATTAAGGACATATTCGCAAGTTTCTTCTTTGTTTCGATAGGGATGCTTCTCGATCTTTCCTTTCTTGGCAATAACTTACTTCTTGTAATCCTGACTGTGATTCTTGTAATATCAGTAAAAACAATTATTGCCGGCGGTACAGGTTTTATTCTCGGTCACACTCTTCATGGAACGTTGCTTATAGGACTTTCATTAAGCCAGGTTGGTGAATTCTCCTTTATTCTTGCGAAAATGGGCAACGATTTTTCAATACTGCCTGATTTCTATTACCAGTTGTTCCTGGCTGTTGCTGTGATAACTATTGCAGTTACACCTTTCCTGTTTAAAGTATCTTTGCCTGTATATAACAGACTGATAAAATTATCCTTACCGCAATATCTGGTAAATGGACTATTCCCTCTTAAAGAAACAGAAATTCCTGATTTCAGGGATCATCTTGTTATTATCGGGAAAGATTCAAGCGCACTTAAGCTCTCATCCATGGCAAAGAGCAACAATCTTAAGCATGTCTCTATTGTATTCGATCCTGTGATTGCAAAAGAGAAAATGAAGGATGGAGATCTTGTCGTATACGGAGATGCAATAAATGAACCTGTTTTGAAAAAAGCTCATGTTGGAACAGCCGACATCATTATTGTGTCAGTTGGCAGCATTTTACCTGCAGTATCAATAGTGGAGAAAGTGAGAAGCATGAATAGTGACGCATACATTATTGTCAGATCCCCACTGACACGAAATGTGGGGCAACTCTATCATGCAGGGGCCGACCAGGTTCTTCCCGAAAAGCTTGAAATAGCTATCGACATGTATGACAGAATACTTATTCATCGTGATGTTCCGGTTAAGGAGATCAACAGGATAATCAGAAAAATAAGGATAAGCAATCTCGGTGTCTTTACCGGTAATGACACAGGAAACAAGACAAATGTGCTGGATGAATTCAATGAAATTGAAATTACGAAAATAGTTGTTAATGAAGGCTCATTTGCCGAAAGCAAATCTCCTGCCGGTATTGAATTAAGGAAAAAAACCGGGGTTACATTGCTGGCAATCAGGAGAGGTGATCTTGTAATAGAACACCCTGTTCCTGATACTGTTTTCCACAAAAATGATTTCGCCTACGTCCTGGGTGACCCCGATCAGATTGAAACCGCCAGGAAGTTGTTCTCAGGCCAGGAATAAACTCTTTCTTTTTCTTTCCCTTCTGAATGGAATGCCGTGCCTTTGCATGCGAACAAACAGTATTTATTATTGTTAGAATGCAATACACACCTTTGAGAATCCAATATTTATCTATTTGATTATTGATTTACAGCTATAACGATAAAATATAAGCTTCATGGAAACAATTACAAAAACAAAAGTTACGGTTGAAACTGTCGTAAATGTGCCTGTAGAAAAAGTTTGGGAAATCTGGACCGAACCAAAACATATTGTACACTGGAATTTTGCTTCAATTGACTGGCAGACTACATATTCTGAGAACGATCTCAGAGTCGGCGGAAAATACTTCAGCCGGATGGAAGCCAAGGATGGAAGCAGTGGTTTTGACCTTGTCGCAACATATACGACTCTTGAATTATATAAACTGATTGAATATATAATGACCGATGGCCGAAGAGTAAGAATAACTTTTGAACAGAAAGGAGCCGGTACAAGGGTGACTGAAACATTCGATGCTGAAACAACGAATTCAATTGAAATGCAACAGGATGGATGGCAGTCAATCCTTAATAATTTCAAGCTTTATGCCGAATCACCCTATCCTGACAGAATGCTTCATTTTGAAACTGAGATCAATGCAGACACTGAAACTGTCTGGAAAACTATGATAAATGAGAATCAATACAGGGAATGGACTTCTGTTTTCAACAGCACTTCAGGCTTCAGAGGATCCTGGGAGAAGGGTTCAAAAATACTCTTTACGGGTACTAATAATGAAGGGAAGGAAGAAGGTATGGTCAGCAGGATCAAAGAAAACATACCGGGAAAATTCATCAGTATAGAGCATCTTGGTATTCTCAAAAACGGAGTTGAGATTACATGTGGACCGGACGTCGACGACTGGCAGGGCGCGCTTGAAAATTACACATTCCAGCCCAGGGCAGGTAAGACAATCCTTGGGGTTGATATTGATGTAAATTCAACTGAATTCACGGACTATTTTAAACAGACATGGCCTAAGGCTCTTGAAATTGTCAGGCAGCTGAGTGAAAAAAACATCAATAGATGAAAAAAAAGCTGCTGTTCATTTTTCTCGCATCCCTGGCTGTTGTATCCTGCAATGTTGGAAGCAGGAAAGCAGATGAAACCGAGAAAGATTCTGTTAAAAAATTCACACTAACTGAAGTTTGGAGAACAGACACAACGCTGCTTACGCCTGAATCAGTTATTTATGATATTAAAAGAGATATTCTGTATGTCTCTGATCTTAACCAGGAGCCCCGGATGAAAGATGATAACGGTTTTATTTCTCAGATCGATAAAAACGGGAAAATCCTTAATCTCAGGTGGATCGAAGGGATGAGCTCTCCGAAGGGAATGACAATTGTCGGGGACACATTATATGCTGCTGACGTTGACGAGATCATTGTAATTGATATTATTGCCGGAAAGATTGTCAGAAAAATACCTGTAAAAGGAGCAAGGATGCTTAATGATATGACATCGGGCAAAGACGGGGTAATTTATTTTTCAGATACAGATGCAAACAAGATATACAAATTATCAGGTTTGAAAACAGAAGAATGGTACTATGAAGGTCTTTCGGGTCCAAACGGATTGTTGCTAAGGGGCGATTCACTGTTTGTTGCATCACAGGAAGCAAATAATTTTGCCTATATCGATGTAATTGCAAAAAGATTCAAGGTTCTCACAGACAGTATAACTCATGCCGATGGGATAGCTTATACAGGAATCCCCGGGTATTATCTTGTAACTGACTGGGACGGAGAGATCTTCATAATAAATCCTGATTTCACCAAAACAACTCTTCTTAACACAAAGGATAAGCAGATAAACACTGCTGATATAGAGTTCATCCCTGAAGAAAATCTTCTTTTTGTTCCTGCATTTTTCGGAAATTGTGTAATTGCTTACAGGCTTGAAGAAGTAAGTGATGCTAAAATGACTGAATAATCAGAGTACCGGACATGTTATCATCTATTTCTTTGCTTTTCTTTTTACAGGATGACCCCCGAGTATCATTGGCGTCCGGTTGTAATAAGCATATTAATCATAAACGATGGAGATCCCTCCGCTTCGCGATCGGGATGACACTTTATGTTGGAGTGCAGGTGGGTAAGAAGAGGCGGGCCGCAGAGATAAAAATCAGTTGTGATTCTAAAATTCTTGCGGCCCGCCTCTTCTTACCCATTAATTCCAGTCGCTGTGTCATCCCGATATGTACGAAACCTGAGTCTGCGATGGTTTCGTGAATGAGGGATCTCCTGCAATTATCCGTATTAATTCCCAACGATACAAGCTCCTGCGTCACAGGAGTACTTATCCTTTTTGACAACTTCATACCGGACGTTAACCTCTTAAATGTGTAATTGCTTACAGGCTTGAAGAAGTAAGTGATGCTAAAATGACTGAATAATCAGAGTACCGGACATGGTATCATCCGCTTCTTTGCTTTTCTTTTTACGGCTTGCCGGATTCCAAACGAAAGTGAGACTTCATGAGCTCCACCTGTTTTCGTCATTAACCTTGAAATTGTATAGTCGTAGCTGTAGCTCATTCTTATATTATTGAAGGCATAGCCGAACTGGAGGGTAATTGCCCCATTATTGGGATTGTCAGGAAAAACAGGAAGACCCCTGTACCATAAACCAAGCAACATTGGCGTTCTGTTGTAATATGCACCTATATCAAGATATTTATAATAATCCTGCAGCATAACGTTGAATGCACCGGATATACTCTCCTCTATCTGGCTTCTTCTCCTTCCCGAGATTATGTATTTCCCTCCTCCGTATATTGATAATCTCATCGGCAGATAGCCTCCTTCTTTTTTGAGGGAGTTATTCATTGTGAGAAGATGATCAACAGTAAAACCGGCCCAGTATTGATCGTTGTATGCTAGTAATGATCCGGTGAAATCAAGATGCTTTACATTTTCTGATGAGCCAAGCCTCTCAAGCTCGATTGAGGATGGCAAAACCATGTCACGTGAAATCTGGTCATTGAATATCAGCTCGCTGTAGTTAATCTGCTTCATATAGTAATATACCTGCAAGCCGGGGCATAATTTCCATTGCCTGTTTATTTTAAACTCATAATTATAATTCAGGCCGAGATTATTCATTGTGATAAGTCCGCCGGCAAGTTCATCCCTTAATAAAAGAAAACCCACACCACTGTTATATTTTTCAAGGAAATGATCAGCAGACAGGGCGAATGTTATGTAATCGCCTGGCAACTTTGGCCATTGATCGCGAAAATTCAATATTATGCGTGACTCTCCATGCCCCCCTGCAAAAGACGGCCCGAGATAAAGCGGAGCAGCATAGAATTGAGTGAACACCGGATCCTGGCCGTTACATAAATCGCTACCCAAAAAAACAAGAACCAACACTATTAATGCGATCTTTTTCATTGTTCCCGGATTATTCAATAGATTACCAGAATATTACCAAAATAACTGAAAGGTTGGCCGTTATTGAACTTTCCATATGCTTTAAACACATAAGCTCCTTCTTCCACAAGCTTCCCTTTGAAGTAACCATCCCAGCCTATATTGATATCATCTGTCTCAAACAGGCGTATTCCAAGACGGTTGTATACTTCCATATGATATTCTACAACACCGTCGACAAAGCAGTGGAAAACATCATTTGAATGGTCATTATCATTATAAATACCACCGGAAGGTCCGGATGAATTTGGAGTGAAGGCGTTAGGGCAGTTTATTACTCCTGCAAGGTCAACGAACACGGCGCTTTCTTTGACAACCGAATCATAACACTGATAACCTGACCATACATGAAGTGTAACATTGTAGTTGCCTTCCTCTGAATATGTATAAGAAGGATTCTCTTCGGTCGATGTGTGCCCGTCGCCAAATTCCCATAAAAGAGAATCAATATCCAATGACATATTATAAAAATGAACAGGATTCCCCGGAATGTAAGTAGTATCTGGTGTAACCTCAAACTGAGCTACGGGAACAGGCCTTACGATGATAACAGTATCTTTATTGACAATCAACCCGTCAGGTCCTGTGGCAGTCAGTCGCACCTTATAATTTCCGGGTACATTATATGTATGAGTCGTATTAGTCGAGGCCGATGTTGTTCCATCACCAAAATCCCAGCTGTAAGGTGAGCCTCCTGAAGAAGTATTTATGAATGTTACATTGAGTGGCGGACATCCACCTCCAGGCAATGGACTAAAATCAGCAGCAGGCATAACCTTATGTGTAACTACAACCTCATCGGATGCGATACATCCTTCATTATTTATGGTCCACGCAAATGTATTGGCGCCACCGCCCAAACCCGAGACTGCTGTCTCAAAACCTGTCGGTGCATTTATAACTCCCTGCCCTGCGAGAACAATCCACTCCCCTGTTCCTTTCAAAGGTTTATTTCCTATCAGCCTTACATTCGGTTGATAAACAACCTGGTCGGGACCGGCATACACTTCTGCCAGATTATTAGTTATAATTACATCGTCTGATGTTTTACAGCGTCCGTTCACAGTTGTCCATCTCAGGGTATTCTGTCCAAATCCAAGATCTGTCATCTGGCTGTTATATGCAGCAGTATCGCCAATCACACCTGATCCGCTTACGATAGTCCATGAACCCTCTCCGATTGATGGATTAGTGGCAAGAAGATTTGCAGTCGTATTACAGATTGACCTGTCTTCACCGGCATAGGCTATTGTAGGCATGCTGTTAAGTACATTAACCTCATCAAAAATTATACAGCTGCCGTTTGAAATTGTCCAACGTAAAACATTTACGCCATTCCCAAGAAGAGTTGCCTTTGCATTAGGTACAGCCGGGTCGGCAAATGTTGAAGAACCGCTTACAACACTCCATTTACCTGTTCCGATAGTCGGCAGATTTGCGGACATTAATACATTATCTGAACAAATATCGAGATCCGGTCCTGCATTCGGCGCAGACGGAAGATTATTCACGATAAGCACTGAGTCAAAATTGCTGCAGCCTGCACTTGTTACTGTCCATATAAGAACATTCTCACCCTTACCCAGATTTGTTACAGGAGTGTTATAAAGAGTGTTGTCCTGAATATTGGCGGATCCTTTAATAATTGACCAGCGACCGTATCCTACTACAGGAGCAGTTGCATATAATTGTGTACTGTCTGCACAAATATACTGACTTGCCCCGGCTTCAATATTTACAGGCTGATCATTATTTATTACAACCTCATCATACGAAACACAGCCAAGATTTGTGATGGTCCATCTGAGCACGTTTCGTCCAATCGACAGATCAGACACCTTTGAATTATTAACGTTTGTATTTGAAATAACTGCAGAACCTCCGAGTATGCTCCATTCGCCTGTACCGATGAGCGGGCTATTTGCATTAAGGTATATTTCTTCACCGCATACAGAACGATCTGAACCTGCATAAGAATTGCTTGGTGAATTATTTGTAATTACAACATCATCGCTTGAGATGCACCCGGCATTTGTAACCGTCCACCGCAGCATATTCATTCCCCTGTCAAGGCCATTGACTTCAGTGTTTGATTGATTGGCATTCACAAAGTTTGCCGAGCCTGAACCACCGACGACCGACCATTGCCCGTTCCCTATGCCGGCATCGGTAGCATTAAGGATCGCGGAAGGCAGGCAGAGTACCTGGTCAGTACCGGCATTTGCAGCGATGAAATCATAGCTGACTGCGACTTCATCAAATGAAACACATCCATTGTATGTAATAGTCCATCTGAACCTGTTGCTGCCCGGGGCAAGATCTGTTACTTGTGAAGTTGCATTATTCACATTCTGCACCGTGCCTGCGCCACTGAGTATTGTCCATACTCCTGTTCCGTAAGTTGGAGTGTTTCCCGGCAGTGTTATATTATTAACACAAACCGACTTGTCAGCTCCGGTGTAAGCGGTTGTTGGCTTATTGCTTGTAATCACAACAACATCAGTATGTGAACATGTATTATTGGTAATTGTCCAGGCGAACCTGTTATCGCCCCTTGCGAGATTATAAGCCTTGTTATCTTTAAATGTGGCTGAACCTGACAAGACGCTCCATTCACCCTTCCCCACTGTAGGAGTGTTGGGATACAGGCTTACAGAATCCATACAGATTACCTGGTCAGAGCCCGCGTATGCAGAAGTGGGTTGCTCATTAATTATATTTACTTCATCGAACGAGCTGCAACCGCCATTAGTTACAGTCCACCTGAATGTATTAGAACCTGAACCAAGATTTTGTACTATTGAATTGTAAAGTGAAGTATTGTCGATTGAGCCTGAGCCGCCAATAACAGACCATGCACCCGTACCTATCAATGGATTATTTCCGGCAAGAGTTGCAGTCGTCATACACAGTTTCTGATCTATACCCGCATTAGCAGTAAAAGGTGAATTATTCGTGATTGTTACTTCATCAGATGTTACTACATACTCATTGATCGTCCACTTATAAATATTTACTCCTTTACCAATATTAAATACCTCAGTATCCCATTTATATGGGTCAGTAAAAGTACCTGAACCGGCAACCACCGACCACTGACCTGTTCCATAATTAGGCTTTGTTCCTGTAAGAGCTGTACGATCTGAGCATAGAACCTGATTCGGACCTGCATCGGTACTAGTCGGAGTATAGTTTGTCACCTTAACCTCATCCTGGCTGTAACAAAGGCCGTTTGTGATTGTCCACCTGAAAATATTGTCACCTATACCAAGTCCGGTCACAGTTGTATTATTAAGGGACGGATTCGTTATAGTTCCTGATCCGCTTATAAGAGTCCACTGTCCGGTACCCACAGAAGGTATATTCCCCGCAAGAGTGTAATTATCAACAACCAGGATGGCATCAACGCCGGCATCTGCATTTGTCGGCAGGTCATTTCGTACTGATACATCGTCTGTACTGACACAACCTCCATTATTAACCGACCATCTGAAGGTGTTCACACCCCTTGAAAGATTGATCACGTTTGATTTGGGATCAGCAATATTGCTGAACAACCCGCCGCCCCCCAGAATTGACCATGATCCTGTACCTGAAGATGGTGTATTTGCTGAAAGTGCCGCAGACATTGAGCATAGTGTCTGATCAACGCCGGCATTAACAACAACTTTTTTATTTGTGATCTTAACTGTATCTCTTGATGTGCAGCCGCCAACAGTAACACTCCACATGAAAGTATTATCACCCTTGGATATTCCTGTAACTGCGCTGTTAGGAAGCGCTATATTTGTAATATTGCCCTGTCCGCTGAGCTTTGTCCATAAACCCGACGCCGGTACATAACCAGTTGCATCAGCAGCGAATGTTGTATTATCGCCGCAAAGCACCTGGTCAGGACCTGCTGCTGCCAGCGGCAAAGGATTAACTGTTATTGACAGAGCCGGTGATTCGGCACCTTCATCGCAAGCGTTTACTCCATGTACCGAAACAATACCGGATTCCGAACCGACAGGGAAATTTACTTCTACAGATCTTGTCCCGGCGCCGCTTGCAATTACTGCCCCATGTGGCAATGTCCAGACATAACTCGTCGCATTTGCGATTGCCGGCACTACATAAAGTACATTCCTGGAGCCCTGGCATATAAGCGTTGAACCCGTAACAGTACCGGCGGCAACAGGAAGCTGATTTACCTGGAGGTTTGCAGTATTTGTAAGAATGCTATTGCAATCACCTGTAACAAGGCAACGGTAGACACCCATGTCGGCATAAGCGGCATTGCTTATCACAAGCACTGAGGTACCTGTACCTGAAAAGCTTCCGCCGTCCGAAATATTAACGCCATCTTTCTGCCACTGGTATGAAAGATTGTAACCTGTGGCTCTTACTTCAAAGAAAGTATTCTGTCCTTCACAAACAGCAATATTTTGCGGCTGTTGTGCAATAACAACCTTTGCTTTTACTGTAAGAACGGCATTAGCGCTGTTGATTGAAGTGCAATTGTCAGTTATAAGACAAGAATAACTATCCTGGTCTCCTGTCTGAAGATTATTGATTGTAAGATTTCTTGTTCCGGCTCCCGAGATCCTTGCTGAATTGAGAAGTATATTTCCTCCTTTGTACCACTGGTAACTGATATTGGCCCCTGTAGCTGTTACAGACATAGATGTTGATTGGCCTTCACACTTTGTATCACCAGAGGGACCGGCAGTCAGGACAAGCGCAGGATCAATATTGATAATTGCAACATTACTGATCTCCTCATTGCAACTGTTCGAGACTCTGCAACGGTATGATCCGGAACGCAAAGCTGAAACATCAGTTATTACAAGCAACGAAGAAGTTATTCCTGTTGTGTTTGCGTCAGGTGCAAGAGGAATGCCGTTCTTCTGCCATTCATAATTAAGATTCTCTCCTGTAGCGGTGATTTCGAGAATCAGCCAGTCGTGCAGGCAGAGATTTTTCGAAACCGGATGCACACTGATATCAACAGGCTCATTTACAATCAGCTGTGCAATACTGCTGACAGCGCTGTTAAATGTACCTGTGACTTTACATGTATAATCGCCTTCATTTGCAGCTGTGATTGAAGCTATAACAAGGTTAGATGTAGTAGCTCCTGTAATTCCCAAACCATCGGTGATATTTGCCCCATTAAACATCCATTGATATGAGACCACAGATCCTGCAGCGTCAACGATGAATGAAGCAGAGCTTCCCGTACATCCGGTAATATCATCAGGAGGAACAATGATGCTCACAGGGGAATTCACAGTTAATATTCCCGGATTTGAAGTTATAGTTCCGCAGGTTCCTGAAACTATGCATGTATACGATCCTGCATCACCGGCAATCACATTTGCAATTCTAAGCACCGCTGTGTTAGCGCCAGTGATTTTTATGCCATCGTCAGTAAGTGGTGATCCGTTTTGCCTCCACTGATAACCCGTAATTACACCATTGGCTGCGACACTGAAAACTGCCGTTGTGCCGAGTAAAATATTCTGATTCGAAGGTTGAATCGTGATTGAAGTAAGCTGATCGACTGTCAATGTTACTGAGCTTGTTTCAGCAGTTCCACAGGGACTTACTATTTCGCACTTGTAGATTCCCTCATCGCTGTCCGAAGAGCCTGATATCCTCAATTCATTTGTTGTGGCGCCTGAAATCCTTCCACCATCGCTTATGTAAGCATCATTGTACTTCCATCTGTACTGAACAGGAGCTGTCCCGACAGCCGCAACCGAAATAATTGCGGTGCTCCCCTGGCAAACTGTAGTATTTACAGGTTGTGTAACAATATGAGCTCCCTGATTAACAGTCAGATTTGCCGGGTTACTTATTGCAGTACCGCATCCGGCTGCTCCCGATACAAAGCATGTATATGCTCCGGCATCAAAGGAATCTATACTATTAATTATCAGAGTGTTTGTTGTTGCTCCCAGGATAGCCACATTGTTTAACCTCCATTCGTATGATAATGGTAAAGCACCTGTGGCTGTTACCATGAATTGTACATTTTCACCCTCGCAAAGAGTTGCATTTGAAGGTTGCATTGTAATACCAGTAAGAGGATTGATCCTGAGCTCTGCACTTTGAGTATTAAGAGAGTTGCATGAACTGACAATTTCACATGAATAGAATCCTGCATCGGCAAGAGTTGCATTTGAAATTACAAGCTTGTTTGTGCTGACTCCCGAAAAACTCCCTCCGTTTACAATGTAAGCGCCGTCTTTCTTCCACCTGTATGCAGTAATTGTACCTGATGTCGTCACTGTAATTGAAGCAGAAGCTCCCTGGCAGATCTGAGTCAGTGCTGGTGGTTCAGCAGATATAACAGCAGGTTCATTTATCAAAAGAACAGCAGGAGTTGTCGATAGATCTCCACAACCGGCATCTATAAAACAAGAGTATGAACCAGCTTCGGTCGAAGTAATATTTGTTATTTTCAACTGTGATGTGGAAGATCCCGTAACTACGGCGCCTGAAGGTTTCACGCCATCAATTAAAGGAACAACTCCGCTAAACCATTGATAAGATGATATATCTCCTGTTGCAGAAACAGTAAATATCACCTCATCATCAGCGCATTTCGTATAGCCTGATGGTTGTGAAACAATTGCAGTAGCAGGATAAACTGTTAAAACTGCATTTGCGCTTGTAAGCTGTATCCCACACTGACCTGTTACTGTGCATGTATAAATTCCTCCATCGCTCACAATTGCATTGAATATTACAAGTTCATCAGATGTGATTCCTATGATGTTTGAAGCTGTGATTGGCTGTCCGTTCTTTTTCCAGAGGTAAGTCAGCCCGTCTCCTGTTGCTGCAATACTGATCCTTGTTGATGAATTCTCACAAATAGGGTTCGCGGATATGACAGGAATACCAATTGAAGTGTTCCTGTTAACTGTAAGTACAGCCGGTACGCTTGTTACCGGTGTACCACACGTTCCTGTAACTACGCATGTATAAATTCCTTCATGGGTTGCTTTAAGCAAACCTGAAATTGTAAGACTTGTAACTGAAGGAAGGCCAAGGCTAACTCCATCCTTCTGCCAGTCATACGAAAGTGATGTACCACCGGCGGTGACAACAAAAGTAACTGCATCACCTTCGCATGTCATCCTGCCTGCCGGCTGAGTTAAAATTGTTGTCAAAGGATTTACAGTAACTGTTGCATTAGCGCTTGTTAATGGCGAACTGCACAGACCTGTAACTGTACATGAGTACATTCCATTATTTGAAACTGTCGAGTTAGAAATAACAAGTGTCTTTGAGTCTGTTCCGCTTATATTCGGATCAGTAATTGCATTACCGTTCTTTTTCCAGAGGTATGTCAATCCTGTACCCGTAACTTCAAAAACAAGAGAAGTGGAGGTCCCCTCACAAAGTGTAGTTAAAGCAGCCGGATTTGAAACAATTGTGACAGGATCATTAACAATGAGAGTTGCCGGGCTGCTTGTCATGTTCCCGCATAGACCTGTTACAACACAGAAATAGGTTCCGTTATCACCTGCTCCAACCGGATTAATAGTGTATTCGTCTGTAGTTGCGCCTGCAACAGGAGATGCAAGATCATTCTTATACCATTGATAAGAGAGACCTGCTCCGGTTGCTGTAACAGAGAAGATATGAACATCTCCTGAGCATTTTGTTCCTCCGGTTGGATGTACGCTTATTATTGTCGGCGGGTTTATAGTAACAATTGATGCAGAGCTGATCTCCAGACCGTCTATTATGCAGGTATAAGCTCCGGCATCTGCAGAAACTGTTGCTGAAACCGAAAGTGAAGCAGTTGTCGCTCCTGATGTCCTGGCATCATTTAAGAGGACTGTTGAATTCCGTTTCCATTGGTATGTATGGCCGGCGCCAGAAGCTGTAACTGACAATGATAATGTTGATCCTTCACATTTTGCAACGGGTGTAACAGGTTGAACTGTTATGACCGAAACTGGTACGACATTAAGATTTGCTGAATTAGTCGTTTTATTACCGCATGCACCTGAAATAACACAGTTGTATGTACCCTGGTCAGGAATAACCTGTGCATCAATGATCTGTAAAGTAGCTGTTGTCACGCCGGATATGACACCTGCAACATCAGCCAGCGGAATAGCTCCCTTATACCATTGATATCCAGTAACTCCGCCTCCTGCTACAACTGTGAATGTCGCATCAGTTCCTGCCAGAGCAGATGTCGATACAGGCTGTACGTCGATTTTTACATTCCGGTTTACTGTCAGGGTTGCAACATTGTCATTATCAAAACCACATGATCCTGATACCTCACACTGGTATGCACCATCATCACCGGGGATTAAACCGGTGATAGTCAGCGTTGCAGATTCGCTCCCTCCTATCCTTGCATTATCAGAAAGCGCCGTTGTTCCATGATACCATTTATATATAAGATTACTGCCTGTTGCAGTAACTGTAAACGAAGCATTTCCTCCTTCACATTCAATCACATTTGCTGAAATGGCAGCATTTGTTGGAATTCCTGCTGTCACAACAGCACTGCTTGTAATAATCGTCTCACAGATATTCGTAAGCTCGCAAGTATACGACCCGGCATGAGAAGCCGGTACAAAGGGACTGACTGAGTAAACAGGATTATTTGCACCTATATTTGTTGTAACAGTTCCATCAAAATATTTCCATTGGTAATTTGTGACTGTACCTGTAGCAATTGTACCAAGTGTAAGTGTCCCGCCCGGACAAACAGTAATATTCTGAGGTTGCTGAGTTATTGCTATTCTTCCCTGTACGGCAAGTATCCCTGAGTTGGTGGTCCTGATACCGCATGAGCTTGTGGCCCTGCAGAAATAAGAGCCTGCATCAGCGAGGGTTATGTTATTAATGCTGAGTGTCGGCAGATTGACTCCCGAAATATTTCCTCCGTTAACAAGGGTTTGTCCTGCCGGAGTGCCGTTGTCCTTGTACCACTGCAAAGTCATATCAGTCGGACCTGTAATGCTCGCAATAAAAGTTACATTACTGCCTTCGCATCTGGTTTGTGTAAGTGCAGGATGACTGACTATATTCACATTCTGTTCAATAATCAGTTCAGCCGATGTACTTGTAACAAATCCGCATGAGTTGCTGATAACGCAATTATAAATTCCTCCTGTAACAGCACCTGTAACATCAAGAGTGGGTGTTGCTGCTGAAGGATTGGCAACAGGGTCGATTGCAGCTCCATCGAGTTGCCATTGATAAGCCGGCAGAGGATCTGTAACGACAGAAGCAACTGTTACGCTGAAACTTGTATTGCCACCACTGCAAATGGTGACTGGAACCGGATTCGCAGTGATGACCGGAGGGGATGTTACTTCAAGGAAAGCTCCCGCAGATGTTGCTGTCAATCCGCATGTTCCGGTGACAACAACATCGTATGTCTGCTCATCGCCCTGAACAACATCTTTTATCGTAAGCGAATTAGTACCTGATCCGATTATTCTGCCGTCATCTGTAAGAGGCACATAGTTTTTTCTCCATTCGTAATGAAGGTTATTGCCTGATCCGGTAACACTAAACACCGCATCATCTCCTGTGCAGAGTGATAAAGGCAAAGGATCGGAAACAGTTGTAGACGTACCTGCACTAATAGCTGCATTCGCAGTTTGCACGGAACCGCATCCATTTGTGATTATACAATAATATGTTCCTGCGTCTCCGGCTGCAAAGGGTGAAAATGAAAGTGAGGCGCCTGTTGCCCCTGCAATAGCTGTACCGGGCGCTTTATACCATTGATATGCCGGATTCGTTCCTGTTGCGCTGAGAATTATGCTGTATGGAGCCCCGGGGCATGCAATTCCGCTCTGAGGCTGAAGTGTTATGCTTAAAGGTCTTGTTACAGTTACTGTTGCAGAAGTAATCCTGGTTATACAACTGTTAATTATTTCACAACTATAAACGGCCCCATTATCTGCAAATTGAATATTGTTAAGAATAAGTGAAGATGATGTCTGGCCGGCAATCACAGTCCCGTTTTTAGACCACCTGTACGATACAGGCTGATCAGTTGCCACTTTCAGAGTAGTATTCCCGTTTTCACAAACGATGAAATCGCTGAGAGGTGTTGTTATGTTAAATACATCGATAAGACTGAGCCGTGCCGTCTGGCTGTTAACTGAACCACACCCGTTGGTAATACTGCAATAATAATCTCCGGCTTTTGCGGCACTGAATGGACTAACAGTCAGAATTGGTCCTGTTGCACCAGCTACAGGAATAAAAGTCCCGTCAAGATCATTATCGAAATACCATTTGTAAACAGGATTTGTACCCGATGATAAAACAACATTCAGTTCGTAGGATGAATTAAGACATACCTGTGAACCGGCAGGATGTATTGAAACAGCCACGGGTGAATCTATTGTAAGCCTGCCCGGATCGCTCACCTGTACAGTTCCGCAACTGCCTGTTACGTAACATGTGTAGCTTCCGGCGCTTGCAGAACTCACATTTATAAGATTGAGTGATGAGGATGTAAATCCTGCACCCATACCCGCTCCATCCTTATACCATTGATATGTTAACCCCGAACCACTCGCGGTAACTGAAAATGAAACATTTGTACCAACACATGCATTCTTCAGGGATACAGGTTGTGTTGTTATCGCAGTAACAGGTGTAACAACAAGTGTAGCAGAGCTTGAGATCCTGGTTCCACATTCATCAGATGATATTATGCACCTGTAATTTCCGGCATTAAGTGCAGAAGCCCCACTTATTGTATAATCAGCAAATGTCGCCCCTCCGATATTAACTGTATTAAACTGCCACTGAAAACTCAGGTCATCACCTCCGGCTTCTACAGAAAAAGTAACATCATTGCCTGAGCATACATTTTTGCTTACCGGCTGACTTGTAATCGTTATTGGTTGTCTGACTGAGATTATTGCATCAGGAGCGCTTGTCTGATCACCGCATGTTCCTGATACCTTTACTCTGTAATTTCCTGTATATAAAGCCGTAAGTCCTGAAAAGGAGATGTTTGCTGTTGTGGAATTATGAACAATAGCATTATCTGAAAGAGGAACTGGATCTGCATCCCTGAACCATTGATAAGTCAGATTTTCGCCCTGCGCCGTTACTGACATATTGAGATTGCTGCCAGCACAGACAATATCACCCACAGGGTTTCCTGTTATAAGTGTTGTAACAGGAACATTCAGGGTCACTGTAGTTGTATTGCGCACCTCGCCACAAGCATTGCTAATGCGGCAATAATAGCTCCCCTTATTTGCTGCAGCAACCCCCGTCAGTGGAAGACTTGGATTATCTGCGCCAACAGGAACGTAGGCAACTGCTCCGCCGTCGGCATCAAAAAACCATTGATACGTCAGTCCGAGGGCAGGAGTTGCTGTTACGCTGAATGAAGTATTTGTACCGGCACATGCCGTAACCGGAAGCGGCTGGTTTGTTATTGCTATCGGGTCATTTACAATAAGCGCAGCCTGTGCGCTTGTCACAGCAATCCCACAATTACCCGTTACTTCACATGAATACAATCCTGCGTCAGCGGCGGTCAGGTTTGAAACTATGAGTGAAGATGTGCTGCTTCCTGAGATTTTTCCTGCTGCATCAGCAAGATATCCCGCTCCGAATTTCCACCTGTAAGAATTATTTACACCAGTAGCCGTTACAGTGAAAGCGACCCCACCCCCTGAACACCTGATCGCGTCAACCGGATGAAGAGTTATTGAGGTCTTCGGCTGTACACCAAGAGCGACAGAATTACTAGTTATTGTTCCACCGCATGTGCTCGTTACATCACAATACACAAGTTGACCATCGTCTGTCAGAGGTACAAGATTCAATATAAGCACTTTATTATCAGTACCGGTTGCAATACCATTTTTGTACCATTGATAATGAAGGTTCTCTCCGGTTGCCTCTATATTGAATGATGCAGTTGACGACTCACAGGTACTTGTTGCAACCGGTTGCGATGTTATTGTCACCTTAGGGGTAACAAGAATAACAGCAGAACCATTCATCATTATTGTACAGTTTGTGATAGCATCCTTTGCCTCTACAGTATATGTGCCTGCTGTTTTGTTGTTCCAGACTATTGGAGCTCCTGTTCCTGCTACAGGTCCGCCTTCAGGTGAATTGTTTTTGTACAGCTGATAATTAACATCTGCGTCAGAATCGAATAAAGTTACATTTAACCCCGGAGCCCCCTGGCAATATGAACCTGATCCCGTGACTGTATATGCTGATGGAAGAGGATTTATTGTGACCGGCTTTGTTTCGGTATCAGAACATCCTGATGTGTTGCTGACTGAATATGTAATATTATATGTACTGCCGCTGGCGAGTGTTGAAGGTTTAAATGTCGCAACACCTCCTCCAAGATTAACAACACTTGCCCCGGGGCCTGTAAAAGTTCCATTTGGAGGCATTCCCGTTAGGGTAACATCAGATGCTGACTGGCAATATGAAGCGCTTAATCCTGCAAAATTAGCCACAGGTACCGGAAATATCTGGACATTTTTTTCAATCTCATTTACACATGTCAGGTCATCCGTA
The DNA here is from genome assembly GCA_036261265.1 of Bacteroidales bacterium. GTDB lineage: Bacteria > Bacteroidota > Bacteroidia > Bacteroidales > VadinHA17 > LD21. Next base: position 124,030 of record DATALC010000001.1, read on the forward strand.
TATGTATACGTTATTGTATATGCACCTGGTGTTAAAGAAGGATTAAATGAGGCATCACCGAAGCCAGGATCGGTCAACCCCGTTCCTCCGTTAATTGAAAGAGTGTGCGGCAGGGCAGGCGGAGTTGCAGGATCGGGATCCCAGTGAGAATAGTTAAAATTGACAACAGGATCGTTCTGACAATAATTTGTTGCGAGTCCTGCCATCTTTATGTCAGTTCCGACCCTGACACTCACTGACTGTGAAGCATAACACCCTGTGGAAGTTGTATAAGAGAAAGCCACAGTATGGTAACCAAGACCTGCGTCTGACGGGCTGAACGAGGCATTCCCTCCTCCAAGGTTAGTAATGCCATTCCCTGTTAAAACAGCCGAACCACCTGCGCCTGATACAGGACTATACGTGAAAGTAAAATCCGGATCATATTCGCAATTTGTTACATCAAGTCCGGTGATAGAAAGAACAGGAACAGGGTTCACTGTTATGTTTTTCTGGGCCGAATTGCTGCATCCTGTAACAGGATCAGTATATGAATAAGTAATGGTATATGTTCCGGGGAGAGGAACAATAGACGGATCAAATTTATTACCTGTAACACCTGTGCCTGTAAATACGCCACCGGCTGGTGACACAAGTGGTAACAGATCAACAGGTGAGGCATCCTTACACAAAGGAGTCGGAGGTTGCAGAAAAGTTATTGCCGGCAATGCCTTAACTTTAATTAATTCAGCTGCCGATGAAGTAAGGCAACCTGCCGATCCGACCGCATAGACAACGCTAAACACACCCGGGCCTTTCAGCTTTGGGCTGAAAGTTGCCGTTTCGATTCCGTCCACATAATATTTTCCTGTAATGTCAGCAGGCGATCCTCCTGTTAATGTAAAAGCGTCTACTGATGCACAGTACTCCGGGAAAGGAGCGAGAGTTACTGTGCCCGGATTAGCAACAATAAAATTATAGCTTTTGCCATTGTATCTTATTATATGTGTCCCATATCCTGCAATACCTGGATCGAATGTTGCCCGACCATCGTTAGGATCTGTATCAATAATTCCCGGACCCGTAAATTGCTTATTGCCGGGATTCAGGTTGTAAATTAAATCTGCATCATCTGTAACACAATAGGTTATTGTTCCACCCTCCCCGATGATTTTAAATTGATTTAAAGAAAAGATAAGTGTTCCTCCCTGTGAGTAAACTGATTGCTGTGATACCAGAAGAAGCAGTATTATAAGAAGCTGATTTATGCAACTTCTCCTGTGACCAGAGAAAAACTGAAATATTGATAGTATCATATAATTCTTATCATAAATCATTCATGCATTAATCTTATGCATGAATGAAGAAAAGTCTACATATTCCTGAAATCCCTGATGATTCAAAAGTAGACTGATGAACATGAAGTGCCTCAGGAGTTTTTACCTGTATTTTTTTATAATTCCACCTGATAAACCTAAGGGTTTACAGCATATAAAAAGAGTCCCGCAACTTTCAAGTGCGGGACTCTTGTGATTGGAGTTTACTATAAGCTCAAAGAAGCCTGATATCATTATCGCCTGTTATAATTGAATCAGGCCATACGCTCGATTGCACCTCACCTATATGCTTCTTCCTTAGCATGAACATGCATATTCTTGATTGTCCTATTCCACCACCTATACTTAATGGCAGCTTTCCACTCATAAGCATACTGTGAAACATCAGTTTTTTCCTTTCGGGGCATCCCTTAATAGCTAATTGTTTTTCCATCGAAATCTCATCAACACGTATTCCCATTGACGATATTTCGAAACCTTTCCTCAAAACAGGGTTCCACAGGATAATGTCACCATTAAGGCCCAAAAAGCCCTCATCGTTGACTGAACTCCAGTCATCATAATCAGGAGCCCTTCCGTCGTGTGGTTCTCCATTGCTGAGCTCTGCTCCTATTCCGATTATAAATACAGCGCCATATTGCCTGGCAATCTCCGATTCACGCTGCCTTGGAGTAAGGTCAGGATATAATAACAACAACTGCTCCGAATGAATAAAGTGTATTTTTTCGGGAAGTATTGGAACATATTCAGGAAATTCATCGTACAATTCATTTTCTGTCTGCTTCAAAGCATCATAAATTGATTCGACAGTTTGCTTAAGGAACTTTATATTTCTCAGTCCCCTGTCAATACACTTTTCCCAGTCCCATTGATCAACATATACTGAATGGATCGGGCTCAGATCCTCATCGGGCCGGATAGCACGCATATCAGTAACAATACCTTTGCCTGTTTGTATGTCATACTCTTTGAGTCTCAGCCTCTTCCATTTGGCAAGCGATTGCACTATGACAGCATTGTATTTATTTATACCCTTGACAGGAAAACTTACCGGTTTCTCGATACCGTTAAGATCATCATTGATGCCTGTGCCATCGAGAATGGCAATGGGAGCAGATACTCTGACAAGATCAAGTGACTGAGCAAGTTTTTTACTGAATTTATCTTTTATGAAGAAAATTGCCTCTTCTGTTTTCAGTCTGTCTGTATATGAAAGGCTGTATGTTGTTTTTGTTTCAGGTAGCATATTTAAAATATGAAATGTCAACTTATGCACTAACAGTATTTCGGCAAATATAGATATTTAATTTATTTCATCAAGCTACTACAGACTTTTTTATTGATACATTAATTTTTTTTGCCTTTTTCATTAATATCTTGATGAAAAAACACGTTTACATAATTCATGGCTTGTAAGAACATTCTCTGAAAAAATCCTGTCAGTATCGAAAGAACATCTTTCTGGCATATTTTTTGCAAAATCACGATATAATGAAGATTGCAACAGCCTGACTGTTTGTTCGTTAAAATTTATTAATTATGAGGAAGACTAAAATAAATACTTGTTCCTTTAAATATATATTGGTGTTTATCAGCTTCTTACTTGCAGGAAGCACAATCAATGCCCAGTATTTCGGAAGGAATAAACCAGGATATAAGAAATTCAAATATGAAGTTGTAAAGACTCCTCATTTTGAGATATATCATTATCTTCAGAATGATTCAATGATAAAGGCAGTATCTCTATGGTCGGAGAAATGGTACCAGATGCATCAGAAAGTATTCCGCGACACTTTTACTGTAAGGAACCCGATTATACTTTATTCAAATCATGCCGATTTCCAGCAGACAAACACAGTCAGCGGACTTATCGGAACCGGAACCGGAGGCGTAACTGAAGCCTTGAAAAACAGGGTTATTATTCCTGTTGCTCCTTCAATTGCTCAGACTGATCATGTCCTTGGTCATGAGCTTGTGCATGCCTTCCAGTACCATATGTTCCTGAAAGGCACAAGATCGAAGGATTTTTCTCTTAATAATGTTCCACTGTGGATGATAGAAGGAATGGCTGAATATCTGTCAAAAGGGAGCATTGATCCGCACACTTCAATGGTAATGAGGGATGCTGTTCTGAATAATGAATTTCCGACTATCAAACAGTTGAGTACAGAATCAAAATATTTCCCCTATACTTATGGTCAGGCTTTCTGGGCCATGGCAGCCAAGACCTGGGGAGATGCCATAATTGTGCCTCTTCTTAAAAACACTGCTGCTCTTGGATTCGACAGGGCTGCTGATTCGCTCTTAAAGGTAAACTCAGCAACATTATCGGCAATGTGGAAGAGTGCAACAGGGATCCATTATAGCAAATACCTTAAAAACAGAACTGACAGTGTCAGAGGAAAAAAGATCATCTCGAGCGAAAACTCAGGAGATATTAATATTTCTCCTTCAATAAGTCCTGACGGCAAATACATTGCATTCTTCTCCGAAAAAGATCTTTTTACGCTTGATCTTTACCTTGCAGATACTGAAAAAGGCAAAATAATTAAAAAGCTTTCGAGCGTTGTAAGAAACGATGAGATAGACGATTACAATTTTATTGAATCATCAGGAACATGGTCGCCCGATGGAAGCAAATTTGCCTTTGTTATCTTCAGTAAGGGGATAAACAAGATGGCGATCCTCGATGTAAAGAAGAGGAAGATCACAGATGAATTTGAAATAAAGGGCGTCCCTTCGTTTGCAAATCCCTCATGGTCGCCCGACGGTGAGAAAATAGTAATTTCAGGGATGGTCAACGGAATTTCAGATCTTTATCTCTACACATTTAAAACAGGACAGGTTGAGAAACTTACAGACGATTTTACAGGTGAATTGCATCCTTCATGGTCGACTGACGGCAGGTACATCGTGTTTTCAAAGGAAAAAGCCAATTTCGGCGACAACCAGAAGAATTATTCTTTTAACATAGCGATCCTTGATATGAATGACAGATCGGTAAGGGTGCTTGATGTATTCAATGACGCTGAAAACATGAATCCTCTTTTTTCTCCCGATGATAAAAACATCTATTTCATTTCGGATGCCGATGGGTTCAGAAATCTTTTCAGGTACAATCTCGACAGCGGCAATCTTTCAAGGCTTACAGAGTATATGACCGGGATAAGCGGTATAACAGCTTATTCACCCGCAGTGAGCATTGCACGGCAAACTGGTCAGATCTCTTATAATTATTTCTTCAGCGATAAATACCAGATTTACATTGCAAAAGATGAAATGTTTAAAAACGAAAGCTTTGATAAAAATTATTCAAATTATGAAGCTTCTGTTCTGCCTCCAGTAAATGTTTCGAATAATGCCAATAAAGTGGATCTTACGATATATGAACCTGAAGAAAACACAAAAATCGCTCCTGATTCAATCAGGGAATCACGCTACAAACCGAAGTTCAAGCTTGATTATATTTCAAATAATGCAAGCATCGGTGTTTCAACAGGAGGTCTTTACAGGAATAATATGGGAGGAAGCGTCAATATGATTTTCGGTGATATCGTCGGAAATAACCAGATATATTCTTCTCTTTCGCTTAACGGAGAGATCTACGATTTTGGAGGCCAGGTTGCATACTTAAACCAGGGCGGCAAGATCAAATGGGGCGGGGCAATATCTCATATTCCATATCTCACCGGAGGGATGGCACTGGTCGGTGATTCACTGCCATCAGCAGACGGGATGGTTCCCGTAAACAATCTAATAATAGACTATCTCAGGATTTTTGAAGACAATATTTCTCTTTTCGGCGCTTATCCCCTTTCACAGACAAGGAGATTTGAGGCAACTGTCTCCACATCATGGTACAGCTACCGTATAGACAGATTCAATAATTACTACACATTAAACGGAGTTGCTATCGGGGGCAACCGTAAAAAGCTGCCCGCCCCCGGAGGAAGCAATTATCAGCAGGTCTCACTGGCTTATGTTGAAGACAATTCATTTTCAGGGATGACTTCACCAATGCAGGGTCACAGGCAAAGATTCCAGGTTGAAAGATACTTTGGCGATGCCAACATCTATACAACACTATTAGATTACAGGAAATACTTCTACCTGAAACCTGTAAGCTTCGCCTTTCGTGTTATGAACTACAATATTTTCGGAAAGGACGCTGCAAATGGGACCCTGCCTCAACTATATCTTGGAAATCCATGGTACATAAGAGGTTATCAGAATGTGTACAATTCTGTATCATCAGGGAATAGTGATTTCAACATATCATGGCTCGCCGGTTCCAAAATTGCAGTGGCAAATGCCGAGATAAGAATTCCGTTCACAGGTCCTAAGAAGCTTGCCATCATAAAGTCTAAATTCCTGTTTACAGATCTTAACTTGTTTTTTGATTCCGGTATGGCCTGGGGAGGACAGACCTCATCATTTCTTGAACCCGGTATAATGACTTCTGAGACTTCGGCATATAAACCGGTAATGAGCACCGGAGTATCGCTCAGGGTCAACGTATTCGGTGCAATGATTATTGAACCATATTATGCATTCCCTTTGCAGAACGGCGGTTTCAGGAATGGAGCATTCGGGCTGAACTTTATCCCGGGATGGTAGAAAGACGGGGGCTGGGTACTGGTGTCAGATAAAAGGCGAAAGGAGGAAGGCGAAAGGCGAAAGTACCTGCGTATAGTGTAAAAACAGATAAACGCAGAACGCATAACTCGAATGACCGGTGGCAGATCTCTCCCCCTCTCCCATTCTCCCGTTCCTGCTCTTTATAGCCTTTAACCTTAATCATTGTTTCATCCCAATTTAATTTAGACTTAATTTTAAGGTTGTAATCTTCAAGTAATTTCATTTCCCCGTTTAATGATAATCCTTTTTAATTTAAAAACTTAGTTGACATGGAACCGAGGGAGATAAAAGAAGTATTCAACTTTCTGGAAATAAGGCATAAAAGTCTGACGCCTTATCAGGTCGAATTCATTAAATCATTGAAAAAATATTACACCTGGAAAGGCAGCCTGTCTGCAAGGCAGGTTGAATGTCTTCTCAGCCTTAAAGATTATCTTGTAGTTACAGAAGTCTGATAGCATATTATAACATATTTTTTTTATATTTCAGGGGTCGTTCCAATCTGAAAAGATCTTATAATTGATCTAACTTTGCATTTTACGATCTGAATTACAATAAATGGAGGCTTACCTGAGAAAGCTGATTGAAGATGGCGAAAACCAGCAGCTTGATTTCAAGTACGCAATCAACGACAGCAGGAAAATTGCAAGATCACTTGTTGCTTTCTCCAATACTGATGGGGGAAAGTTACTTATAGGAGTCAGGGATAACGGGAGCATTGCAGGTGTCAGGTCGGATGAAGAGATGTATATGGTCGATACCGCGGCTCACCTTTTCTGCAGGCCTGAAATCACTTATACAACAAAACAGCATATAGCAGAAGGAAAAACAATCCTTGAAGTTGAAGTCTTCAAAGGTAATTCAAGACCTTACCAGGCTAAAGATGAGGATGGGAGATGGATTCCATATTTCAGGCATGGGGACCAGAATCTCGCCGCAAACAAAGTGCTTCTCCAGGTCTGGAGAAAGGAAGCAATGAAATCAGGAGTCACTGTGAGATTCGGAAAGGTTGAAAACCTACTGATGGAATACCTCAAAAAAAATAGTTCAATAACGTTATCTGCGTTCAGAAAGACCGCAAAGATATCATCGCGGAAAGCCGAGGCCATACTGTCGAATTTCATTATTCTCAAAATTCTTTTGATGAATGCCTCCGAAAAGGGATTCGTATATCTGCTGAATCCCGATGAATCATCATGGCAGGCTGTTTCAAACCGGTAAAACATTTGGGTTTTTCGTTTTTAATGCTTTTTTTAAAATATCAATATTGGCGTTTCGTCTTAATAAGTAAAATTGTTATATGAATCCGGCAGAAGCGGAGAAAATATCAGCAGCTTACAGGAAAGAACGAAAACGTCTTCTCGGCTATATAAACTACAGGGTATCTGACAGGATGGAAGCTGAAGACATTCTCCAGGAAGTTTTTTATCAGCTTACAGCCGGTTTCAATGACATCAGGAGGATCGAAAGCCTGACTTCATGGCTCTACAGGGTTGCTAACAATATGATCACCGACAAATTCAGGAAGAAAAAAACTGCAACACTAAGTTATGACGAAAAATCATCTGAAACTGAAGATGGATATCTTACACTAAAAGATATACTCCCTGAAAAAGCGCCCCTTCCTGCTGATAATGATCTGAGGGAGATGATCTGGGACACTATTGAAGAAACCCTTGCAGAACTTCCGGAAGAGCAGAGCTATGTGTTTATTCAGAACGAGTTTGAGGAGATGAGCTTCAAAAAGATTTCAGATAAAACAGGAATAGGGATAAACACACTTATCTCAAGGAAGCGTTATGCTGTCCTTGCACTAAGAAAGAGACTAAATGAATTATATAAATTATACATTTACCCATGAGAACACACAGAGTCTTTAAGTACATCGGAATTGCAATACTCGGCATTGCATTCGTCTTCGGAGTCATTTTCATTGTTCAGGCCTTATGGAACAGCCTTATTCCAGGATTGTTTAACGGACCTCAAATAACTTACTGGCAGACTGCAGGATTATTCCTGTTGTCGAAGATCCTTCTCGCGGGAATAGCTCCCGGTCCACAGAATGGCCATAAAAAGAGCTGGAGAAAAAAATGTGAAGAAAGAATGTCAAACGAAGCTACAGAGCCGAAATTTTCATAATATTGAAGCTTAATTTCGAATAATGGAAGCTTCAAAAGCAATCGGGTTTGACAATGAAAAATACCTGAAAGAACAGACAGAATCAATTCTTGAACGTGTAAAAAGATTTAACCAGAAGCTGTATCTTGAGTTCGGCGGGAAAATTCTCTATGATTATCATGCTGCACGGGTGTTCCCCGGTTTTGACCCGAATGTAAAAATGAGGCTCTTACAAATGCTTAAGGATAAAATAGATGTTATCCTCTGCATCAACGCCGGCGATATTGAAAGAAAAAAGGTGAGAGCTGACTTCGGAATAACGTACGATGTCGATGCACTCAAGACAATCGACGATTTCAGCGAATGGGGGATAAATGTTACAGCGGTTGTTATAACCCGGTACCAGAATCAGCTTCCTGCAACTGTTTTCAGGAACAAGCTTGAAGCCAGAGGCGTCAAAGTTTATCTTCATTATCCCACGGAAGGGTATCCTTCAAATGTTGACCTGATTGTGAGCGACAGAGGGTATGGAGCAAATGAATATATAAAAACGACTCATCCGATTGTTATTGTTACAGGACCCGGTCCTGGCAGCGGCAAGCTTGCAACATGCCTCTGTAACCTGTATCATGAATACAAAAAGGGGGTAAAGGCCGGTTATGCAAAATTCGAGACTTTTCCGATCTGGGATCTTCCGATAGATCATAAAGTCAACATTGCCTACGAAGCCGCAACAATCGATCTGAAAGATGAAGTGCTTATTGATACTCATCATCTGAAGGCCTACAATAAAATAGTTGTAAACTATAACAGGGATATAGAAGCTTTCAATCTCCTGAAAAGAATAATAGAAAAAATTACTGGCGGCGCTTCAATGTACCGGTCGCCCACAGATATGGGGGTCAATCGTGCAAGCTCAGGTATAATCGATGATAAGATCATAACCGAGGCTTCTCACCAGGAGATAATCAGGAGATATTTCAGATGTGCTGTAGAATATTATATAGGTCTTGCTGAAAAAGATTCACTTCTTCATGCTGAGAAAATAATTGAAAAAGCAGGCGCCAGGCCTGAAGACAGAAATGTCGTTCTGCCAGCAAGAGAAGCTGCAAAAGAAGCTGAAAAGAGCGGAAAAGGAAGCTCGGGCATCTATTGCGGGGCCGCAATACAGCTTCATGACGGGACAATAGTTACAGGAAAGAATTCAGAGCTGCTGCATGCATCCTCGAGCCTCTTGCTTAATGCAACAAAGCATCTTGCCGGTCTTCCTGACAGGCTTTATCTTCTTCCTAAAAATATTATAGATTCAGTGACCTGGCTCAAGAAGGATATCCTTAACGGCAAAATGGTAAGCCTTGATGTCGAAGAGGTTCTTATACTCCTCGGAATAAGTTCATTATATAATCCCGCCGCCCAGATGGCTCTTGAAAATCTTAAGCTTCTGCAGGGCTGTGAAGTTCATCTTACACATATCCCGACACCCGGCGACGAAGCCGGTCTCAGAAAGCTCAGGGTGAACGTCACATGCGATCCCGAATTTTCGAGCAAGAGGTTGTTTATTGTAGGGTAACCCTCACATATAACCACACATCGACTTTGAGTCATTCCTTTCGGCTCTGACGCGTTCACTTTGGCTCCGACACGTTCACTTCGGCTCCGGCACGTTCACTTCGGCTACGCTCAGTGAACGTGGATGCCGCTCACTGAGTGTAGTCGAAGTGAGCGTGGATGCCGCTCACTGAGCGTAGTCGAAGTGAGCGTTATCACGGTGGATTCCGCTCACTGAGCGTAGTCGAAGTGAGCGTTATTACGGTGGATGCCGCTCACTGAGCGTAGTCGAAGTGAGCATCAATTTATAATAAAAATCACTTTCATTATAAAAAGACACTCTTTTTTGCTGTTAATAAAATAACAGCATATATCTTTGTCCTACTTATTTAGTAGGATTTGTAGTTTAAAACAAAAATAATGAACATAAAAAAATCGGGTCTTCTTATATGCATCACAATATTAACACTTGAACCTGTTACAAGGGCACAGGTTTACGAACTTTCCCCTGCAGGAAGTAAAGTAATAATAACAGGAACATCATCTCTTCATGACTGGGAGATGGATGTTAAACATTTTACTTCCTCATTTCAGCTTGATCACGAAGGCTTGTCTGTAAAAAACATCCGGAAGGTGATATTCAACTGTAAAGCGCATGATATAAAAAGCGATAATTCTCTTATGGATAAAAAAACCTACGATGCTCTCAAGGCCGATGAGTTTCCTGAAATAAGCTTCTCCGGCACAACTGTGAGCGATCTCATCTCAGAGGGAACAAGTATAAAAGGCAATTTAAAAGGTACTTTATCACTTGCCGGACAGAAACACGAGATCACAATACCTTTCAAAGGCACTTTAAAGGACAGGATCGTTGATATTTCAGCTTCGGCGGAATTAACATTCAGCGGTTATGGTATGCAGCCGCCAACAGCAATGCTCGGAACTCTTAAAACAGGCGATAAGGTAAAGGTGAACTTCACTCTTCAGTATAATCAAAAGGATATATGAAACAATATAGTTTAAAAAACAGGAATGCTATGAAAAACGTATTTTTGATCATCTGGGCAATGGCCATTGTAACCGTTGCGAATGCGCAGGGTTTTGAAAAATCATATTCATTTGGTGAGGAGACTGAAAAACCGGCTGTAAAAGTCGGAGCTGATTTTGCGATGCAATATCAGGGACTTAGTCATCATGCTGATACTGCAAGGCTGATTCCGCTTGGTAAAGGGATCACGCTTCCAACAGCCAATTTCAACCTCGATGCAAATCTTGCCGATGGAATAACTGTAAACCTGACAACGTATCTTTCTTCACGTCACCACAATGATACCTGGGTGAAAGGAGGTTACCTGTTTGTCGATAAGCTTCCGTTCATCAAATCGCCGGCAATAACAAAAATCATGGATTATATTTCATTCCGTGCAGGTGTTATGGAGCTTAATTACGGAGATTATCATTTCAGGAGAACAGATAACGGTAACGCAATAAGGAATCCGTTCGTTGGCAATAACATAATTGAAGGATTCAGCGTTTCACCTGCTTTTGAGGCTTATTTCAATGCATCGGGTTTTCTTCTCATGGGCGGGCTGACGACCGGGACAGTCAATGCTTCACTCTCGGGCTATAACGCTGCAACACGTCAGTATACTGCATATAATGCCGGAAAGGAACTTGCATTCTATGGGAAGATCGGTTATGACAAACAATTAAATGATAATCTCAGATTCAGGCTCACGCTGTCAGGATATCATTCTTCCAAAAACCATTCGGGATCACTTTATTTCGGTGACAGGGCAGGATCACGGTTTTATCTTGTAATGCAGAGAACAACAAACAGCGCCTCGGATGTTGATCCGTCAGCAAACTTTACTACAGGTAACTGGGGTCCGGGAACAACAAACAAGGATAATTCCGGTATGATAAACCTGTTCGTTAAATACTATGGCGCAGAACTTTTCGGAACACTTGAAAAGCTGAAGGGGACAACTCCCAATGGAACAAAATTTGACTTTAATCAATTCGCAATTGAAGGTATATATCGTTTCGGCAATGATGAAAACTTCTTTGCAGGCATCAAATACAATACTGCCGGCAACGATACACCTGCAGCAATAAACCGTCTGGAGACAAGTATAGGATGGTTCCCTCTTAAGTCGCTTGTAATCAAAGCAGAGTATGTCGATCAGAATTACAAACATTTTGATGTATATGGAGGCAATGCCGGGTTTAATGGCGTAATGATCGAGTCAGCTATTTCATTCTGACACGGTCACACGTCGCAGTCACATTCTTCACGTAAATTCATGAAAAAAAAATATTTCATCATATTAATACTTTTTTTAACAGTGCCTTACAAACCGGCCATAGCTGACTCGCCTGTAAAAGGTTACATTGACATTACAGTTGAATCAAACATAAATAAAGTGCTGTTCTCCTACCCTATCAGCAGTAAAAATATAATATCCGGCAACACCGACAAGGTAATAGTTCCTGTTAAAGACTTCAAATGCAATAACAAATCAGCTTTAAAGGATTTCGTTACGCTTCTTAAGGCAGATGAGTATCCTGATATTACTATTGAACTTCCTTCTGATGCATTCATGCGTTTGCGTACCGAGGATGAGATAGTACTTAACAATATACCCGTTAAAATAGCCGGAGTCAGAAGGGAATATGATATAATTTGCAGAGCAGAAGTTCTCGCCGGCGGAGAAAGAATGCTAGCAGGAACCATTATTGTCGGTCTTAGTGATCTTAACATAAACCCGACGCCAAAATATTTCGGTATGGTTAAAATTAAAGACGAAGTATTTGTTAAATTTGGTCTCGGCCTGAATAGTCAGGGATATGCCAGTAAATAAATACTTTGAAATATAACACAAAAATAAGATATGGTATAAGGGCGATGCTTGAAATCGCCCTTGATGGATCTGCTAAAGGGGTTTATCAGAAAGAAATTTCGGAGAGGCAGAGGATATCGATCAAATACCTTGATAGTATTATTTCATCTTTAAAGACTGCAGGCCTTATAACTACAGTCAGAGGAAAGAAAAGCGGCTATCTGCTCACCCGTTCACCCAAAAAAATCAGTATACTCGATATTTATAAAGCCTTTGAACCGGAAATAGCTATTGTTGACTGCATGAGCTGTAATTTCAGATGCGAGCTTTCTGCTGCCTGTGCAGCAAGGGAATTCTGGAGTGGCCTTAATGAATCAATAATAATGTATTTCAAGACATACACACTCGAAGATCTTGTCGTTAAACAGAAAGAAAAAGAGCTGAACTGATACGCTACATTGCGTAGCATCACCTCGAATTACCAAGTAGTAATATTCAGGCAATTAACCCTTCAAGGCAAATACTTATTTCAATCTAAACTGGTTTCGGATTCAGTGTGAAACAACTTTACCTTTTTATTTCCTTTTCAAAGAATGTTGATCAAATTCAAAAAAATGTTGATCCAAAAAACATTTCAAGACTTTTTTTTGTTTAAAGTTCATCTTACCGGAATAAGCAGGGTTTGATTTTTTTATAGCGGGTAAGTATTCAATCAACCAAAGTTGTTTTTCTTAATTAAAATCCTTTATAAATATGAAAAAGAAACCAATTCTTTTAGTGTCTTTTTTTGCCGCAGCTGTCATGTTTTCCTGTGAGAAAAATGATAGCGGATCGGGTCCTGTTCCAGTTACAAAAATGGGAACCTCTGACGGGATTCTCAATGAATGCGAAACCGCCTTTGCACGCAAAACTTCTCTAAGCCATGCATTCTGCTTTACAACACTCGACCTCGACGGAGACAACAAGCCTGACTTTAACAGGTGGGGCTGGTCGAATGGTCCGCTTATTGAGGGCACCTCTACCTGGTACAACCTCTATGCTGCTGCCGGCCAGTGCGACCCCGATAAAGGAGCACTTGCAGGAAGGATGGATGTTCATTATTACAATGGAACTGTTTCAATTGTATTAAGCGTGAAAACCGGTTACACACTCGATGAGACACATCTTTATGTTGGTAACGAAATCGTTCCCAGGCTGCCAAACGGTAAGTACACTGTGGCTCCGGGACAATATCCCTATTCACACGATCTTGATGGCGCCAAAGCCGATTATTATACAGTTGAAAATGTTTCAGGAAGCATTTATGTCATTATGCATGCAATCGTATGCGGAAGCTAAGCCGTGTAGCACCTGCAAGTCAGACTGATAAAAAGCCGTGGTTATAATATTGAATATTTACTTTTCAAATCTTTTGCAAAAACAGATTTGAGAATATATATTTGCAGTCCGAAAAGGAGGTGCCATAGCTCAGTCGGTAGAGCAACGGACTGAAAATCCGTGTGTCCCCGGTTCGATTCCTGGTGGCACCACAAAAAAAGAGCGAGAGTGAGAGTGAGAGCGGAGCTCAAACGAACACTCTCGATCTTTTTTTTACGCACTTCCACTCCCTCACACATCATTCTCAGGTTTTGATTTTTAAAATTGCTTTTTTTATTACACCATTTTACTTAAGTTTAGAATCAGACATGCATAAAGGTGGAGTATTTCTGTTATATAATTTATAGCAAATCAATTGATCGTTTTTATATTGGCTATACTTCTGATATCTCTGTAAGACTGGAAATGCATAATGATGGTACTTTTGGACCAAAATCATTCACTTCAAGAGCCAGAGACTGGGTTCTATTCTTATCTATTAAATGCAGATCCATTAATCATGCTATGGAACTTGAGAAATTTATCAAAAATCAGAAAAGCCGCAAGTACATTGAAAATCTGAAGAAATATCCTGATTTGTTTAATAAAATTTCCAAAGATTTTTCATGAAAATTCCGTATGTCCCCGTCCCGATAGCTATCGGGACGATTCCTGGTGGCACCACAAAAACGACAATAGCCAATGGAAGAAAGCCCTGTAAATCAGGGCTTTTCTTTTTTACAAAATCCAAAATTGCACAGCTATTGGATCAAGCGAGTTCCCTCACACTGTCTCTACCTTATAATCTAAAATAAATTTGCTTTATATCATTCTGTTTCTGAAATTTGAGTTTGCGGTATTGCAGACGAATAAATTGCCGTGTCACGTGTTTTAGAAATACGTGATTAAGAATGCAGTCCCCGTTCCTTCACGGGGACTGTTTTTATCTGATCAGATCTGATTCACATTTAAGATGGCCGTAATTATGGTATCTTTGCGGACATCATTAAAGCTAATGGATCTTTTTTATCATACACTTCCAAACGGCATAAGGCTCGTACACGGGAATACAAGCAGCATTGTCGCTCATTGCGGTATAGTAATTAATACCGGATCCCGGAATGAAACACCTGAGGAACATGGCATCGCCCACTTCATCGAACACATGCTCTTTAAAGGAACATCGAAAAGAAAAGCTTATCATATTCTGAGCCGTCTCGAGGATGTCGGAGGCGAGCTGAACGCCTATACAACAAAAGAAGAAACCGCCGTCCATGCTTCATTCCTGAAAGATGATTACGAAAGAGCAATTGATCTTATAAGCGACATCACTTTCAATTCTGTCTTCCCCGAGAAAGAGATCGGGAAAGAAAAAGATGTCGTCATCGAAGAGATCAATTCTTACCTCGACAGCCCCTCAGAACTGATCTTCGACGATTTTGAGGAGATTATATTTGCCGATCAGTCTATTGGCAGGAACATACTTGGATCACCGGGATCTGTTAAAAAATTCACACAGAAAAGGATCAGGAGTTTTATTAAAAAGAATTATCGGGCGGAACAGATTGTCTTCTGCTCTGTCGGGAATATTCAGCAGAAGAAGCTGATAAGGTTGTTTGAGAAGTATTTCTCTTGTATTGAAACCGACCAAGTGAATGCACGACAAACTGACAAGCCTGTATATCATCCTGTGTCACAGACTAAAGATAAAGACACATATCAGAATCATTGCATTATAGGGAATGTTGCATACGATCTTAAAGATAAAAAGAGAGTAGGCATGTTCCTGCTTAACAACATACTTGGCGGTCAGGGGATGAATTCAAGGCTCAATCTTTCATTACGTGAGAAGAACGGCCTTGCTTATAATGTCGAGTCTTCATACAACCCATATTTCAATACAGGCGTTTTTTCAATTTATTTCGGCACAGATGCTAAGCTGCTCGGTAAAAGTACTGACATCTGCCTGGCTGAATTAAAAAAGTTGCGCACATCAGGACTTGGAACTATCCAGCTGAGCAAGGCTAAAAGCCAGATGAAAGGTTATCTCGCAAGAGGGTATGAGAATCACGAAAGCCTCATGCTCGGTTTCGGAAAGAACCTTCTGGTTTATGACAAAATCGACAGCTTCGAAGATCTGTGCAAACAGATAGACGATGTATCTTCTTCCGATCTTCTTGAAATTGCAAATGAAATATTTGAACCTTCAATGCTTTCAACCCTTATCTATAAATAAAAGGGAAGATATATGAACAAAGAACTTCAGAAATACATAACCGATCACATAACTCCTGAAAAACCTGTTCTTGAAGAATTGTACAGGCAGACACACCTCAGGTTTGTTAATCCGAACATGGTGTCAGGTCATCAGCAGGGTATGTTACTTGAATTCGTTTCAAGGATGATTAACCCAATGAACATTCTCGAGATCGGAACTTTCACAGGCTATTCGGCAATCTGCCTTGCAGCCGGATTAAAAAAGGGCGGGAAGCTTATTACTATTGAGATAAACGATGAAATTGCAACATTTACAAGGTCATACTTTGATAAAGCCGGTGTTGCTGACAGGATTGAATTGTTGAATGGTAATGCGCTTGAAATAATCCCGGGACTTGATATCACATTCGATCTTGTTTTCATCGATGCCGATAAAAGAGATTATTCAAACTATTACAGGCTTGCGTTTGAAAAGCTTAATCCGGGTGGGTTTATACTTGCCGATAATGTATTATGGGGCGGACAGGTAATTGAAAAGGAAACAAAAGATCAGCAGGCGCGTGGAATTATTGAGTTCAATGAAATGATTAGAAAAGGAGAAGGCATTGAAAATATTATTCTTCCCTTCAGAGATGGATTAATGATTATAAGAAAGAAATATCCTGATGAATAGTTGTTCGCTTTTCTGAAATTGGTACAATTTTTGAACCTTGTTTGAAACAAAATACTTTGCCAGATGAAAACATTCCTGCTTATAATTACCTTATCGATCTCATTGTGTGTTCAAAGTCAGACAGACAAAGCCGATGTGCTCGAAGATCTTGAAAAAGGCCAGGGTATGCAGATTCAACAGCAGGATCAGAGGACAGCTACGTTAAAGTCAGCGGCAAGGTTCTTCGGATCAAAAGATGATCTTACTTCTGTAATCTCGGTTATACCTTCCGGATCTAAAGTCACCGTTCTTGATTCTGACAGCGCTTATTTCAGGGTTCTTTTTGAAGACAATGAAGGATTTATTCTTAAAAGACAGGCTGTACTCGATGATAAGCCTGTAAGCGCTTCACCCGTAACACCGGACCAGAGCACAAAAACCGACATGAACCGTGGAGCCCGTCCTGTACAGGAGAACCAGATAAGCAGGTTCAGTTATCTTGAAAATAAGTATGGGACCAGTACAGCATCAAAGATCAACTCCGGTAAGATCTGGAAAGGCATGAACGGTGAGATGGTAAGAGACAGCTGGGGAAACCCTGAAAAGATAAACAGAGTGATAAGCAGCAACACAGTCGAGGAATCCTGGACGTATAAGAACACAGTCCTTTATTTCGAGAATAATAATCTGGTAAAGTGGGGACCGAGGAACTGAGCGTATAGCGTAAAGCGTAAAGAAGTTTCAGAGTTTCACTGTATCAGGATTTCAGAGTTTCAGAGCTTCAGAGTTTCAGAGCTTCAGAGTTTCAAAGTTTCAAAGTTTCAATGCAAATTCCGCGTTCTCGCGTAAACCTCTGCGAACTCTGCGTTTAAATAAACCATGTACGGAGTTACAGAGTTTCTCTGTTCAACTCTGTTTAACAAATACTAAATGAAAATGCCCCTTATCAAGAGGCATTTGAGCGGGAGACGGGACTCGAACCCGCGACCCTAACCTTGGCAAGGTTATGCTCTACCAACTGAGCTACTCCCGCAGATTCGACGGCAAAAATAAGAATTTTTTTTTATCTGCAAACAAGTCTTCTCTGAAAGATTTTGCTTAAATTGGATGTTGTCTCATTACTAAACAGTTCAAATACCTGAAACCAATGAAAAAGTTTTTACAATTTCTGCTGATACTTCTTGTATCAGTTCTTTTCTCGTGTACAACGGGAATGAAAGAACCCTCTCTCTCAATTCCAAATGAGAAATACACTCTCTCCAACGGATTGACTGTGATTCTGAATGAAGACAAGTCCGATCCTCTGGTTGCCCAGGTAATCCTTTATCATGTAGGATCAAATCGTGAAACGACAGGAAAAACCGGCTTCGCACATCTCTTCGAGCACATGATGTTCCAGCGTTCAGAAAATGTTGGAGAAGACCAATTTTTCAAGATTATAGAACGGGCCGGCGGATCATTAAATGGTGGTACAGGCACAGATCAGACAGTATACTTTGAGATGGTACCGAACAACTCTCTCGAAACTGCAATGTGGCTTGAATCCGACAGGATGGGGTATCTTGCGAATACTGTCACTGCTACCTCATTTGCACAGCAACAGAATGTTGTACAGAATGAAAAACGTCAGGGTGTGGATAACCGTCCTTATGGTTTTACCAGGTATGTCATGTTAAAGAACCTGTATCCTCAGGGCCATCCTTATAGCTGGGACGTAATTGGCGAAATGGAAGATCTTAAAAATGCTACTATTGATGATGTAAAAGCTTTCCATAAGAGGTTTTATATCCCTAATAATGCGACCCTCGTTATCTCTGGTGATTTCAACAGAGATTCAGTAAAAGCAATGATAGAGAAGTACTATGGAGAAATACCTTCAGGTGAAAATATACCTGATCCATCTCCAATGAACATAACATTATCTGAAACAAAAAAATTCTATCATGAGGATAATTTTGCACGGACGCCGCAGTACACTATGGTTTTTCCAACTTGCGAACAGTTCACGAAAGACTCTTATTCACTCAATGTTCTTGGACAATTGCTCGGGCAGGGGAAAAAATCTCCGTTATATAAGGTTCTCGTAAAAGAGAAAAATCTGACAGCGAATATTTCTGCATATAACTCACCTATGGAACTTACAGGCAGGCTTCAGATATCTGTAACTGCAAACCCGATGGTAAGGCTTGATAGTGTCGAAAAAGCAATATTCAAAGCATTTCAGAAGTTTGAAACAGAGAAATTCACAGAAACTGATCTTGAAAGGGTCAAAGCCAGGATAGAGACAAGCTTCTACAGCACTATTGCCAGCACTCTCTCAAAATCAATACAACTGGCAAGTTATAACGAATTTGCAGGTTCCCCTGATTTCATAACAAAGGATCTTGAGATGCGAAAAGCTGTAACAATGGAAGATGTATGGGATGTATATAACAGGTATATAAAGGATAAAAACTTTATCGCAACAAGCTTTGTTCCAAAAGGACAATCCAGTCTCGTAGCATCAGGTTCAGTATCGGCCGGAATTGTAGAAGAAGATATAAACAAAGCAATAAGCAATGAGGTCATAGCTGCAAAAGAGGAAGAAATTCTAAAAACTCCAAGCAAGATAGACAGAACTATAGCTCCTGTACCAGGGCCGGATCCTTCACTTAAAATACCTGTAATCTGGACAGGCGAAGCTCCAAATGGAATGAAAATCTATGGTATTGAACACCATGAGGTGCCGCTCGTAACATATTCAATTGTAATAAAGGGAGGTCACTCGCTTGATGATATTGCAAAACCGGGAGTTGCAAAATTCACGGCACAGATGCTGAATGAAGGTACAATGAATAAAACCCCAGAGGAACTTGAAGAAGCCATTCAGTTGCTCGGAGCTTCAATAAGCGTAAGCGGTTCTGATGAGAACATAACTGTATATGTAACATCACTTGCGAGGAATTTTGAAAAGACAATCAGTCTTGTCGAAGAAATGCTGCTTGAACCAAGATGGGACGAAGAGATGTTTAAAATAGACCAGACACGTACGATAAATAACCTCAAGCGAAGTAAAGCAGATCCAAATTACCTTGCAGGGATAAATCTTTATAAGCTGATTCTCGGAAGCGATAATATACTGTCTATTGACAGTAACGGTACTGAAGAGTCAGTAGCAGCTATTACAATGGATGATCTTAAGACATTTTTTGAAAAGAATATCTCTCCATCTGTCTCAGACTTCCTTGTTGTTGGTGATGTAGACCAGAAAAGAGTTGAATCCGCCCTTGTCGGCCTGAATTCAAGGTGGACAGCAAAACAGGTTCAATTACCGGATCTCAGGTTTGCATCGTCACCTGAAAAATCAGCGATATACTTTGTGGATGTTCCTGGAGCAAAACAGTCAGTAATAAATATCGGATGCCCTGCCCTTCGGAGAAACAGCCCTGATTTCAACAAGGCTAATGTCGCCAACTTTATGCTCGGTGCATCGCCAAGCGCCAGATTATTCACGGTTCTCAGAGAAGAGAAAGGTTATACGTATGGTGCTTATTCCAACTTTGAAGGTCAAAGATCTTTCGGGACTTTTTCTGCAAATGCGGCTGTAAGATCTGATGCCACATTCGAATCAGTCAGGCTATTTAAAGAAATAATGGAACAATACCGTTCTGATGTGTCCGAAGAAACAGTCAGTTTCACAAAAAGCTCAATGCTTAAATCAAATGCATTACGATTTGAAACATCTTACGCCCTTCTGAATATGCTGAACGATATTTCCCAATACGATCTTCCATTCGATTATGTGAAGGAGGAAGAAGAGTATATCAGACAGCTGACACCTGAAAAGATGCTTGAAGCAGCACAGGAATACATTGATCCCTCAAGAATGTATTTTGTGATAGCCGGAGATGCAAAGACACAATTAAAAAATCTGGAAAAGATAGGACTAGGGAAGCCCGTTCTCATTGAGAATTAACAGCATTCAGGAAATCTCTCTTAAAATCCCCCCTGGTTCTTACAGCGGGGATTTTTATTTTTAAGGGGTTAACTATATGAATATAACATTTTTTAATAGCTACAGATAGAAAATTAATTTATCAAAGCCTGAATCCGGAATATTTTAAATATTTTCGGGTTTCTCATTATTAACTAACTTAAAATCATGAAAAGATCATACGCCTTTATCTTTGCACTGATTATCGTCTTCCTTTCTTCATGCACAACTGCAAAGAAAGAAACCGGTATGAGCATTCAGTATGAGAAGTACACTCTTCCTAACGGACTCACCGTAATACTGAATGTTGATAAATCTGATCCTATTGCTGCAGTTGCAGTCTATTATCATGTTGGTTCGAGCCGCGAAGTTCCGGGGAAAACCGGCTTCGCTCATCTTTTTGAACACATGATGTTCCAGAGATCCGAGAATGTAGGTGAAGACCAGCTCTTCAAGAACATTCAGGGAGCCGGCGGAACCCTTAATGGCAGTACAAGCCAGGACAGGACGAATTATTATGAAGTCATACCGAAAAATGCACTTGAGATGGCATTGTGGATGGAATCTGACAGAATGGGGTATCTAACAAATACTGTCACAAAGAAAGCGCTTGTAAACCAGCAGAATGTAGTGCAGAACGAGAAACGTCAGAGTTACGATAATGCACCTTATGGTTTCAGCCAGGCTATAACTGCAAAAAACCTGTATCCAAAAGGCCATCCTTACAGCTGGACTGTAATTGGTGAAATGGAAGATCTCACAAGTGCATCGGTTGAAGATGTAAGGGCCTTCCACAAGAAATATTATGCCCCGAATAATGCCACACTTGCAATCTCAGGCGATATCAATCCCGAAGAGGTGAAAGCAATGGTTGAAAAATATTTTGGAGAAATTCCTTCAGGCGAACCTATTGAGAAAAGAGAAGCTGTCCCTGCTTCACTTGATAAAACCGTAAGGTTATATCATGAAGATAATTTTGCAAAAGCTCCACAGCTCACCATCAACTTTCCGACAGTTGAGATGTACTCTAAAGATTCATACGCACTCAATTTTCTGGGTGAAATACTCGGGAATACAAAAAAAGCTCCTCTATATAAAGTCCTTGTTGAAGAAAAGAAGCTCACATCAAGAGTTATGACAAGAAATGGATCACAGGAACTTGCAGGAAGCTTTGTTATCAACGTAGCAGCAAATCCGGGCACGAACCTCACAGAGGTTGAAAAAGCCATTTTCGAAGCATTTGACCGTTTTGAAAAAGAAGGTTTTACAGAAGAGGACCTTACAAGGATCAAAGCAGGCTATGAAACACGTTTTTACAATACATTTTCAAGCATCCAGGGTAAAGCATTCAGGTTGGCTGAATACCAGATGTATGCTGGCACACCGGATTATTATAAAAATGAGATTGAGGCTATCCAGGCTGTTACAATGGATGATGTGAAAGCTGCTTACGAAAAATACATCAGAGGGAAAAACTTTCTTGAAACATCATTCGTTCCAAAAGGGCAGCTTGATCTGATACCTGAAGGTTCAGTTTCAGCAGGCATTGTTGAAGAAGATGTTACTAAAGCCGCAGAGGTTAAGCTTGCATCTATAGAAGAAGAGCCCATTGTAAAAACACCTACAAAAATTGACAGGTCTGTAATGCCTCCTGTAGGCCCTGATCCTGAAGTCACAATCCCTGCTCACTGGACATCATCCCTTACAAATGGAATGAAGATCTATGGCATAACCCAAAATGAAATGCCGCTTGTACAGTACACAATCGTTATAGAAGGCGGACATCTTCTCGATAATATCGAAAAAGCAGGAGTTGCAAATCTTGTTGCAACTATGCTGAATGAAGGAACAAAGAACAAGACTCCTGAAGAACTCGAAGATGCAATCGGTCTTCTCGGCGCATCAATAAGAGTGAACGCCGGAACTGAAGATATTGAGGTGAATGTCAGTTCAATGTCGAAGAATTTTGAAAAAACTATTGCCCTTGTTGAAGAAATACTCCTTGAACCGAGGTGGGACGAAAAACAATTTGAGCTTGCAAAAAGCCGGATAATCAATGGAATAAAGAGAAATGCTGCCAGTCCAAGTTATCTTGCCTCAAAGACACTGAACAAGCTGATATACGGAGATAATATTCTAGCGGTTGAATCTGAAGGAACAGAGCAATCAGTTGCAGCAATTACAATGGATGATCTTAAGGAATTCTATAACAAAAACTTCTCACCATCAATCTCCAGATTCATAATCGCCGGCGACATTGACCAGTCAAGAGTCGATGCTGCTCTTGCCGGATTAAACGGCAAATGGCAGGCAAAGGAAGTTGTAATGCCGCAGATCACAATACCCGCTGCGCCCGCCAAATCACAAATCTACTTTGTTGACGTACCAGGTGCAAAACAATCTGTCATTTCGATTGGCGCTCCTGCCCTTCCAAGAACAAATCCTGATTTCTATGCAACTACTGTTGCAAATTACAAGCTGGGCGGGTCTTTTAATGGTATATTCAATCTTATACTGAGAGAAGAAAAGGGATTTACATACGGAGCAAGATCAAGTTTCTCAGGTGCAAAGAACTATGGCTCTTTTATCGCTTCATCAATGGTTCGAACAAACTCAACTACTGAGTCTGTAAGCATTTTCAAAAACGAGATGGAGAAATACCGTGAAACAATGCCACAGGAGTATGTAGATTTTACTAAATCTTCCCTGCTGAAAGGCAATGCATTACGTTTCGAAACACTTGGAAGCCTTACAGATATGCTTAATACGATGACGGCCTATAATCTGCCTGACGATTATATCAAGCAGGAGGAGGCATTTGTGAAATCATTAACAGTAGAGAAAGCTCTGGACCTGTCAAAGAAATACATTGATCCTTCGAAGATGTATTATGTTGTTGTCGGCGATGCAAAGACACAACTAAAAGATCTTGAAAAGGTTGGTCTTGGCAAACCTGTTCTGATGATCAATTAACCTGCATTTTTATTGAAATCGTTAACGTAGAGACACGCAAATTGCGTGTCTCTACGTGTTTTAATATATGGACGTTAAAACCAATCCAGGATAAAAATAACATTCAACATTGTTCCGATTGTTTTACAAATGATTTTTTGTCTTAAATTTGCATACCGTTTCCGGAACTGGTTGTATAAAGACATTCAGGATGGAAGACGAAAACAGGTCTGCCCGGATGATGGAATGGTAGACATGCAGGACTTAAAATCCTGTGGCCATTGCGGCTGTGCGGGTTCAAGTCCCGCTCCGGGTACTCATAAAGCCTCTTAATCAATTGATTTTAAGAGGCTTTTTTAATGCTTTCAGGTTTCGGGATACAAAAGGGATACAAAGAGCAGAATAATAACGGAAGTCAAAAGAAAGGATTTGATCGTCTCTGAAGGGCAAATATTCATAATGTTCGATGGTATATCAATTTTTAAGTAATTCGCGAATTGCAAACATTATTCTGAGCCGTGCTGCCGATACATTTCATATACTTTATACCAATAAAAGAAAGCTTCAGGATTAGTCTTTTTAAGTTTATTAAGTCTGTTAAAGAAGGGTTGTTCAATAATCCAATCTTTGATTTCCTGAGGATCAGAGAATTTTTCAATTTTCTCGGAGCTGTATCTTATTGAAGAGACCAGGTATGCAGCCTTCGAACTATCAGCAATCGCTTTATCCAGATTATAGAATTCAGAAAAGATGAATCTCCCTATCTGGCTTATCCCTGCTAACAGTTCCTTAAAATCTCCCTTCCCATCCATTCCATGAGTACCTATCAGAAGTGAGGTTTGGAAGATATCATCTATCACATCATTGGATGAGAATTTCTTTCCACGGTATCCTGACTCCACTATCACATAGTCCTTAAAAGTACCACCAATTGTTCTTAAATCTGAAATTCTATTGAATATGCTGCCTATATCATAGAGTTGCTTTATGATCTCCATTGACTGACTGTTACCTTTTTTACTGTAAGGTATTCCAATTGTATTTGGAGCATAGGCAGTCAGCTTATCACCAAGGAGATCCTCAAGAGATGGTACATGCACCCTTACCGGTTCACCTTCCTGTTGAAGGAAATCAGAATTGATGGGAATTTCATTGATTGTTTTATAGTGTGGATTATCAAACAAAATGTCAAGCAAGACAAACTGCTCCTGCTTCATCACCACTGATTCATAAAAGAATTTATAATGAGCTTTTGGTATTGTAGATACCGTAATTCTCTCAATCTCCTGAAATCGGGTGAACTTCCTATTTTTTACGACTCCTGCAAAGATCTCAGTAAGTTCTTTCTTTTCAGGAATTATTATATCAATATCAATTGATAACCTTCTTGCGTTCCCCAGCAGAAGCATCAATGAAGTGCCTCCCTTGAAAATAAAATTCAAACCTGATTCAGACAGACTTTCGAGCAAACTCATGGATCTGATCACCTTTTCAACAAGGATTCTGTCAGCATTCCTGTGTTGTCTGGAAACCTGATTTATCCATTCAGAAGTAATAGATTTTTCAGTGATCATGATTGGTATATTCTAAACGAGATCCGCATACTGCTTAAATTTCCTGATTATGTCCAATACCTGGCTTTTCTTCCTTTTCCGGTCGGCATACCTCAGCATTTTACTCAGATTAACGGGATATTTACTCAGAGCATTCTCAAATATCCTTTCAGTTTCAATACCGTGGAGAAAATCAAACTCAATATCAGTCAGTACATCTACAAGAAGCTTTTCAAGTGCCGTTGTCGGTACATTTTTAATTTTCTGTATCGGAGCTTCTGATACTAATGTACGAACCACAATCCCTGAAACAGTATCTCCGCTGTTTTTAAGTGATGATTTATCATAGACAGACTTGAATCTCTCTTTGAGGAAATTGTAAACTGAATCTGTAACCTCTTTCTCGACATCGAAGAAAATAATCTGTGACTTGAAGACATGATGGCTGAATTCAGCAATCCATTTTGATTCCCAGATACAATAGTTTATGTATGGAAGGTTGTCTATGATAAATTTGTTTATTTCCCTGGTCTTTTTCCCGGGAAGAGGCTGATAAGTTGAAGGTTTACCCACAATATATTTCCCCCGGCTGATTCTCGTGAGAACTCCTGACATTAACAATTTATGTATTCTCCAATCGGCAGTTGCTTTTAGAATAAGAGGTTCATCAACTCTGTAAAACTGCAGAATATCCCTGGGAGTTAAGATTTGCTGACCTGCAAACTTACTCTTGAAATCCGTTATTCTTAGTGCGTCTTTTATATTGAAAATTTTTATCTAAGGTATTCAAAATATTGGCAGCAGACCACAGAAGCATGAATTTAGTGGAGTCTTGCTCCGACTACACTATAATTTTTCCGGTCTCTGGAAAAAACCATTTTAGGAAATATTATACTAATCTTGTCTGATAATACCATTAAATGGGAGTAAGATAACACAAAACATCTTCATATTCTAAACAAAATATTGGCAGCAAACAGGCATTTGCTGCCAATATTTTGAAATCGTGTAGTCTATACCGGACTACACAAAGAAATGGATATTAAGAAGGTCTGCCATTCTATTCAGATATGCATTTCGTATTGCAATTCTATCCTGCAAATTGATTTGAGATTTAGACTAACAGTTGTTTAAACTTCTGGTATTTAGCCTAGATGGAGAATTTGCTTCAAAAGACCAGAGGCGATTTCCGCTTTTCTGGTAAGGAGAAAATTGCACAACAACAGAAGCCCCAAAAAACACCTGCCGTATGCGAGATGTATTACATGCAGGACTTAAAATCCTGTGGCCATTGCGGCTGTGCGGGTTCAAGTCCCGCTCCGGGTACAGAAAAAGAGCGAGAGTGAGAGCGAGTAGCCCGAACGAACACTCTCGATCTTTTTTCTATCACTATTCACCGTTTCTCCCTTT
This sequence comes from Bacteroidales bacterium, assembly GCA_036261265.1. Taxonomy (GTDB): domain Bacteria; phylum Bacteroidota; class Bacteroidia; order Bacteroidales; family VadinHA17; genus LD21. The sequence continues at coordinate 150,606 of DATALC010000001.1, forward strand.
CTCCCATTCTCCCTTCTCACTTCAGCACGACTTCCTTCTTCAGCTTTATATCCTGTGAGGAAGCGCCAACCAGTATCTCAATACGGCAAAGGTCATTATCCCAGGCATGTGTCTTTTCATTCCAGTACATCAGATCTTTAACTGGAATCTGAAGCTTTATCGTTTTGCCTTCAGCCGGATTCAACGTGTTCCTTGAAAATGATTTTAATTCCTTTTGCGGCCAGTCTACTTTTGGGTTTATCCTATGAACATAAACCTGCACTACCTCGTCGGCAGACATTTTACCTGCATTTTTCAGATCTAATGAAACTGTAATTACGTCATTTCTGCCATACTTTTCTTTATCAGTCTTCAGGTTGCTGTACTCAAAGGTCGTATATGTAAGACCGTACCCGAAACAATACTTCACAGGCACCTTTTTTGTATCGTACCAGCGATAACCGACAAGTGACTCTTCAGAATAATAAGCTGTATTCGGATCGGATTTTTCAGATTTATCACCTGCCTGTTCGACTTTTCCTGCAGCATCTGATTTTGATACGAGATTGGCAAAAACATCGGAGTTCTTATTCCCCTGAGGATAATTATGCAAGGCATAGGCAGGTGAATCTTCAAGCTTTACCGGAAGAGTAAAAGGCAATCTCCCTGATGGGGAAATATTACCAAGGAGCACATCTGCGAGGGCATTCCCTCCCTCTGAACCGTTAAACCAGGAAATTATTAACGCTTTTGAAAGCGGTTCCACAACATTGAGATCATTTGGAGCACCGCTTGCAAGGATTGTAATGATGTTTTTATTCACACCTGAAATGGCTGTAATAAGTTTATCCTGGCCGGAAGGCAAAAACATGTCCTGCCTGTCACTTCCTTCGGTCTCAACTGCCCTGTTATCACCGCCCACAAAAATTACAAGGTCTGCTTTTGATGCAGCATCGAGAGCTTCTTTTGTAAGCTTCTGAGCTGTAAGCTCCTTTTGCTTTGCTGCTTCTGCAATTTCCTCAGGAGTTTTTTTCCTGCCCCATCCGCCAAAACTGAACTGGACAGGCTCATATCCCTGGGCATAGATAATTTCAGCCTTATCCCCTATTCTGCCTTTCAAACCTTCAAGAGGTGTAATTTCATACAATGTTTTCACGCCTGCGCCTAATCCTCCTGTAGCCATTATCTGGGTCGCATTAGCGCCAATAACGGCAATAACCGGCTTTTTCTCCAGCTGCAAAGGAAGAATGCCGTCATTTTTGAGCAATACAATTGATTTGATCGCAACATCATAAGCTATCTTCTGCTGGGCAGGCTGTGATGTGATCTGGCTGTTTGCCTCATTCTCAGGTACGGGTTTGATCGCAAGCCTTACGCGCAATATTTCACGGACACGCTGGTTAATGACTGCCTCGGAAACCAACCCTGCTTTGACTGAATCAAGAAGGGCTTTCCCAAGATACCTTTTATCAGGCATTTCAACATTCAGTCCGTTTTTGACAGATTTCACAGTACTGTGGGTACCTCCCCAATCGGAAATGACCATTCCTGCAAAGCCCCATTCGTTGCGCAAAATCTTATTGAGAAGCATGTCATTTTCAGCGCACCACCAGCCATCTACCTTGTTATAGGCTGCCATAACGCCATAAGCGTCCCCTTCCACAACGGCAGCTCTGAAAGGCGGAAGATAAATTTCGCGCATAGCACGTTCACCGATGATTACATTCACTGTTCCGCGATTGTTTTCCTGGTTATTAAGGGCAAAATGTTTAAGACACACTGCAACACCATTATCCTGCGCCCCTTTAGTGTACCCGACTGCAAGTAATGAACTTAAAAAAGGATCTTCACTCAGGTATTCATAAGTTCTACCTCCGGTGGGTATCCTCTGGATATTTATTGCGGGCCCGAGTATCATGTCTTTTCCCCTTAACCGCGCTTCACGGGCCATACCGGTGCCATAAAGGTAGGCCAGTTCAGGCGACCATGTTGCTGCCAGCGCTGAGCCGGTGGGAAAAAACGTCGCCTTGTCATTCTGAAGGCCCAGAGGATTCCAGTTGTTAGGCTGCATCTCCTCACGTATGCCGAAAGGTCCGTCAGCGTATTTAATATCAGCTATTCCCTGGGAAGGTACTCCTGCTGAAACAAACATGTGTTTGGCATGAAGCATATCAATCTTCTCTTCCAGGGTCATTTTGCCAATTATCTCATCTATCCTTTTATCATACTGATATAATGAGGATTTGTGTAATTTTTCTTCGGTTGCACCGGTCAGAAGAACCGATAAGACAGATAAAATAAGAATTCCTAATGATCTCATAATATTCTAAAGTTGTTAATCGGTTATAAATGTAAAGACTTATACAATCTGCTCCAAAGAACTTCATGATTTTGTATGAGACTTATTGAACAGAGAAGAATAAATTGCCATTCCCCCACTCTCCTCTTCTTCCATTCTCCCATTCTCCCTAACTTACTTCGACACCAGCTCTCTTCCTGAATAGTACAAGCATCTTCCTGAAATTAAGGAACAAATGGACTACAGCAATAATGAGGAAAAGATTTGCAATAGTTCCGTGAAATTCGCCTTTTGAATGACTAAATCCATTGATGTACACAATGTAACTCAAAACAGTAACAACAAATGTAATGAGTGTTAATGTACTTGTGAGATTCTTTGAATAGAGTCGTTTCTCAGCTATGCCTTTAATCATAGCCCAATGCTGCAATATATGTATCACTATTATTAGAGAGAAAATAATTGATGAAATGCTGTGCAGCGTCAACCATGAGAAATCATCTGAACCTGAAGAAAAATTGGCCGAATGATCCCTGTGGCCTTTTACAACATGTGATGAAAAGAAACATATTACTAAAAAAGGGATCAACAGAAGATCGGTTATAACCTTTCTTATTGATTTTTTTCTTTTATCCATAAATTCAAAGAAAAATTAAACAACAAAAATATAATTTAAGTATAGATTCAAACTGTGAATATAGATTGACAATCAGGAGGCAAATAATATTCCTTTAAAGTCCAATAAATCTTTAACAAAATGATAATCTTAGAACATTCATAGTTTTCCGGAAGACGGAACTTCGATTTCAATTTCATTAATCGTTCCGCTTTGCTGAGAAATGTTGGTTGACAAGGCATAATGCAATGCCAGCACTAAATATGTGAAGATGCGTTTATTTCATATTAAATGAATCCGGATATAACTACTTCTTTGGCGGCACTTTAGCTCCCGACTTACGGGCCTCACTAATACCAATTGCGACAGCCTGCTTCCTGCTCTTAACTTTTCTTCCGCTGCCGGATTTAAGTTTTCCTTCCTTGAATTCTTTCATTGTCTCCCCTACCTTCTCCTGGGCTTTATCTGAATATTTCTTTGCCATAATTTTCAATTTTAAAGCTGTAAAGGTATTTCCGGATGGCAACCGGAATATTACAAAGTCTTGATTTTCTATTGCATTATTTAATCAATCAGGATACTTCTCACATCTGTAAATTGACCATTTAATGATAATGCTCGGTTTTTTCACTTTCATTAAACAAAATTGATAGTTTGTTTTCATGTTACGGAATAATAAAGTCAATTCTAAAAGAATCATGGCAATATCATTTAGCCTATAATGGTCTGGCCAATGGAGCGAAGAACCGACGACATAACGAAGGACAGGTGAAAAAAAAATAACATTTTGTTTTTTGAAAATTATTATATCTTTACGTCCTGAATTAAGCAAATAATGATCAGAATATTCAAAGTTCAGTTATGGTGGTGGCGCAGCAGAATAACCTGTTGTGTAAAGCCTTTTTACCCTCACCGCTGATATTTGAACTGGATTCATAATACAAAAAGAGAGCCTGCTTTACACTGCAGGCTCTCTTTTTTTTATCCCTTTGACTAAACAATTAAGATCCTGAAAACGATGAATACACAGTATGAAATTAAATGCGAATACAGAGAATTTCCTGCAGATACCCTTACTCCCGTTGGAGTCTATCTTAGACTGAGGGACGTTTACCCCGGATCTCTCCTCCTTGAATGTACTGACTTCAGCTCCCGGACCAACGCGTATTCGTACGTTTGCATTAACCCCATCATGGGCATTGAGGTCGATGAGAACAATATTAAAAGATATTTTCCCGGGGGTAATGAAGAAAAGCTCCCTCTGCATGATGTTGCAAATAACGTAGACGCTTTAATAAGATCGATCAGAGTGGCAACAGGCGGAACAGGTAAGGGAGTTCACGGATTTTTTGGTTTCACATCTTTCGACAGTTTGTTCCTCTTTGAAAAATTTGATCAATCGCTGGAACAAAAAGTGTCACGTCAGAGAGAGATCCCCTTTCTTAAATATGATTTCTTTAAAATAGTACTAGCGTTCAATCATTTCAACGACACTCTCCTCATAACTGAATATTATAACGCCGATATGCCTGCCGGTGAAATCGAGAAGGTTCTGTCGATTTTATCGAACAGGAACTTTACAGGTTACCCTTTCAGGCTTATCGGAGATGAGATAAGTTCAATCGGCGATTCCGATTTCAAAAAAATGGTTTCGGAGGCTATAAAGCACTGCGCAGTGGGTGATGTTTTCCAGATGGTTGTCTCGCGCCATTACAAACAGCAGTTCCAGGGTGATGAGTTTAATGTATACAGATCATTGCGGTCAGTAAATCCTTCCCCTTATCTTTTCTACTTCGACTACATAAATTATAAGATTTTCGGTTCATCACCTGAAGCTCAGCTTAAAATACAAAATGGTAAAGCAATTATAAATCCGATAGCAGGTACCATTCACCGTACGGGTGATGCAATTGCCGATTATAATTCGGCACAGGAGCTGCTCAGGAATCCTAAAGAAAATTCAGAACATGTTATGCTTGTCGATCTCGCGAGAAATGACCTAAGTCGTAGCTGCACCAACGTCAATGTGGATGTTTACAAGGAGGTTCAGGCTTTCTCGCATCTGTGGCATCTTGTATCAACTGTCAGCGGAGATCTCAATGCTGAAGAGAGCCCTTTCCGGGTGTTTGCAAGAACCTTCCCAGCCGGAACATTATCAGGCGCTCCCAAGCATAAAGCTATTGAACTAATTACAGGAATGGAAGCCAATCCACGTGGATATTATGGCGGAGCAATTGGTTATATCAGCCTCGACGGATCGCTCAATCATGCAATTCTGATAAGGTCTTTCCTCAGCAGGGAGAGCTATCTGAATTACCAGGCAGGAGCCGGAATTGTTATCAACTCTACTGAACAGGGAGAACTGAATGAAGTTGGCAACAAGCTCGATGCCCTTCGTACCGCATTGAAAAAAGCAACAACATATACTATATTCTGACTGTCATGGCAAAAATTCTTGTTTTCGATAATTATGATTCTTTCACATACAACCTTGTTCATTATGTTCATAATGCCGGTAATAATACTGTCGATACTGTTCTTAACGATAAGATTCAACTAAGCGATGTGGAAGAATATGACGGAATAATCCTTTCCCCGGGACCGGGTCTCCCGTCTGAATCAGGCTTGTTGAAACCACTAATTGAAAGATACGCATCTTCAAAAAGGATTTTCGGCGTGTGCCTCGGACTCCAGGCAATTGCCGAAGTATTCGGAGGCTCGCTGGTTAATCTCAGCACAGTATATCACGGAATCGCAACTCCCGTAACATTCCGTAATCCTGTCCATTATCTGTTCAGGGGAATCCCGCTTACCATTAATGCAGGTCGTTATCATTCATGGGTAGTTGATGAAAAGACACTTCCCGGGTGTTTTAACATTGAAGCTACCGATGATAGCGGACTAATAATGTCTTTAAGTCATAAAGAATATGATATCTGCGGCGTTCAATTTCATCCCGAATCGGTATTAACCCCCTTTGGATTAAAAATTATTTCCAACTGGCTTGAAGGCTTCGGAAAGCATCAATGAAAAACAGCAAAACGATACTTATTGATTTCAAATTATGAAAAGACTTCTGATTAAACTGATCGAATGTCAGAAACTGACATTTGAAGAATCAAGACAATTGATGCATGGAATTGCTCATAATGAAATGAATGAAGCCCAGATAGCCGCTGTACTCACCGCATTTATAATCCGGTCAATATCGATTGACGAGCTTCGTGGATTCCGGCAGGCCCTTATAGATCTTGCTGTAAGAGTAAATCTGAACAACGGTTATGGTATAGACCTTTGCGGTACAGGCGGTGACGGGAAAAACACATTCAATATTTCAACCGCATCATCATTTGTTGTGGCTGCAGCCGGTTACCCGGTGATCAAGCATGGCAATTACGGGGCGACATCTGTCAGTGGGTCCTCAAACGTAATGGAACATTTCGGATATAAATTCTCAAACGATGAAGGAAAGCTGCAAAGGGAACTCGATTCAGCAGGAATTTGTTTCCTTCATGCACCCTTGTTCCACCCGGCGCTGAAAGCAGTTGGCCCCACACGCAAACAACTGGGCATCAAGACATTCTTTAATATACTCGGACCTCTTGTCAATCCTGCAAACCCGCATTACCAGCTCTCAGGTGTATACAGCATTGAAGCCGGAAGAATATACTCTTATTTTCTTCAGGCTGAAAATAAAAAATACATTGTAGTCCACTCCACGGATGGTTACGATGAAGTCTCACTGACAGCGCCTGTCAGACTTTTCTCTCAAAAAGGTGAAACGATAATGAGTTTTACTGAGAAAGGATTTAAAAAAGTCTTACCATCTGATGTATCCGGGGGTAATACCATAGCGGAATCAGCAGAGATATTTATTTCTGTTCTTGAAAACAGGGCTACTCCCGAACAAAATGCTATTGTGCTTGCCAATTCAGCGCTTGCCATTTCCTGCATCGACGAAACAAAATCGATTGAAGACTCAATAGATGCTGCGGCTGAGACAATCAAATCAGGAAAAGCATCAATTGTTTTTAAGAAACTGATTAAAATGCAATAACATCGTCCTTCATGTTTAAACCGTATCAGATGACTATACTTGATCAGATAATTTACAGAAAACGCCTTGAGGTGGAGAAATGCAAAAGCCTGAGACCTGTTTCAATTCTTAATAAAAGTGAATTCCTCAGTTCAAAGCCAAAATCGCTCAAAGATGCTTTGATGAAGAGATGTTCTTCAGGAATAATCGCTGAGTTTAAGCGTAGATCGCCATCAAAAGGGATCATTAATAATGGTGTTGAACCCGGCAATGTATGTAAGAGATATGCTTCTGCAGGAGCATCGGCAGTTTCAGTCCTCACTAACCAGGAGTTTTTTGGCGGTTCCGTTTATGATATGAATGAAGTCAGCCATTCTGTTAATTGTCCGGTACTTTGTAAGGACTTTGTAATTGATGAATACCAGATAATCGAAGCCAGATCCGCAGGAGCCGATGCCGTGCTGCTGATATCCGACATCCTGTCTGCCAGAAAGATGAACGAGCTTTATCGATTTGTACTTTCACTGGGAATGGATGCCCTCATAGAAATCCATGATAAAAAATATCTGAATGCAATTCCACAGGATGCGGCCATAATCGGAATAAACAGCAGGAATCTCGCCTCATTAAATGTAACCATCGATCATTCTCTGGAACTTGCATCTCTAATTCCGGACTGTTATATAAAAGTGGCTGAAAGCGGCATCAGATCAGTCGGAGATTATTTTACTCTGAAAAATGCCGGATTCCACGGATTCCTGATTGGAGAATATTTCATGAACTCAGCAGATCCCGGACAAACATGCTGTGAGTTTATCGAAGCTGTAAGGAAAGACTACCCCGCAAATCCGACAAATATTGTTCGCCGTGATGAATAGAAAAAAGATAAAAGTATGCGGAATGAAAGACCCGGGGAATGTAACGGAGCTCGTTCAGCTTAATCCCGATTACATTGGATTCATATTGTATGAAAAATCACCAAGATATATAACCCTGAAAACAGCAGAGAACCTTGTTAAGAATATACCCGATTCTGTCCAGAGAGTTGGCGTTCTTGTCAATATGCCGATTGAAGAGGCTTTAACTATAGCACGAACCGGTGTTTTTGACATACTTCAGCTTCATGGAGATGAAAGTCCGGATTATTGCAGACAACTTTCAGAAAACGTGAATATTATAAAAGCTTTCGGAGTTTCAGACAGGCTGCCTGAATTCATTGAAACTTATCAACCCTTCTGTAAAATGTTTCTCTTCGATGCCGCCGGTTCAGTTTTCGGGGGAACAGGCAAAAAATTTGATCACAGCATTCTTGCCGGTTACAATCTGGATAAACAATATCTGCTCAGCGGGGGCATCTCGGAGAATAATGCTTCTGAATTGAGGAATTATCCTGATAGAATGGCGGGTGTTGATCTGAACAGCAGATTTGAAGTATGCAGCGGGATAAAAAACATAATTAAGCTTAAAGAATTCATCGAAAAAATAAGATCTAATGACAATGATTGATAAAAATGGTTATTACGGCAGGTTCGGAGGAGCCTTTGTTCCTGAAATGATGTATAAAAACATCAATGAATTGCAGGAAAGGTATCTTGATATTATCGGATCTGAAGAATTCAAAAGAGAGAATGAAATGCTCCTTCACGATTATGTTGGCCGGCCCACTCCTCTCTACCATGCAAAAAAACTTTCTGAAAAATACGGATATACAATTTATCTGAAGAGGGAGGATCTGTGCCATACAGGATCGCATAAGCTCAATAATGTCGTCGGGCAGGCGATACTCGCAAGAAAACTCGGTAAAAAAAACATAATCGCCGAAACAGGTGCTGGGCAACATGGTGTTGCAGTTGCAACTATATGTGCTCTGATGGGACTGAAATGCACTGTTTTCATGGGTGAAAAAGACATTCAGCGCCAATATCACAATGTGATGAGAATGAAGATGCTTGGAGCAGAGGTTATTCCAGCCAAATCAGGCAGTAAAACCCTGAAGGATGCAACAAATGAAGCTATAAGATTCTGGATAAATCATCCTTCTGATACACATTATCTTATCGGATCGGTAATCGGGCCTCATCCTTATCCTGATCTTGTTGGAAGGCTTCAATCAGTCATAAGCTTTGAGATCAGGCGCCAGTTATCAGAAAGAGAAGGACGTGAAAAACCAGATGCTGTAATTGCATGTGTTGGCGGTGGAAGCAATGCTGCCGGAGCCTTCTGGAATTTCATCGAAGACGATGATGTGCTTTTAATAGGCGCTGAAGCAGGCGGATGCGGAATCTTCTCAGGAGAGACCGCTGCAACGCTCAATACCGGCACTGAAGGAGTTATTCACGGATGTAAAACAATGCTGATACAGACAGAAGACGGCCAGGTATGTGAAGCATACTCGGCTTCAGCCGGACTGGATTACCCTGGAGTGGGACCTTTGCATGCATGGCTTAACGACATCAAACGTGCCATGTATTTGCCAGTTAATGACAATGAAGCCTTTGCAGGCGCTTTTGAACTTACTACCCTTGAAGGCATCATTCCGGCCCTCGAGTCATCGCATGCCCTGTCGTTATTGCCAAAGCTGGATTTGCCTTGCAGTAGCATTGTGGTAGTTTCATTATCAGGACGCGGAGACAAGGACCTCGAAAATTACATTAAGCAGATTTCATAACCCAAAGAATATGAACCAACTGGATGAACTATTCAAAACAAAAAGGAAGAATATTCTGTCTGTATATTTTACAGCCGGATATCCTTATCGCGAAAGTGTAGAAGAAATTATTCTTCAGCTTGAAAGGAATGGCGTCGATATGATCGAAATAGGAATGCCTTATTCCGATCCTCTTGCGGATGGTCCTGTAATCCAGGAGACCAGCCGTATTGCAATTGAAAACGGCATGACCCTGAATAATCTTTTTATTCAGTTAAAAGATATCAGGAAAAAAACATCTATCCCCCTCCTGCTTATGGGTTATCTGAACCCGATAATACAATTCGGCTTTGAAAGATTCTGCAGGAAGGCATCCGAATCGGGAATCGACGGCCTTATTATTCCAGACCTCCCTGTTTCGGAATATGTCAGAGACTACAAAATATTTACAGATGCGCATGATCTCAGGAATATATTTCTGATTACACCTGATACTTCAGAGGTTAGGATACGGCAGATTGATGACCTCTGCCCGGGATTTATATATATGGTCAGTTCATCTTCAATAACAGGTAAAACAGGATCGTTCGGTGACGAACAAACAGCATATTTTTCAAGGATATCAGCAATGAAATTAAAACACCCGATTATGACAGGTTTCGGTATTCATAACTCAACAACACTGAATCAGGTATTCTCTTTTGGTTTCGGAGCAATAATCGGAAGCGCGTATATGAGATTTCTTAACCCTGGTAAATCTGTTGATGTAATAACCCGTGAGTTTTTCAAATCACTAAAATGAAATACAAATTATTAAAAGGTGAGCGTGCCTAATTCACACCCACCTTAATCTGAAGAATTCATTTAAACAGCTGTGGAGCAAAAGTATTCAGGTATATCCTCCAGTTTGACCATGTATGGCCGCCGCTGCTTACAAAGAATGTATGTTTCAATCCATTTTTTGTAAGAGTCGCATCAAGATTTTTAGCTGATTCATAGAGGAAATCTGCATCGCCACAGGCAAGGAAATAAAGCTTGTAACCGGCTTTCTTCAAATCTTTGAACTGAGCATCATATTCGGCTTTGGCTTTATCATCCGGTGTCCGGATGCCGTTACTCAACGGGCAGATATAGCTGAAGAATCCGGGATAAAGGTTCGAGCACCTGATTGTGTGACCTGCTCCCATTGAAAGGCCGGCTATTGCTCTCGAAGATGGTTTTGCTATTACCCTGTAATTCTTTTCTATATAGGGAACAATATCCTTAACTATGCTGTGCACATAAACATCAGCCATTTTGGGATCGTTCCTGTCAATCATCTTTTCAGACATTAGTAATGTCTTAGCAGCCTGCTGACCGGGATTACCATTTGGCATCACGACAAGCATCGGTTTTGCAAGTTTTTTCTGAATAAGATTATCCATTATCTGGCATGTACGGCCCATCGTGCTCCAGGCATCCTCATCACCACCTGCGCCATGCAGAAGATAGAGAACAGGGTATTTTTCTGTACCTGTTTCATATCCGAATGGGGTGTAGACAAACATCCGCCTTGTCGTACCGATTGTCGGGGAATCATACCAAACCTGTGAGAGGTTTCCTCTTTGTGTAGCTTCGAAATAATTTGCAGTAAGCTCACCTGGTATCAGGAGAACGCTCAGGTATCTGGTTCCGTCTCTCTGCATGAATACATTCATAGGATCATTTATTGAAAGACCGTCAACAATAAAGCTATAAGTGTAGAGTTCGGGAACAGGCCTCTCGATTGTTGTTGTCCAGAGTCCCTTTTCATTTTTTACAAGATCCACAGTTGTGTTGTTGCTCATCCATGAACCAGAAAGCTTTACTGCAGCTGCATAAGGGGCAGCCATTCTGAAAACAACTTCCTTATCCTTTATTTCGGGAGAAATTACAGGTTCGCGGTTTGCGAAATTTGCAAGTTCCTGGGCAAATGTCACAGAGAACAGGCTCAGGCATAATATTGAGATCAGTATTCTTTTTTGCATATAATTGACTTTTGATAGTTTTTAAAGTTTGTGATTATTGTTATTTAAATAACAGTTGGCCAAATGTATTTAGATACACTCTCCAGTTAGACCATGTATGGCCTCCGCCTGTTACATAAAAAGTATGTTCAAGCCCGTTGCGTGTCAGAGCGGCATCAAGGCTTTTTGCCATTTCATATACAAAATCCTCGTTTCCGCAGCCAACCCAGTAAAGCTTGTATCCGGCTTTTTTAACACCCTGAAGCTTTGAGTCGATGTCAGTCTGAGTATCTCGTACCCCCATGCTGAGAGGACATATATATCCGAATACTCCTGGATACTCGTTCGTTACACTGAGAGTATGCGCTCCTCCCATCGACAGACCTGATACAGCTCTTGCCTCAGGTTTGGCAATTACTCTGTAATTCTTTTCAACATAAGGTATGATGTCCTTAACAATGCTGTTTATATAAAGATTTGCAACACCGGGGGCATTTCGATCAAGAGCTTTTTCAGGAATAAGTGATGTCCTGGCTGCTTCCTGACCCGGATTACCATTAGGCATTACACAAATCATCGGGACAGCAAGCTTTTTTTCAATAAGATTATCGAGAATCTGGCAGGCCCGTCCCATTGTAACCCAGGCATCCTCATCGCCGCCACCACCATGAAGAAGATAAAGTACGGGATAGCTTTCGGCGCTTGTCTCATAACCGTAAGGCGTGTAAACATACATTCTCCGGGTGGCGCCTATTGTTGGCGAATTATACCAGACTTTACGAAGATTTCCCCGTTTGCCTGCTTCAAAATAATTTGCAGTAAGATCACCGGGAACAAGTAAAACCGAAAGGTATCTTGTACCGTCTCTTTGCAGGAATACATTACCTGCATCATTAACAGTTAATCCATCAACTATAAAATTATAAGTGTACAGTTCGGGGGAAGGTTTCGCAACAGAAACAATCCAGATACCGGCTGTATCCTTGTTCATATTAACTGATGAATCATAGCTTTTCATCCAGGAGCCGTAAAGCCTCACAAGCTTTGCCTGTGGAGCTGAAATCCTGAATGTAACTGTCTTTTCTCCGATCTCAGGTGAAACGATCGGCGCTCTTCTGAAATTTGCCAGTTCCTGGCCGTATGAGCCAACAAATATGAACAGGCAGATGATTGTTGCTGTAATTTTGTTTTTCATAGATCTGATAGGGTTATTAAACAAATTTTCTGTTCTCAAAATTAAGAACAGATTGCAATATTTAATATAAGACAATCTTTTCGTGCTTTGTATTCCATCCTGTTAATAACACTCTTCATTCTAGTTAAAAAATGGCCACAATTCTAAAACTAAAGTGAACTTTCACCTGAAACTTCGGTGTGCGTTTCAGAGCAATGTGATATTCAAAAATATTTGGAATTCTCCTTAATCATTAGTTACTTTGTACTTCAAAGTACTTTTTGAACGAAAGAATTAAGAGTTGCAGGATATTTAAAAATATAATAAGATGAATCATCAGGGTCAAAAACCAATTAAGGCTGAAGAAATAAAACTGAACTTAAGCAGACCTGAATCCCTCGAAAAACTTTACCGGGAAAACAAGAAAGCCTTCAGAACAGCTTTTGATGAAATCTATCCTCAGATAATAAATTCTGAAGGCGCTAAGTTCTGGAAGGCAAGGCTTGAATATGAGAACAAACCGGAGTTCCTGAAGACATTTACTCTCACCGAAGTACTAACGGTACTCACTGCATGTCTGATCACAGCATTTCTTATAAAGATCCGTGATCTCTTTAATACAGGATATCCGGAAGATGTCTTTTACATGAAGAATGCAGCAATAATTGTCTTTTTCGGGCTTTCGCTCTATGCTGCCAGGACTATTATCATTCAGGGAAACAGAAAATTCATATATTTCATTTTGCTATTTCTACTCCCGGCGCTATATATTAATCTTCTTCCATCCCGACCAGCAAGCGATTCTGTTGAACTTGTATACATACATCTGCCCTTTTTAATGTGGTTTATGTATGGAATTGTCTTTACAGGTTTTGATCTCAGAAGCCCCGGAGTGCGTAGTGTCTATATTCACCATAGTGGTGATCTCGCAGTAGTGTATGCTCTTATTGCAATTGCAGGCGGAATACTGACTGGAATATCGATCGGCCTTTTCGAATCGATTGGTCTTAGCATTGAGAATTTTTATATTAATAATATAGTACTTACAGGAGCTGTATCAGCACCAATTGTAGCATCCTGGTTTACAGAGAAATTCCCTGCTCTGGTCAGCAAAATTACTCCGTTGATAGCAGGGATCTTCAGCCCGATTGTATTATTAACTCTTGTAATCTTTCTTATAGCAATGGCCGTTAAAGGGACGGATCTGTACAATGATCGTGATTTTCTGCTGATATTCAATATTATGCTGCTCGGTGTAATGGGATTAATAATATTCTCAGTATCAGAAACAACAGTTATAAAAAATCAGAAATTCAATGCTGCAATTCTTTTAGCGCTGTCAATAGTTACAATCATTGTCGACCTTGTTGCACTTTCAGCCATTTTCTACAGGCTCAATGAATTTGGTTTAACTCCTAACAGGCTTGCGGTACTTGTGTCAAACCTGCTTGTCCTTTCCAATGTTATACTCATAATGGCAGATCTTTTCCGGATAAACTTCAGAGGGCAGGATTTTGATCTTGTACGGAATACAGTTACAAGGTATCTTCCCGTGTACCTTTTATGGATATTAATCGTCGTCTTCGGATTTCCTTTTTTCTTCGGAGTGTGATATTGTACTATTCATTTCTTAGTGTCTCGGATGGGTTGGTGGCAGCAGCCCTGAGAGAATGATATAACAGGGTCAGGGAAGAGAACAACACAATAATTACTACTGTCGCCGGGATGAACATCAGAGAAAGCTTTATATGACTTGCGTACGAGTTCAGCCATAACCTGATGATGTAATACCCGGCTGGTAAACCGATCATGCATGAGATGAGAATGAGCTTAATAAATTCACTCTGGAACTTTGCAACTAGACTGAAGATTGTCGCACCGAAAGCCTTTCTTATCCCAATCTCCTTGCGCTTTTTACGGATTGTGAAGGCAGTAAGGCTGAATAATCCGCTGCATGAAATCACAATTGTAAGTATTGTGGCCGCATTAACAAGTGTGCTGAGTCTCCTTTCGTTGTCGTAGTATTTATTTGTCTCCTCATCAAGAAAAGCATATTTGACAGGAAACCCTGGTTCATTCTTCTGTATGACATCAACAATATTGTCTGTCACACTGAAATGATTCCCGGGATCCAGCTTAACAAATATCCGCATCGACCACCAGTCTTTACTCTTGTAGATGAATACAGGCTTGATCTCTTCACGTAATGCATGTGTATAAAAATCTCTGACAACACCTATTATTGTATATCTCCTGTCATCGCGCCATATTGATTTCCCGACAGGATTTTCAATATTCATTTTCCTGACGGCTGTTTCATTAACAATCACTTCATCATTTATTGTTCCTTTGTAAAATTGCCTTCCTTCTGTAAGCCTGATATCAAGAAGATCGAGATACCTGTCATCAACCTGCATCATCAGGAAGATCAGAGGTTTCCCGTCAGTGTTACCATCCCATTTGTTGAAAGTGCTGAAATTTCCCATATTGACAGGAACATTCCCTCCAAGTGCAACTTTGCTTACACCCGGTACTTTTTCAACCTGTTCGGCAATTGCATCAACTGAAGATTGCCTTGAATGAGGATATATTACCATAACGCTTTCCCTGTCAAATCCAAGCTCTGCATGCTGCATAAAGCTAAGCTGGGTTTTTATTATCAATATTGAGAAGACAAAAACAAAAGCAAGAGAAAACTGGATAACAACAAGTATCTTTCTCAAACCACTTCCCTGTGTCATATCCTGAGGCGCCGGCTTGATGACTTTCATAGTAGTGAAAAATGAAAGTGATAGTGCAGGGTACAAGCCTGCAATACAGCCTGCGAATAATGAAAGAATCAAATAGTTCAGAATATTCCCCGCAGAAAACAGCTCCGGAATAGTAAAGTTAATTCCACTGATTCTTACAAAGACAGGCAAAAATACTATTACAAGAATAATTGCCGTTATCATTGCAAGTGAAGTTTGGAAAACAGATTCACCGAAAAGATGAAGAACAAGATTCCCCCTGCCGGCGCCGTTCACTTTTCTGATCCCAATTTCTTTTGCCCGCTGTGAAGCGAATGCCGTTGACAGGTTTATAAAATTGATACAGGCTATTATGAATATCGCAAGACCAATCACAGAAAACAATATCACCCTTGATATGGGACCTTTATCATTATAAGGATATTTTGTTTTATCAAGACCAGGATCACGATAGAGGTACAGACGTGTAAGAGGATTGATAAAAAGAGTGCCTGTGAAACCTTCAATTTTATTTTGCCAGTAACCTGCCAGCTTTTTGTTGAATGCTGCAGGATCGGCATTATTTCTTAACAGGATATACGTAATAAAATCAATTCTTCCCCAGCTTTCAATGTCGTCACCCGCTTTTCTTAACAAAGAAAAAGGAACAAGATAATCAACCTTTAAATGTGTATTCGAAGGTGAATCATCAATAACTCCTGAAACTGTCAATACTTCCCTGTTGCTGAACAATAGCTGTCTTCCCATGGGATCGTCAGACCCGAACAAGACCTCTGCAATACGTTTTGATATAACGATTTCGCCGGGGGCGGTCAGTAACGATGATGTATCTCCCGAAATCACGGGTACCCTGAAAATATTGAAAAATGAGTGATCAGTGAAGTACAGGTTATTTGTAGTGAAAAGCTTGTCGCCTGATTTTACGGATCCATGAAATCCGGCCTGCATCACAACCGCATCTTCGACTTCAGGAAAATCGTTCTTCAAAGCACTGGCAACAGGAGCAGGAGTAATCTGCCACACGGAAGGGTCTCCTGAAAGATTAATCATGGATTCTACCCTGTAAATCCTGTCTGAGTTCTTATAAAACCTGTCATAACTCAGTTCATGAGTCACCCAGATTGTAATAAAAATCACGCTTGCCAGCCCTAGTGCAAGTCCGGCGATATTCAGAACAACAAACCCGTTAAATCTCCTTAAAAGCTTAACCGGTAAAAGATGATTTCCCATTTTATTGAATTTTCATGTATTTCAGTTCTAATGACTTATAATATTTACATTCGCTGCATAGAAGACATATACAACTTACATTCACATAAAAACCACCATCTTAATGATTTTTATTAATTTGAAAGCCGGAATCAATTCAACTTTTACAATATGAAGAACTTAATAATTCTGGTTTCATTCCTGTTCCTCCCCATCTGTCTGACAGCCCAGGATAATGATGAGATTTCCCTGCTGAAAGCTATGCATACGATTTCAAGCCATGACCTGCTTGATTATGTTAAAATTCAATGCAATGATAAATACGAGGGACGGCTTACGGGAACTCCCGGGTACCAGGAATGTGCAGAATGGCTTGCAGATGAATTCATGAAATCAGGCCTTACTCCCGGTGGCGATAAAGGGACATGGTTTCAGTGGTTCAACATTCCGTACACGCTTGTTTTGCCTGGCTGCGGTCTTTCACTTAATCTGGCGGCTAAAGACGGAAGTACAACTAAAAAGAATTACATGTATATAAGCGAATACATGCCAGGCTCCACATCAGGCAGCGGAGAGATAACGGGCGAAGTAGTTTATGCAGGTTATGGGATTACTGCTCCTGAGCTTGGCTATGACGATTATGCAGGTATTGATGTAAAAGGGAAAATCATACTTATAGAGAGTGAAGCTCCGGTAAATCCGGCAGCAGGACCGGAAAAATTTAACCCCTGGTATGAGCATTCATTTCACCAGTCAAAGCTTGCAAATGCAATAAACCATGGAGCCGTGGGGATGTTATATAACTATGGCCCTATTGCAAATCCGAATAATGATTATTCACCGGGATTTATTTACGTACATGTTGGAGATTCTGTCGTAAGAGATGTCTTCGCAGGAACAGGAAAAAGCCATTCTGATATTGTGAAACAAATAACATCTACACTAAAACCGGCTTCATTCAACACTAAGAAGAATGTGACAATTAAGATGAACACTCAGCATTTTGATGATGGAAAGGGAAGTAATGTCATAGGTTTTATAAAGGGAAGCGACCCTGTGCTCAACCAGGAAACGATAATAATCGGTGCTCATCTCGATCACCTGGGGAAATGTTATGAAGTTATCCCGGGAGCAAATGATAATGCTTCGGCTGTTGCTGTTATGCTTGGCGTTGCAAAAGCCCTTGCACAAAGTAAAATTCAATTGAAAAGAACTGTAGCATTCATTGCTTTCGGCGCTGAAGAGCAGGCAATTATGGGATCAAAGGCATACATTGAGAATCCTTCAATGCCTCTTGATAAAAGTATACTCCTGAATATGGATGGTGTTGGAATCGGGAATTCAATCGGAGCCAATGCAGGAGAGAATTTTCCTGAGCTCTGGTCATTTATCGATTCTGCAAACAGGCATTATATTCACAGGCAGCTCACGACAAACTATTTTGCAAATCTCGGAAGACCAAGACTTGATGCTGCCAGATTTCTCAGAGCGGGGGTGCCTTCATTAAGCTTCTATACTTATGGTTCTACAAATCACTATCATACACCTCTTGACAATATTGAAATTATCAAGCCTGAGATTATGGAGGATCTTTGCCAGCTATTGTTTGTTTCTGTTGTAAAAATGGCAGACAGCCCTTCTCCGTTAAGATAACAAGCCGGATTGTAACATTTGTTACAAAATTATAAGATTCAAATTTCAAAGTCTGTAATGATAAGCAATTGTATTACATAGACTTATCATGCCTCTATGTTTTAACCCGGGAAAGATTCCAACCATTATCTTAAAATCCCGTCTTTAGCATAGAATATGAACAACGATCACCCTGATACGAATAACCGGCTCATTGAAGATTGCCTTGAGGGAGACATCAAAGCTCAATTCAGGTTGTATAAAAAATATTCTATGGCTATGTACAATATTTCAGTCAGGATAACAGGAAACAGGATGGATGCTGAAGATATAATTCAGGAGTCGTTCATGACAGTGTTCAGCAGGCTGGGAGAACTTGACAATAAAGCAGCCTTCGGGAGCTGGCTTAAAAGGATTGTGATAAACAATTCTGTTTCGCTCATAAGAACAAAAAGAGTGATTTTTGAAGATCTCGATGATTCAATCGAAAGCGATGAAACAGTAATTGTTGAGACAGAGGATCAAATCGATCCTGCGATTGTGCATAATGCAATTAAAGACCTTCCCGACGGAGGTCGTGCTGTTCTTGTTCTGTATGCCCTTGAGGGATATAAACACAGGGAGATATCGCAATTACTTGGAATATCCGAATCTACAAGTAAGACGCAGTATAAAAGAGCCCTTCAACTCCTTAACAATAATTTAAAGAAAAAGATTTATGCTGACTGATCTTGAGAAATATCTGCAAGAGAACAGGAAGTTACTCGATGTCGAATCACCTGACGATAAGTTAATATGGGAAAACATCAGAGCCGGCATGCAGGAGAAAAAACTGCATAAGCCTTCTATTAAATTCTTAAGAAGAGTCACAAAAATAGCAGCGTTGTTTTTCATAGTTTTTTCAATTGGCTATATCACAAAAGATATTATTGACTCATTCTCTGGGGCCCGGAAAGTACAATTATCTGATTTTGATGAATCCTTAGCAAGAAAAGAGAATGAATACAGATCGGCAGTGAGCATGAAATTAAATGAAGTGAAATCGCTTAATGCTACAGATGACATAATTATTAATGAGCTTTTTAGTGAAATCAACAAGCTCGATGCTGTTTATGACCAGGCATTTAAGGATCTGAAAGAAATCGGGTATAATGAAAAAATAGTAAATACTATATTCGACACTTATGAAAAAAAAATCAGGCTTCTTGAGCTGATTATTCTCGAATCAAATAAACCAGTGCAATATGAAAACAATGTCAAAATCAGGCTTTAGAGTAGCAGCCATATTTTTCCTGCTCATCAGTTTTCCGTTTCTGAGTTCTAACGCAGCTGAACTGGAGAAAACATTTTCATGGAAAAATTCCGTGGCACCCGGAACAAGGGTTGTTATTGAAAATTATGATTGTGATCTTATAATTCACGTATGGGATAAACAGGAAGCTGAGTTCCACCTGACTGTTGAGGCTACAGGAAAAACATCCGATGATGAAGCCAGGCTTGTAAAATACCTTGAAAATTATCAGTTTAACAATTCAGGTGCATCTGTAAGCTTCAAAAACACATTCTGGGAAAACCGGCAGACTAATAATAACAAAACCACTCTTGAAATTGAAGGAGGGAAAGATATTGAATTGACCGAATTCTCTATGAAGGCTGAATTATGGATACCATCATCAAATCCTTTTGAAATGAATTCGAAGTATTCAGAAGTAAGTATGGAAGAATTCAAGGCAGCATTAACTCTCGATCTCTACAACAGTAACCTGTCAGGTCATAACCTGACCGGAAATGCAAAGATCACGGCAAAGTATGCAGGACTGGAGTTCGGAGATATAAAAGATCTCAACTTCGATATGTACAACAGCACATTTGAAGCGGGAAATACAGGCAACATTACAGGTCTTGCCAAATACTCAAGATTCAATGCTGTAAATTCAGCGAAAGTAGATATAAACAGCTATAACGATAAATTCGCATTTGAGAAAACAGGAGATATCATCTTCAGATCAAAATATTCCGATTTCAAAACAATTCTGTCAGGTGATGCAGATATCGAATGTTACAATGGAATACTCAATTTCGGTGAGACAAAAGATGTTACTATCGATTCAAAATATGCCGATTTTGAATTCAACAAAACAGGGAAATGTGACATAACAAATTCATACAACGATAAAATCAGGTTCGGTGAAATCTCATCTCTTAACGTTGTTGTATCGAAATACTCAATCTATAAAGCCGGTAAAATAACTTCATCTCTTATTGAATCAGATGGTTACAATGACAGGTTTTCGATTCAATCTTTTGGCGAAGACTTAAAGAAGATCAGCATAAACGGGAAGTACCTCGATATAACAATTGGCCTTTTGTCTTCAACTGATTTCAGATTAAGAGCTGAGATTAAATACCCTTCTTTTGAGCCTGACGAAAAATTTATCAGGACAAAAACAAAGGTTATTGACAATTCCGATCTTCAGTATGAGGGTGTAAAAGGAACTGAAAAGGAAGGCATGCCTGAAATAGATATTAAAGGATATAATGTTGCTTTCAGAATAAATGAGGTAAACTGATTCATTTTTAAAATATAAGTTGTCAGTTCGCTGATCCTTAAATAAATATTTAAAAATCTGTGAGGAGGTCTTAAGCTGACAAAGACCTCCTCATAACTTTTTCAAGATAATCAATATAGGTTATTCCGAAAATATTTACCGTTTAGCAGGTGTTTTTACCTGTTTCTTCTTTTTAATGCCGTACAGCTTAAATTTAATAGAAATATGACCGGTTTTCTTATAGAGATTTGTCCAAAGTTTAAATAGACTTATAAAAATCCTTAAATATTAGAGCTATTCAGGTAAAAACGCCGGGCTTCCGACCCGGAGAGGTTACTGAAATAATCAGGTGTTTTTAATAAAGAGTTCACGTGAATACCATTATTGCTGAAAATGGAAGCCATGGTACTTTTATGATTGCTTTTTGGCGAGAAGAGCACATTATAAAACAATAGTTTTTCAGGATTGAAATTATGCAGCTTCAGGGCTCTGACAAGATGTTAACCCGGGATTTACTGTGATTCATTCATGAATAACATAAGAAAAGGGCATTTTTAACTCAAACAACAACCTATAAATTACCAAGTTATGTTAAACAAATTAAAAATAAGGACAAAGCTGATCCTTGGCTTCTTGCTGGTAGCTCTCTTAGCAGCCATAATTGGCATTTTTTCGATTCAAAGGATGAAATCAATCATTAAGGCTGATACTAAATTGTATCAGAACGGAGTAGTCCCTTTCACTTACACTGTTGATCTTGCTACCCTTTTCCAGAGGATGAGGGTAAATGTTCGTGATGCATATATGGCTGATAATGCCAACGAAGCTGATGGTTTCATAACTAAGTTCAAGCAAGTAGATGAACAATTCACGAAAAGTCTGAAGGATTATGAGTCCAACATTGTCGATGCAGAAGACAGGAAGCATTATGATGTCATAGTGACGATTCATTCAGAATATGTTAAACATATAGATGAATTCAGGAATTCACTCGTTAATAATGACAAGCAGGGCTCGCTGGTAATAATGCGCGGAGTATGGGCGCAACAGGCAACTGATTTTCAGAACGCTCTTCAGGATATGATACAGTACAACACTGAAAGCAGCAAACTGATCTCAGAATCAAATATTGCACTTGCTAACTCTGCCACAAAGGTAATGATTGGTGTAATTATACTGATTGTGCTCGCAGCCTCATTTCTTGGAATCTGGATCTCATTCAATATCCAGGGCATTATAAGAGCTGTTATTAATCAGACTAAAACTCTTGTTGATGCCGCAGTCAATGGAGAGCTTTCAACAAGAGCCGATGCTGAGGAAACAAATGAGGAATTCAGAGATATTGTTGTAGGTATAAACAAGACTCTTGATGCAGTTATCGGCCCTCTCAATATGGCTGCAGATTATGTTGACAGGATATCGAAAGGTGATAACCCAAAGGTTATTACCGACATATATTATGGGGAATTCAATACAATAAAAGACAATCTCAATGTACTTATAAATGCAAATAATGAGATTATTGAGAAAACAAAGCTGGTGGCCGCTGGTGATCTTACGGTCGATCTCAGGAAACGTTCAGAAAGAGATGAACTCATGCAGTCAATTACTGAAATGGTAAAAGCTACTGCAAACATTATTTCTGAGTTTAAGACTGCATGCGACAACATTTCGGCTTCAAGTCAGCAGATGAGCTCCACCTCGCAGGAGATGAGCCAGGGAGCTTCCGAACAGGCTTCATCTGCAGAAGAGGTCTCATCTTCAATGGAGGAGATGGCTGCAAATATCCAGCAGAATACAGAAAATGCACAGGAAACAGAAAAGATTGCCCTCAAAGCTGCTGAAGGCATAAACCAGGTAAATGCAGGCGCTGAACTGACAATGAAATACATGCAGGATATAGCAGATAAAGTATCGATAATCGGAGAGATTGCCCGTCAGACAAACATCCTTGCACTGAATGCCGCCGTTGAAGCTGCAAGAGCAGGCGAACACGGAAAAGGATTTGCCGTTGTTGCTGCTGAAGTACGTAAGCTTGCTGAACGCAGTCAGCTCTCAGCTGTTGAAATAGATGAGCTCACAAAGAATAGTGTGAAAGCCACTGAGGATGCAGGGAAGCTTCTTTCATCCATTGCTCCTGAAATTGGAAAGACAGCAAAGCTTGTACAGGAGATTGCGGCAGCAAGTCTTGAGCAGAACTCCGGCGCCGACCAGGTGAACAATGCTATCCAACAGCTTAACCAGGTAACTCAGCAGAATGCTGCAGCTTCGGAGGAGATGGCAACTTCATCCGAGGAACTGGCAGGACAGGCCCAGCAGCTTATTGAAATGATCTCGTATTTCAAACTCGAAAATAACGGAAAAAGCATACATGCTGGTATGTCAAAACAGAAAAGCTCATTCTCAAACATAACGTCACACATTGCTCATATTGAACAGGCTCCGGCAAAAAACGCGGCACATGCGGGTAAGGCTAAAAAAGGAGTCAGCCTTAATATGGAAAAAGACAATATAGATGCAAATTTTGAAAAATTCTAATCATTAAGTTCATAATTCATGAAAAAGGCGGCCTCAACAGGCCGCCTTTTTTCATGTTGCCAGAACAGGAATGCTGTTTAATTCAAAAGTAACATTCCGTCCACAAACTTACCGCTTGCAGGAGTTTTTACCCGTTTTGGTCCTCTCCATTACCTGCTAATAACATCGGACTGACTCAGGTAAATACCATTATAACCGGATAAAAAATCAGTGTAGTTTTGAACAGTTAATGCTGTAAAGACATGGCACATACAGGTAAGGCTAAAAAGGAACCGGGCTAAATGAGGGGGGAAAAAGATGGATCCGGATTTTAGAAAGTTTTAGGTTTTATTTGATATCAGCAGGCTGGGGTGATCTTTCGGGTCACCCCTTTACTAATCTTTTTATTAATGTGATCGCAATTGAATTGGGTGATTGTTTATTAACTTTGAGTATAGTTTGATCTTAACCTAATGACTGAAAAAATTTTTGACATATTCAGAGTCGGCATTCAGGAAGCAGAAAAGATTGCAGCATCAGCTAATGAGCCGCATTCGCATGATTTTGAGGAACTGCTCATCGGTCTGGAGGGGTCACTTGAACATTTTATAGACTTCAGATCGGAAGAATTCGATGCTCCTTACATAAGTTTCGTCACAAAAGGCAAGGTACATAAATTACAACCAAAGATAAAAGATGGGAAATGTGATGTATGGGTGATTCGTTTCAGAAGTGAATTCATAGCTGAAACAGCCTTTCAACTCTATATACTTTACCACGAAAATGCAAACATAATACTGCAGCCGGGCCCGTGTTTTGACAGGCTAGTCAATCTTGCAGAACTCATGTTTACCGAGAACAATCAGGACTCTGCCGACCTTGCGGTAATAAGACATTTACTAAGCGCTTTGTTCCTGATGATTGAAACTGACAGGAAGAAAGCATCAATTTCTGATGTTGATCTGCAAACAACCCAGAACAGTACCTTCAGAAACTTCCTGAAAATTCTTGAAGAAAATTATCACAGGCCGCTTGGCGTCGATTTCTATGCAGAAAAACTATTTATGACATCACGAAATCTGAATCTTATTTGTCGTAACATTCTCCAGCAGAGTGTTTCCGAAATAATCGAGACAAGAAAACTCATTGAAGCAAAAAATCTTCTGACCTCAACCGATAAAACAATATCTGAAATCAGCTTTGAACTAGGATATAACGAAAACTCATATTTCACAAATGTATTCAGGAAAAAAACAGGTCAGACACCTGGTGAATTCAGGGAAGAAATGAAGAAGCTTTTATCATGATCCAACACCAGACAAACGTTGGTGAAACAAAGTAACCAGGTAAATACACCTGGTTTTTTAATGACAACCACGTATATTTACCTGATATCCGGCAGGCGATATTTTTCAATTGTTAAAAATCCTTAATTTATTGTATTACAAAGAGTAGCAGAGTCACTTCCGAAACAAACTGCAATTCAGGTAAATACCATTGATGACATACTTAAAATCGTTATAGATTTGTGTTGTTAATGTTAGTCAAACAGTCCTAATTTATTCCAAACGTATGAATGCCATCAGAGGTTTTTTAAATCATGACATTTTTGTCATTCCGGGTTGCTTATCTGCAAATATCAGGAATACATGATTCAGATAAGCAGATAATATCAAATACGCAATCAATTCAACCAGATTACTAATTAAACCGGAACAATAATGCTAGATAAAATGAAGATAAGGACAAAACTGATCCTTAGTTTTTCGCTGGTTGCTTTATTGGCAGCCATAATGGGAATGTTTTCAATTCAAAGGCTGACAGCCATCATAAGAGCCGATACGGCAATGTATGAGAATGCCGTTGTGCCGTTGGATTATACTGTCGATCTTACAACTCTTTTCCAGAGAATGCGTGTCAGTGTTCGTGATGCATATATGGCTGAGGATGTTGAAACTACTGACAAATATATTGCGGAATTCAGGGAGCTTGATGTAATATTCAGCGATACTTTAAGAGAATATAAATCATCGCTGACTGATGAGAATGAACTTAAGGAATTCGATAAACTTTCTAAAGCTCATGATGAATATGGCAGGTACTTCAATCAATATGAGGATTTATTACGAAATAATAAGAAACCAGAGGCTCTTGCACTTATACACGGAAGCTGGCAGAAACCAAATCAGGAATTCCAGTCAACGCTTGATAACCTTGTTACCCGTAATGCAGCAACTGGCAGAGAGATGTGGGAATCAAACACTGCCCTGTCAACCTCGGCCACAAGAGTTATGATAATAGTGATATCAATACTTGTTCTATTAGCAACTGTTCTTGGTATTGCAATCGCCTTAAATATCCAGGAAATTATAAAAGCAGTTATTACACAAACGAAATCACTCATTGATGCAGCCATAAAAGGGAACTTATCAACAAGAGCAAAGGCAGAAGAAACAAATGAAGAATTCAGGGAGATAATTGTTGGAATTAACAGGATACTTGATGCAGTCACAGGGCCCCTGAACGTTGCTGCAGAGTATGTTGACAGGATCTCTAAGGGCGATAATCCAAAACTCATAACAGATACATACTACGGGGAGTTCAATACGATCAAGGATAATCTCAATATCCTTATTAATTCAAATGCAGAAATTATCGGGAAAGCTAAGCTTGTTGCAGCAGGTGATCTCACCGTTGATCTCAGGAAACGTTCAGAAAGAGATGAGCTGATGCAATCACTTACTGAAATGGTCAGATCTACAGCAAAAATAATATCTGAATTCAAGGCAGCTTGCGACAATATATCCGCTTCAAGCCAGCAGATGAGCTCTACTTCCCAGGAGATGAGCCAGGGAGCTTCCGAGCAGGCATCATCAGCTGAAGAGGTTTCATCCTCGATGGAAGAGATGTCTGCCAATATTCTGCAGAACACCGAAAATGCACAGCAAACAGAGAAGATAGCTCTCAAGGCTGCCGAAGGCATAAACCAGGTGAATGCTGCTTCTGAACAGACACTTAAATTCATGCATGACATAGCTGATAAAGTATCCATAATCGGAGAAATTGCGCGTCAGACAAACATCCTTGCATTAAATGCAGCTGTTGAAGCTGCAAGAGCAGGAGAACACGGGAAAGGTTTCGCTGTTGTTGCTGCTGAAGTACGTAAGCTTGCTGAGAGAAGCCAGGTCTCAGCAGTACAGATTGATGAACTTACAAAGAACAGCGTGAAAGCTACAGAGGAATCCGGGGAATTAATGTCATCTATTGCGCCGGAGATTGCAAAGACGGCGAAGCTTGTCCAGGAGATTGCAGCTGCAAGCCTTGAGCAGAACTCAGGCGCTAATCAGGTTAACAATGCCATTCAGCAGCTAAACCAGGTAACTCAGCAAAATGCTGCGGCAGCAGAAGAAATGGCAACTTCATCTGAAGAACTTGCCGGCCAGGCTCAACAGCTTATCGAAATGATCTCCTATTTTAGGCTTGATAACGACGGACAAAGATTAAACGATGGAACAGGGAAACAGAAAAAACATACCTCTTCAATAGCTTCATATATTAGTCATATTGAAAAGGCGCCTGTGAAAGCCGAAAACCAAACCATCAAAAAAGGTGTGAATATCAATATGGAAAAAGAAAATATTGACTCACAATTCGAGAAATTCTAGGGCTACTTATTTTTCTGTTCCATGATGTCACCCATAATTACTTTACGGGTGTCTTCATTTATACACTTAAAAGTCAACTTATGAACAGAATATTGATTTCAGCATTATGCCTGTTCCCATTTTTGATCAGCGCTCAGGGACAAAAACAGGTGAAAGAGCCGTTGCCTATAATTGACATTCATGTGCATTCAATGTCTGTCGGAGCATTTCAGATGGGTGATCTCTGCCCCTGGTTCTTAGAGAATATGCCGGGAACCGACCCGAAAACAGGAATGTCTTTTCCTGCAAAAGACTGTGTTCATCCGATGAAGGCTGCAAAAAACGATGATGAGCTTACAAAGGCTTTCATTGAAACAATCAACAGGTTAAATATCACAGCCGTTGTTTTCGGAGATGCTAAAATGCTCTACAAATGGAAGAAAGCAGCTCCTACCCGTATTATTCCCGGGATCGGCGTAAGCTCGCCAGGTGACATAACAGTTTCAGCGATGAATGACTCTCTTTCATCAGGATTCTATAAAGTAATGTCAGAGTGTGCACCACAATACCAGGGAATGTCACCCAGCGACATGTCGCTTGACGAATATTTCGCTCTCGCCGAAAAATTCGATATACCGGCCGGCATCCACATGGGAACCGGTGGGAATGGAATGGCTAATGTGATGGGCACAAAATTCAGGGCGGCAATGGGGAATCCCCTTGAACTTGAAGATCTTCTCCACAGGCATCCTAAATTAAGAATATGGGTACAGCATGCAGGTTACCCTTTCATCGACGAGCTTATCGCAGTGATGGGATGGAATGCCTACGTTTTCCTTGATATTTCAGGTTTAATCTGGAGTTATCCGCAGGAAGAGATTCACATGGTGATTAAAAGACTTGTACAGGCAGGATTCGGAAAACGAATAATGTACGGAACTGACTTCATTGGTTATCCCGAGATGATCGAAATATCAATAGGCCTTATCCAGAATGCCAGCTATCTTACGGAAGAGCAGAAACGCGACATCCTTTATAATAATGCAGCAAGATTTCTGAGGATAGATGATATAAAAGGCAAATAATAATCTGTTAAGTTACAAACGTTCACTTCACTTTAATACTTAAAGGAGTAAACAGAGTAATACAGCAATCGCAGTGATTAAAGAAAAGACATTTAAAGAGATAATACTTTTATAAAGAAGAAACGACAAAATTCCTGCAAAATAAAGGAACAGAGAATTATATTCATTCCTGATCACTTTTCTGAAATCGAATTGATGGCCTGAAAAAGCAGCCTTTATCTTCGGGGTATCCGGAAAGATAGCGTTTGTATTTTGCCTGTATTCTTCATAGCTGCCGATGAATTTTTTCCCGGGAAATGCTTCTTCCGCCTTAATGATTGCTGTATAAAAAAGGCAGAAAAGAGGGAAGAATATCAGCATAACACTGAGTTTGAATCGTTACTCATTCATTTTCTGAGGCTTTATTTTTCTTTTTAAAATATCTTTTAAGCGGGAAACTATGCTGAAGCGCCTCAAGGTCCTGGTTAAGTAGCTCCGAGCTTGTTTTAAGGTTTTCAAGAGTTTTTGCAATATCCCGGCCGGCCTTTTCATCGCTTATCAATGCGCCTACTGCAGTATTCTGATTCTTACCCGAATTTCTCAGATCAGTAATGAAGAGGGCTGCAGTATCAGCTATATGGTTCAACTTCTCGGCTGATTCTCTTACCGAGCTAAAAATCACAGTATCAGAAGCGAGTTCAAAAGCAAGCGTTCCTTTTCTGTTGAGTCTCTCGGTGTATCCCGCGATTGATTTCAATAGCCTGTCTGCAGTTGCAGAAGCATTCCTAAGTGAGTTAACAGCCTGATCCATATTCGAGTAAATTGAATTATCGTTCAGAAGCATACTGATGTTCCCTTCTCCTCCTGTAAGCTTTCCGCTAAGGATTTTCAGATTTTCAGTAATCTCAAGAAGATTGCTGTTACTGCTCTGAAGTGTGCCCATAAGGTCATCCATTGATAATGCCTCTTCCGCTGAAAGACTATCACCGGGATTTATATTACCTGACCCGGGAGAGCCGCCCGAAATAAGAAGGATCCTGTTGCCTATTAAACCGTCTGTTCCGAGCTTTACTTTTGAATCCTTGTATATATTACTTGTTACTCCGGCATCTATATCCATCAGAACCGCAACTTTGTCACTTTCTAGCCTGACACTCTTAACAGTACCTATCCTTACGCCGTTAAGCCAGATAAAATTCCCTCTCTGAAGCCCGCTCACATCCTGAAAATAAGATACGATCCTTATTCTTTTATGCAGTGATCTGTTCATATCCCCAATCAGGACCACTGCTGCAACAAATATTGCAATTCCGATCGTTATGAAAAGACCTACCACTACAGAGTTCCTGTTATGCGACTCCTCCATATTTTATTGTATAAAATTGTAACTGAAGAATTTTTGTATCCGCTCATCATCGCTTGAAAAAACATCATCGAACGTTCCGGTCTTCAGAAACTTGCCATCATCAAGCATTGCTATCCTGTTCCCGGCATTTTTTGCGCATGTAAGATCATGAGTAATGATTACCGAGCTTGTATTGTACCTACATTGTACTTCATTAATCAGATCTATTATCTCGACACTTGTTATCGGATCCAACCCTGATGTAGGTTCATCATAAAGCATTATTTCCGGTTTCGTTATCAGCGCCCTTGCAATCCCGACCCTCTTTCTTTGTCCGCCCGAGAGTTCATCGGGCATATTGTACATTTTAGAAGACAATTCTACAGCATTCAGAACCTCCTCAACTGCTTTATGTACCTGGCTCTTGCTCAGACCCTTCACATTTGTTGTAAGTGGGAAGGCAAGGTTCTGAAATACATTCATGCTATCGTAAAGTGCGCTGTTCTGGAATGAAAAGCCTATGTGCAGCCTGAGCGCGTTTAATTCACCTGAACTTAGTTTATCGACCTGCCTGCCAAGCACAATTACCTTCCCAGAGGTGGGTTTAAGCAACCCAACGATTATCTTAAGCAAAACCGACTTCCCCGTTCCCGACCTGCCAAGAACAGTAAGGTTTTCACGCCTGTAAAGCTTCAGATCTATCCCGTTAAGAACATCCAGCCCTTCGAAAGATTTATATAGATTTTCAATCGAAATAACTATCTCTCTTTTATCGTTAAAATCCCTGTATTTCATCTATGCAATCCAATTAACAACCTGAACGATTATAAACTCTTCGAGAAAAATCAGAAAGATCGACAGAACCACTGCCTGGTTTGCGGCAAAACCGACACCCCGTGTACCCTGTTTTGCAGTAAAACCCTTATAACAACCTACGATGCCTATTGTAAAACCGTATGAAACTGATTTTATAACATTCGTGAATATATCGATGAAGCGTAATGAGCTGAAAGCATCACGAAAGAAAGTCTGGATGCTTATACCTTCAACTGAATTTATATTTACAAATGACCCAATCAGCTCGATCAGATTACAATAGAGCGCGAGCACAAGTATTGAGAGAGTAGCTGCAATTACCCGTGTCACAACAAGATACCTGAAAGGATTGAGCGCCGATACTTCCATTGCATCGATCTGTTCAGTTACATTCATTGAACCAAGCTCTGCACCTATTCCTGATCCAATTTTCCCGGCACATATCAGGGCTGTAACAAGCGGACCAAGAGCCCTGATTGTTGCCACTCCCATCATTGACGGCAACCAGGCTGTTGCACCGAGTACCTCAAGAGCAGGTCTCGATTGTTTCACAAAAACAAAACCAACAATGAAACCTGTAATAGAGATCAGCACAACAGACCTTAACCCTATTTCAAAACACTGGTTGATAATCTCCCTGAAATAAAATGGCTTACCAAACAATTCTCTGAAGAATCTTCCAATGAACCTGAAACCATCATGTATTGATATAAGATGGCTATCAAGCTTCTTTGTAAACAGGTAAGTTCTTTTGACTCCGGCTCTCATCCCGCAACTGGTTTATTGATACATTTCAATGATACTGTCCAATCGATTGCATGTAACTTGCTTTGGCAATCTCAGAAGGATCAACAACAAGAATTTCAGTATAAGGGGCATCTGTCAGTCTTAAAGTCGAATCGTATTCCATCCCGATATGCCGGCAGAGTGCCTTTCGTGTCATCTTATATGCATTTTCAAGTTTAAGCCTGTTCGCCTGCATTTCATTTTGTTAAGCTGAACCTTCAGAAGATCATTTCTCTGAACCAGACCCGCCTCAAGGTAAGAGGTAACATCGCGGTTAAGAGTATAGAGCAGGGTTGTGTAGTTTTCAAGCGTTTTCATTTTTTCCACCAGTGAAACGGCTGCCCAGTATAATTGTTCAATACGTAACAGTACTTCTGATGTCGTCATATCAAGCTTCAGCCTGTTTTCGTCAGTTGCGAGCCGTGCAAGCTTGTTACCATTTCTTATCTGTCCTCCGGCATAGAGCGGCAGTGAAGCTGAAATTGCTGCAGTGTCCATATAATCAATTGCATTCACAGGCATTGAAGGCAGATATGCAAACTGAGCTGATCCTGTCAGGGTCAGGTTTGTTCCCATATGAAGATAAAAATATAGCCAATGCAAGAATCAGCAAAAAATCTTTCATAAAGGATACTAAACTTCCGGCATGCAACGTACTAAACGACCGGTATCTGATAATTATTGTTTTGATCATAAATTCAAGAGGTGTTTTAGGTTTTTATGAGCTTATAGAGTTCGTAAGTGTGCGCTTTCATCTTTCGTAAGGATTCAGTAGTTGAATTATTTGCCACAAGATCTCCGGCGATACCAAGATTAATAGAAAAAAAAGTGGCAGCTATGATTTCACAATCAATATCCTTTTTGATTTCTCCCGACTTTTGTGAATTTTCAAGTACTTTTTTGATCTTCCCGACTTCATCTTCAAAATACTTCTTTCGCAGACTTGAATAACCGGGATAATGCCTGAATGCATCGATGAACAGAGCCATAAATGTTATTGCCTCATACCCTGAAGTCGTACCGAATAATCTTTCAATCACTTTTTCTGCCAGTTCGAGATTTTTATTCAGATAATCAAGCAGGCTTATTGAACTTATATCAAGTGTATTTTCAGGTAGTGATAAATATTTATCTATCACTGACTTATACAAGTCTTCTTTGTTTTTAAAATGATGATATAATGCGCCTTTTGTGAGTCCTGCTGCAGCGCTCACATCACTTATAGAAACAGCTTCATAACTTCTTGTAAGGAAGAGTTTGAAAGCTTCATCGATTATATAATCCCTTGTGTTTTCCATGAACATACTAAACGTTCGGTATGTAAAGAAAGCGAAGTTTTTTCTAAAAACAAAAATTGCAGTAAAAAAATTATACGGATAAATGATTGAAATGATGTTTTATAATTTTAATCTTGAATATGTTTAAAATTAGAAGACTTAATAATATCTGATATTCTCAGAAAAGATATCTGAATAATGGAAGATTTTAAAAACTATCTGAACCTGTTATCACCAATAAGCAATCATTCGTGGGAGGCATTAAAAGCTTTTTTTAAAGAATCAGAGTTGAAAAAAGGTGAATATTTTATTCATGAAGGGGAAATTGAGTATGAGTTTGGTTTCCTGGCTGAAGGTATAATGAGAGCATTCTATACGAATAATGAAGGGAAGGAATACAATAAAAAGTTCTTCACATTTCCTTCTATTGTTGGAAGTTATTCATCACTGATCACAAACAAACCAAGTCTGTTTTCTCAACAGGCTCTGACAAGGTGCAGATTATTCACGGCGAATTATACATCGCTTGTCAATTTATATGACTCATACCCTGACCTTGAAAGATGGGCAAGAATGTATGCAGAAAGATATTTCGTTGAGAATGAGAAAAAAGAAGTTGAAATAGTCTTACTTGAGGCTTCTGAGCGTTATTTAAACTTCCGCGCTAATTATCCCGGTCTTGAAAACAAAATATCACAATTTCACATAGCTTCTTATCTGGGAATATCTCCAACTCATTTAAGCCGTATCAGAAAAGAATATTACCGGCGTTCATAAAACCAATTCGCTAAGATCGAGGAGAATTTCTTTACCTATGTAAATGGATTAGTTGTATCACTATTCCATCTTTGAACAGTTAAAAACTTTCAAAATGAATTTAGTAAAAGCGAGTAAAGCAATTTTTCTTACAATGATTTTCCTGTCCTCTGCCCTGCTGGGTCAAAAGCCTGATAAACTTGAAAAAATTAGTCGCTTCATAGAATCAAAAAGGAAAAGCAATAATATCCCCGGTATGGGAGTAGCAATCGTTCACAATGACTCTATAATTTTCTCAAGGGGATTTGGTAAAGATGGGAATGGAAATCCTGTCAATACGAATACTCCCTTTGCAATCGCTTCGTTAAGCAAAGCATTTACAGCTATGGCTGTCATGCAATTAATAGATGCCGGTAAAATCGATCCTGATATTCCGTTTATACACTATTTACATTCGTTTGAGTTAAGTGACCCCAGATATAAAGAAATAACAATCAGGCAATTATTAAATCAGACAAGTGGCCTGTCAGATATTGTGTTCCCTGAAATGAAGTTTCGGGAGCAACCTGAATCATTAACAAAATCAATTGAAAGATTAAAAAATGTAAGATTGAATAATGATCCCGGCAAACAATTTCATTATCACAACCCTAATTATCAGATTCTGGCGTTGCTTGTCGAAACTGTCAGTAATGAAAGTTTTTCTGATTATCTGCATAAAAATATTCTGATTCCTCTTGAGATGAATAATACATCTATGGTTTCCAACACAAAAGAAATGTTTGACAGTTCAAGCATTAAGCTTTCAAGGGGACATGTTTTTTACTTTGGAATACCTGTTAAAATTAATGAACCTCAATGGTTTGTAGAAGGTGCCGCGGGTATGATCTCTACAGTAAACAATATGGCTAACTGGATGATCTTACAGATTAAGGATGGAGATTTTAAAAACAGGCAAATTCTTAGTAAGAATAGCATACAGATGATGTATTCACCTCCCGGGAATATAGAAAGCTCTTATGGAATGGGATGGATTAAACTTGAAAAAAACAGTTTCTATCACAGCGGTCTTCTGTGGACTTATGAGGCAGAAGAGATCATTCTCAAAGACAGGAATTACGGGATCATTGTTCTTTCAAACGGAGGGTTGAGTGTTTTTCAGGATTATTATTCATTCATACAGGGAATTTCTGACATTTTGAATAATCAAAAACCTGAAAAAAGCTTCTTTTCAAAAAGACTCGTTGGCTTAATTTTCGGATTATTAGCGCTTGCTACAATAATTTCAGGATTATACAGACTGTCGCATCTTAAAAAATGGGTGGTTAAAACCAGGAATTGTTCTAAATGGCGGATCCGGCTTCGCTTCCTCCCTCTTCTACTACCAGTATTATTTTTATTATCAATTCCTGTCTTCATCACATTATCCGGCAGGGCCCTGAATTTTGAAAGGATCTTTCTGATAATGCCTGAAGTTATAATATGGTTGGGTTTATGGAGTATATTTAATACAATCATTTTTGTTGCAAGAGTAAAAATCCTTTCATCTTCGAAGAGTTAGAGCAGGAAAAAATGAGCGTAAAACGTAAAGCGTAGAGCGTAAAGAAACGCTCAGTGCAACTCCGTGTAACTCAGTGGTTATAAGCTAATGGGCAGGGAACAAAATCCGATCTCCGCTTGAATTCCCCTGATGATGCTGTCGCATGTCGGGGACAGGCCCGCTTCAGAAGTGGAGAGAAAGCTTCTACACACGGCCTCACCCCTTGAATTCCCCTCTCCCAGGGAGCGAGGGGAACAATCTCGCATTAATTATGAGTCTCACAACGTACCAATTATTCAAATTGATCTTTAATGAACAATCAGCTCTTATACAGAAAATCAAGCCTCTCCCAATTCAGGGGAGAGGTCTGGAGAGAGGCCGTATAACGCTATAACTCTTCTCACTCCATACTTTTTAGTCACCTTATCCACTTCCACAAAGTACTCTAGCACACTCCAGGCACTTTAGGCACTTCTTCCAAACTTTAGTCACTCGTAACTTTAGTCACTTTAGTCACTTCTCTATATCTCAATGCATCCGCCTCATTCCAGGTAATTGTTGCAGTACCGTATTTGAAATTAGTATCCAGATACTTATTGTAAGTCACCTTTTCCTTTGTCGCTTCACCATTTCCTATTTTCCCAATAAGTGTCTGCATGTCGAAGATGTACTGTGAAGTCAGTTTTTCAGCATTTCCTTTCTGCCAGTAATGACCGCCATAGATTGTAAGATTCTCGGTGTTCACCTTATTGTCGGGAGCCTTAATATATTTTATAAGTCTATCGATGCTGTTCCTGTATGTAATAAAACTGTCGTAATTAAAAAGCCAGACGCCATTGCCTGAACCAATTGCATCGCCTGTAAAAACAAGATTCTTTTCCTTCAGGAAAAAAATTGTGGAATGAGCTGTATGCCCCGGAACTTCGAATGTATTGACTACAACTCCATTTCCAAGATCCAGTGATGCGTTTTCCTCAAACTTAATTGTCCTCTCATCAGGAAAAACCGGCCGTGTTTTAAATTCTTCGGCAGGGATCCAGAAAGTCACACCAGGATCATCTTTAAAAGCAGGAAGCATGCCGAGATGATCTCCGTGATTGTGGGTAACAGTAATATAAAGCTTCCTACCGCCTCTAAGCTCATTTGTAATTGATCTCAGCGATTGTACTGCGCCTGTATCCCATCTTATAAAATTTGAGAGATCGATAAGCAGGATCTTATCTGTGCCCTGCACAACGTACATGTCTGAACAATTATTAGTTGAAACTACACCATCAGCACCCGTATGCGGCCCGGCAGGGTTACTTTTGTTTGCATCTTCGATGTGAAATACACCCGGTGAAATTGTCGAAACTGTATAAGGACCCGTTTCTTTTGTCTGAGCATTGATACCTGAGAACAAGAAGGTAATAGCAGCAATAAAAATGAAATGCGTTTTCATGATTTAAACAAAAAACGAAATTTAAGAAAAATAATTATCCTTCAACTCAGACAGTGGATAATGAAGACGTTTTTTAAAATTGTTTAATTTAGGCAATGAATATAAAATCATATTTATGCTATCCAAATCATCAATCTGCAGTATGCTTCTTCTTATACTGCTTTTAAACGGATCATCATTATCCGGACAGTTTCCAAGATTCAAAGTTCTTGCCTTCTTTTCAACTAAAGTTGAACCCGATCATGTCGATTTTGCCCGCAAGGCGATTGTTTTCTTTAAAGACCTTACAATCGGAAACGGCTTTGTCTTCGACACTACAAGCAATATGAACGATCTTAATGAAGAAAAGCTAAGGAATTATTCTGTAGTCATGATGTTAAATGATTTTCCCCATACCCGGGCACAGCGTGATGCATTCATGAAATATATGGAGAATGGCGGCGGATGGTTTGGTTTTCATGTTTCAGCCTATAATGACAAGGATACAAAATGGCCATGGCTGAACGAATTCCTTGGCTGTGGAACCTTCTACAGGAACAACTGGCCAGCGCTTCCTGCAAAGCTTGTTGTTGATGACCCAAACCATCCTGTTACAAGAGGTTTGCCAGCTTCATTCATCTCACCTTTAAATGAATGGTACCAGTGGAACCCGGGACCACGTGAAAATAAAAACGTGAAAGTGCTTGTTACCTTATCACCTGAAAATTATCCTCTTGGACTAAAAGACATTGTTTATGAGGGAGATTTTCCCGTAGTCTGGACAAATACAAACTACAGGATGATCTACATGAATATGGGGCATAGCGGTAAAGTTTTCGGAGATGCAACACAGGACAAGCTAATTATTGCAGGTTTGAGATGGGTTGTAGGAACTGACAAAAAGGGGAACGTTTTTGAAAAATAAAAAATAGTATTTATAATGAATAAACAGAACCCATCGATCCTTGTTGCAGGAGGTGGCGCCATTGGCGGAATAACTGCAGCTCTTCTTAAGAAAGCATCACGCGATATCGAAATTGTTGTGAGGGATGAAGCTTATGCATCCCTTATAAGGGAAAAAGGTATTGAAATAAGCGGGACATGCGGAAACCATGTCGTCAGGATACCTGCATATTCATCAATATCAGACATTAAGGAGAAGAAAGACATAATCATACTTGCAACAAAAGCTACAGGCATGATCGATGCGGCATTATCCCTGAAAACGATACTTGGCGAGAATGGTTATCTCATCTCACTTCAGAACGGAATATGTGAGGATGACCTTGTATCGGTTATTGGCAAAAACGGGATAATAGGATGCGTTACAGGCTGGGGAGCTACAATGGAAAGACATGGAAAGCTTATAATGACATCCAAAGGTGATTTCATTCTTGGCTATCCTGACAGGGAACCCGATGATTTTCTTTCAGAAATAGCAACTATCCTCTCTTCAGTTGTTCCTTCCAGAGTAACAACCAATATAATTGGTAATAAATACTCAAAGCTCATTATCAATTCATGCATAACATCTCTTGGTGCAATTTGCGGGCTGTATCTCGGTGAAATGCTTGCAATCAGAAAAATACGAAGAATATTCATAGAAATTATCCGGGAGGCAGTTCTTGTAGCCGATAAAATGAATTTACGGATAGAGGTATTTTCAGGCAGGCTTGACTTCAGGGAATTCATTAAAAATGAAGGCTTTGCCGGGGATTTTAAGAGACATCTGCTCATAAGAGCTATCGGATTAAAATACAGGAGGTTGAAATCATCCGCACTTCAGTCTCTTGAGAGAGGTCAGAAGACAGAGATAAATTATCTGAATGGCTTTATTGTAAAGCACGGCAACGAACTTGGTGTTGAAGTACCCGTAAACTCTGCGATTGTTGATATTGTGCATGACATAGAGGAAGGAAGGAGGCAGATTTCAATAGCGAACTTCAACGACCCTTTTTTCAACAGGTTCAACTAGACTTCATTTGGATCCTGCAAGCATTCCCCTTCACTCTTAGCCAGAATATTTAATCCGGTTGACCCTGATTTTGTCCGTTTCGACTCAGTTAAATAACCGGCGCAGCTGAATTTCGATAAATTTGACAGCGAAAACCACAAGCTATGAGGTCGAAGTATCCTGTGAAAAAACTGGTGTTGCTGAATTTCTGGCTGGCATCATATTTCTTTTTATTCGGATTTGTCACAATCATGGCAACTCAGGGCTCGCAGGGACTTCAAACTGCAGTACTGGATTCGTTTATAGCGACTGTCCTGCTTCTGTTCAACGGGCTTGTTAATCTCCTGCTTTTGTTATACTTCGAAAAGAAGCTTCTCAGAAATAAACCCTGGTATAAAAGAAGCCAGTTTGCGATCAGTTATCTTCTGAATTTTGTTGTATACATTATAATAATTTCGGCTTTTGCTGCAATACGCGGTTCGGTAATCCACACTCCCACCCTGATTCTTGTCTCTGTAATATGTGTTCTTATAAACAGTCTTATCCTGGTGCTTCAAAACTACATTATCATCCAGAATTCAAAAGCAGAAGCCGATCTTGAAAACATTCAGCTAAAAGCAGCAAATGCAAATGCTGCAAACCAGCTCCTGAGACAGCAGATCCATCCTCATTTCCTGTTCAATGCGCTGAATGTTCTGAAATCATTATATAAGGTAAATCCTCCTGCAGGAGAAGAATATCTTGTGCACCTGTCGGATTTTCTCAGGGCCGCGGTTTCCACAAACAACCTGAAGGTTATTCCTCTTGGTGATGAGCTTAAGCTTTGTACTGACTACCTGGAGATGCAGCGAATAAGATTCGGGAAAGCTCTTCAGTATGCTGTTTCTATCTCTGAGGAATCTCTTGTTAAAGGATATGTTCCCTCCTTTTCAATTCATCCGTTGCTTGAAAATACTATCAAGCACAATGAGCTCACTGAAGAATCACCGCTTATGATAAGGATTGAACAAGCCGGAGACAGGATCAAGGTATCAAATAATCTTAAGCTGAAGGGAATATCCGAAGCTTCAACAGGCAGCGGCCTGATGAACCTGGCAGAACGTTACAGGATACTGTCAGGTGATGAGATTATTATTGAACAGACTCCCGGCACATTTTCTGTCAGCATTAAAATCCTCAGGCATGAACATAGTAATAATTGAAGATGAAAAGATCACAGCCGACGACCTGGCTGAAACAATCACAAAGGCAGAGCCCGGTGCAACAATAATTGCAATACTGAGCTCTGTTAAAGCATCTGTAACATATTTCCAGGATAACGATTCATTCGATCTTATATTCAGCGATGTTCAGCTTGGTGACGGCCTGAGCTTTGAGATATTCAGGAAGGTAAGGGTAAAAGCTCCAATAATCTTTTGTACTGCTTATGATGAATACGCCCTGAATGCATTCAGGACAAACGGTATTGATTATATCCTGAAACCCTTCACGACGAAATCGATTTCAGAAGCGCTCAGGAAATATCATACATTGAAACAA
The DNA here is from genome assembly GCA_036261265.1 of Bacteroidales bacterium. Lineage (GTDB taxonomy): Bacteria > Bacteroidota > Bacteroidia > Bacteroidales > VadinHA17 > LD21. The sequence goes on from DATALC010000001.1 coordinate 190,140, forward strand.
ACATTTTCAGGTGAACAGCATTACAAAGCGATAATAGATACTTTAATGAACAGGGAAACACCCAAAACAGCTGCTATCCTTGTACATCAAAATGACAAGATTCTTCCTGTACTGCTTGAAGATATTGCTTTATTCTATATAAAAACAGAGATCACATGGCTGATCACATTCGGCAAAAAAACCTATGCAATAAATAAATACCTCGACGAGCTTGAAGATCTGTGCGGCAGCGGCTTCTTCAGGGTTAACAGGCAGTGTCTTGTTAATCGCAAGGCTATAATAGATGCATCCCATTATTTCTCAAGAAAGCTGTCAGTTAATATCTCTGTGTCCTTCACAGAGAAAATCATTGTAAGTAAGGAAAAAACGCCACAGTTTCTCGAATGGCTTCAAAATGCAAGATAGATGATCTACTCTTCTCCTGCGTTTCAGGTTCATTCTGCCTGCATTTTGTCCGTTTCAGTCTATAAATCATTTCCGGATTGACGATATATGAAAATATTTGTCCGTTTTATCATTGAATTAAAGTTGATGAAAAGAATAACAAAACTATTGCCTGCAATGCTTGCATGTCTCTATATTTCACAATCATGTGCAGTATTTGGACAGGCGAAGCTTCAGGATATAATTGAATATGCACTTGTGCATAGCCATGACGTGAAAAAATCAAACCTGCAAAGTCAGGAAATGACTTACATGCGCAAGGAAACTGCTGCCCATGGCCTGCCCCAGGTTGATCTTACAGGTACATATACTGATATGATGCTTGGGAAGATAGAAATTCCCGAATCTGTATATGCAATGGTTGAACCAAGGTATGCACCGCTTCTCGACCAGATAAGTAAAATTGATGCTCTGTATAGTGCAAGCGCAGGGGTACAGATTACACAATTGATTTATAGCCAGTCCTATCTCACAGGATTGAAGACAATGAAGAAGACTGAGGAACTGTATAATCTTCTGAAGACAAAGACAGAGGAAGATATTCTTGAGGAGATTGCAGGTGTATATTACCAGACATCAGCTCTTATGATGCAGCTCAGCACTGTAAATAAATCATTATCCAACCTCAAAGAAATTCATCGCATAGCCGACCTGAATTACAGAAATGATCTGCTGAAGGAGAGCAGCGTAAATCGCTTAAAGGTAACAATCACTAACCTTGAAGTCAACCAGGAGACACTCGAAAATGTCATAGGCGTGCAGATCAATTATCTTAAGGCGCTGGCAGGAATGCCAGCTGATACTACAATAACTGTTGATACTATTTCCGTAGTGACAGGAGTTGCAGATATTAATAACATATCCGCCTTTTCGACAGAGGAGGTTCCATCATACCAGCTGCTGAAGAAACAGGATGAGATAAATGACCTGCAGATAAAATCAGCAAAATCGAAATACATTCCAAATATTGCCGCTTTCGGGAAGTTCAATTTTTCGTCATACAATACCTCTCCGGGTTTAGATCAATTCAAGAACAGGAATACAATCGGATTGCAGCTTAGCATGCCGGTTTTTACTTCGGGAATCAACAGCTCAAAAGTAAGGCAGGCAATGCTTAAAAAATCACAGAATGAAGAAACGATGCTGAAAACAAGAGATCTGCTTGCTGTAGGTTACTATAATGCGCAGTCTGAATACAACTCCGCATTAAGGTTATTGAATGTTCAAAAGGAAAACCGTGAGCTGGCTCTTAAAGTATATAACCAGACTTCCCTGCAGTATAACGAAGGAATGGCCTCGATGGCTGATGTCCTGAATGTTAATTCTGATTTCCTCCAGGCAGACAACTCATATAATCAGCAGGTGATCAAATGCAGGATGTCTGAAATAAAAATGCTCAAATCATCAGGTAAGCTGAGACAGTTAGTTAATAAAAATTACAAGTAACATTAAAGCTGAATAAAATGAAAATCAACAGGTCGGGATTAATAACAATACTAATCTTTCTCGCAGCAGTTATTCTCATTACGCTGAGACTTAAAAACAACAGGGCTGAATACCTCAACGAGGTTGATGTTGCCCGGAGGAAAGTTGAAAAAATAGCTGTCACGATAGATACTGTATCATCCGGTATCATAAGTGCAAATGTTACTGCAACCGGAGTACTTGAGCCCTCTGAGGCATTGACTGTCGTTTCCGAAACCCAGGGGAAGATAATTAAGATCTTCAGGGAAAAAGGCGATATTGTTTCAGCAGGTGATGTGATATTAAAAGTCGATGATGAGGTTATCTCGGCGAACGTCCTGACTGCCGAAGCTAACTATGCCCAGTTTGAAAAAGACATTGACAGGCTTACACGCTTATCTGAAGAGAATGCGGTTACAAAACGCGATCTTGAACAGGCTTCTATAGGAATGAAAAAGGCTAAGGCCGACCTTATAACCGCAAACAAAGCATTAAGCAACACAAGCATCAAAGCTCCTGTATCAGGCTATATTAATACCGATTTTGTTACTACAGGTCAGTTCCTGGGTGGCGGATCTCCGGTCTGTGAAATTGTTAACAATGCTTCACTAAAACTCAATATTAAAGTTACAGAACACGAAGTCTACAAGATCAGGAAAGGCCAGGAAGTCACAATTAATCTTACTGCTTTCCCGGGAATGAAATTTACTGGATATATAAATTCAATTGCTGAGAAAGCAGACATGGCAATGAAGTTCAATGTTGAAATTTCGCTTCCGAATAAAGGTGAAATAAAGCTTAAAAGCGGATTGTATGCTGAAGCTGTACTGCCAGTAAGGAATGATGAGAACCTTATAATAAATAAAAATGCTATTGTTGGAAGCATGGAGAAACCAATAGTCTTTATTGTGAAAGAAGGAAAAGCAGTAAGAAAGGAAATCACCACAGGGCAAAGTAATGACACCAGGACGGAGGTGCTTGGAGGGCTTTCAAAAGGCGATCTCCTTATTGTCGGAGGCCAGCTTAACCTTAAAGATGGCGATGAAATCAGAATAACAGAATAAACATTTTTACTGAGCGATGAAGATCACAGACATATCAGTCAAAAGGACAACAATTCCGGTAGTAATTTTTATTATTCTGGCCCTTGCTGGTATTTACAGCTATACTTTATTAAATAAGGAATTTGCGCCCAGCATTGAGATCCCGATAAATACAATAATGACAATATACCCGGGAGCGGCTCCCAGTGAGGTCGAAAGTTCTGTTTCGACGAAGATAGAAGAGGCTGTTTCGGCAATCGAAGGCGTTGACAAGCTTACAGTCTATTCTTTTGAGAGCTTATCTGTAGTAATGATCCAATACAAGGATAATGTTGACGCTGACCTTGCACTTCAGGAATGTGAAAGGCGTGTTAATTCAATTAAAGAGAATCTGCCGGAAAACTGCAGGGAATCAAGGTTCATGAAATTTGACCTTAATATGTTCCCTGTGATGAACATTGCTGTGAATTCAGGCATTCCTGATAAGGAATTCTTTGATATTGTCGACAAGGAGATAAAGACAAGATTTCAGCAGATCGAAGGAATTGCAAATGTTGAGATTCTTGGCGGTAACGAACGCGAGATTGAGGTCAAGGTAAATGCAAGGAAGCTTGAACAGTACGGGATTTCATTGATGCAGGTCCAGCAGGTTCTTGCAGCATCAAACCTTGATTTCCCGGCAGGAAAAATAAAAGGTGAGGAATCGAAATATATTGTAAGGCTTGCCGGGAAATTTGAGAATCTCGACGAAATAAGGAACCTTACAATCGGTGCATCAAGAGAAGGAACACCTGTAAAACTGCAGGATATCGCATCCGTTGTCGACGGAGTGAAAGAGAGCTCAAAGCTGGCCAGAATTAACGGGAACCCGGCAATCGGGATCAGCATCCAGAAACAGACCGATGGAAACGCAGTTAACATCAGTCATGCGGTACTTAAAGTTATAGCTGATTTTGAGAAACAATATGAAAACAGGAATCTTAAATTCACAATTGCAAGCGACAATGCCGACTTTACTGAGAAGGCTGTTGACAACGTAATGATCGATCTTGTCTTTGCAATTATTCTTGTTTCAGTCACGATGCTACTGTTTCTTCATACATTCAGGAACCTTGTCTTCATACTTGTGTCAATTCCGACTTCTGTTATCTCGACATTTGTTTTCTTCAGGCTGTTCGGCTTCTCACTTAACCTGCTTACTTTGCTCGCCTTATCTATTGTAATCGGAGCTATAGTCGATGATGCAATTGTTGTACTTGAAAATATATACAGGCACCTTGAAATGGGGAAATCACGCTGGCAGGCCTCGCTCGATGCATGCAGGGAGATAGGAATGACTGTTACTTCAATAACAATGGTTCTTATTGCTGTTTTTCTGCCTATAGGGATTACAAGCGGCCTTACAGGCCAGATATTGAAATCATTTTCTATCACAATAGTTGTGTCGATTCTGTTAAGCCTTTTAGTGTCCTTTACGCTTGTCCCTCTCTTAACATCAAGATTCGGGAAGCTCAAGCAATTTGACAAGTCAAAACTTTTCGACAGGTTTTTGCTAAGGATCGAGAGGATAATTAACCAGATAAGGATGCTCATCCTCGCCGGTCTAAGAAAAACACTCGCATACAGAACAACTACTATATTCGCCGCTATTTTTCTGCTAATCGGATCATTTCTCCTTATTGCAGGCGGATTTATCCAGACAGAGTTTCTCGATGCCGGCGACAGGGGCGAGTTTGTACTGTCAATGGAGCTCGACAGAAAAGCCACTCTCGAACAGACAAACGCATGGTGTCTTAATGTAGAGAAGAAGCTTCTTGATTATCCTGAAGTAGATATTGTCTACACAAAAGTAGGTTCAAAGAGCAACACAATGTTCGCGCTTGAAACACCTTACTCGGCTGAATTCATGATAAAGATGGTGCCTTATAATAAGCGCAATGTAAGCAGCAGCATCTTTGCACAACAGCTGAGGAAAGACATGCTGTCGACTTTTGCAGGGCCCGTTTTTAACATAGTCCAGGTAAATGTCCTGGGTACAAATACAAAGCCGGTCCAGGTTTTCGTAAGAAGTACAAATCTTGACTCGGCAATAGTATATAGTCGTATAGTAACCGATGCTATAAGAAGCATACCGGGAACAACCGACGTGGTTTCAAGTATAGAAAACGGGGATAAGGAATTTGTAATCAGGTTTGACAGGGAAAAGCTGGCCAGGCTTGGTCTCACTATCGGTGAAATAGGAGCTCAGATGCATCTTGCATACGATGGTAACCGTGATCTTAAATTCAGCGAAGGAAGTAAGGAATACGACATATTTGTTTCACTTGATGAATTTGACAGGCACAGTAAATCTGATGTCGAGAATATTTCATTCACAAACAGGGCGGGTCAGCTTGTCAAACTTTCACAGGTAGCCGCCATAAGTGAAGGAGAAAGTCCTTCAGGGCTTACAAGGTACAAGAAGCTACCGTCTGTAAGCATTACAGGCAATCTTGTAGGCAAAACAGTTGGCACCTTCGGCGAGGAAATCAAGGCGAAGCTTGCACAAACAAGTATGCCCCAGGGAGTTGATATTGTTTATGCAGGGGATCTTGAACAACAGAGCAAATCATTTTCAAGCCTTCTGATGGCTCTTCTTGCATCTGTAATTTTAATGTACCTGATTATGGTTGCCCTGTATGACAGTTATATGTATCCGCTTGTTGTAATGCTTTCTCTTCCGTTAGCGCTTATTGGCGCTCTGCTTGCCCTTGCGCTTGCCGGCAAAACATTGAGCCTGTTTTCTATTATGGGTATAATAATGTTAATGGGACTTGTGGCTAAAAATGCGATTCTTGTTGTGGACTTCGCAAATAAGCTGCAGGAAGAAGGCAGGAATGTGATTGTTGCAATAACTGAAGCTACAAATGTCCGTTTCCGTCCTATCTTCATGACGAACCTTGCGTTAATTGTAGGTTTAATGCCGATTGCTTTTGCAGCCGGTCCGGGCGCAGAATGGAAAAGCAGCCTGGGATGGGTTCTGATTGGCGGACTTATAAGCTCGATGTTCCTGTCACTTATAATCGTGCCTGTTATTTATGTTATGATTGATAATCTGACTAAGAGGGTTAAAAGCAGATTCAGACATTCATAATAGAATCGATTACTTCAAATGAGTGCAGATCTTAATACATTATTTCCAATTTTTTGCTTCATTTGGCTTCGCTGAGCTCGTAAATGGTGAGGCTTTTCAAAGTAAACAGTTTTAACTCATTTACTCGGTTCTTTTCGGAGGAGCAAAATAAATGAAGATTAAGTTGAGAAAACTTCTAAATGTCAAAAAATGCACATTTTTTAATAAAGATCAATCTCTTTATTCTCATAAAGACACTAATCTTTAGATGCAAGCCAGTTCTTTGCGCTTATTTCTGTTGTGAATGTTTTAATATCCCGCCCTGTCAGCTTCATCACAGCATTATAAACGATTTGCTGCAGACCGCTGAGACCAATTACAGCGCCTGCTTTTACATAAGGTTTATTGCCGTTAAGAAAGGTGCTGAAAAGATCCTTTATTTCTGAGCTGAAATGCATACCTGTTATATCTGTAAAAGTCAGTACCGAATTTGGCGGCTGGCTCCTTATATATGCAGCGCTTTCATTCATTATGTTCTTTATTTCACCGGTATTTTTAAGATGAGAAAAGTCCATACAATATATGACTTTGCCCATGTGTGTCACTTTAAGGGTTCTTGTCATCGGGTAGCTTTTTAAACTTTAGATTTATTGGTTTTCAAAACAGTATCGAAAGCCAAATTATAACTTTTATCCTAATCTTCAAAAAAGTATGGTTTTTTTGGAAGACCTCCAACTGAATTTTGAAAATGCGATTGAAAATATCGGATCAAAACTGATCCGGGAAATGTCTGTAAAGTATCACAGGATTGAATCAGGATAAAAACCGGCTTATATGTTCCCGCATTTTTTCTGCTGTCCTTTTCCAGGTATATTTTTGCCAGTACAAACTGCTTCCATATTCACCGAAATCGCGGCATAATTGTTCGGATTCAAGCAGCTTGATCAGCGCTCTGGCAAGCTGACAGGAATTATCAGGATCTATAAGATATCCGTTTTTACCTTCATTAATAAAATCAGGAATAGCTCCTATACGTGTTGCTACTACAGGAAGCTTATGCGCCATTGCTTCAAGAAAAACAATCCCAAAAGGTTCAAGCTTTGTAGGCAGACAAAACAGGGATGCTTCACTGTAGCACCTTTTTATTTCTTCAAGACTGATTTTTCCCAGGATAGTGCAGTTTGGTAAGTGCAGATGTGGCTTGCATCCTGCAATTGTCAGGGTTGCATCGGGAAAAACTTTAAGGACTGTCCCGAATGCATCTGCTAATACAGGACCTCCTTTCCTCTCCCAGTTAACCCCGACAAAAAGAATATTCCTCCTTGAATAACGGGAGGGATCGAATACTTCATCTTCAGATACAGGAACGTTTGATCCGCAAAAAACGCATTTAACATTCTCCGGTTTACAATGATAGTCTTCGATAAGCGACCTTGTAATATTTGAACTCATTGTAAAGTTGACTTTGGTGTGGTTGTAAATATCGTTCTCGTTGTGAATCCATGCACTTCCGAGAAGCCTGGATTTATTAAATCCCGGATACTGGAGATTGGCAAGGTGCGTATGATCAGTATAAAGAAAATGTGGCACACCCGGAATACTTGCATCGAAGAGCGATTGAGTCTGGAATGTGAAATCATATTTTTTATATGAAAGATTTTCAAGAACGTAAGTCCTTCGCTTATTGAAATAATATGAAGTGCGGGCGAAAGTGGACATTAACGATTTCTTCCCAAGGATTATATCCTTACCATATTCCCTGATGCAATAATAGAAAGCACGCGATAGTTCGGGACCGGATTTATCGGGCCACATGTCAATTACATCGAATTCATAATCCGGAAAATTCTTCCTTAACTCAGTTAACAAGCTTTCATTAATATGTGAAAAACTCCCTACCTTAATAAATGCAGCTCTTTTCATAATTAAATCAATTAAAGGATTTATCAACTATGATTAGAAGTCGTGAATTTTTACAGGAGCAAATATTCAGTCGTTACCAGGCTAAATAGTTTTAGCGAAAAACAATAATCTAAATTACACATTTCCAATGTAATATCAAAACAAAAAGACTTTTTTAGCATAATTCAGCCACTTTTATCCGAAATATCTAAAGCTGAAGAGAAGAATGCTTTTGTTGATAGTTTTGATTTTCTGTGAATAACTCCGGCATTTACTATTCTGCATCATTTCTATTTTTGTAATTCATATTTTCATATTGATGCGTATCAGGAAAATCCGGTTCAGGGAGGAATACCGGTTTAAGGGAAGAGTTATAGTTGTAATAACTGTATTATTATTCATAATCATCATCCCTGAATCAAACAGGAACCTGATAGCCTCTTTCTTCAGTACAAGATGCAGGAATAATCAGCCGGTCTACAGCAAAAGGCTGAATGACAGGCTTGTGGATTATTCTGCTGAAGCTGTCCGCACTGGAATTAAATCATGTGAAAATGCCACAGATATCAGTAAAAGAGTATTATCAATGCAATTAAGAAAAGTAAGAAACAACAGGTATTATATTGTTGGTGATCTTACTTACAGTTATCCTTATCTTACTGGTGAAAGCAGGAAGCTGCTGAATGAGATAGGAAGAAGATTTAAGGAGAGGATGAATGATGAAGGACTCAAAGGTTCGAGGTTTATAATTACCTCAATGACAAGAACATCTGAAAATCTCAGGCGCCTTGGAAGAATGAACGGGAATGTTTCTGAAAACAGCCCGCACCTTAACGGCAATGCTTTTGATATATCTTATGCAAACTTCTCAATTTTCAAGTTTAAAGTGACTGAATGCGATAAATGGTTTATGAAAGAGGCGCTTGCAGAGGTCATCTTTGAGCTTAAGAAAGAAAAGAGATGCTGGGCAACATACGAGAGACAACAGGGATGTTTTCATGTTGTATCCAGATGAATCTAAATCACTATCCCTGTTATCCATCCCCAGAAGACATACCGCAGGAATTTTCCTGCAAGCATCGCAACCATAGTAATTAAGATATTTGACCGGAGAAGCCCGAGTCCAACGGCAAAGATATCACCTACACCCGGGAGCCAGCTCAGGAATGCAAAGACGGCACCCCGTTTATAAAGCCTGTTGTGCCATTTCTCTATTGATTCACGTTTGATCCTCAGGTACTTTTCAATCCATTCCCATTTGCCAAGGTAACCAATTCCATAGCTGCTCATTCCTCCAAGCCAGTTACCTGCAGTTGCAATCAACACTGCAGTATATACGTCAGTTCCGTTTGCAATAAGATAAGCAAGCAGGGCCTCAGAGCTGAAAGGAACAATCGTTGCAGCAAGAAAGCTTGCAAGAAATAATCCCCACAGATTGTAATCAAAAAGGCCTGCTTCCATACATCACTTAATCCTCGTTTTTTAAACTTTCTTCGACAACAAAACACTGTGTGTCGATCCTTCAAATTTAGGACAGGTTTCTTACATAAATTTGACTTTAGTGAATATTATGTATTTACTGACTTCAATCAACCTTTAATACTATCAAAATGAACAACGAAAAAAACAACAATGAGGGCTCGGGAAGCTCCTTCTCAAGGAGAAGATTCCTGCAGACCACGGCAGGCGCTGCTGCGGGATTTACTATCATCCCCAGTGTGGCAATGGGTAAAACTTTAGGCCATCAGGCGCCGAGCGATACTTTAAATGTAGCTTTAATCGGTGCAGGAAACCAGGGATCGGGAGACATTGGCAGCATTTGCAAGCCCGAAGTTGCAGCCCAGCAGGGTGCAATGGGAATGTCTGCAAAACCTGGCACCGAAAACCTTGCAGCAATCTGCGATGTTGACTGGGGTTATGGTCCTGTCACAAGAACTTTCGAAAAATACCCTTCAGCAAAAAAATACAAAGACTGGAGAAAGATGTTTGATGAGATTGGCAAGTCTATCGACGCTGTAGTTGTTGCAACTGCCGACCACAATCATGCAAATCCGACTGCCACCGCGATCACACTTGGAAAGAATGTTTATTGTGAAAAACCACTCACCCATACAATTTATGAGTCACGTCTTCTCACAAAACTTTCAAAAAAGTATGGTGTTGCAACCCAGATGGGTAACCAGGGATCATCAGGCGCAGGTGTTCGCCAGGCATGCGCCTGGGCATGGGCCGGTGAAATCGGTGAAGTAAAAAAAGTAGACGTCTGGTCAGCACGTCCAATCTGGCCGCAAGGTCTTGACACTCCCACTGATGTTCAGAAAGTTCCGTCAACACTTGACTGGAACCTCTGGATTGCTCACATGCCGTTCCGCGCATACAATTCAGCTTATCACCCATGGAATTTCAGGGGTTGGTGGGATTTCGGAACAGGCGCTTTCGGCGATATGGCATGTCATAATATGCATCCTGTCTTCAAGGTTCTCCAGCTTGGTTACCCTACAAAAGTCCAGGGTCAGTCGACAACACTTAAGAAAGATGCATGCCCGCATGCACAGGTTGTTAAAATGACATTCCCGGCAAGACCCAATCTGCCTCACATGGCTATGCCTGAAGTTGAAGTAACATGGTATGACGGAGGATTCCATGCAATGATACCGGAGGTATTGCCGGAAGGCAAAAAATGGGATGCAGAAGGTTGCGCAATTTACGGATCAAAAGACACTCTTATACTTGGAAGTCATGGTACAAACCCATATCTTCTCTCAGGAAGAACGCCAAAGTCACCTGAAGTATTAAGGGAAATTCCTGACAACAACCATTATCTCGACTGGGTTGCAGCATGTAAAAATGCGGATCTTCGTGACAAGACAGCATCGCATTTTGGCGAAGCAGGTCCTTTCAATGAAATCGTGCTTATGGGAGTAATTGCAGTACGTCTGCAGAAACTTGGAAGAATTCTCGAGTGGGATGGCCCGAGCATGCAATTCACAAACATATCTGATTCAGAGAAAGTATCTACATGGTCTGAAATGTTCGATATCGGAAAGATGATGGCTGCTGCAAATGCTGCTGCAAGAACAGCAGGCGGCTCAGATCGCAGGGGCGCTCAGGCAGGTCCTGCCGGCCCGGGAGCAAGACCTGAGGACCCGAGCTCAAGAAATGTAAAAGAATTTGTTACATCAATGATCAGGCACGAATATCTGAACGGCTACAAGTTGCCGGATATGCCTGCTTAACAACATCTGTAGTTTAGATTTAGGGAGGGTGTGTGGCGAGAATACACCCTCCTTTTGTTTGCTGAGCTCGTTTTTGATACATTTGCTCATTATGAAAATGATTCAAAACAAGCCGGCATTATATGAGTAAGGAAATGGGTATATTATTCCGTCACAGAGTCTGGTGGCACGTTCTGTTCTGGATTGTCTGGTACTTCTTTTATATAGTAACTTACAGTTCTGGTGTCCTTGAGAGGACACAATTCATTCATAATCTATGGCTTCTTCCGGTGAGAATGGCATGGACATACCTGCTCATTTATTGGATGCTGCCACAATTTCTGCTTGAAAGAAAATACCTGCTCTTTGCATTTCTTGCTGTCTTGCATGCTATTCTTTTTGGATTGTCGGTCTGGATTGTTCTGGCTTTGGTCACAGGAAACAAAGGACATGATTTTCTGCCATTCATCAGACCGCTTGTCCTTAATTACCAGATACCAGCTACAGCCGCTGCAATCTATATGTTTAAAAGATGGTACCTTATTCAGCAATATACTCTTAACCTTGAAAAAGAAAAGATCAAGGCCGAGCTTGAATTTCTGAAATCACAGATCCATCCTCATTTTCTTTTTAATACTCTCAATAACCTGTATGCCCTGACTCTGAAAAAATCTGACTCGGCTCCCGGTATGGTAATCCGTCTTTCGAACCTGCTTGAATATGCTCTGTACAGCGGTAAACAAACTGAAGTATATCTCAGGGATGAGCTTAAACAGCTTATGGGCTATATCGATATCGAGAAAGTCCGTTTCGGCTCAAGGCTCAGCGTAACAACAGAAATTAATGATATTCGGGATGACCTGCACATTGCTCCGCTCCTTCTGCTTCCATTCGTTGAGAACAGTTTCAAACATGGTGCAGGGAAAGACCTCAACTCATCTTTTATCGACCTGAGAGCCAGGACTGAAAAAAACAGGTTAATTTTCATCGTCTCAAATTCATATAGCTGTGAACCTGGAAAATTTGAAAAATACACAGAAAGGATCGGACTGAAGAATGTCAGAAGAAGACTTGAACTGCTTTATCAGAACAGGCATGATCTTAAGATCGACCAGACAGCCGATAAATTTTCAGTTCAGCTTGAAATCGATCTGAACTCTTCATTTCAAAACTGATAATAGAATGAAGCATAACTGTATAATTGTTGATGATGAGCCTCTCGCAATCGAGGTTATAAAGAGTCACATCGGCAACATGGGATTGTTTAATGTAATTGCTGAGTGCAACAATGCGGTACAGGCATTCCAGGCTCTTAAAAATAACAGGATCGACCTCATGTTCCTGGATATACAGATGCCTGGCATGAAGGGCACAGATTTTTTGAGAAATCTGATTGACCCGCCAAAGGTGATACTCATCACGGCTTATCGTGATTACGCATTTGACGGTTATGAACTCAATGTAGTTGATTACCTTCTTAAACCGGTTTCTTATGACAGGTTTGTGAGAGCAATCGACAAATTTCTGAACAGTGAATCAAGGAAATCAGGGATACAGGATGATGAAAAATTCATATATCTGAATATCAATAAGAAAATTCATAAGATCTTTATTAATGAAATCATCTATGCCGAGAGCATCAAAGACTATCTTACAATACATACTGTTTCAGGCGAAATTATTGCAAAACATACTATAACTGCCTTCGAATCGCTTGTTCCGCCAGAAGATTTTGTCAGGATCCACCGTTCATTCATCGTTTCAATAAATAAGATAAAAAGCTTCAATGCGCATTCTGTTGATATCGGAGGTAAAGAACTGCCTGTCGGGCAGATCTATCAACCGGGAGTTTTTGAAAAGCTCAGGTATCCTTTTTCCAGGATCTGAATCGCGCTTTGTCGTTCGTTTTTCATTTTCTGTAAATACAAACAGGCTGTTGGTCGACAAACTAATTACACACGACCGGAATTGCTATTTTTGCACAGGTGACTATTTTTTTTTGGAATCATTTTAAATTTTTAATTATGAAAAAGATCTTGCAGATTACCGGCGCATTATTCCTGGTAACATTGATGGTTTCGGCAAAGCCCGGAAACTCAGAAAAGGCCGGAAAACAACTCGGGATAGCAACATATTCCGTTAAAGGACTTGAATCTGATATCGAAGGTTCATTCAAAGCTCTCGCAGAAGATGGTTATGTTGTTATGGAAATATCAAATTACAATGCTGCAAACGGCACTGTAGCTAACTACAAACCTGCAGAATATGCAGCACTTGCAAAGAAATACGGTTTGACAATCATCTCCAGCCATGCAAGGGCAAAATTTTCAGCAGATGATCCCCAGGGCACAGTTGATGCATGGGGTAAAGTATTCGATGATCATAAAGCAATGGGATGCAAATATGTTGTTTTCCCGATGAATACATGGTCAAACAATCCTGAAACTCTTAAAAAGGAGTGCGATCTTATGAATCAGATCGGTGATGAAGCTAACAAGAGAGGATTAAAATTCGGTTACCATAATCATAGTATGGAGTTTGCAACTATTCCTGGTGTAAACAAAACCTTTGAGGATTTCCTGATTGATAATACTGATCCTTCCAAAGTCTTCTTTCAGCTCGATGTTTACTGGTCATCAGTAGGCGGACAGGATCCTGTTGCATACCTTCAGAAATATCCAAAACGCATCCAGGTGCTTCATATCAAAGATGAGTATGTCATCGGAGAAAGCGGAACAATCGATTATAAAGCAATCTTCACACAGTTCTACAAGAACGGCTATAAAGACTGGTTCGTTGAAATGGAAGCAAAGATGACTCCTGAACAGAGGAAACAATCATTGGAAAGAATGGAAGCAATGAAAAAAAGGATGTCTGAAGGCGGCCCCAACCCAATGGCTGGTGGTCCACAGGGCGGACAGCGTCCACAGGGTGGTCAGCCACAGGGTGGACAACCTCGCCAGGGTGCAGGACAGACACCTCCTCCGGGATTTGGTCCACAGGATCCGGCAAAAGTTGCTGAACAATTAAAAACTTCACTAGAGGGGATCAAGGCAAGCGCAGATTACCTTAAAAACTGTGACTTTGTCAAATAAATCATCCTGAAATCATTATATTACAAAAATCCTTTCCTGTGAAAAATCCGGGAAAGGATTTTTTATTTCATTGTTTTAGCATATTTTTACTTCATTAAACAAATCTGCAATGAAAAATAATAGTCGTCGTGACTTCATCAGAAAGAGCATGTTAAGCTTATCCGGAGCTGCTCTTGTTCCGGCTGCCCTGAATAATAGAAATATTGAAAAGGTACCGGGGAATATTCCCGAATTGCCTGCAAGAACTCTTGGCAAAACAGGAATAAAGACACCTCTTTTAAGCATGGGAGCCGCTAATGCTTCGGCAACAGGGTTTGTAAAAACTGCTTATGAAGGCGGGGTAAAATTGTTCTTCTCGGCAAATTATTACGGAGAGGGTAATAATGAGATACTTGTTGGAAATGCTTTACGCGACATGCCACGCGACTCCTACATAATAGGAACCGCATCTGTTCCCGATGGTATCGATATGAGAACAGGCCTTCTTCCAAAGAGCTTCACGACAGATTCATATATGAAGAAGACAGAAGAAAGCCTTAAACGATTCGGGCTTGACTATATTGACATCCTTCTCTTTCCGTTTGCCGGTAAAAAGGAAACCGTACTCCATGATGCAGTTCTTGAAACCTTTGAAAAAGTAAAGAAACAGGGGAAAGCCAGGTTTGTTGGGATTGCTTCACACGGCGATACTGAAGAAGCCCTGAATGCTGCAGTTGAATCAGGAATTTACGATGTTGCAATGATATCTTACAACTTTAAAATTCAAAACCTCGATGCATTAAATGCTGCAATATCTTCAGCCGCAAAAGCAGGTATAGGAATAGTAGCTATGAAAGCTTCCGCCGGGGCATCGCGTGATAAATCTTCTACACCTATCAATGTAAATGCTGCTTACAAATGGGCTTTGCAGAATGAGCATATTTCTTCTGTAGTTTCAGGAATGACATCAATTGAGGAGTTGAATAAGAACCTCGCTATGATTCAAAATATAAAACTATCTGATCAGGAGAAAAAGGATCTGCAGCTCGCCTCAGCCTTATCTCCGGAGGGGCTCTATTGTCAGCAATGTAAACAATGCATTCCCCAGTGCCCGCATAATCTCGATATACCTACAATCATGAGAAGCTATATGTATGCTTACGGGTATAAAAACACTTCACAGGCATGGCATACGCTTGCCGGTACTGAGATAACCAGCCATGCATGCAAAGACTGCGGAACTTGTAAAGTTAAGTGCCCATCCGGATTTGATGTTATGGGCAAAATAACAGATATTGCACGTCTGGGCGATGTTCCCAAAGATTTCATTCACTCATAGATGTATGAATAAACTCAATTTCTTTGGCGTCGGGCCAAGGATAGGATTAGTTGTTCTCCCATGGTTAGCCGTCTCTGTATTCCTTTCAGTAGTATTCAAAAACAGGTTCGGCTTCCCTGTTGACAAAACGAACATACTGTTCATTGCGGGGCTCGTAATCCTGATCGGAGGTCTTATTTTTTATTTTCTCACAGTACCATTATTACTTAAAGGCCTGAAAGAAACAAAACTTGTTACTACAGGTGCATTCTCACTTTGTTGCAATCCTCTTTATGCGGCAATAATTCTGTTTATAATACCGGGCATTGCACTCATGATGAATTCATGGCTTGTGCTTAGCACAACTATTGCCGGATATATTGTATTCAAGTTTTACATAAAAGGTGAATATGAAGAGCTTGAGAGATTTTTCGGGGACGAATATAAAAACTACAGAAGAAAAACTCCGGAATTCTTTCCGACAGGGTTCAGATTCATCAGAAGATGAAAAAGATCAGTTTACGAGGGCTTTTATCTTTGATACCATCAGCGTTATTCCGATTCCGAAAATTCCAATAAGGGCGAACGAGTATCTCAAACCGAATGCCTGTGAGATATAGCCAATAACAGGAGGACCCATCAGGAAGCCGAAATAGCTTACGCTTGCAACAGTGGCAAGTGCAATTCCCGGCGGCACTTTTGTATTTCGCCCTGCAGCGCTGTAAACAGATGGTATTATGCTGGAAACTCCAAGTCCAACGATCATGAAAGCAATCGTCGATGTAATGAGATATGGAAAAATTACAGCCGTGTATAATCCGACTGAAATCATAACGCCGCATATCTGAAGCAGCCTTTTACGTCCTATTCTTGAAATTATAGAATCCGCCATAAAACGTCCTGAGGCCATCATTACCATGAATGATGCATATCCAAGCACTACGAGAGAGCGCGGCGCTTCAACAACATCCTTGAAATAAATACCGCTCCAGTCAAACATTGTTCCTTCGCTTGCCATGCTGAAAAATCCAATTATACCAAGTCCTACAAGCGACCTGTCGGGCTTATTGAAAAATTTACGTTTCGGCTCTCCCGGATCAACTTCTGGTTTGCCTTTAATAAGAAAATTATGATTGAACCAGATAATAGTCCAGACAACAAGTATCACAAAGATGAAATGGTAATATGGTATAATTTTAAGGTTGATCATCAGCATGCCTGTAAGAGCCCCTGCAAAGCCGGCAATGCTCCAGCCTCCATGAAAGGAAGCCATAATAGACCTGCTGTAAAGCTTTTCAGTTGAGACACCCTGTGTGTTGATTGAGATATTACAAAGGTTCCCTGCAATACCAAAAAGAAACAATGCTATTGCGAGTTGCCATCCTTTTTCGACAAGCCCGATATTGCTCAGGCATAATGAATAGGCTGGAAGAGCAAACAATGCGACCTTCCGGCTTCCAAATCTTGTTACTATTTTCCCTGAAAATGTCATCATCAGGAACTGGGCAATCGGCAAACAAAACAGGATAGAGCCAAACATAGCATCATTGAGATGCAGTTTTGTCTTTATATCAGGTATCCGGCTGGCCCATGATGCAAAAACAAGCCCCATGCTGAAGAAATAGAAAGTAACCGCAATTCTTGTCCTCCTTCTGCCCGATTCTGCCGGAAGCATGGGATCATAATTATTATCTGCCATCTTATTATATGGAAAAGCGGCGCAAAAATATCAAAATACTATCAATAAATTAAACCGGGAGACTTAAATTGCTTATTATCCTTTTCATCTGCAGACTGAGCCTGCCATTGTTAAATAATTAACAGTCACAAAATACAGATATAAAACATTTCTATCATACATGGAAAAAACTATCGAGCAGATTTCCTTTTTTCAGACGGTAGTGGTAAAATAAAAGCAGGAAAGAAAGAGGAATAATTGAAATTGCGGCAATGAGACTCCAGCGCAGAAGTATACTTCCATAAAGATATCGATCGATTATCGTCTCACACACAACGCAAAAACCCGAAAGGACAAGCAGAGCTGCAGCAATTATATTCAGGCCTTTGAAATGAGCGATCCTGAATAATACCCGTACAATACCTGCTGCAGCGAAAAAGGCGATTGTAAGTGGCAGTCCAAGCGGAAGGAACCAGTTCTCTCCTTTGCCAAGAATGTCGATAATAAACAATGCTGATAACACAGTAAAGAGAAGACCCGGAAATAAAACAGCGACTTTTCTGTATGATCTCATAAAGAGTGTAAACGTTATCCATCCGCCTATAACAAAAACATCGGATATCAGCGACCATCCTAATGATTTCGATATAATAAGATCTACAAGTGTACAAACCATTACCGCTGAAAAGGTGATTATGCCGCTCAGTTCCCAGAGGTATTTTCTTATTTCCTTTGTGTGAAGCTGAACAATTTCTGATGGATAATTAATAGTATTATCCTTCTGAATCCCTTTTACAAGAGGATCTTTCCCGCAGAGCGGACAGACAATGAGTCCGTCATCAAGCTCCACACCGCAATTTAAACAGATTATCATAGGTTCAGTATTTTAACATTTACACCTGCTTCGACATAGTGTCTGAGAATGAGTCTTTCGAGCTCATTTGTTTTTGTGATGTTGCTGAACGAAATTCTGAGCTTATCCATGTAAGAGACAATTGCTGCGCAGACTTTTATCTTTGGGTTTGGAGGGGGCGCAATAATTTCAAAATCATTTACCATCGAAGCCATTTCTTCAGGCAGATTTACTTTGCCAAGATTGGTGACAATACCGGTGAAACGCTTTGATGCAAATCCCCTGTAAATAGCGGCAATTGCAAGTTTTTTAACAAAAAGCGGCAGTATTCTTATAAAAAAGAGCCTTTCATAACTTACATTTTTTGAGAGGAACCTTGAGATCTGTTTCACTTCTGAGCTGATCCTGAGCTGATGGTATACGGAGGTGAGTATCTCTTCGAAAGTGTAATTTCCCAACCGGAGATCAATTTCAGGCAAAACAAATAATGAAAAGTTCCTCATAGTACGGCTTGCACATTTATTCCTCATATTTACCGGAAGTTCTATTCTCAACACCTTCCTCTTCTTTTTACTGTTTTCAATATCCGACATGAATATTCTCTGGAGAGAATAAAAGTAAACGGCAACAAAATACTCAGTGATAGAGACATTATACCTTCGCGACAGATTCAATAGTTCACTGACTTTCATTTCGGCATGAAGAACTCTAAGACGGGGGCGCTCATTAAGGCTGAAAGGCAGATGCCATGCCTTGTCTGATTTTGCAGGAGGAGGAAGTTTCCTGAAAAACCTGCTGTAACTATCTTCATATTCTTCTTCCGAAAGCTGCGATTCAGGTAACATTATATCACCTGGTGAGTTTATTCTATTACCATACAATGTAAGGTAAGTATATAGAAGAGATCTCAGGTACTCCAATGCACCTCCGCCGTCAGTAAGAATGTGAATGAATTCAACTGAGATCCTGTTTGAGCGGACAATAATTCTGTATAAAGGCTCATCCTTTCTGCCTACGGCAAATGCGGTACAGGGGATATCTTCCTCAACCTGAATCCGGGGAGGTTTTCCTGTGAATTCAAGATAATGCCAGAACAACCCGCTGCCCAGTGAAACATTGAAATAAGGGAACCTTTCAGAAGTAATTGCAACTGCTTCCCTGAGAGCAGAATATCTTACAGGTTGCTTAAGAATTGCCGTAATCCGGAAAACCGATGTAAGATCTCTGGATATAATTGCCGGAAAGAGTTTGGCTGCGTTATCGAGTTCAATCCATCCTTTCTCTTTAAATGAATGTATTTCATTCTTTTTACTCATCCATTGCTTCCTGTAACCTTTTTGAATGATGTTTAAAGAAATCCCATATAATCCTGTTCGCATTGAAAGTCCTGCAGGTTCTACCGATTATAAGTGAAGGCAGGTATTGCAGGCCGCCCGGCCATGTATGCCCTCCGCCATGAATAGTATAAAGTACGACACCGGTGCCTTCCATCCCATTGAAAAAAAACTTACCGGTTACTCTTATATTATTTATATTATCTCCTGGTAATTCCTTCTCACCGGGAGTTTGATTACAATGATTCCTACTAACCCAGAAGTTTATGGATTCATCGACAGAAAGAACATTTCCGAGATTCTTTCTTGTCAATCCTGCATGTATTGATCCTCCATTATATGGTACAAGCGGATCGCGGGTATTATTGATTGCTAAAACGCTTATCGGGTTTCCAGGTGTGCATTCATGAAGAAAGTTTTCAGGCATGCTGCCGTCAACAGGAGCAATCGCCATTATCTTTCCTGACAACTCACATGCGAGCCTGAAAGCCATAATAGCGCCGTTTGAAATTCCAGTGACATAAACTCTCCCGGGATCTGTGTTGTGATCTTTTATCATCAGATCGATAAGAAGCGAAATAAAACCGGTATCATCAATGTTTTCGAGATGTGCCCGATCATTGACTTTCTCCCCTCTGCGGCCATCATTCCAATTCATCCCGATGCCTTCGGGGTATAGAACGTAAAATCCTTCATGATCGGCAAGACTGTTTAAACCATTGCGTGTAAGAAGAATCATACTGTCGCCATTGCCACCGCGTCCATGTAATGCTATTACAAGGGGTTTCAATAAGTTTTCATTCTCTTTTTTTTCAGGAAAGTAGATCTTAAATGTTCGTTTAAGACCTGCATGCATGATTGAGTATTTTTTCAGGTATCCTGCTGAAGGTTCAAGCGCTATAAATCCGGATTCTGCCAGAAATTTCAGAACTGCTGACCAGCCATTACGGACAAATGATTTTATTCTTCTCAGCATCGGTTCTAATCATTCTTTCAGTAACCTGACTTTTAAAGCAACCGATCCTTTTGCACCTTTTCCAATTTCAAAAACTACAATATTATTTTCTTTTACCTTATCTTCAAGGTTGTTTGCGTGAACAAAAACGCTCTTGTTCGTTTCAAGATCGCGGATAAAACCGTATCCTTTTGAATCATTAAAGGATACAACCACTCCTTTTCTAAGGAAGTCAGGAGCAGTCTGAGGTCTGTTACGGACAGGTGCAAATTCAATTTTGTCGGCTTCAATTAATACTTTCTTATTGGGATCGGGTGGTGTGGATGTGATTCTCCCGAATTCATCCACGTAAGCTATCATATCATCGAAGCTGCCTTTCTTCCCTTCACTTTTTTTCTTTTCGCGCTTCTCAACCTTTGCCTTTCTCTTTTTCTCTTTCCTGGTTCTTACGTCTTTCTTGTTGAATGTTTCCTGTGATCTGCCCATTAGCGATAATTTAGTTAATTCGAAATCTCAGCGGATGAAAAGAATATGTGCAATTGTTAACTGACCTGTTTAGGTGCGCAGAATCACACTATGCTGACTTTGTTCAAAGATACTATTAAAAATCGGGTATAAATCATATTTCGTCCATATTCGCACCTTTGTTCAATGCAATCGCTGAAAACAAAAACAAAGAAGAATAATTATATTCGGGATTTATTTTAATAATCAATAAAACACTTCTGAAATGGCAGACAAATCAAAGGAACTCACAGCGTCAATTAAACTTATAAATGACAAAGTACGCTTCACAGGCGAAGTGGAGGGTAATCCACCTGTATCGATAGACTACATTCCACCAGTTGGCGATAACCTCGGCTACACATCTCTCGAATTATTGTTATTAAGCCTTTCTTCCTGCATAGGAAGCGCTGTGTTGATCTTTCTCAGGAAGATGAATAAAACAATACTGAATTGTGAAATTCATTCAAAAGGAATCAGAAAGCAGGAACATCCTACAGGATTTAAAAGTATTCTGGTTGAATTCAATCTCACGTCACCGGATGTAACTGAGGAAGATTTCACAAAAGTTCTCATGATGGCTGAAGACAAGTATTGCCCCGTATGGTCAATGATAAAGGGAAATAC
>DATALC010000011.1:0-5709 GCA_036261265.1 Bacteroidales bacterium
CCAAGGAAATGATCAGGGGCCGTATAGACGCCCTTCAGATTGATATTATGAAACCATTTACCGAGTGAAAGGACATCCTGCTTAATCTTTTCTGTTGTCAATTCCCCCGGAACAACAATTTGGGAATCCATAAAAAGCGAAATGTTTTATGGCGTTATAACAGTAATTGCCTGTGATTTGTTTCAGGCAAAAATGTTTTAACAGGATAATACCTGTATTACAGAATATGAATGTGGCAGGTAAGTATAAAAAAATGACGCAGAACACAAATGTATCCTGCGTCATTTCATTCTAAAAATAAATTACTTATAAATCACAACATCATCTGCGTTCTTCCGTGAAGAAGCTGCAGAAGTAGCATCCACGCTTTTGTCTATATGGCCAATGCGAAGAACAGAAATAGCTTTGTATCCGTCAGGAATACCAAGCGCCTGTTTTTTTGTTTCATTCACATCTCTGACAGGGCTGGCATATATATGTGCGCCAAGTCCAAGCCCCTCAGCAGCTATGTACATATTCTGGGTAGCCAGGCCGCAATCAAATTCGACGCTGGCGCCAGGGGTAGGTGATTCAGCTCCTGAAACTACAATCAGGACATTCCCCTGAGTAAAATTTTTTACAATTGAAGCGCCCAAAGCATTATCCTTAACTACAGTGAATTTCCAGGGTTGTTTGTTCATTGCGCTCGGTGCTTTCATGCCGCATTCAAGAATTGTTTTTACATCATTATCAGATACCGGATCTGATGAGAATGACTTAACAGAATATCCTGATTTAATGACCTCTGCCACGCTTTTACCTGTTTGCCCGAGAAGAATAACAGTGCTTAGTACAAAGACCAGAAATAATGAAAGAAGGCTTTTTCTATACATGATCGAAAGGGTTTAATTCAGTACAAACTTAAACAAAATATCATAAAGATGATATTATATAACTATTCGATAATACTATGTAACACTAAGGCCAAAGGACAGGCTTAATTTTATCATTTCATAAAGTAAAAAGAAAGGAGAGGGCTATGTTACACAGTGCAAAAAAAATTAAGAACTATAAACTCAGCAGTACTGATGGACAGATAGGAGGAATAAAGGAGTTTTTCTTCGATGACAAATTCTGGACCATCCGTTATCTGGTCGCCAATACAGGGAACTGGCTGAACAGGCGTCAGGTTCTGATATCACCTTATTTCCTTGGAGCAATTGATGATGAGCAGGAGATCATTAATGTGAATCTGACAAGAAAGGAAATTGAGGAAAGTCCTTCGATTGAATCAGATAAGCCTGTATCAAGGCAGTTTGAGGAATCTTATTACAGTTACTATGGCGCTCCGCTTTACTGGGGAGGACCTTCAGTATGGGGACCATTAACAACTCTTACACGCGACCGGGATCTTATGAAGGATATCCAGCCAATAGATCAGACCTGGGATCCTGACCTGAGAAGCACAAATGATGTCGCGGGACATTCAATACAGGCTAAGGATGATAATATAGGGCATGTTGAAGATTTTATTATCGATGATGAATCCTGGACAATCAGGTATTTTGTGATTGACACAAAGAACTGGCTACCGGGGAAGGAAGTTCTGATCTCGCCTGAGTGGATAGATATGATAAGCTGGGATGATTCAAAGGTATTTGTCAGAAGGGTCACGAAGAACACAATTGAGAATGCCCCTGAATACAACTCAAAGGAAGGTGTTACACGGGAGTACGAAACCAGGCTCTATGATCATTACAAGCTGCATGGTTACTGGCTTGAAGAGCCTGTGACAACAGATTATTCCCATTCAGGAAACAGATAAGATACTAAGCCTTCAGCTATGAACAGGAATGGTAATTGCAACAAACAGGCAATTACCATTTTTTCTGATGCCATGCATGAAGAAGTTTAAAAATCTACAGATTAACTATCTGATCAGAGTATTGTTATATCCTTAAAATTCTGAAAAGATGCAACAGATACTTTTTGCGATACCACCAGGTATTAATATTCTTCCCTATGAAGGAGAGGCATTGTTTTATCCTGATTTTTTGAGTGAACCTGAAAGCTTATTCTATTACAGGCGTTTACTTGGTGAGTACGAATTCAGGCAGGTTCCTGTAAAAATAAATAATAAATATGTACTTCAACCAAAGCTGACTGCATTAGCCGGTGAAGAGGATCAGCTAAATCCGGGCAGCGAATTACCGGTTCAATCCTGGACTGAAACACTTTTTGGTTTAAAAACAAAAGTTGAAGAAACAGCTGAAATCAGGTTTACTCATGCTTTGCTGAATCTATACCGGGATGGGAAAGACGGAGTTGGATGGCATCGTGACAGAGAAGAACAATGGGGAGCTGAACCCGTTATTGCTTCTCTTAGTCTTGGAACTGCCAGGCTTTTTCAGATGAGAAACACAATAAACAGGCAGATAATCAGAAATATTGAACTTACACCGGGAAGCTTACTTATAATGAAGGGTCTAAGCCAGAAAAATTGGGAACACAGAATACCTAAAACATCTAAAAGAATTGGCCCCCGGCTGAATATTACATTCAGGATAAAAATATAAAAAACCGCACTTCAAGAAATAGGGTATTCTGACATCATTCCTGTCTTATCATTGTGATAATCATAATATTGTTTTCCTATTTGATTTGAAACTTAAACATATTATTTTTGTTTTATTGTATGAAACCGTGTACCGGTTTAACCTGATGAAGAACGGGATAGTTGGAAATATATAATAATTGCTACATTTATTCAGAAATAAGAATATTAGTTTGTATTAATAATTAAATAAACAAGGTAATTATCATGAGAAAAAGTTTGTACAACAAAACGGCCGGGGTTCTTATTCTCTCATTTATTTTCGGAGTTAGTCTTTCCGGTCAGGATCGCAATGAACTTATCAATGTTTACAACGCCGGAGCAAAAGCTGCACAGACTAACGTTGATTCAGCAATAATTGCATTTGAGAATGTGGTTAGTATGTCAGAAAAAATTGGCGAATCAGCAAATGACATTAAGCAGAAAACTGTTCAGGTTTTACCAGGATTATATTTAAAATCGGCTTCTGCAAAGTACAGTTCAAAGAAACCGGATGCAGATGTTATCACAGCTGCTAAAAAAGCAGTTGCTTCAGCCGATAAATATGGCAATACTTCTGTAAAGGAGAATGCAACAAAGCTTCTTGCCCAGGCATATAACAGAATGGCAGGTGAATACTTCAAAAACAAAGATTACGAAAAAGCACTTACAAGTTTCGACAGTGTGCTCGCAATTAATCCTGATAATGCTGCTGTAATCTACAACAAAGCTCTAATATACAGAACTCAGGGCAATTCAGACGCACTTGAACAAACAGTCGATCTGTACCTTACAAAGATTCCTGCAGGTGACGCCAAGGCAGCACAGGCATCAAAGATGGCTCTTGAGTATTTCAGGGCTGCCGGTTCAAAAGCAAACCAGGCAAACCAGCTCGATGAGGCATTAGCCAATCTCAATAAAGCTGCAAAATATGGTGAGGACAAAGATCTTTATTACTACTTTGCCGATGTATATAACAAGCAGAAAGATTTTGACAAAGGTCTTGAGGCTGCACAAAAGGGTCTGGCTCTTGAAACCGGATCCGCAGATGCAAAGGCCAAGTTTTATTTCCAGCAGGGACTTGCACAGGAAGGCAAAGGACAGACAGCAGATGCTTGCGAATCTTTCAAAAATGCTATGTTTGGAGCTTTTGCTGAACCCTCAAAAGCAAAAAGAACGAATATGAAATGCCAGTAAGGAAATTACGTCTATGATATATAAGGAGCTGTCCATCGGGCAGCTCTTTTTTTAGTCAATCTGTAAACGATTGAGCTCCCACCGCTTCGCCTGCTAATGACAAGTCACATTGATAACACTCACAAATTGATTTTCTTCTTTTACCCCGACCCCAGGGGAGCGAAGAACCGACGACACGAAGTGGAGGAGCTCGACGAAGTCAAAATCAATTTACTCCCCCTGGGGTAAATAAACTGATTTTCGAGCGGGGCCTGTCCCGAACAACTTTCCCTGCATTGAGTTTATCTCTATAATGAAACTTATGCCTGATGATTGTTAAAAGTCCTGATATAGCAATAGTAAAAGTAAAGCCTGAAACAAAATATGAGAAAAATATTCATGCTCAGATGCGCCGCTGGCAGAAACAAATGGTGCGTGAGCCTTCTCTTATTAGCAGGTTATCAAGGAAACTTCAAAACCGTATGAACAACCTGATACCGGAGAAGATCCATCAGGTAATCACAACAACTTTGAAGCAAATGATCCGAGCGGTATTATTCGGGGCCCGGTATACTGCAGCTAAACCATTACCCGGAAGAAACATTGATGCCCGGGAGGCTGCAATACAGCAAAGAATTGAGTTTTACAGGAAAACGGCAGCGGTAGAGGGTGGAATTACAGGTGCAGGCGGAATATTTACAGGGCTTGCGGATTTTCCAATACTGATTGCAATAAAAATAAAACTGTTATTTGATATTGCATCATTGTATGGTTTTAATATAAAAGATTACAGGGAACGGCTTTATATACTTCATATTTTCGAACTTGCATTTTCGGGCGATGAGAACCGGAAGAGGGTTTTTCTCGAAATTGAAAACTGGGATGAGAGAAGCAGAGACCTTCCGGAAGACATTAATCAATTTGACTGGAGAAATTTCCAGCAGGAATACCGTGATTATATCGATCTTGCTAAAATGGCTCAACTATTGCCTGGAATTGGGGCACCAGTAGGAGTTGTTGTAAATAACAGGCTCATAAAGAAACTTGGGATCACAGCAATGAATTCTTACAGGATGAGACTGTTTGTGTAAAAAAAACGGATTCTCCTGCAGCGAGGAGAATCCGCCAACTTCATTTCATTATTATAATACTTTCATATTCTGGGGATCCCAGTTAATGATCTTCTTTGTGAAATAAGAATCGTTGCATGCAAGGGTGGGAGCGGCAGCCCTGAAGGCAAATTCAGGTCCTTCAACAAGCGGTTTATTTTCACGGACGCCATCGAAGAAATTCCTGAAATGTTCAACATGCTCGTCATAGTCAGAAGGAGCATTATAAGTATAACCTTCTTTAACAGGTCTTTTCTTCTGAGCTTCCGTATATTTCTGGTTATATTGTTTTAGTAGTGTTTCCTGCATTGCCTGCGGGTATGTATGAAGAGCGTCCCATCCACCTATCCCGGGCGCTTCTGACATAATGCTGTTTGTAACTTTGAAACCATTATCGATCATTTCCATTACCCCCTCACTTCCTATGAAGCGTGTTATTCCCTTATCGCCCTGGCCGCTTACGAAATTAACCCTGAGCATAAGCTGGAATTCAGGGTGTTCCTTTGTTTCAGGATAATGCATTATTGCAGTCATTACATCCGGAACATCGCGGCCATCTTTCCAGTAGCATAATTGCCCCGAAGCAAATATTGTTTTGGGACCGATTGAATCTGTCATAAGATGTATTCCCGAAAGCAGATGCACAAAAAGATCTCCGGCGACACCTGTTCCAAAATCGCGGTAGTTTCTCCACCAGAAGAATTTCTTTGGATCCCATTCCATCTTCTGCATTCCTTCGACATACCTGTTCCAGTCGACTGTTTGTTGTGAGCCGTCTGTCGGCATTGTGTATTCCCAGGCGCCAAGGGCATCCTGCCTGTCGAAAGAGGCTTCAACGCAGTTAAGCTTACC
>DATALC010000012.1:0-64005 GCA_036261265.1 Bacteroidales bacterium
TTTAAAGACCAGAATGAATTCCGGGAATGGCTTGAGAAAAACCATAAGAAAGAATCTCAGATCATAGTCGGATTTTATAAACTTAAAACAGACAGGTCAGCAATGACATGGTCACAATCTGTTGATCAGGCGCTTTGCTTCGGCTGGATAGACGGCATCCGAAGGTCTGTTGATAATGATAGGTATTGCATACGTTTTACACCCAGGAATCCCAAAAGTGCCTGGAGTAACATCAACATCAAAAAGGTTGAAGATCTCACAAAAAGAGGACTCATGAAAGAAGAAGGTCTTGAAATCTTTAATAAGAGGAAGGTTTCCAGATCAGGTATTTACAGCTTCGAACAGGATATTTCCCGCCTGAGCGACGATCTTGAAACGATCTTCAACTCAAATAAAAAAGCTCGTGAGTTCTTTAATAAACAGTCGCCATCATACAAAAGAACAATGACCCACTGGATAATGAGCGCAAAGCAGGAGAAAACAAGGACTGACAGGCTCAATAAGCTGATTGAAGCAAGCGCTAACCAGAAAAGGCTGTATTGATAATCTACGTGATAAGCTCATTTTTGATTGGCTCATTTCGACTCCGCTTAATGAGCTTCGATATACACCGCTCATTTCGACTCCGCTCAATGAGCTGTCGTGCCGCTCACTGAGCGAAGCCGAAGTCGCTCACTGAGCGTAGCCGAAGTCGCTCACTGAGCGTAGCCGAAGTGAGCCTCTATTCCACCTCCCATGTTGACCCGCTCGTCAACAAATCATCCACACATTTTATCTTCGCTGTTTCCCTGATGCTCTTTATCTGGTCTGTAACAGCCTTGTCATAAGTTTCTCCCGGAACAGACCTGATTATGCCAAGTGCAACAGGATAATCAGGATACTTCATGTTTGCAAGCATGTAATGAATGCCCGGGTTAGGCTCGGTGGCATCATGTACAAGGATATCCTTCTCAGTGATCCCGTTACCGAGGTTTACAACTTTAAGCTTCAGTCCTTCAAGTATAAGGCCTTTGTCGAGGTTCTTTCCAAACAGCATCCTTTCACCATGACGAAGAATGATTGTCCTTTCATCCCTTACCTCTTTTGCAGCTATGTTATCGTGGATCGCATCATTGAAGATGACACAATTCTGCAGAACCTCGACAACTGAAGTACCACGATGCTTCTCAGCCTCAATGTATATCTGGGTTGAAAGCTGAACATTCGTATCGATTGTTCTTGCAAAGAATTTTCCCTTTGCTCCCACTACAAGCTCACCAACTGAGAACGGTTCCTCAACAGTTCCGAATGGAGAAGTCTTTGTCACTATCCCCTTCTGCGAAGTAGGTGAAAACTGTCCTTTTGTTAAACCGTATATCTCATTATTGAACAGGATGATATTTATATCAATGTTCCTGCGGACAGCATGAATAAAATGGTTCCCTCCTATTGCAAGTGCATCTCCATCGCCTGTCATTTCCCAGACTGAAAGCTGTGGATTTGCTGTTTTTACACCTGTTGCAATTGCAGCGGCTCTTCCATGGATACTGTGAAAACCATAAGTATCCATATAATATGGGAACCTGGAGGAACAACCGATACCCGAAATAAAAGCAAATCTCTCTTTCGGTATATCGAGCTCCGATAAAGCTTTCTGAACTCCATTAAGCACTGAATGATCACCACAACCAGGGCACCATCTTACTTCCTGATCGCTCTTAAAATCTTTCGGAGTGTATTTTGATTCGACTGTTTCAGCCATGTTATTTCTGTAAAAGTTTTATACAATGTTCCTTAATGTCCTTAACTGTAAATGGAACGCCCTGTACCTTATTATACTGCTCGTACGAGAATTCCTGGTGTTTCGTCCTCAGGTAATTTGCAAATTGTCCGAGGTTCAGTTCACAGACAAGTATCTTCCTGAATTTTCCGAAAACGTCTTTTACATTTATCGGTAAAGGATTAATATAGTTAAAGTTAGCAAGGCTGACTTCATATCCTTCTTTCTGTAGGTCTTTCACTGCAGTAAGAAGATAACCATATGATCCGCCCCATCCTACAACAAGAAGATCGCCGGAATCTTTTCCATGTACTTTCAGAGCGGGGATCTCATCTGCAACTTTCTGTACCTTTGCTTCCCTGAGCTTCACCATCTTTTCGTGATTCTCAGGAATATATGATACTGTGCCTTTTATAGTTTTTTCAAGACCACCTATACGATGCTCGAGTCCGGGGGTACCGGGAATAGCCCATGATCTGACAAGAGTTTCCTCATCGCGCTGATATGGCATGAACTGGCAGTCGCTTTTCTTAGCGTACGGAGGTTTTATCGATGGCAGATCCTTCATCTTAGGAATTCTCCAGGGCTCGGTTCCGTTAGCAAGATAGCTGTCTGAAAGCAACAGTACCGGAGTCATGTGCTCCAGAGCAATTTTCGCCGCTTCAAATGCATAGTTAAAGCAGTTTGATGGAGTACTTGAAGCAATAACAACAACAGGGCACTCGCCGTTACGCCCGTAAAGAGCCTGCATAAGATCTGACTGCTCTGTCTTGGTTGGTAAGCCAGTTGACGGGCCGCCTCTCTGAACATCCACAATAACAAGTGGAAGCTCTGTCATCACGGCAAGGCCGATAGCTTCTGATTTCAGTGCAAGACCGGGTCCGGATGTTGTTGTAATCGCAAGATTCCCTGCAAAGCTTGCGCCTATTGATGTGCAGATGCCTGCTATCTCATCTTCTGCCTGAAAACTTTTTACCCCGAGGTCTTTTCGGGCAGCAAGCTCTTCAAGTATACCAGTTGCAGGAGTTATCGGGTATGAACCGATGAAAAGCTCAAGCCCTGATTTTTCAGCGGCAGCAAGGAAACCCCAGGCTGCAGCTGTGTTACCAGATATATTCCTGTAGGTACCTTTTGCTATTCTGGCCGGAGGAACATGATAGACAGGCCTCAGAGCCTCAATTGTTTCTGCATAATAATACCCTGCTCTCAGCGCTACCTTATTCGCCTCACCTATATTTGGCTTATTTTTGAATTTCTTATCAAAGAATTCCTCAGTATATTTAAGCTTCCTGTCAAACAGCCAGTAAACCATCCCGAGAGCAAACATGTTCTTCGTTCTCAGAACAGACTTTGGATCAAGTCCGAAATCCTTCAACGCCTCCTTTACCATAGAGGAAATGGGAGCTGCGATGATGTTATGATTTTCAAGCTTTTCTTCTTTAACAGGATCGCTCACATACCCGGCTTTCTGAATATTTTTTTCGGTGAAATTCCCTTCATCATATATTATTGTGCCTCCGGGTTTAACCCAGGCGGCATTAGCTTTTATCGCGGCCGGGTTCATCGCCACAAGCACATCGGCATAGTCACCCGGTGTATTTACTTCTGAATGACCAAGATGTACCTGGAAGCCGGAGACTCCGCCAACAGTTCCGGAAGGGGCGCGTATTTCTGCAGGGTAATCGGGGAATGTTGAAAGATCATTACCGAATAAAGCGGCTGTATCCGAAAACAGGGTGCCGGTCAGTTGCATACCATCACCGGAATCGCCTGAAAAACGGATAACCACTTCATCTCTCTCGATAATTTCAGATTTTTTATTCATGATATTTGCTTCTGGTATAGAGCCTTCTTAGAATGCTCAAAACTAAATATTTAAAAAGTTGAAATTATTAAATTTATATCATTAGTTGAAATGATATAGATCATGTTTCATCAGAATGGAAATTCAGCTCCAGATATCGGCTTTCTGAAGGTCAATACGGCCTTCAAAGAACATCCTTGCTATCTTTTCAAAATATGGAGTATAATCAGAAACAAAAAAAAGGTCTTTTGCTTTCCTTGATGTATTCAGAAGATTTTTAGACTCAAGAGCTTCTCTTACCTTTATTGAAACTACTTTGGCTGAGTCGACAACATCTACATTGAAATTGAAAATCTTGCTGATCTGGTTTTTTATAATCGGATAGTGAGTACAGCCGAGGATAAGCGCCTCAATGCCTGCCAGCGACTGATCAGAGAGGTAGGCACGGATAATTGCATTGCTGATATCGTCAAAAATAAACCCCTCCTCTATCATCGGAACCAGCAAAGGAGTTGCCATTGAAATAACCGTTACGGATGGAGATTGCTCTTTAATCTTTTTCTCGTAAGTACCCGAGCTTATTGTTCGTTTTGTACCTATGACACCAATTTTCCTGTATTTACTTGTGCCCATGTACTGTACGACAGGATCAATAACATCGATAAGTATTGTTTTATCCTTATATGTGTTTTTAAGTGAATCGAAGGCTGAAGCCGAAGCTGAATTACATGCAATGAGGACTGCCTTTGCCCTGTGTTCCTCAAGGAGGAACTGTGTTATTTTCTCTGAATAAGATCTTATCGATTCAGCCGATTTATCTCCATAAGGAAGATGGGCAGTATCGCCAAAATAAACAATGCTCTCTCCCGGCAGCGCCTGCTTGACTGCATGAGCAACTGTAAGACCGCCAACACCAGAATCAAAAATACCAATAGGTTGTTCGTTCACTTTGTCTAAATAAAAAACCATTCCGCTTTGCACGGAATGGTTATAGGTTTTAAGAAAATCGATCTATTTAATACCAAGCTTGGCCTTTGCCATCGGAAGAATGTTCGTACTCTTTGATTCATCAAAATAAAGAAGGGCTTTAGTGTCGAAAACATAAACAAAGCCGTTTTCCTTACCTACATCTTTTATTGCTTTATCGACCTTAGCCATTATTGGCTGGATAAGTTCAGCCTGCTTATCCTGGAGCTGGGTCTGCGCATTGTTCTGGAATTCCTGTATGCGCCTGTTCATATCGACAAGCTCCTGTTCCTTTGTCTGCCTTACAACATCAGTAAATGTCTTTAGATCTCTCTGGTAGGCATCATTTTTATTGTTGAAATCAACAGTCATAAGCTCGAGAGCATTAAGTAGATCCTTACGGAAGCTTTCAAGCTTTGTAGTTGCTGAATCATAATCAGGTAACGCCTGGATCAGCTCATCAGTGTTTATATGTGCAAACTTGATATTCTGGGCAACTGCTCTCTGACTACCTGCAATTATCAGGACAGCAAGAACTGCTACCCCTAAAAATCTGTTCATTTTCATAGTAATTAAATATGTGCAAAAATAATTAATTAATTCTTATAACCTAATTTTTCGAGAACCTGGTCGCTAAGGTCGAATTTAGGATTTGCGAAAAGAATGTTGCCTCCGGCAGCGGTATCGAAGATAACAGCATAGCTGCCTTCAACTGCAAGCTCTTTTATTGCTTTAAGGATCTCATCCTGGATCGGCTTCACAAGCTCCTCTCTCTTCTTGAATAATTCTCCTTCCACACCGAAGTATTTATTCTGAAGATCTTTCATTTCCTTTTCCTTATTAATAATCTCCTCTTCACGTTTTGCTTTCATTTCCTGTGAGAGAAGGACGGCATCATTCTGATAAGTCTTGTACATCTTATCAACAACTGCATATCCGTCAGCAACTTCCTTCTCCCATTGTTTCGAGAGCTTGTCGAGCTGTTCCTGGGCTGCATTGAAAGCAGGTATGTTTTTCCTTATGTATTCCGAATCAACAAATGCATATTTCTGAGCAAACGACAAAGCCGATGTCAGAATAAGCAGACTAAAAAGAACTCCAATTTTTTTCATTACAGTATGATTTAATTAGAATTGTTGGCCTATGACAAAATGGAACTGGGATTTGTTCGCTTCCGGATCACCAGGTACAGGATCAAATCCATATCCCCAATCAATACCGAGCAACCCGAACATTGGCAGGTTTGCCCTCAATCCAATTCCCGCAGAGCGGTTCATATTGAAAGGATTATATTCTTTAAGAGTCAGCCAGGACTTCCCTGCTTCGAGAAACGTGAGACCATAAATTGTAGCCTGTGGATTAAGAGAAATGGGGTATCTTAATTCAAAGGTGATCTTGGAATAGACGTTTCCTGCCTGCACATTCTGATCGCCAACTTTAACAATAGGTGATAATGAACCGTTAGTATAACCTCTGAGTGCAATAACTTCCCTTCCATAATAACTATATCCTGTCATCCCGTCTCCTCCAAGATAGAAATTCTCAAAAGGTGAAGGACCTATATCCTTATTATAATACCCGAGATATCCAAATGCAAACTTTGCATTAAGGACAAGCTTTTGATTTGGAGTAAGTCCAAAATAATTGTCTGTTTTGAATATCCATTTATGAAATTCGATCCAGTTGTACTTAACATCATCTGGAGCGTTTGCCAGGTGACTGCCCGATAATAGCGAATATGGAGGTGTCACCTGCAATGAAAGAGTATACGATGAACCTGTCTTTGGATAGATCAGGTTCGGACCTGTTGAGAACCTTTGTAACCTTCCTGTAATACTGAAAAGATTCGATTTGCCGGTCTCAAAAATGAAAGGTATTACTTTATAGTCCTGTAGATTATATCTCTGGTAACTAACATCTCCATATACTGAGAAATAGTCATCGGGCCATTCGAGTCTTTTGCCAAGTCCCACAGAAATTCCGTCGACAGTCATTGATTGCCGTCCATCCTCTCCTTTTCTCGTACCATTCGACATTACTGAGCGATAAAATGATACTGAGAATGAGTTTGGATTTTTCCCGCCAAGCCATGGCTCTACAAAAGATACATTATACGACTGGTACATTCTGCCGTTAGACTGAGCTCTGATGCTTAGAGATTGTCCATCGCCTGAAGGATAAGGTCTCCATTCCTTCAGCTTGAAAAAATTCTTCATGGCAAAATTATTGAACCGCACGCCAACGGTTCCCACAAGCATGCCTGCACCCCATCCTCCGGATACTTCGAACTGGTCGTTGGCTTTTTCCTCGAGCTTGTACAACAGGTCAACGGTTCCGTTGGCCATATCGGGCAACGGCAGCGGTTGAATTTTTTCAGGATCAAAATGCCCGAGCACTCCTAATTGCCGTATTGATCTTATGATATTTGTCTTACTGTAAAGTTCTCCGGGAAGGGTGTACAATTCACGACGTGCAACATGTTCGTTTGTCCTTGAATTACCCTCAATCATAATGTTGTTCAGATAAGCCTGGTCACCTTCATATATGCGTATTTCAAGATCTATTGAATCATTATCTATCTTTGATTCAACTGGGGTGAGCCTTGAGAAGAGATATCCATAATCCTGGTAGAGATTACTTACTGCATCCTCTGCTCCTGCGCTACCGTTAAGGCGATTATCGATAAGCGATTTATTATATACCGATCCTTTTTCTACATTGAATGTCCTGTTGAGTTGATCTTTGGTATAAACGCTGTTACCTACCCAGTCAACTTTCCTGAGATAATACTGGTTACCTTCATTGATCCGTATTTTAAGGCCTACACGGTCATCTGAAATTTTATAAAGTGAATCTGAAAGAATTGTAAAATCCCTGAAACCATTATCATTATAGAAAGTAGTAAGCTTTTCTTTGTCTTCGGTGAATTTTTCTCCAATATATTTTGATGCTCTGAGGAAATTAATGTTTTTTACTTTCGTACCCTTCATCTTCTTCTTCAGCTTGGCATCAGTAAAATAATCATTACCAATGAAGGTTATTTCACCGATTTTGACCTTATCGTTCTTCTCAACATTAACTGTCAGTATAATATTATTTGGCTGATCCGGATCATCTTTCTGAATAAATCTGACCTCTGTATTAAGGAATCCTTTTTCGACAAAATGATCCTTTATTATTTTTTCCGCTGTACGTAAAAGATAGTCTGTAACCTGTGATCCTACCGGGAGATTGATCTTCTTAACAAGATCTTCAGTTTCAGATTTTCTCATCCCGTTGTATTTTACTGAGGATATTCTGGGCCTTTCCTGAAGTGCAATATCAAGAAAAACCGTATCACCTGAGAATTTTGTTGCATAGATCTTCACATCCGAGAACAAACCCTGCATCCATAGTTTCTTAACGGCTGTTGTTATTTCTTCACCGGGAAGTGTGACTTCCTGGCCTTTCCTTAATCCTGAGATGCCAATAAGTGTATTCGGATCAAGAAACCTCACACCTGAAATACTTACCCCCCCAATGAAATAATCATCTGCCGACGAAAAATCGATAATTTCTTTTTTTCCCTGGGCATAGATTGCCATATACGACAGGAGTAAAAGAAACATTGTTAAGCCTCTTTGCAATATCTTAATCCCCATTGAGTTCATTATTTTTCCAAATCTGTTCACTTGTTTTACCAAATCTTCTTTCCCTGGTCTGGAAGTCGGCGATAGCTTTATAGAAGTCTTCCTTACCAAAATCAGGCCAAAGTATCTCTGTGAAGTACAATTCTGTGTATGCAAGCTGCCACAATAAAAAATTGCTTATTCGTAATTCGCCGCTGGTTCTTATCATTAGTTCCGGATCGGGAATCCCTGCAGTGCAAAGGTATTCCGAAAATAATTCTTCATCTATTTTCTCTGCATCAAGCTTACCTGATCTCACCTCTGATAACATACGCTTAACTGCATTTGTGATCTCCCACCTTGAACTGTAGCTCAGGGCCACTATAAGGTTTAGTCCGTTGCTTGCAGATGTAAGCTTCAGTGTCTGATCGAGTCTTGTTCTTACATCGGCCGATAACCTGTCGATATCTCCAATCACTCTCAGTCGTATATTATTCTTAACGAGAGTATCGGTCTCATTATTGAGTGAGCTTATCATAATTCCCATCAAAGCTGAGACTTCATCATCAGGGCGGCTCCAGTTTTCGTTTGAAAAAGCGTAAAGAGTAAGAAATTGAATTCGCAGTTCAGCAGCGGCCTCAATTATTTCACGTAATGCGTTTACACCCTGCTGATGTCCAAAAATCCTGTCAAGACCTCTTTGTGTAGCCCATCTGCCGTTACCATCCATTATGATTGCTATATGCGATGGCAGCTTATCAGGGTTGATATGTTTTATATGTGTCATAGTCAGTGTTTCCGTTTTGAATCAGCGTCATCATAAACAGCGCATCCGGCCAGCCTGCCTACAATTTTCCAGGTTAATGAGATTCCGGTAAATGTGTACCAGTCATTATTATGGGCCAATGCGTAGTCTGACGGAGCTACAAAATCATTAAGGCCGTCA
Source organism: Bacteroidales bacterium (assembly GCA_036261265.1). Classification (GTDB taxonomy): domain Bacteria; phylum Bacteroidota; class Bacteroidia; order Bacteroidales; family VadinHA17; genus LD21. The sequence goes on from DATALC010000012.1 coordinate 9,084, forward strand.
AAGTTATCATAAAAAGTTTTACGAAAACCATATTCAGCCTCGAGACCCATATTTTTAAGAAGATTGATTTTAAAGCCGAAAGAGAACGGGATAACCGGGACAAAACCCGTATCCAGGTTAAAAGCAGCACCCGCGCCTGCGGCTATGTAAGGTGAGTAATCGTAAAGCTTCCCTTCGGTTGTGTACGGGAAAAAGTTGAATTCAAATTGAACAACAGCTTCAGCCACCATGCTGCTGAATGACATAGCACGGGTTTGCTGATATTCATTATCGAAATCAAGATCATTCCCGCTTAATCCTCCAAGAAATGCGTTAGCCCTCAGGGCCTGACGCGGATTAAGATTCAATCTGTAAAAGAATGAGGCAGCGGGAAGCGGTGAGTACAATAATTTATTAGGATTTATGTCACCCAGATAAGATGATACACCGACAGAGACGCCATAATCGGCATTTCGCTGTCCGAATACCGGCAGGGTAATAAAGGAGATCAGAACAACCCAGTTTTTTTTCATTAAAATCTTCCGGCGCGCGACTTTTTGAGAGTGGGCCAGCCATTCGACCCTGTTCTCATCTTATAAGTAAATGTGAAATTTAAAAAATAATAAACGTCATTTGCGCTGGAATATTGTGAAGTATAGCCATCAAGATAATCTGAAAATGTAAATCTGCCACCAAGCTCCACCCCAAAATCAACATCGGGTGAAAAAATAAAATTTGCACCAGCGCCTATTGGGATCACAGTCGTAAATCCACTTTTTTCAGTCGCAAGACTCTCAAGCTTCTCGTTTCCTTTTACTGAATATGAAGCGCCGCCAAATCCTGTAAATGCATAAACGTCAAGAGAATTTACAAACCTCCTGAATCCCGCCTGACCACGGGAAAAAAGATAACTGTTTTCATTTTTGTTCTTAATGAAATAAAACTCTCCGATCAGGGCAGGTTCCAGAAGAGAAATACTGGATTCTATCTTCCTTCCTTCATTTGAACCACGGGAATCATTTGCTTTAAGATTTGCCATGGACATGCTGAACCTTACATTCAGGTCTTCCAGCACTCTGTATTTCATGCTGACATTTAAGTTATATCTTGTTTGAAGAAAGCTCAGATCTTTAAAACCGAGAATATTATCACCGCGCGAGAAACCGCCAATGTCACCGAAGAAAAAGGAAGGTCCGACACCGGCAGAAACTTCAAATCTTCTCATCTTCCAGAGCTGGGCGCCTGCATCTGCCACCCTCAGACATAGTATGGAGCAGGAAAGAAACAGGATCAAAACCGGGCGTTTCATCGGAATTATAGTTAGGTTATCTGTACAAATATAAGTATTAGGTTATCAGTACAAATATAAAACAATTAATTAATTTCTGCTGTCGGCGCCCCACATCAGCTTATTTCTCAGGGTGCTGTAAAAATCCCTGCTTCTTAACATCACTGTTTTTATCTTCTCACTCGCCCGCACAATGTGTATCTCCTCACCGAAAGGAATTTTCTTTGATCTGAAATCAACTGTCGCCATATATTCATTGCTCCTACCCTCAGCAACCATCCTCAGCCGGCTCTCGCCTGAGATCACAATAGGTCGTATTGTAAGATTATGGGGTGCAATCGGAGAAATTATAATGCTTTCATCATCAGGGCTGAGGATCGGACCCCCGGCGCTCAGGTTGTAAGCTGTTGAACCTGTTGCAGTAGAAATGATGAGTCCGTCAGACCAGTATGTATTCAGATAAGTGTCATTTACATAGACATGTATTGTGATCATGCTGAGATCTGATTTTTGTATTGTGATCTCGTTAAGCGCGTAAGAACTGTTTCCTTCAAAAAGGCTTCCAGGCTTTTCAAGATGAAGGAGGCACCTTTCTATAATATCAAATTCCTTTCCATGGAGCATGTCGATCGAAGCGCCTATCTCATCGGCATATATATTTGCAAGGAAACCCATTCTGCCCGTATTGACGCCGGCAATAGGAATACCATAATCTTTGACCCTGATTGTCGTTTCAAGAAAAGTTCCGTCGCCGCCGACGCTGAAAATCAGATCCGGTAATACCTTAACTGATGAAAGTTCACTGAAATATTCAAGAGGCGCATCAGTCAAAACATGGAAATCTTCACTCCGCTTATGCATCAGCATACTGATCCCCCTTTTGTGCAATTCCTGCACAAGCTTCCCTACTCCGTCCCTTGTTTTTACGGTGCTGTCTTTGCTGAAAATAGCGACCCTTTCAAGCATTTCTATATATGTTTCAGATATTCAGGTATTTCATCAGGAGATCAAACCTCTCTGAATAAAGGCTTTCCATTGAATCATTTGTCGTAACCCATGTCTTTACCTCATAATTGTATCTTTCAAATGTCCTGATTACAGATGTAAGATCTGTTGTATTCACTTTAAGAGTAACCTCAAGTCTTGTCGATTCTGGCGGTGAAGTAATATACATGCTCAGGATCTTAACATTGTTGCTTTCTACTATCTGGGCAATCTGTGTCAGAGAATAATCACGTTCAACAACATCAAGAACAATTATACCGCCATGCTGGTCAAGAGAAGATATCCCGGCTATCTGTCTGATCAGGTCATTTGTTGTTATTACACCCTGATAATGATTTTTCCTGTCGAGCACGGGCACAACCGACAGCTTCAGTCGTGAAGCCAGACCGATAACTTCGAAAATATGCTGTTCTGAGAAAACGAAAGGCTTAATGAGTGTGAGCTCATGATTCCCGATCGGCTCATTTGCCTGGTTCATATCATAAATATCAGCATCTGAAATAAGGCCGAGAAAGTCCTGATTGTTAACAATCGGAAGATGAGACACCCTGAAAATCTCCATCCAGTTCAAAGCTGTCTGTCCAAGATCGGAGGTTTTCAATGATGGAATTACTTCTGATATCAAGTCTTTTGCGACCATAATAACATTTTATTACAACTAATATAGCAAAAAAAATACCGATGTTGTAATTTTGAGGAGAATTAAGAAAACATTAACACCAAACTTCCCCGATGACAAAGTTAAGCGTAAATATCAACAAAATAGCAACTCTGAGAAATGCAAGAGGAGGAAATACTCCTAACGTTCTGACAGCTGCAATCAATTGTCAGCAATTCGGTGCTGACGGAATTACAGTTCATCCCCGTCCTGATGAGAGACACATACGGTATTCTGATGTGCTTGAGATAAAACCTGTCATAAAGACAGAATTCAATATAGAAGGTTATCCTTCACAGAGTTTCATCGCACTTGTTCTTGCGGTGAAACCAGACCAGGTAACACTTGTGCCTGATGCCCATGATGCAATAACTTCTAATGCAGGCTGGGACACCCGTAAAAACAGGAATTTCCTTACAGATATCGTTTCTTCTTTCAAAAAAGAAGGGATCAGAACTTCCCTGTTTGTTGATACCGAACCGTCGAATATAGAATACGCGGCCTATACGACCACGGATCGTATCGAACTTTATACTGAACCGTATGCAACAAAGTTCAGCGGGAATGCTCCGGAGGCAGTCGCCCCTTTCGTGAAAGCTGCAGAAATAGCTCATTCAATAGGGCTTGGAATTAACGCCGGACATGATCTTAACCTTGAGAATCTCAAGTTCTTTCATCAGAATGTACAATGGCTTGATGAAGTATCAATAGGGCACGCACTGATCTCCGATGCACTTTATCTTGGACTTGAGAACACGATACAGATGTATAAAAGACAGTTAGCATAAGATGAAGCTGTTTTACAGGAAATATGGTCAGGGGCCGGTTCTTGTAATCCTTCATGGCTTATTCGGTTCATCTGATAACTGGACAACTATTGCCAAAAACCTGTCTGACGATTTTACTGTCATTCTCCCCGATCAACGAAATCATGGTCAGTCGCCTCATTCCGGAATTCATGATTATGAATCGATGAGCGAGGATCTTCATGAGCTTGTCACAAGCCTTTCAATAAGTAAGTTCTTCCTTGCCGGTCACAGTATGGGTGGAAAAACTGCAATTGCCTTTGCACTCAAATGGCCCGAGATGCTTGAAGGTCTTCTTGTTGCTGATATTTCACCATTCAGGAGTGACGACAGAACAGGATCAGAGCATTCCTATCATGAAAAGATCCTGAATGCGATGCGTTCCCTCGATCTTTCACAAATAAACTCGAGGGAAGAAGCCGATTCAGAGCTTAAAAAAGCCGGGCTTTCTCTAAAAATCAGGGGGTTTGTGCTAAAAAACCTGAGAAGGACCGATAATAACCGATTTGAGTGGAAGCTGAATGTAAATGCACTCTTAAAGAACCTCAATAATATTATGCGCCCGATGAAGAGGGATTCAGTATTATCAAACATCATTACCGGATTCCCGGTGCTTTTCCTGAAAGGAAGCGAGTCGGACTACCTTCCTCCGAATGATTATCCCGATATACTAAGCGCTTTCCCGGCAGCTGAATTCATAGAGATCTCAAATGCAGGGCACTGGTTGCATGCCGATAATCCTGATGAAGTCATAAAAAGCATCAGGAAGCTCCTTCCCTGAGCCTACTGTTCAGTCAAAAGTAACTGATTCAACCCTGTCTTCTGTTATTGCAGGCAAATTCATAAATCGCAATAAAACCTGCGATATCGCAAGAACGTCTTTCTCACAATACTTTACTATCCTCCTAATGTCATTTTCAACATAATATATCCCTGAAACCATGCTTCCGTCGATATCATCTTTCGGGGTGGGAATACCAAGAACTGATGTAAGGAGCTCGAGTGAAGTGAAGTTCTTGTAATCTCCGAATTTCCAGAGATCCATTGTATCGAGGAATTTTACTTCCCATGGCTTTTTACCGGCATTATCGAGTATTTCAGGAAGACCTACCCTGTTTATTATCATCCTCCTTGAAATATAAGGAAAATCAAATTCTTTTCCGTTATGCGCACAAAGCACAGCATCTTTCCGGAGTTTACAGAATTTTACTAGAAGATCGGCAAAGTCTTCAAGCAACAGCTTTTCATCATTTCCATAAAACGATTTCAGCCTTATGAAGCTTTCATCCTTCACCTTAAGGATTCCTACGGATATACAGATTATCCTTCCGAACTCAGAATAAATTCCTGCCCGCTGGTATACATCACCTGCCGTTTGCTCATTATCCCTGAACAGCTTTGATTTTTTATCCCATAATGTCTTTAATGCAGGATCAAGAGATTCAAATGATTCCGTTCCCGGAACAGTCTCGATATCAAGGAAGAGTATATCTTCAGGGTTAATGTTTGAAAGCATGATATTTTATTTTTTTGAAGCTTTATTCAAAGGTTTCAAAAGATGACGTTCTATAATTGAACCAAGCACCTCAATCCCTACCTGGTTCTGTCCGCCACCCGGAATAATGATATCGGCATAACGCTTCGACGGTTCAATGAACTGAAGGTGCGAGGGTTTTACAGTATCATTATATCTTTCAAGCACCATCATCACTGAACGTCCTCTTTCGATAATATCTCTCTGGATGACTCTTCCAAGCCTGTCGTCGGCATCAGCGTCCACGAAAACCTTGATATCCATCATTTTCCTGAGACCCTCATCTGCAAGAATAAGTATACCTTCAACAAGTACAACCCTGGCAGGGTTAACAGGAATAGTTTCCTTTGATCTCAAACATGTAAGATACGAATAAACAGGCATTTCAATGTGCTTTCCCTTCTTCAGTTGCCTGAGATGATCGATCAGAAGAGTAAATTCAACAGAGTCGGGATGATCAAAGTTGATTTTTTGTCTTTCTGCAAGCGGGATATCGCCATTATCCTTGTAATACGCATCCTGTGGTATGACAATTACTTCACCGTTTGGGAACATCTTAACAATCTTATCAACAACAGTCGTTTTTCCCGATCCGGTACCTCCCGCTATTCCGACAATCAGCATAAAATGTATATTTTTGTATCAAAAGTACTAATTTGCAGAATAGTTGAATAAGCTAAGAGAATGAAAGTTTCAATTCCGGCATTCTTTACTTTCATCCGACCACTATTTCAACCAATATCAAAAACATGGCAGAGTTATATCCACTGAAATTCGAAACGGTTCTCAAAGAGAAAGTATGGGGAGGACGCACACTTGTGAATCGTTATAATAAGCAAACAACACTGCAGGGCAACATAGGGGAAAGCTGGGAGATCTCCGCTGTTTCTGATAACTTATCAATAGTAAGCAACGGATTCCTTGCAGGAAACAATATTGAAGAGCTTATTGAGGTTTACATGGGCGATATCACAGGAGACTCAGTATATGAAAAGTTCGGCAGCGAGTTCCCTCTTCTGATCAAGTTCATTGAGGCGAGACAGGATCTGTCAATACAGGTTCATCCCGGGAATGATCTTGCAAAAAAGAGACATAACGCCTACGGAAAAACAGAGATGTGGTATATACTCGAAAGTGAAAAAGATGCGAAGATATATACAGGTTTCAGGGAAGGAACAACAAAAGAAGCGTACCTCAAAGCTGTTGATAATGGGACAATTGTCGGTCTTATGAATGTTGAAACGCCTCAACCTGGCGACACATTCTTCACTCCTGCCGGCAAAGTTCACGCAATCGGAGCAGGAACTGTGCTCGTTGAAATCCAGCAGACATCCGACATCACATACAGGATATTCGACTGGAACAGAAAAGGTTCAGGAAAAGAAAAAAGGGAGCTCCATACAGACCTTGCGACAGATGCAATAGATTTTACAGCAACAGGAAAGAGCGCGATAAAAACAGAGGCAGTTGTAAATAAAACATCAAATCTGGTTGATTGTGAATTTTTTAACACTAACTTTCTTAGATTTAATCAGGCAATGAGGAGGGAATATTACCTCCTCGATTCTTTCGTTATTTATATATGCACAGAAGGTGAATTTATAATAAGGTGGGAGGATAATCACGATCATGTAAAAAAAGGCGAAACAATACTTCTGCCGGCTGAAATAAAAGAAGTTATCCTTGAACCTGTCAATGAAGCTCAGATACTTGAAGTTTTTATAAATGAAGAAACAAAATATATCTAACCCTTACCTGACATGAAACTATCACATCTGCTTATCATTACAATCGCTGCCATCCTCTCAGCGTGCACCAATAATGCCGGTGAAAGGAAGGCGGATATGGCTGACACATTAGCTGCATCACCAGATACAGGATTCACAGGGATAAAGCAATTCATGAGCGGACAATACCTTGTAAGCGAGGTAACTTTTAAGAACAGTATTCGCGAAGGTCTTACAAAAACTTTCTACAAAAGCGGCAAGTTGCAGAGAACCTACTGGTATGAAAAAGGGCTGAGACAGGATTCTTCCTGCTGGTTCTATGAAGAAGGTCAGCTATTCAGGACTACACCTTTTAAAAACGATACAATTGAGGGAATTCAGAGGCAATTCTATCGGACAGGGCAGCTCAAAGCAAAAATGGGATATAAGAATGGTTACAGAACCGGCTTCTTCCAGGAATTCACACGTGAAGGGAAGCTTGTGACAGGATATCCCGATGTTTTAGTTAAGACGGAGGATAGTTATACATCGAATGGAAACTACAGGATCATACTTGAACTACCCGATAAAAAAACCGATGTAAGATTTTTCAGGGGTGATTTTTATAACGGCGTTTATGATACAACAAGAGTCAGAAAAATAAGGACAGCGGGAAACACAGGTTATTTAGATCTGAAGAAAACAGGGTCGCCACAACAGAAATACGTCGGTGTGATCGCTGAGATCCTCACTAATTATGGTAACAGGTTTATTTTATACAAAAAAATTGACCTGCCTTACAATGATCTTGAATAGAAAATGATTATTCATTCGGCCAGGTTTGTTAAAAGCAGCCCAACATTAAAGGAATGTCCGGCACCGGACAGACCAGAATTCGGATTTATCGGCAGATCCAATGTAGGCAAATCATCATTGATAAATATGCTTACAGGCTGGTCAAAGCTTGCAAAAACTTCATCCCAGCCCGGGAAAACAAGAACAATAAATCACTTCATAGTAAATGAAAGCTGGTATCTGGTTGACCTGCCAGGCTATGGTTTTGCAAAGGTGCCTGTTTCGATGCGTGAAAAATGGAACAAATCGACAGAGAACTATATATTAAAAAGAGAAAATCTTATCTGTCTCTTTGTGCTTATCGATGCAAGACATAAACCACAGCCTTCCGATATTAAGTTTATGGAATTCCTAGGAAAAATGGGAATTCCATTCTCAAGAATTTTCACAAAAAGTGATAAGCTTACAAAATCAGAGCTCGCAAAATCAGTTGGTCTGTATGACAAAGTAATGCTTGAAACATGGGAATCATTACCTGCAACATTCATATCCTCAGCCATCGACAGGAAAGGACGGGATGAAATTCTCGGGTACATAGAGGAATTAGTCAACAATTTCTTAACTTCCTGAAGATTTTACAGGGATTTTTTAATTTTGTACTCTGTTTTTTTCAGTAACAGTTCAAAATCTAATGATATGTTCGGACACGCACCCATGAAGCTTTTTTCCTGCAGATCCTCGCAACATCTTGCACAGATGATTGCCGGGAAGCTGGGGATCGAGCTCGGAAAAAGCTCAGTTACCAAGTTTAGCGATGGTGAATTTCAACCATGTTTTGATGAATCCGTCAGAGGGTGCATGGTATTCATTGTCCAGTCTACAAATCCTCCTGCAGAAAATCTGCTTGAACTTCTATTAATGATCGATGCAGCTAAAAGAGCATCGGCATATAAGGTCATTGCAGTAATTCCATACTACGGTTTTGCAAGGCAGGACAGAAAGGACAGGCCACGTGTTTCGATCGGTTCAAAGCTTACAGCTGACCTGCTGAGCACTGCAGGCGTAGACAGGGTAATAACAATGGATCTTCATGCAGATCAGATACAGGGTTTCTTTAATGTACCTGTCGACCACCTGTTCGGTTCGGCTGTTTTTGCGCCGTATATTTCTAATCTCAAGCTGAAGAACCTCACAGTTTCTGCTCCCGATATGGGCGGATCTAAAAGAGCGAATGCATATTCAAGATACCTTCAGTCTGAAATGGTTCTTTGCTATAAGCTGAGGAAAAAACCCAATGTTATCGAGGAAATGTCAATAATCGGAGAAGTCGATGGCAGAAATGTCGTTATAATCGATGATATGGTTGATACTGCAGGCACACTTGCACTCGCCGCCAACATGATGAAAGACAGGGGCGCTGCAAGTATACGCGCTGTTGCAACTCATCCGATACTCTCAGGTAATGCAATACAGAGAATTGAAGAGTCAGCGCTTGAGGAGCTAGTCGTCAGTGATTCGGTTCCTTTCGAAAATACCTCAAATAAAATAAAGGTGCTTTCTATAGCCGACATCTTTGCCAGAACAATTATGGCAGTAACTACAAATCAATCGATAAGCACTAATTTTGTATTCTGATTCCTTTGTTCTATATTTGCAGGCCAATTTTTTTTAATAACCGTGTAATGAGAAGGCTGCATTGACAGTATCTTCTAGTAGCACAATAACACACAAGCAATGAAGACAATAGAAATCAAAGGTTCATTCAGGAACGAACTGGGCAAAAAAAGCTCGAAACAGATCAGGAGACAGGGTGGAGTACCCTGTGTAATCTATGGAAAAGATGGAAATACACATTTTTCTGCTGAAGAATTAAGCTTCAAAAACCTTGTTTATACTCACGAAGCTCACCTTGTTAAAATACTTATCGACAATCAGGAGTTCAATGCTGTTCTTAAGGATATTCAGTTTCATCCTGTAAGCGATAAGATCCAGCATGTCGATTTTATCCAGATCTCTGAAGATAAACCTGTTATAATAAACATACCTGTTACTGTAAAAGGAACATCTGCAGGTGTGCTTGCAGGCGGTAAGCTTGTTATTAAGAAGAGAAATCTTAAAGTTAAAGGTTTACCCAAAGACCTTCCTGAATTTCTTCCCATTGATATTACTGACCTGAAAATTCATCAGTCAGTAAAAGTAGGTGATCTTTCATTCGAAAAGATTGAATTACTTGATCTTAAGAAAGATATGGTTGTCGGAGTTGCAACATCACGTGTAGCTCAGAAGACCGACGAAGAAGCAGCAGCTGAGGCTGAAGCTCCGGCAGCAGGTGCAGCTCCTGAGGCTCCCGCAGCTGAAGGAAAATAAGCGAATTTTAACCATCAGGCTCTATGAAGTATCTGATAGCCGGCCTGGGAAATATAGGTGACGGATACCGCGATACACGTCACAATATTGGATTCACAGTATTGGATGCCCTGGCAGTGGCATCCAATGCTGTTTTTACCGACAGAAGATACGGTGCAATCGCTTCAATGAAATATAAAGGTCGTGATCTGATACTCCTTAAGCCATCAACATATATGAACCTGAGCGGCAACTCAATAAGTTACTGGCTTAAAAAGGAGAACATCCCTGTTGAAAATCTTCTTGTGATTGTTGATGATCTTGCACTTCCGCTCGGCAGTATAAGGATGCGAATGAAAGGTAGCGACGGAGGCCACAATGGACTCGCCCACATAAATTCAGTACTCGGAACTGATGAATACTCCCGCATAAGAATTGGCATTGGTAACGGTTTTAAGAAAGGCGGTCAGGTTAATTATGTGCTTGGCACATGGGAACCTGATGAAAAAGAATTTCTTAAGGACCGCATTTCAATCGTAACTGAAATGATAAAATCATTTGCATTTGCCGGCGCTGATTTAACAATGACACACTTCAACAAGCTCGGAAAAGTCCAGTCACGTACCGACGAAAATGACACTGCAAAAAAGGAGTAAAAACATTCCTCATCATAACTTTGATTAAACCAGGAAAGTTATGCAGAATCCAAATGAGATAAGAATAGATAAATTCCTCTGGGCTGCCAGGATATACAAAACAAGAAGCATAGCCACAGAGGAATGCAAAAAAGGAAGAATCCTCATCAACAACGCTGAAGTAAAGCCTTCACGATCAGTATCTGTAAATGAAATCATCATAGTAAGGAAACCTCCTGTCACATATACATTCAGAGTACTGCAACCAGCAGGTAACAGGGTTTCTGCCAAGCTTGTACCAACACTTATTGAGGATCTTACACCTGAAGAAGAGAAGACGAAACTCGATATTCATCATCCTTCCCCCGGCGGGTATCGTCCGAGAGGTACCGGCCGGCCGACTAAGAAAGAACGGAGACTCATTGACAGGTTGAGAGACGATATCGATGGCGATGAAGGGTGGTAAAAAGACCTATTTTAAAAAAAATAACCCTTAAAGTAAATCTCCCCTTATATACAGTATTCATTTTTTTTAACTTGCACGGGCTTTTTGAGCCTTTCATTACTAATGGCTGAGTATTGTTCTTAAATGGGGAAAGAAAACATAGAAAAATATTCTGCGAGGTATGCTCTCCTGAAAACCGTATCGGCTTTCTGGCATAATAATGTTTTTTACAGGAAGGTAATAGTTATTGGCCGTGAGAATATAAAACCCGAAAATTCAAACATTTTTGCACCTAATCACCAGAATGCACTTATGGATGCTCTGGCTGTTCTGTATACGCACAGAGGACAGCCGATATTTCTTGCCAGATCAGACATCTTCAAAAGGAAATTCATTGCATCAGTACTGTATTTTCTTAAAATACTGCCAGTTTACAGGATACGTGATGGATTCGGAAGCCTTAAGGGAAATGATGTAATTTTTGAAAAAACAATCGATGTACTTAAGAACAGGAATGGTCTTGTTATACTGCCTGAAGGCGATCATGCCGGATACCGCCGCCTGAGACAGCTTAAGAAAGGTATTTGCCGGATTGCATTTCAGGCCGAAGAGGCAAGCGACTTCAACCTTAAAATAAAGATCATACCAGTGGGTCTTGAATTCAGTAACTATACAAGATACCGCCAGGTGCTGACTGTTGTTTATGGCAGACCATTCGAAATTTCTGATTATTTTGATGTCTACAGGGAAAATCCCGAGAAGGCTTTGAACGAACTGCGATCAAGACTTTCGGATGAGATGAAGAAAGTAATGATCCACATAGAGTCTATCGATGATTACGAGGCAATTGACGAACTCCGGAGTATAATTAACGGAAAATACAGCGACGACATAAAACATCCTAAAATTTTCCGCGACAGGGAACTCATCGAGAAACTGAACAAAGAAAAAAACAGTAATGCACCTGTATATGAAAAGATTTGCTCATTAGCTCTCAGAGTAAAGAAAAAAACACAGGATCTGAACCTCTCTTACAGGTTGCTCGAGAAGAAAAAACACCCTCTTGGATGGCATATCGCAGGATTCATAGGTTTGATTCTTACATTCCCCTTGTTTGTGTATGGTAATATATTCAACCTCACCTTCCTGTCAATCCCAAATCTTCAGATCCCTAAAATAAAAGATCCCCAGTTTCACTCATCCATCAGGTTCGGATTGTCGCTGGCTCTTGCCCTGATTTTTATTCCTCTGTATTTCATTCTTTGCCTGATTTTATTTTCGCCATGGTGGTTTGGCGTCCTGATCTTCCTGACTCTTCCTCTTTCAGGCTTGTTCGCATGGAATTATTTTCTGATCTTCAGGAGAATACTTGGCGGATTGAGGATAAGGAAGCTCATGAGACACAAAGACAGGAAATTTATTAGTCTCCGCAGAGATTACAATGAATTAAAAGGCTTGATCAGTAAAATAAAAAATGAATAAAAGATTTTTCGAAAACAAAATTGCATGGGTTACTGGTGCATCATCCGGAATCGGTCAGGCGCTTGTAAGAAAATTCGTTGAATCGGGCGCTGTTGTTATCGCTTCATCTAATGATGAGGCCGGATTGTTAAAAATGAAAGAAACATTCGGAGAGAAATCTGAAATGATCCATTGTGTCCCGTTTGACCTCGCGCATACTGAAACAATATACGATGTAGTCGGGAATACAATAAATAAATTCGGGCGAATAGATTTTCTTCTTAACATAGGTGGTATAAGCCAGCGCGCCAGAATTGAAGAAACACCACTCTGGCTTGACAGAAAAATATTCGAGATCAACTATTTTGGTACAATAGCCTTTACAAAGGCGATCCTTCCATACATGGTGCAGCAGAAATCAGGTCACATACTCGCAACAAGCAGTATCTCGGGCCGCTTTGGTTTCCCGCTTCGTTCCACATACTCAGCATCAAAACAGGCCTTGCATGGTTTTTTCGAGACCCTTTATCTTGAAAACAAAGGCAATAATATAAGAGTCTCTGTTATCATCCCGGGAAGAGTCAGAACTGCTATCTCACTTCATGCGCTTGACGGTGAAGGAAAAGAGCACGGGAAGCTTGATGACGGCCAGGCAAAGGGTCTTCTACCTGAACAGGCCGCCGGGATAATAATAAAAGGCATTAAAAAAAATAAAAGAGAAATTCTGGTCGGTAAAGGCGAGCTAATGATGCTACACATCAGAAGATACTTTCCATGGCTGTTCTTCAGGATTGCAGACAAAATTCAATCAACTTAAAACTATTAAAATGAAGGGGTATTTAATATGCGGTATCCAGCAGATGGGTATCGGGGTTCGCAACCTGACAGAAGCCTGGGACTGGTACAGGAGACATTTCGGAATGGACTGCCGCATTTTTGAGGACGATGCTGTTGCAAAGCTCATGTTGCCATACACAGGTGGTGAGCCAAGAAAACGTCACGCAATTCTGGCAATGAATCTGCAGAGCGGCGGAGGTTTCGAGATATGGCAATACAAGGGAAGAGAACCCTTAGACATAAAGGAAGACATAAGAATTGGCGATCTTGGAATCCTTGCCTGCAAGATCAAGACAAAAAATACGGTAAATACTCATAGTTCTTTCAGTAACAAAGGCCTGAACATTCCCTCCGAAGTATTAAATGATCCTTCCGGGAATAAGACCTTTTATATGAAAGACCCGTTTGGCAATATTTTCCAGATTGTCGAAGCAAAAGACTGGTTCCTGAATGAGAAGAAAAGCACAGGCGGATCTTTTGGTGCGATGATTGGAGTATCAGACATTGAGAAAGCAAAAGTTGTTTACAGCGATATTCTTGGTTATGATGAAGTCGTATACGATAAAACAGGCGTTTTCAGTGATTTTGCCGGTATCCCCGGTGGAGATGCCGAGTGCCGAAGGGTATTGCTAAGACAATCAAAAAAATTCTCAGGTCCTTTCAGCAAGGTTTTCGGAGACAGCCTTATTGAGCTTGTGAATACACCTGGAAAAACAGGAAAGAAGACTTATAGCGGCCGTTTCTGGGGTGATCCGGGGTTTATTCATCTTTGTTATGATATGCAGGGGATGGATCAGCTAAAGGATTATTGCGAGAACAAAGGGTTCCCCTTTACAGTCGACAGTAAGAAATGTCATGATGGTAACAGCTTTGATATGGGAGAAGCTGCAGGGCATTTTTCTTATATTGAAGATCCCGATGGAACACTTATTGAATTTGTTGAAACCCATAAAATCCCTGTCCTCAAGAAACTAGGAATATATATCGATCTAAGAAAGCGTGATCCTAACAAGTCGCTACCCGACTGGATGCTTAAAACACTGAGGTTTTCGAGAGTAAAAGATAAATGAGATTCATACCGGGTAACCAAAAAAGTTACCCGATATTTTTTAAAATTAAACCGTACCAGAGATCTCTTCCACCTTCCTCATAACTCTCATCACATTACCGCCCCATATTTTCTCAATATCTGCCTTGGTATAGCCCCTATGCAAGAGTTCAATTGTGATATTCTTCATCTCGGCAACAGTTTTACAGCCGTCGACTCCGCCTCCCCCATCAAAATCAGTGCCGATTCCAACATGATCGATTCCAATTACCTGGACTGCATGATCAATATGGTCGGCAATATCCTTTACCGAGGCCAGTTTTTGATATTTTTGCTGAACTGTGCGGTATTCTGTACGCATCAGCTTTTGCGAATCAGCCGATAATGAATTAAAATCTCCATATCTATCACGGATTTCTTTAAGCCTGGCATCGAGCTCGGGATTCGGATCAGGAGTTTTAAGGTAGTTGCTCAGGATACATATCTGTATCACGCCGTCATTATCTTTTAATGCAAGAAGCATATCATCCGTCAGGTTCCTTGGGCTTCCGCAAAGAGCGCGACATGATGAGTGTGAAGCAATTACAGGTGAATTTGTCAATTTCAATACATCATAAAATGACTCATCGGAAATATGAGATACATCGATCATCATTCCCAGTCTGTTCATCTCTTTAACAACCTGTTCTCCAAGCGGTGATAATCCATTATGTTCAGGCCCTGCAGGATCTGTTGAAGAATCACATATATCATTGTTCTTTGTGTGGGATAATGTTATATATCTGGCCCCGAGATCATAAAACTCCTTAACACGTGCCAGGTTTTTCCCGATAGGATATCCATTCTCGAGTCCGATAAATGCGGCTATCTTGCCGTTCTTCCTTATCCTGTAAGCGTCAGATGAAGTAAGAGCGATTTCAGCAACATTTGAATTCTTTTCAACATTTGCATGAATGGCGCTGAAGATATTTAATGCTTTCGTGTGTACTTTCTCAAAAGTTGAATCATCGCGTGGACCCTGTCCAATAAATACAGCAAAAAACTCAGAATGCAGTCCGCCTTCTTTCATCCGGGGAAAATCTACGCATCCCTCATCGTGTCTGACACCAAGATCGAAATCTGATTCCTCGAAACTCATAGGCGTATCACAATGTGTATCGACAGTCAGGATTGAAGAATGTATTCTGTCAGCTTTTTTAATGAGCTGCTCTTCAGGGCTGCTGCAGGAGCTGAGAAAAAATAAAACGACAGGAAGAAAGAGAATTTTTTTCATATAACGTGTTTTGATATTTATCACTGCATTTCACAGAAAATATATCAGTTTTATATGCATTTATATCGATGCAATATAAAAAATTTGATCCCGCTATATTAAGGATTTCAGGTATTTAACCTATTTTAACTAAGAAGAGTTTAGTTAAATATACAATTACTTATTCATATCACTTAATTCTCATTTAATGGTTCTCATAACAATCATAGCATTCCTCAAATAAGATCAATGTATCTATGCTGTTGAATGAAAGTATCATCCTTGTCATTGTCGATAATGCATGATTGTAAAAGCTTTGTATTAACAGATTTAGCGGCTCATATATAAAATTCATCTCTCTGTTATTAAAAGTCACCTGTACTTATATTTAATTTTTTTCAGTATCGGGGCCGGTATATTTTTGACATGAAACAAAAAATAAGATGAAGAAAGTAGTATTAATATTCTGTGCATATCTGCTTATAATAAGTAAAGTCCGTGGTCAGTCAAAAGATGACTGGTCACTTGAGAAATGTATTGATTATGCATATACCCAAAACATATCCATCAGGAAAAATGAGCTGGCAATAACAAGATCTGAAAAGAGTGCAGAACAGATCAGAGCACAGAGATTTCCTTCCGCAGGAGCATCGGTAAACCACAGCTTTTCATGGACAAAGAATACAAGTGGAGGATCCGGATTTATGGGTTACAATGGAACAAATTACTCATTAAACTCAGATATTGTATTGTTTGGAGCATCAAAAATCACAAACCTGATTAAACAGGCTGATCTGAATGTACAAAGTGGAACTCTGACGCTTGAAACAACGAAAGAATCAGTAAGCCTGAGTATCCTCGATGCATTTCTCCAGGTATTGTATGCAGAGGAACAGGTAAAGAATAGCGAGAGGCAGCTTGAATCGACAAATGAGCAGGTAAAGCTTGCCAATGAAAGATTGAATCTGAAAGGTATCTCCCGGGCGGACTATGCACAGCTTGTTTCCCAGCTTGCAAAGGAGAAGCTTACACTTGCAAATTCAAAAAATCAGCTTTCACTCGTTAAGATAAATCTTATGCAGCTGATGGAGTTGCCTGTTAGTGACAGTTTCAATATAGTTCATCCGGTTCTGCCGGAAACACCAAATCAAAACCGTGTTCCTGATGTCAGAAAAATATATGAGACAGCCCTGTCAATTAAGCCCCAGATCAGGAATGCTTCAATAAACAAGGATATTATCGAACTTGATGAGAAAGTGGCTAAGGCGGGCTATTTCCCGGCTCTTTCAGCCAATGCCGGATTGAGTAATAGCTATTCAGATAACTTTTCCGGTTCTTATTTTGGAAAAGCAACCGACGGCTTACATGTTTCCGCAGGCTTATCCCTGTCAATTCCGATCTATCAGAAAAAGCAGGTTAAAACAAGCATCGCTATCGCAAAAATCGGATACTCGGACGCCGAACTTGACGAGATAAATACCCGTAATGAGTTGAGGAAGAATATTGAACAGGCATGCCAGGATCTTGTAGCCGCTCAGGTTGAGTATGAAGCAAGTGTTGAATCATATAAGGCAAACGTTGAATCTGCGATGCAATCAGATGAAAAATTCAGGCAGGGTATGATAAACTCAGTTGATTACCTTGTCGCAAAAACAAGCCTGATTGCCGCAGAGAGTCAACTTCTTCAATCCAAATACAATCTGATTTTCGCATATAAAACCCTCGATTTTTATTCAGGGATCCCAATTGTATTGTGAATCTTTTAACAATAAATCAAGAACTAAAATACAACATCATGAAAAAGAAAACAATTATAGTAAGTTCAGTTATCGCCCTGGCGCTTGTTGTGGTGATGGCTCTGAAATCCTCCGGCAGCAGGAAAACCGATGTTTCATTTGAAACAGTTAAAGCAGAAAGAGGCAAAATAAGTTATGCGGTAACTGCAACAGGTACAATTGAAGCAATTATCACAGTTAAAGTCGGTACACAGGTTTCCGGGATACTGAAAGGTGTCTATGTTGATTTCAACGATGTTGTAAAAAAGGGACAGGTTCTGGCTAAACTTGATGAGACTTCTTTAAAAGCCCAGGCAGAACAAAGTCAGGCACAGTTGGATCAGGCACTGGCGCAGTTTACGCTCAATGAATCTACTTATAACAGGCTGAAGGCTCTGTATGATAAAAACCTTATCTCACAGGCTGATTATGACGAAGCTGTCTTTAATTACGAGAATTCAAAGGCTGCAGTTATTAATTCAAAGTCAAACCTTGCACGTTCAAAAGTAAATCTTGAATATGCTACAATTACATCTCCGATTGACGGCGTGGTACTGAACAGGGCTGTGGAGGAAGGACAGACTGTCGCCGCAAGCTTTAACACACCGGAACTTTTCACTATAGTCAACGATCTGACACAGATGGAGGTTAAAACAAGTGTCGATGAAGCAGATATCGGGAAAGTTAAAGTAGATCAAAGAGTCGAGTTTACAGTTGACGCATATCCCGATATGAAGTTTGAAGGTATTGTTTCTGAGGTAAGACTCCAGCCTGTGACTACAAATAGTGTTGTAACATACAATGTGATACTTCATGCTCCCAATCCTGACATGAAGCTGATGCCAGGCATGACGGCAACGGCAACGATCTATGCAGAAGAAAGAGAAAACGCCCTGATAATACCCGGGAAGGCACTGAGGTTCAAACCTGACACTTCGTACGTGAACAAATTACTGGCTGAAAGAGCCGCAACAATGTCAAGGGAAGGGAATACATCTCAGAGAATGCCGGGCAGGCAAACTCCTTCAGGAGAAGACTCAGTTCGCGAAAACAAATCCCAGTCATCGTTCATATCAGATCAGTCAACTGCTAAAAAGAGAATTGTATGGGTCAGGGATCCACAGATTGGATTAATCCGTTACTTAGTGAGTATCGGAATAGAAAACGGAACCAGTGTCGAAGTTCTATCCGGTCTGAAAGAAGGTGATGAAGTAATAGTCTCAATGTCAATGGGTGAAGAGAAAGTCTCTGCACAGGGACGGGTGAAGGAAGGACAGAGGATTCCGGCTATGGGACCAGGATACGGTGGTTAAAGGTACCGGTGATCAGTATTCAGTGATCAGTATTCAGTATTCAGTGATCAGTATTCAGCATTCACTATTCAATATTCAATATTCAATATTCAATATTCACTATAAAACTCCGTGGTAAAAATTAACAAGACTTATAAAATCAATGAGTAGTAATACAATTATAGAAATTCAGAATCTGAGGAAAGATTATACTGTCGGAGAAGTGACAGTGCATGCATTGAGAGGCGTGGATCTTAAGATAAGCGAAGGGGAGTTTGTGGCAATAATGGGTGCAAGCGGGTCAGGAAAATCTACAATGCTCAACATTCTTGGTTGTCTTGACAAGCCGACCTCAGGAGATTACCTGCTTGACGGGAATAGCGTTCATTCAATGAACAGAGACCAGCTTGCCCGCCTCAGAAATAAAAAGCTTGGCTTTGTTTTTCAGTCATATAATCTTCTTGCAAGGACAACGGCGCTTGAAAATGTGGAACTTCCGCTTTTTTACAATTCCGGCGTGAAATCGAATGATCGAAGAAATTCAGCCCTTGCCGCCCTTGAGGCTGTAGGACTGTCTGAACGCATGCACCACATGCCAAATCAGCTCTCCGGCGGTCAGCAACAAAGAGTCGCTATTGCACGGTCGCTTGTAAATGATCCTGTACTGATACTCGCTGACGAACCGACAGGTAATCTCGATACAAGAACATCGGTAGAGATAATGGAATTGTTCCAGGAACTCAACGATAAGGGCAGAACGATTGTGTTTGTCACTCATGAGCCGGATATAGCAAAATTCGCCACCCGGAATGTAATATTCAGGGATGGGAAGATAGTCCGGGAATTCAGTGTGACAGGACGCTCAGACGCAAAGGAGATACTTAAAACAATACCTGTTGAACCTGTTGATGAACTTGAGAATTAAAATTTTTGACAATGAACTATACTAATTTATTCAGAATTGCCGGAAGAGCGCTTGTAAGGAATAAGCTCAGAGCCGTCCTTACAATGCTGGGGATAGTTATAGGTGTTGCATCAGTTATTGCAATGCTTGCAATTGGGGAAGGTTCAAAACAAAGCATAAAGGAAAAAATGTCTTCCATGGGTACGAACATGATAATAATTATGCCCATCAGGACAAAAGGAGTCAATGGACTGACTGCAATGAAATACAGCGATGTCGAAATACTGAGAAATGAAGCTGCAGATATTTCATCTGTATCACCCGAGGTACGAACCGATGCCCAGGTAATATTCGGTAATGAAAACACACCTACAACAGTCTTTGGCGTAAGCGAAGAATATTTCACAATAAGAAAGCTGGGGATAAAAAGCGGCAGGTTATTTAATGCGGGTGAAATTAAGAGTATGTCGAAGGTATGCCTCCTGGGTCAGACGGTTGTCGATAAGCTATTCGGGAAAGGAGCTGATCCTGTCGGAATGAATATCCGCATTAAAAAACTCCCATTCGTTGTCATTGGAGTGCTTAAAGAAAAAGGTGAAAACGGGATGGGGCTTGACCTTGATGATTGTATTATCGCCCCTTACACAACAGTCCAGAGAAGGCTGGCCGCGATTGATCATATAAATGGTATTTATGTTTCGGCGATCAGCGATGAAAAAGGGGTTCCGGCGATTACTGAAGCACAGGAGATTCTTCGCAGGACTCATAAGCTAAAAGATACTGAAGAAAATGATTTTGCAGCAATGTCTCAGTCTGAGCTTATAAAGACTGCCTCATCTGTTACCGACATAATGACTTATCTGCTTGGCGCTATTGCAGGGATCTCACTTCTTGTGGGAGGCATTGGTATCATGAATATAATGTTTGTTTCTGTCACTGAACGAACGCGCGAAATCGGCTTAAGAATGTCGGTCGGAGGCAGAAACCGAGATATTATGAGCCAGTTTCTTGTTGAATCAATGCTGCTTTCATTGCTTGGAGGCGCCATTGGTATTGTATCCGGCTATATTATCGGGCAAATCGCCGGATCTTTTATGAACAGCCCGGCGATAATCACAACAAGATCAGTCTTCCTCGCATTCATAGTATGCTTTGCAATCGGAGTCTTCTTCGGGTGGTACCCAGCAAGAAAAGCTGCTAACCTCAACCCCATTGATGCACTGAGGTTTGAATGAATGCCAAAAACTTCAATGAATAAAATTGTTTGTGCTTAACCACCTCAATTCAATAAACAAATGATAAAAAATTATTTTAAAACAGCATTCAGAAGCCTGACCCGAAACAGGATATATACAATTATAAACATAGCGGGCCTTTCAGTTGGTATTGCCGTATGTACGATGATATTCATCATCATACAATATCAAACAAGCTTTGACAATTTTCATTCAAAGGAAGATCGCATCTGTCGCGTATTAACTGAATATCACAATTCAAATACAGCAAATCCCAGTACTGGAAAAGATGTTCCTTTTCCATTGCCGGCAGGATTGAAAAGCGCCTTTCCGCAAATAGAGGCTGTAGCGCCTGTTTTTGCAAGTCATGACGATAAATTGCTCATACCTGACGATAAAGGAAAAACTGCAAAAGCATTTAAAGAAGATAAAGGTGTATTTTTCACAGAACCCTCATTCTTTAAGATCTTTGATTTCCCATTGCTCACCGGTTCATACGAATCATTGAATGATCCTAACAATGTATTGATTACAAAGGAAATAGCTGAGAAATATTTCGGTGACTGGAAAACCGCACAGGGTAAAACAATTAAGCTTCAGGCCGGAGGATACCTGTTCGAACACGGCACTGAAGTCTTGAATGTGTCGGGTATTCTTGAGACAATACCTGCGAACACAGACTTCCAGCTAAAAATTGTTGTTGCTTATGGAACAGGTTTCACAGGAAGCCTGATAGCAAAATCAACTGACTGGCAGGACAGGACGAATTCAGGCTTCGGTTGCTATGTGCTGCTACCACCGAAATCTTCTGCAGATAACTTTACTCAGAGACTTACAGCCTATGCCAAAGAAGTTCAATCGTCTGAAAACCACGATACATACCGGTTTCAGCCGTTGAATGAAGTACATTATGATACACTTACAGGCAATTACACTAATAAAACAATCAGCCGCACACTTCTGAATGTTTTGTGGCTGATTGCAGGATTCATCCTGCTGATTGCATGTATTAACTTTATAAATCTATCAACTGCCCAGGCTATTAATCGTGCAAAAGAAGTAAGCGTAAGAAAAGTACTCGGAAGCAGGAGATCGCAATTGCAAATACAATTCATTACTGAGACATTTTTGATAGTTTTAAGTTCAGTAATAATGGCAGGCGTCATTACGATACTGGCGCTGCCTTCAATGAATCAGCTACTTGAACTTTCTATTTCATTCAGCAACATAGCTCGTCCTGAAATCCTTTTATTTCTGCTCATAATAATATTTACTGTAACTGTACTCGCCAGCCTTTATCCGTCTGTTGTTTTATCAGGATTCAGCCCGGCAAATGCGTTGAAGAGCAAACTTGCGATCAACACTTCAAAAGGAATTTCATTAAGAAGGAGCCTTGTTGTGTTCCAGTTCATAATTGCCCAGGCTCTTATAGCAGGCACCCTGATAATTGTGAAGCAAATGGATTTCTTTATGAACCAGCCTCTTGGATTTGATAAGGAAACAATTATAAATGTTCCTTTCCGTGTGGATACTGCTTTTTTCAGAAGAGAATCATACTTAAAGCAGCAGCTGTTATCATTGAACGGAGTGAATGGAGTATGCTTCAGTTCCAACACACCTGTTGAAGCCGCTGGTGATGTATGGAGCACATTCAGGTTCGATAAAGCGACGAAGGAGGAAGATTTTAAAGTCATCACAAAATTCGCAGACGACGAATATCTTCCTGTTTATAAATTACAATTGATAGCCGGCAGAAATCTTAAACAATCTGACATGACAAGGGAGTTTCTGATAAACGAATCGCTTATGAAGAGCCTTGGCATAACTAACCCGGATGAGATACTGAATAAAGAAATCAGCATCTGGGATGATCGCATAAAATGCCCGGTTGTAGGTGTACTGAAAGATTTTAATAACAGGTCGTTCCGGAATGATCTCGCACCATTGCTCATAACAACAAATCATACAATGTACTGTGAGGCAGGAATAAAACTTGAAACTAAAGATATTTTAGCCACGTTGCAATCCGTTAAAAAAGTATGGGAGCAAACGATACCTGACTTTGTTTATGAATACAGGTTCATCGATGATAAAATTGCAGGTTTCTACAAACAGGAGAGCCAGCTTGCACAATTGTACAAGATTTTTTCAGCAATCGCATTATTCCTGAGCTGTCTTGGACTGTATGGGTTAGCCCTGTTCATGGCAGCACAGAGAACGAAAGAAGTTGGGATTCGTAAAGTACATGGAGCCTCCACAGACAATATTATTTATTTGTTTTCCAAGGAGTTTATAATGCTCATTGCAATAGCCTTTGCCGTAGCGACTCCCCTTGCCATGTATTTAATGAATAACTGGCTTCAGGATTACGCTTATCGCATAAACATAAGTGTCTGGATATTTGCAGCTTGCGGTTTGATAACTATATTCCTTGCACTTATAACTATAAGTTTCCAGGCAGTTAAAGCAGCCCTGGCAAACCCTGTTGACAGCCTTCGTTCTGAATAAGTATCAATGATAATCAGATCATATTAAAGAGACTCATTTCTTTCAAATTGAAAGTTTGCGTGGTTAGAAGTTAGTCGCTGGGCTGTCAGGAATGACAGCCTTGCTCTGCTTATAAGAGCAAAGAACCAGAGTAGTCTGATAATGTTATTCTGAATAGTTAAATTTACATTTAAAATCTTCAATGAGGAAAGTAACAAGAGAAGCAACAATAAATGTTATCCTCCATGTACTAGCATGGATTATTATCCTTGTTTTGCCGGTTTTTGCTGCAAGAAAGTTCCGGATGGGCAGTAACTTCCTTTTTACGTATTACGCATTCATGGCAATAAATGCTTTTATCTTCTATGCAAATTACCTTTTACTTGTGCCATTATTGTTCCTGCGGAAAAAAAGACACATGTATTATATTGCAGTTGCTTCGCTTGTTTTTTGTTTTTACTTCATATCTGACTTCGCAAACGGGCATTTAAACGAGCTTCTCCTCAGGAATTATCCGGAACAATTTAACATGCAACAGGATGACAGACCCGGGCCGCCGCAACGACGTCCAAGGATAAGACCAGTTTTCTTTATTTCAATCCCTAACGCTCACCTTATAGGTTATGCATCATCGTCAGTCCTGATGGTTTTCCTTTCTCTTGGACTAAGGGTGCTGGAGCGACAGTCAAAAATTGAAAAGATGCAGGAAGAAACTGAAAGATCTAAACTGCATGCAGAGCTGGCATTCCTGAAAAACCAGATAAGCCCTCACTTCTTTTTCAATACTCTTAATAACATTTATTCGTTGATAGACAGAAGCAATGAAGACTCGAAGAACGCGGTAATAAAGCTGTCGAAGCTGATGAGGTATGTCCTCAACGAATCTGACCAGGATTACAGGCTCCTGGGCGATGAGATTGAATTCATGAACAATTATATTGATCTTATGAAACTTAGGATAGGATCAAAAACGAAACTCAATGTAAGCTTCCCGGCAGAATACAGGAATTTTAAGATCCCGCATCTGCTTTTCATCTCACTGATTGAAAATGCATTTAAATACGGGATAAGCGTACAGGAGGAATCGTTCGTTAACATCAGTCTTCTGTGCGGAGAACAAAATATAATATTTAAATGTGAAAATGGCCTGCCTGTAAGCAATAACGGAACCATCATTGCATCTTCGGGTATAGGTCTTGAGAATCTGAAGAAGCGTCTGTCCTTACTTTACCCCGGAAGGCATGAACTTGTAATCAGCAAAACCAAAAATAAATTTGAGGTAACCTTAATTATCCAGTCAAGATGATAACCGCTGTTGCAATAGATGATGAACCGCTGGCCCTCCAGCTTATTGCAGATTACATACGGAAAACACCTGATCTGACATTGCTGGGACAATTTGAAAATCCGGTTGAAGCAGCCCAGTTTATAAGCAGGAACAATGTTGATATTGTCTTTACAGACATACAGATGCCCGGTCTGACCGGAATTGAGTTCACGAGATCAATGCTTAATGGTCCTGTAGTGATTTTTACGACAGCCTTTGAAAAATATGCAATCGACGGCTTCAAACTCGACATTGCTGATTACCTGCTTAAACCATTCACATACGAGGAATTCCTTACATCAGTTCACAAAGCTGAAAGAATGATCAGGTCGGCATCTAGAACGGCAGAAGAGACAGTCTCAAATAATGAATTCCTCTTTCTTAAGTCAGATTATAAAATAAAACGTATCTATTTCCAGGATATCCTTTACATTGAAGGATTAAAGGAATATGTGAAAGTATTCACAGTTCATTCAGATAAACCCGTCCTTTCGCTCTCTTCTCTTAAAAACCTTGAGATTAAGCTGCCTCCGGAAAGATTTATGAGGGTTCACAGGTCTTTTATAGTGAATCTTGAAAAGATAGACACTATTGACAGGAGCAGGATTGTTTTTGGAAAGAAGTACATACCAATAGGTGACCAGTATAAGGACAAATTCCAGGAATTCCTGAACAGGAATTTTTTGTAAGATTTATACCTTTTTCTTCTCAGCCATTTCAAGGAGCTTGTTCACTGTTGTCCAGTTCCTTGAAGTACCGATTACCTTCATCTTATTTTCGAAAAAATTTGTATACAGCTTTGTCCTGCCGAATCCGTTTGGACAATAAACATATATTTCACTTTCATTAATATGAAATTTGTCCGGAGGATAATCGATTCCGGCAACTTTCAGCTTTTGTTCATCTGATGGTCCGAGCTCGAGAAAAAGAACCGCCATCTTTGAAGGATCAAAAGCGGGTTCTTCAAGGAATGGATTTAACGAGATAATTTTTTTCATCTCTTCGGGAGTTCGGGTTATTACAGCAATATCGTGATTGAACTCCGTAAGTATAGCTTTCCGAATCCCTGAAGAAATTTCTTCACTATTCCCATTTTTACATGAAAAAACAATATTCCCGCTCTGGATGTAGGTCTCAGCATCATGATAGCCGATCTTTCTGAACAAACCGGCAAGATCGGTCATCTTTATAGAATTATGACCAGTCATATTAACGCCTCTTAGCATAGCTATAAATGTTGCCATCGTCTCAAATTGCCAGTTACAGGATTTTTAACGTTTTTGTTTGATATTCATTAAAATCATTATTCACCAAGAGCTTATAACATTTTCAAAAGAGGAATTGTTTGAATCTCAGGAATTGCCGGAGTATTGGAAATTTAAGATCATCTTGTATGTTCAGATCCGGATTCAGTTTTTGAATAATTATTTCTAATTATTCCGAACCGGTTATTTTTTCTGTCAATAATAAGTATTGAATTCCTGAATATCTCATTTCCCGTAATGCCGAAAATGTATTTCCCTGCCAGTGACAATGGGTTTAAATTATCTGTTCCTATGATATCTATTTTTCCCAGATCATACTTATCAATGAAGAGGTTTCCTTTTATTTTTGGATTTTCTGCCTTGTATAAATAAATTGTTCTTCCCCATGAACTTGCTGAATCTGCTACTTCTATCTCACGATTAACGGATACTTTCTTTAACCTTTTTGTTCCGGTCAATATCTGGAAAGAGCTTGAGCCTGTATCATAAAACAGCCGGAGTTTCTTGTTCCCCATCTTAAACGGAAGAATAACCGGGAATTTTTTCAGATCCGGATTCCTGATGAACGTCGCCATACGCTCAATTTCAACGGGCAGCTTGCCTGTAATTGCAATACTGTCATTAATGAAATCAATGAGCAGAACATTATCTCCGATAATATCATAGCCAAGCGTTCCTATAGTTGCTGATGCCTCTGCTAGTGTGCTGTCACCCATGGCTGCCAAAGCTGGTATCCTGTCTGCATACAAACAGGTTCCATCGTTTATTATTATCCCTGTATTTGAATAAGAATACCTGCCTTTATTAACCGAAACATTCTTTAATAATGAAGGATTATCGACTCCTAATGCATTAATTGTTTTCATGTACAGAACGCTTGAGTTCGCCCCAAGATCAAGCTGCATTTTTAAATTCCTTTCGTCACCCATTATTCTTACAGGAATATACATAGCACTTTTTCTGATCTTACCATTAATTGTATCGAGGCTCCACTCGATTGGAGAATAATGAATTTTATCGTTCTTTATATCAACCCTGTTGAATGTAGTGACAGTCATTTTATTCCTGATCATCCCGCATGAAGAAGCAAGGAATAGTGTCGACAATATAAATGCAGTTAACCTTAACATTTTAAATAGATTAACACTCATCGAAGAGATCTTTTAAGCCCTTATCGCCTTATTTTTTCCTGTATATTTTTTTGACTTTCCTGTCGCCGTTGAGCTTGCTGCTTTTCAACTCTTCAGCTGTAAGTGTCTTCCCGTCAGCGGAAAGACTGTAGGTCGTTGCCGTGAGGAAATCCTGTGCAACACCATCGATAGAAGCCGTCATTATATAATTTGTCGTAAGAGTTTTCCTGTCCTGCGACCATTTAATAAATTTCTTTGCAGGATCAGTGCCTGAATTATCGGGTAAAACACCGCCATCGGCTAAGAATGAGCTTCCAGGCATTTTTACACTTCTGCTCTCATTCACAATATATGTATTTGAGAATGAGACCGTGTCGGCATCCTGTCTGATTTCAAGAATAATTGTTCCCGTAAAAGATGCATCGCCTGTTTCATCCCTATCGCTTGCAGTCTTGTCAAATACCCATTTTCCCGAGAAATCCGCTGGTGTTTGTGCATTTAAAGTCACTGTCAAAGTGAGAAAAACAGAAAGGAAGATCGCAGTCATCATTCCATTTCTCTTTCGGCTGTCAGGGTTGTTTATTTTCATAATCAGATCGTAAATATAAATCTAAGGTAACTTTTTTAAATGAAATACGATCCGTTAAAATATGGATTATATTCTGTGAAGCAGATAATTACTTCAATATCCCAATTCATCCCTAAAGGGATTTACAGTATTTGCATGCAGAATTTTCTACCGATAAATTGTCCCTACGGGACATTATGATCCTGCTCGCCAGGCACCAAGTTCACAGCATATATTAACTTATACCGATTTACTTCTGGTGGTCCTTTGTGCCTTGGTGTCGTGGTGGCAAATTTACAAACCCGCAAAGTGAATTGTACTCCATAGTAAGTTCCGCAGGAACGGATTGAATTAAGTCAATTATCAAGCCTGGGGATTTGGTATCATAAGACATTCAAACACCTTGGAAATGTCTTCTTTGTTTTCAGAAATCAGATATAGTATATCATTCATTTGAAGCCTTGTGGACCCGTCAGGAACAAAATATTTTCCGGTACGCTTAATAAGAACTATCAATGTATTTTTTGGAATACCCAGATCCACCAATGGTTTATTTATAACACTGCAGTTCCCGGGAATGGATATTTCAGTCAGTAAAGATTTATCTCTGTCAGAAAGCTCAATATAATTTATGTGCGATTTGACTTTTTCAGGTAATGTCAAATGCAGCAATTTTGCCACATAAGGCAGGGTTGTTCCCTGGATAAGTACTGAGGTCAGTGAAATAAAGAAAACGATATTAAAAATCATATCTGCCTTCTCAGCTCCTGCAATAAGTGGATAGGTTGCAAATACAATTGGAACTGCTCCTCTTAAACCAACCCATGAGATAAACAATTTCCTTCGATTCTGAATCCTGAAAAATGAGAGACATGCAAACACACTCAAAGGCCTTGCGACCAGTATCAAAAAGAAAGATATTATCAGACCGATACTGATTACCGGAATTATTCTCCCCGGGAAAACAAGCAATCCAAGAGTAAGGAAAAGGACTATCTGCATTAACCAGGCAAAGCCATCGAATGATTTGAGAAATTTCTTTTTATGTATAAGTTGTTGATTCCCGAGATACAAACCACACAGATATACAGCCAGAAAACCATTTCCTCCAATAAAATCAGTAAATGAGAAAGCAAATACCATAATGGCAATAATCAGTACTGAGTATAGCCCTTCATAATCCAGTTTGATCTTATTTATTACCTCTTTGCTTATCCTTCCAAGCAGGAGACCACTGAGTGCGCCAATCAGAAGTTGCTGAATAAATATTCTGATAACATTACCAATACTTGTATCCGGAACAGTGATGAGGCTTGTAAATGCAATAGTCAATACAAAAGCCATCGGATCATTACTTCCGCTTTCGAACTCAAGTAAAGGACGAAGAGTCCCCTTCAGCGATAGTTTTTTTGACCGGAGAATAGAAAATACAGCGGCCGAGTCTGTAGACGATACAATCGATCCTAATAATAAACCTTCATACAATGTAAAATCAGTAATAAGCCATACGAAGACACCAAGAAGAGCTGCAGTGAATAATACTCCAAAAGTCGATAATGTTAAACCTTGCCAGACAACAGGCTTCACCGATTCCCAGCTTGTATCCAGCCCGCCCGAAAACAGGATAACATTCAAGGCAATAATTCCAATGAACTGGGCTGTTTTTGGATTATCGAAATATATCCCGCCTATCCCTTCAGAGCCCGCCAGCATACCTATTCCAAGAAATATTATCAGTACAGGGATACCAAACCGGAAGGATGTCTTGCCGGCAAAAAGAGAAAGGAACAGAAGGATGGCTCCTGTCAGTAAAATATTTTCGGAAGTAAGATTCATTATATACAAAAATAACGAATTCCGGCAGGAATAAGCTCGCAAATGAGTAATTTCAAAACATAAATAAGGTTCAAAAAGGAATCTGGTTAAATTGTGAATTTGTCAAAGGACACGATTTTTAATGTTATCATTTTCAGTATAGCAGCTATTGCATTCAATCTTGAGACAGCGCTTTATTCAATTTTAACATATATGTTAAAGAAAAAACATTGAATTGATTCTGAAATTTGAATGAATTCCGAAAAGCTCCCTGTTATGCAATAAGTTTAAAATTACAATAATATTCAAATCATTGAAGGTTAATCAGTTTATATGATAACCCTGGCTCTTCAACTCTGAGAGTGCGTATGACCTGTAAGAATAATCATCAAAAGGATAATCCCAGCAGCCCATAGTGTGATATACTTCGCCGCCGAACCCAGTTTTAAACCTGTACAAGCCGTACAAGGGATGATCAGGATCGGGTTTTGGTGATATACCGAACATGTCGTATTCTGTACATTTTTTTTCTTTTGCAATTTTAATGGCTTGCCATTGAAGGGCGTATGGTGCCATGAAATTCCTGTTGCCTGAAGATGAAGCTCCATACAGGTATGTTGCCCGGCAGCCGGATATAACCAGGAACATCGCGGCAAGAGGTTGCTTTCCGATCATGGCGACAAGGAGGATCACCTCAGCAGGAGATTGCGTGTTCTTTATATGAACGTTCAGTACTGTTCTGAAATGTTCTATATTGTGCAGATAAAGCCTGTTCCTGTATGCAGTTTCCCTGTACAGGTTATACCAGACACTCAGATCGCCGGTTTCAATAACATACACACCTTTTCTTACCGCCAGTTCGGTGTTGTACCTTGTTTTTGGTTTCATTGCATTCCTGATTGATACAAGATCCTTTGTAAGATCAAGGAATACTGTGCTAGACGGAAGATTGTTTGTACCGCTTTTCCTGAGGTTCCGGTTAATTGTATTTATATTGAACCTTATTTCCTGAAAATCTTTCTCCGGTGGTCCCAGCCATTTATTGTCATCGAAATAAATCTCATCAGTTGCCCAGATTGATTCCCAGAACAAATCGTATCTTATCATAAAACAGTCTGCAGGAAGAAACCCGCGAATACATTCTGAGAGCTCTTCCAGAAAGATGCCCTGCTCATCCTCGACAGGTGCAAATTCGGGACCGTATGGAACATAAGCTATCGACGCATGATTGCCAGCCTTGTTTATTAAAACAAGGACATCAGAAGATATTCTGCCTGTTGTCTTTCCATTGTTGCCTGTAACGCTGAAATCGAAGGCCAGAGGTTCATAACCCATCTTTTTTTTGACTTCCGACCAAAAAGAAGTTTGCTGAACTATTGGTGTTTTGATAAGCTCCCTTCTGTTCTTTAAGCTGAAATCTGATATCACTGATCTTTATTTTTTATTTCATATATTATTGCTGGACTTATAATCTTTTCCGGAGACAGGATGACGTCAAGCTTGTGTCTTTTTTGATGAGATTTTTGCAAGCACAAATTCGTATATTCCCAGAAGAATACATCACAAAAGCACCTGTGTGTCCTGTTTTGCTTCAATCAGGTTTGGTGCGAGCATCAGGTTATCCTTTTAAGGAATGGATTTCAATAACTGTGCCCAGGTTAAGGATTCCTTCCTATATCCACTTGAGCTTTTTAAATAACAAGTTAGTTTCATCATCATTCCATATTGTAATTCTCAGGATTTATAATGTTTTTCTTCATGACTGAATGGTTTAATGATTGTACTTACAAATGAAAATGACCAGCAGCTTCGGGCTGATAGATGATCTCTTCTATTCTGATCCTTGTAAGACCCGAAGGAACTATCCATTCTATTTCATCATGGACTTTGTAACCTATAAGCGCTGTAGCAACGGGCGAGAAAATAGATATTTTATTCTCCTTAATATCAGCGGCGCCAGGATATACTATCTGGAACTGCATCGACTTGTCTGATTCCAGAAATCTTATTTTTACAATTGAATTCATTGTTACCACATCCGGAGGTACTTCATGAGGATCAACAAGTGATGCTGTATGCAACTCGTTGAGGAGATTTTCAGCTTCATTTGCTCCAATTGAATTTTTCATTCTGGCGTATTCGATACTTCTTTGAATTCTCGAAAAATCTGTTTTACTAAGAATAATCTGCTTCATAATGTGAAATTTTATGTTTTAATTACACTCAGATATGCTACTATCCCTGAAATCATTCTTATATGATCCATGCAAACTCTGGCTATAATTTACAATATGTTACCGCAATTTCGAATTAAAGCTCTCTTACAAGGTGCAGCCATTCAGGACAGGGGATACCAGATGTATATACGTTGAAAATCATAATATCCTTCCGGCATTTTTTTGAACCTCTTAAAAGGTTAT
Source organism: Bacteroidales bacterium (assembly GCA_036261265.1). Taxonomy (GTDB): domain Bacteria; phylum Bacteroidota; class Bacteroidia; order Bacteroidales; family VadinHA17; genus LD21. The sequence continues at coordinate 41,097 of DATALC010000012.1, forward strand.
TACAGGTGAAACAAAGTCTATTTTGAGGGTTAAGAGTACATTTGGATTCATGTTTCATGATTTTGCTTCTTTTTACCTGCGTCTCATTGCAGAATGTGCATTTATATAATGTATTCATGATTTCGGGTTTTAGTTAAGTAATTATAAATCGTGTAACCATGTGTAATATTCCTTTTTCTGAGCCTCAGAAAGACTGGTCCCGAAAAATGATATTTCAGGATCATCAAACAGCCATTTGAAAAAATCAGGATTGCTGCGCGCTTCATGAAGAGCGAAGGATTGCAGGGAAAACGGAGCATGTTGATTATCAGGCATTCTTAGAGACTTCATCCTGATTTGTTCATTGGCGCGTTCCATTCCTTCCTGCAAAACCGATTCGGCATTGTCAATAATTGTTCTCATAAATAAAATTTTTAGAATATTTGAAAAAGAAAAAGGGGAACTATAAGCTCCCCTTAAAAAAAGGCGTGCATTATAGCCCCATCAATTGTCCTTGATGAGATAGTCGTAAAGTTCTTTTTGTGCTACAGGCTTCATGCTGTTTTTAAGTCTACTACAAATATACGAATGATATGTCTTTAAACCAATTAATGTATTATTTTAGAATGATTCTAAATAAGAATTGTCATATCCGTGATACAATGGGATCCTTCATTCGCGTAGCGCAATCAACACACTCCATATTAAATTGAACTGATAAACTCTTGGTGAACCTTAGTGCCTTGGTGTCCTGGTGGTAAAATGGTCTTTAGAATAATTCTGACAGGCTCATCCCTAATTCATCCCTAAAGGGATTTACGGTATTTGCGCGCTGGAATTTTCTACCGATAAATTGTCCCTACGGGACAAATATAATCCGGTACATAATCTGATCCCATGTGTATCCATGTGTAAATATTTGGAATTAAAAAATCGCATAATCCCGTCAGCGATTAATTATCGGTAGAATATGAACCCAATGGAAAAATGAGTTCCGTAGGAATGGATTGAAACGGTCTGTTAAAAACTTCCACGAACTAAGAGGGCATCGCTCCCCGGATTCCTGGCTGACCAGATCATCTGTTGATTAAAATTTCGGAATAATCCCTAATTCATCCCTAAAGGGATTTACGGTATTTGCGCGCTGGAATTTTCTACCGATAAATTGTCCCTACGGGACAAATATAATCCGGTACATAATCTGATCCCATGTGTATCCCATGTGTAAATATTTGGAATTAAAAAATCGCATAATCCCGTCAGGGATTAATTATCGGTAGAACATGAACCCAATGGAAAAATGAGTTCCGTAGGAACGGATTGAAACAGGTCTGTTAAAAACTTCCACGAACTAAGAGGGCATTGCTCCCCGGATTCCTGTCTGACCAGATCATCTGTTGATTAAAATTTCGGAATAATCCCTAATTCATCCCTAAAGGGATTTACGGTATTTGCGCGCTGAATTTTCTACCGATAAATTGTCCCTACGGGACAAATATGATCCGGTTCATAACTTGATCACCTGTGTAAATATTAGGAATTAAAAATCGCATAATCCCGTCAGGGATTAATTATCGGTAGAACATGAACCCAATGAAAAATGAGTTCCGTAGGAACGGATTGAAGCAGGTCCTTAAAAAGCAATTGTACGTCAATATTCATCAATCTTAGTATAATGCATCTGAACAAGTCCTGTATCGAACTTCTGGCAATCTATAAGTTTTAAATTCATCCTGGAGATTTTTTTCTTGAAGAGAGGAATACCATCACCAAGAATCACTGGAATAACAGATATAATAAACTCATCAATAAGATTATCCATGAGTAGCTGATTAATAATCTCTGAACCCCCGTCACAAAAAATGTCCTCACCTGCTACAGACTTTAATTCTGATACAAGCTTTTTTAACGATCCGGAATAGAATTTTAATTCCTGTTTGCCAGGTTTTTCATCTCTTGTTATTACGTACACCTCTTTGTCATCAGGATATTTGAATCCTATCTCAAGAATTTTATCGTATGTTTTGCGGCCAACAATGATTGTATCAATTGTTTTAATGAAATCTGCATAGCCATAATCCTCTCCTTCTTTCTCTACCTCTGATAGAAATGAAATATCTCCATCCGGAAGGGCGATATAACCATCAAGGCTCATTGCCACGTTCGAGATCACTTTTCTTTCATCTGCCATACTTTTTTTTATATTTAAAAGATTAGACCGTCTCAATGATGAAAAGTTCGGTTTCACTCATAATCCCGTCAGGGAATAATTATCGGTAGAAAATGGGAGCCAGTGAATAGTAAGTTCCGTAGGAACGGATCGGAGTCAGTTAAGATTAATGATACAAAAATGATTATTCAATTATCACATGTAAGGGACCTGGCATAATTAAAGGTCTTATGCAAAAAGCCCCGACTTACGGTCGGGGCAGCCATGAAAAGAATGGGAAATTTTTGCTTTTTGGACAGTAAAAAGCAATTGTAAAAATATAGTTTTTATTTATCAAAATCAATTAATTACTTAAAGAAAATTACTAAATGAAGCTAAGCTGAGAATATGCTTAACAGAACTGCAACACCGATTGCAACTATAATAATTCCTGCCGCCTGGTTGATCCGCACCAGCGCCCTCAATCTTATTTTATTCCTGAAACGGCTCACAAACCAGCTCAATGTGGTCCACCAGGCCATAGTGCCGATGAAAATACCAGGTAGTATTATAAATGGCACAGTTTCGGGTCGTATATCAGCTTTTACAGGAAAGCCTGAAAAGAATGCAACAAATATCAGAACTGTATATGGATTTGTAACCGAAAGCACAAAAACTGTATAGAAATCACGCCACAATGATTTGCCCGCATTATCTTTTCTCCTCAGATCGAGCACAGGATTCGAAAAGAACACCTTCACTCCTGCCGCAATTATAACTATACCCGCAATTATGCTTAGAATAAACCTCTCTTCTTTCAGAAAACCGATAATTACTGAGAATCCGAGCGCAGCAAGCGTTGCCTGTATAAGATCGGCGGTGCCAAGTCCAAGTCCGGAAAAGAAACCCGACATGATTCCTCTTTTTATTGTCCTGTTTATGAGAATGATGCCGACCGGGCCTAACGGAATCGAGACAATAAGTCCCAGTAGAACGCCGTGTAAGAGTATTTCAACACCTGATAACATCTGCATATATGTGGAGCCCAAAGATAAAAAGTTGGCCGGATTATATCCAAATGACTTCGAAATAAAAAAAATGCTGCCTGAGCATGCATTGAATTTCAATAAAAAAAATTCAAACAATGCAACTTCCTTCAACTCATCTTGTCTTTAAAGCGATTTGTACAAGTTGGAAAATTTGAATCTTCATATTCATTCGGCTCTCATTGAGGAGTGCAGGGAGGGAAACAGCAAAGCCCAGTTCAGCCTGTATTACCAGTATTCAAGGGCAATGTACAACCTTGCATACAGGATGCTGAATAACAGAGAGGATGCCGAGGATATGCTCCAGGAAACTTTTACTGAATGTTTTCAGAAGCTCGACACATTCAGGTTTGATTCCACATTCGGAGCCTGGCTGAAAAGAATACTGATTAATAAATGTATTAACCAGATAAAAAAAAGAAAACCATTACTGACATTCACCGATGAGCTTCCAGCTGATGTTTATGAAGAAGAAAATGAAGCAACATTTAATACAGAAATAATATTCAGAGGCATAGGAATGCTTCCCGATGGCTACAGGATAATCCTCACACTGTACCTGCTCGAGGGATATGATCATTCCGAAATAGGGCAGATACTTGGAATAAGCGAATCAACGTCAAAGTCGCAGTATTCAAGAGCAAAAAACAAATTAAGAAACATCATCTCAAAACTAAAGTGATATGGACAGGCTTGAAGAATTTATAAGGAATAACAGGGATGGTCTCGATAAACTTAATCCTTCACCAAGGATATGGAACCGTATCAGAAAAAAGATAAAAAACAGGAATAGCTTTCTGTACAGGAAAATTGCAGTCGCGGCTATATTGATCATTATTCCGTGTACAACATTTCTTCTCCTCAGGTCGCCGGAAACCGAAACATCCCCCGGAATCACACCCGGGAAAGGCTTCGCCAGGGACCAGCAGCTCAGGGAAATGGAGATTTATTATAATGGAATAATTAATTCATTGTATTCGGAAGCCAGGCCTTTGCTTACAGCCCATCCTGATCTGAATGAGGAACTGTCTGATGATATAGTTCATCTCGACAGTATCTTTTACGACATCAGGAAGGATCTTAAAGATAACGCCGCAAACCAGGAAGTTTTAACCGCATTAGTTCAGAATTACAGGATAAGGATCCGTATTCTCGAAGATATGCTTGCTACACTCCGGGAGGATGACAATACTCCTGATAATACGACATCCCATGAATTATAATAAGCTGATTATACCGGTACTTATTCTTTGCTCCTTTATGCCGCTAAAGGCACAGAAGGAAACAGAGATAAGAAATTTCATCAGGAGCTATCCTGTGAGGAAAAACGCTTCTCTTGAAGTAGTAAACAAGTATGGATCAGTCAGGCTGACAAACTGGGACCTTGATTCAGTATCAATACGGGCAGAGGTAATTGCTTATGCCCCCGACAGGTCGAAAACAGAGAAGATGTTCGATGGCGTGAAAATAGATATTACAGATTATGATTATACAATAAGAGCCCGGACAGAGTTTTCGCAGAGCTTCGGCATGCTTGTCGAAAGCTTTAAGGGAATGACAAGCAAGATGATATCCTACGACTCAAGGCTTGAAGTAAACTATTACATCAGCCTCCCCGAATATCTCGATATTACTGTCGAGAACAGGTACGGAGATGTCTATATTGAAGACAGTAAGGGCACTGTAAGCCTGACTATATCTAATGGTTCACTTAAAGCAGGAACTATTGATAAAGCTTCATCCCTGAATCTTTCATTCTGCGATGCAAAGATCCGGTCAATCGGTTCAGGCCGGCTCGATGCATCTCTTTCCGAAATTACAATCAACGAAATTAAGGATCTCACTATAAAATCAATAGGATCGAAATTTGAGATCGAAAAAGCAAGTTCGCTCAGGACTGATTCAAGGAGAGATAAATTCTTCATAGGAACTGTAGATTGGCTGTATGGCAATTCATACTTCACTGATTTCAGAATCGACAACCTTGTCAGAAAAATCGAAATAACATCTAAATACGGAAACATTACAACCGAAAAAATCGAAAAAGGATTTGAATCGGTGAATCTCGTCTCGGGCTATTCAGACATCTCTCTTGATTTTGACGAAAATGCATCCTATAATCTCGATCTGCGGCATGTGAATGCCTTTGTTTCACTTCCCGACAATGATGAAAATATCGAGAAGCATTCGCTCGATTCAGAAAAAAAAGAGTACCTTATAAAAGGGCATATTGGAGGAGGTTCAGATGGCGCTACAGTGAAAATTGATGCAACCCGCGGAAATATTTATTTGAAATAATGCAACTCTGATATTGTTCTATTGTCTTTAGTCAAAATTGCTCATCAACATATTATGAAAAAATTAAGCGCTCTGTTGTTTATAATTCTTATTGCATTCTCAGAGAAATCGTTTGGTCAGTATGTAACAAAGCAGGCCGGAATCAGATCGGGTTACAGGAGCGGGTTGTTCGCACAAGTCACCCGTGAATCAGGCAATGCCGAAAGCGGATACTGCGGTATAATAAGCTTTAACCGGGGTATTCAGCTTACAGGACTAAAGGTAATCTATGAATCGTCTCTGTCGGGCATTTCACCAGATCTCTTCCTGGCCTATGGCTTCGGCGGTCATGCAGGTTTCTCATATACCGATCATTACAGCTTCTTTGGCGAAAAGTATTACTTTGAGAGATACAGGTACTGTGCGGCCGTCGGAGCCGACGGATGGATTGCTGCAGAGTACAGGTTTCATGAGATACCAGTAAATATCAGCCTCAATCTTAAGCCGTTTGTTGAGATCACCGTTCCTTCATTTGTGAGGATCGTTCCATGGGATATCGGAGTCTCAATCTCTTATGTCTTCTGAAATATTAAAACTGTAATTAACACTGTAAAAAAATCAAAAATCAATAACTCATGAAAAAATTAACTCTTCTTCTCCCCCTGGTTTTATTTTGCTTTTCATCTTTTGCGCAGGATGATGAAGATGATTATAAATATGAAAGAGAGCGCAGCAGAGACGATGAAATGAGGACACTCTTTGGTCACGACAGAAGCGGTGGGGCTTACTGTGTTTTTACCGGAGGCTACTCTGAAATCGACAACGAGAATGCAGTCCTCTTCGGTGCACGATTCGGCTGGATGACGGGCCATAGCTTTGGAGCCGGATTCGGTGCAACAGGATTTCTGAATGAATATCATTACGAACCGGCAATCGATATGGATGTATTTCTTGCAGGTGGTTACGGAGGATTATACATTGAACCTGTTATCATGCCGAAGTACCCTGTTCATCTCTCTTTTCCGATACTTTTCGGGGCAGGTGGAATTTCGTATATCTCGCGTGACAATTCCGATAACAATAATCTTGTCGAAGACTCCGAAGCGTTTCTCATAATAGAACCTTCAGCCGAGATAGAACTTAATCTTACACGATATATGCGTTTTGCTGTCGGGGCATCCTACAGGGCTCCCACATCGTTCGATGTTGGATTGAGCGATGTTCCCGGTGTCAGGGCATCATCTATAAGAGGCATGTCTTATTCGATCTCTCTCAAATTCGGAAGATTCTGATCACTTCCTGTTGTAAAGGGCAATTCCCTCATCCAGCCACTTTTTATACTCCTCAACATTCAGGTTTGTTGGCGAAGGCTGATTGAGGGGATTTCCTTCATGATCGGTTATTACGTAGAGCGGCATTGCATTTGTTTTGAATTTCGAGATCTCAAGATCCTCATTTACCTTCCCCATTGTCTTTTTAACCTTTCCGTCGACTGAAGAAGTTATCCATTCGCTTTCCGGAAGCTGCGTCCTGTCATCGAGATACAGGGAGACAATAACAAATTCATCACGCAATCTTCTGAGAACTTCAGGATCAGACCACACCTTTGCTTCCATCAGCTTGCAGTTGGCGCAGGCATGACCTTTGAAATCAAGGAGTACAGGCTTGTTCTGCTCTTTTGCACATTCAAGCCCCTGCCTGTAGTCAAAATAACCTGTGAGGCCAAGAGGCATCTCAAGAAAATCTGCAAATTTTGGTTCCGAGCAAAGCTCGCTTCTTTTCTCCATAATCTGTCCGGCAGGCGTAACGGATCTGTTCTCCATAATCAGACCGGGAAGGTTCAGCTCCGGCTTTCCCGAAGGAAGAAATGATGAAAGCGCTTTAAGCGGCGAACCGAATAAACCTGGTATGAGGTAAACAACGAATGTGAAGACTGCAATTACAAGAAAGAGCCTGAATGTTCCAATGTAAGGCACATCGCTGTCGTGCGAAAACTTTATTTTACCAAGCAGATAAAATCCCATCAATGTAAAAATCACTATCCAGAGAGCTATAAAAACATCCCGCGACAAAATGCCAAGTGAATAAACACTGTCTACAGCCGACAGGAACTTAAGGCTGAACGCAAGCATTACGAAACCGAGCACGACCTTCACTGAATTAAGCCATCCCCCGGATTTCGGGATACGGTTCATAACAGATGGGAACAATGCAAATATTGTAAATGGAAGCGCGAAAGCAACGCCGAACCCGAGCATGCCTATTGTTGGCCGTAATACATCGCCGGTGGCTGCCTCAACAAGAAGAGCTCCAATAATTGGCCCTGTGCATGAGAATGAAACAATAACGGTTGTCAGTCCCATGAAGAATGAAGCTAACATTCCTCCCCTGTCGACTCGTGAATCAGCGCCTGAAACCCATTTATTTGGTAACACAATCTCGAATGCCCCGAAAAACGAAACTGCAAATACCACAAACAGAAGGAAGAAGATCGTGTTTGGTATCCAGTGTGTGCTGAGAGTATTTGCAAAGCCGGCGCCTGCGCTCGACAACGAAACAATGACACCCAGTGAGGAATAGATAAGTATTATCGAAATACCGAAAATAAGAGCTTTTGTGATTGATTTTCTCCTGTCTTCGGAACCCTGCGAGAAGAAAGCGACAGTCATAGGGATCATCGGGAATACACATGGCGTGAGGACACCTGCGAAGCCGGCAAGAAGAGAAATAAGGAAGAATGTAAGCAACCCGCGGCGAGTTGTTGAGACAGGGGCAACTCCTGCTGAATTGTCTCCGGCTGCCTTTCCGTTTGAGACTGCAATTTCAAATTCAACATCCTGGGGTGGCGAACATGTAACATTATTACATGCCATGAAATTTACAACCCCTGTGACTTTAAAAGAAGGTTTATCAGCAATTACTTTCTGCCGGAATTCGGCCCTGTGGCTGAATGTCTTAATATTCATCCCGAAAGCCTCGTCAAATACATCTTCAGGTTTGAATGCCTCGTAAGCCTTTCCTTCGATCCTGAATGAAGAAGAGCTGTCGACTTTTACTGTCGTAGGTATGGGACCACCTTCGGGTATGTCCATTGAATAAATATGAGAGCCTTCTTCTATATTGGCAACGAAAATAAGATCGTATGTATTTTCGCCAGTTTTCTGATAGCTGAAATCCCATGTCACGGGATTGAATATCTGCGCTGAAGCAAGAAATGAGAATAGAAAAAGCAGTGCGGTGATTCCGGATCTTCTCGTCATATTAGTCCCGTTAAAATTATATCACAAAAATAACAAAACAATCCGAGGAAGTCATTGTTATTGAACAAATGCAGAAAGATCAGACCTGTATAATTTAGAATCTGTCCTGCAACGTATTATACTACGTAGGTTAATACGTAGGTTAATACGTAGGTTAATTAATTTAAATAATTGTAAGAGAAACGATTACATCGTAAGATCTATTTCATTTCCTTCATGATCGCTGAAATGATTTTCAAGCATATAATATGAAGTTATAGGCTGAACTTTGATCCTTATCCTGTATTTCAATATCCATTTCAGCCTTACAGAAGGAAATCCTTTTGTAAGATGAGCTGCAACAAAAGGATGTACATTGAGGATAATCTTTTTTGTCCTGATCTTATCGACAATGAACTCAAGATTTCTTTCAAGTTCGTCGGTGAAAAGTATTGTGGGTTTTGTTTCACCTGTACCCTGGCATGAAGGACATTTTTCATTTGTTATGATGTTCATCTCAGGCCTTACACGCTGTCGTGTAATCTGCATCAGGCCGAACTTCGTAAGAGGAAGGATATTATGCTTTGTTCTGTCGGATGACATCACTTCTTTCATCCTGTCAAAAAGAGCCTGTTTGTTTTCATTTGTCTGCATGTCGATGAAATCGACAACAATTATTCCACCCATATCGCGTAGCCGTAATTGTCTTGCGATCTCATTTGCTGCTTCGAGGTTAACCTCGAGTGCATTTGATTCCTGGTCGTTGCCCGATCTTGACCTGTTACCGCTGTTTACATCTATCACATGCAGGGCTTCCGTATGTTCGATTATCAGGTAAGCCCCATGCCTGAACGACACTGTTTTACCAAACAGGGCCTTTAGCTGCTTGCTTACACCGAAATAATCAAATATTGGAAGGGTGCCCTTGTAAACCTTTACTATCTTCTCCTTCTCGGGCGCTATTTCCCTGATATATGTCCGCACTTCATCAGCGAGGGAATTATCGTTTATATGAATGTTATTAAATGAAACATTCAGCATGTCCCTCAGGATTGTGGATGTTCTGTTCATCTCACCAATGAACAGCCTTGGAGTCTTGGTTTCTTTTTTAATTGTTGAAAAAGCCGATTCCCATTTAGCGACAAGTTCACGGAGCTCGGTATCGAGAACAGCAAGTTTTTTGCCTTCGGCTACTGTTCTTACAATTACGCCATAATTCTTTGGTTTTATGCTTTGAACAAGCGCCTTCAGCCTGCTTTTCTCTTCAGAGCTTTCGATTTTTGAAGAGACCGACACCTTGTCGCAGTAAGGCATCAGCACAAGGTTTCTGCCGGCAATTGAAATTTCTGAAGCGAGCCTTGGCCCTTTTGTAGATATTGGCTCTTTTGTAATCTGTACAATTACAGTCTGCCCCTGGGTAAGGACATCAGTTATCTTCCCGTCCTTGTCAATATCAGGTTCAGGCTTGAATTTGTTTACAGGTGGAACTTTGCCCTGTTTTTGAATTGCAGTCAGATAATATTTCTGCTGAGTCCGGAATTGGGCGCCAAGATCGAGGTAATGCAGGAAGGCATCGCGTTCATAACCAACATTTATGAACGCAGCATTGAGCCCCGGCATAATTTTCTTGACTTTACCCAGGTAAATATCACCGACAGAAAATTTAACATTACGCTTTTCCTTGTTCAGCTCAACCAGATGCTTGTCTTCCAGCAAGGCCAGTGTTACCTCGGAATCACCAGCATCAATAATCAGTTCTTTGTTCAACACTTCACAATATTAATCTTAGTTAAAATTAATATGAATCGCCCCCTCCGATCAAATGATACAATAAACCTAAAGACTTACAGCCTTTAGGTTTACTGCATAATGAAGACCACTAACTGATCTGTTATTTCTTCTTATGTCTGTTTTTCCGCAAACGTTTTTTACGTTTGTGGGTGGCCATCTTATGTCTTTTTCTTTTTTTACCGCTTGGCATAGATCTTATTTCTTAACGTGTGATTTAACTTTTGTAATAAAGGATTTTGCTGGTTTAAAAGCAGGAATATTGTGTGCAGGGATGATTATGGTCGTGTTCTTTGAAATATTCCTTGCAGTTTTCTTAGCTCTCTTCTTTACGATGAAGCTGCCAAAACCCCTGAGAAATACGTTATTACCTTTTACCATAGAATCTTTTACAGTTTCCATTAAGGCCTCAACAGTCTTCTGTACAGTTACTTTTTCAATACCAGTGTTTTTGGCAATCTCATTTACAATGTCTGCTTTAGTCATTTTTCGTGAAAGTTTTAAAATTCAACAAATTATTTTGAGTTATGCTTTTTTTCAACTGTGCAAATATAGAAATATTATTTATTTAATACCGGAACACTATAAAAATTTATTTCTGTATTAATGCCTTAAATCCAATGATATAGAGTGCTGCAGAGATAAAAACAGGACAAAATTACACCTTTCTTCCGAAAAAGAAAATTTTTCATAATTAATTGATATCTTGGATATTTAATAAGCGTCGCATCAGTTATTGCACGGAGGCGTTTTTTTATTAACTTTAATGTCCTGTTTTTGGGTTATTAATCAATTCATAACTATATGTCTATCAATAAAGTAATCCTGGTGGGTCATGTCGGCAAAGATCCGGTCATCCGCTATTTTGACAAAGGCGTTGCAAAAGCCACCTTCCCGCTGGCAACAAGCGAGAGCTATACTAACCAGCAGGGAGAAACAATTACTTCAACCGAATGGCATAATATTGTTTTATGGAGAGCCCTTGCTGAAGTTGCAGAGAAAACAGTAAAGAAAGGATCCCAGCTTTATATTGTTGGAAAAATTAAAACACGTTCATACGTCGATAAGGACGGCGTGAATAAATATATAACTGAAATACTGGCAGACACTCTCCTTACTCTTGAGAAGAAGCAAGCTCCCTCTGCCTATTCACCACTTTCAGGAAATGCAGGTAAGGAATCCCAGCCCGATAACAGCGCAGGCTCAGTAATAAATGAACCTGTATCAGGATATCAGCCGTCAGATTCACAACCGGATGATTTTGTTCCGGGAAACTCCCGTACTGAAGACGATCTGCCTTTCTAGGGATTTTTATTAAGCTTCAATAAAATTGGAATCTGAATATCATCTAGTATTGACTAACGTTCCTGTCATTATTATTAATTCAATCAATCTCAACCTGATCATAGAGTTGCCTGCTCTTTTATTACTACTGACAGCAACTTCTTTTATATCTGCCGCAGAAAAAGCTTTTTCTTCTCTGAAACCCGATGATATACGGTTGATCAAAACAAGTACAAACAAATATGCCGGCACCGCCCTCAGGCTTCACAGTGAACCCGGAAAACTGCTCGATACTACACTTATTTCAAATAGTATAATAAATGTATTGTTCATTTTTCTCTCATCTGTAATCGTATTAAGATTCTTCAGGGCTGGTTCAACGAATTCCGGTTATGTTATTCTTATGGCTGTTGCTACATTCATCCTTGTTCTTGCCGGTAATATACTTCCCCGGTTGTATGCCGCGAGGAACAGGATCGCAGTGGCGCTATTCACTGCAGCTCCGCTGCTGATAATTGAGAAGATACTCGATCCTCTTGTTTCATTGTTTTCAAACTCTGTATCAGTCAACAAAAAATCACCCGGAGTTGACACATATTATGGCAATTCACCATCGGCAAGCGAGGATGAGAAGATATTAAAAGGCATAGCGAATTTCGGTAATACAAACGTCAGCGCCATCATGATGCCAAGGATTGATGTTACTGCAATAGATATCAGAACTTCATTCGATAAGGTCATCCAGCTTCTTATGGACTCGGGCTTTTCAAGAATCCCTGTTTACTCAGGTTCGTTCGACTCTGTGAAAGGAATATTATATGCAAAGGATGTTCTTCCATTCACAAATAATGCTGCAGTATTCAAATGGCAATCCCTCCTTCGCCCCTCATATTTTGTTCCTGAGACAAAAAAGATAAATGATCTGCTGAAAGAATTCCAGCTTAGAAAAATTCACATGGCGGTAGTTATTGATGAATATGGCGGAACATCGGGTATCGTTACACTTGAAGACATACTTGAGGAGATTGTAGGCGAGATCACTGATGAAAGCGATGAAGAAGAAACAATGTTCAGAAGGATTGATGAATCAAAATATATCTTTGAAGGCAGGATTCAGCTTCATGATTTCTGTAAAGTATTTGGTATTGACGAAGATGTTTTCAGGGAAATAAGAGGGGAATCAGAGACTCTGGCAGGTCTTTTGCTGGAACTCGCTGGTGAGATACCACAGAAGGATCAGGTAATAAAATACAGGAACTTTATCTTCAAGGTTGAAGCCGTCGACAAGCGACGAATCAGGGAAGTTCTTGTGGAAAGAAAAAAGAAAAATGATGAGGTTGATTAATATAATTTCTGCTTGTATTATAATTCTTGTAGCAGTTTCAGGCTGCGGACATTCTCCTGTTCCAAGACCGAGGGGATATTTCAGGATCGATATGCCTGAAAAGACCTATGTTAACCTTTATGACCAGAAGAATATCCCTGCAATGCCGTTTTCATTTGAATACCCAACTTACGGATCATTGACTTTCGGCTCAGGAGCTCCGGAGGAAGAAGGCTGGTTCAATATTGAATTCCCCGGGTATAAAGCAATAATTTATCTTACATATAAACCTGTTAAGAATGATTTTGGTGCCATAATGGAGCAGACTTACAGGATGAATGTAAAAAATCATATAACAAAGGCTGATGCAATAAACGAACAGGCATTCAGCAATGATTCAGAAAAAGTATTTGGAATTTTGTATGATCTTAAAGGGAATACTGCATCAGCAGTTCAGTTTTATGTAACAGACAGCACAAAGCATTATCTCAGAGGATCACTTTATTTTAATGCGCAACCGGATGCCGATTCACTGGCGCCGGTTATTAGTTTTTTCAGGGAGGATATAGTTCATCTCATTGAAACCCTGAGATGGTATTAATTGACTTTCAATGGCTTGTATAACAAAACATTATCTTGACGAGTATTCAATACTTGGAGTCTGGAAAATCGAAGAAGATATTGAGACTCTTCTTAAAATGATCGTCCTCGATAATGATGAAAAGAAGAAATTCAAAGGTTTCAGCAGTAATTCAAGAAAACTTGAATTTCTGAGTGTAAGGGCTCTTCTTGCTGATTTAATAGGCAGTGAAGCAAAAATAGTATATAATAAAAATAACAAGCCTTTTTTAAAAGACGGATCAAAATTCATAAGTATTTCACATTCACACAAGCTTACGGCAATCCTGCTTAGTACAAATGAAAAGGTTGGGATCGACCTTGAATATATGAGTACAAACATAGCCGCGCTTGCACTAAAGTTCCTTAACCGGAAGGAAAAGGTTGTAAGGGAGCAGGAAGCAAAGAGATATCACCTGTATATTCACTGGTGTGCAAAGGAAGCTTTATACAAAATCTGTGACAAGGAAGGAATAAATTTTAAAAAGAATCTTACGATATCACCTTTCCAGGTCGAGGACGCAGGAGAGATCAAGGGTTTTGTTCATACTGATAAAATTAATGAGGAATTTGATCTTCATTATTCAAGGTATGACAATTATGCTATAGTATGGACTAAAAAGAAATTATGACTTCAATATTCCCTGTTAAAAAAAGCATAGCGCTTCTGCTTGATCCCGACAAGGCTTCCGGAGAATCTTTTGAAAACATTCTTAAGATAGCATCAGACGCATTGCCAGATTATATCTTTGCCGGTGGAAGCCTTGCTTCCGGAGATATTGATGAGCTTGTATCTGAAACTAAAAAAAGATGCCCGATCCCGCTTGTTCTTTTTCCCGGGAATCTTCTCCAGCTCAGCCTGAAAGCTGATATTATACTGTTTCTTTCTTTAATTTCGGGAAGAAATCCCGAACTTCTCATCGGTAATCATGTAATAGCAGCGCCATATCTAAGGAATTCAAGGAACAAAATTGTGCCTGTCGGATACATTCTTATAAGTTGCGGGAACAAAACATCTGTTGAATATATAAGCCAGACCGAAGCAATTCCGTCTGATAAGACAGATATTGCTGTTGCAACTGCACTTGCAGGCGAGATGCTTGGCTTGAAAATGATCTATCTTGAAGCCGGTTCGGGAGCATCTTATCATGTACCCCTGGAGATCATAAAAGCCGTAAGACAGAATATAAGTATCCCTCTTGCTGTCGGCGGGGGAATAAGATCTGAAAGTGAAGTAGAGGCTGTTTTTAATGCCGGCGCCGATCTGGTAATACTTGGAAATGCATGTGAAGAAAATCCGGATTTTCTCAGAAACGCATGCCTCGTCAGGGATAAAGTAAAGAGACCGGGCTATCCGCTCGTGTGATACTTATCGGAAAAGCTCAAACATCGGTTCTCCCGTGCAGGCATTTGGGTAAGGCACCTTGCAGAGTGAAGACAATGTAGCTGCAATATCAGTCATATTTACTTTTCTCGTCACAGTCGACCTGTTGACAGTCCAGCCATACCATACAAGCGGAACGTGCGAATCATATTCATACGGAGAGTTATGATCTGTAACAAAATCCTCCTCTTTTTCAATCCATCCGGGATTAAGAGTTACAATAACATCCCCGGAACGCTGCGGATTGAAACTGTTGATTATTCTTTTAAGATTGCCCGATCCATAATCATTGGCTTCAAAAGCTGCATAAGGATAAGCCGCTGAAACACCGCTGAACTGGACAAGAAAACGAGCGACCTTTTTCTGTACATCATCGAGAGAAAGCCGGGCATCCTCAATAAGCGTCCTGTTCAGGAAGATCTGCCGTTCCGAATATCCTTTCACCCAATCCCCTTCGCCATAGATTGCATTAAGATATGTCCGTAGTAACTGCAAAGCCTGGTTTTTAAGAAAATAACCTGCAGGAATACGATTTGAGGAAAGTATTTCAGGGATTTCAGAAATACCGTGAGCAGATGTAAAATAGATTAGTATATTCTTCTTGCCTATTTTATCATTGAGGTACTCAAGAAGGTGTTTTATTTCATCATCAAGCCTCAGGATAGCATCACCTGCCTCAACTGAAGAAGGACCGAACCGATGCCCAATATTATCGTTAGCTGAATAACAGATTGAAAGAAAATCCGTATTGTCATCCTGACCAAGCTGTTCATTCTCAATGAGTTTCAGTGCAAAGCTCGTTGTAAGAGAATTAGAATAAGGCGTTTCTCTTAAAAGCGAATAGTCTTTTTTTGATCCTGATCCCCATTTTGTTCTTATCTTTTTAAGATCATAAGGGAAATAATTAACGCCATTGAACCCGATCTCATACCTGTTTGAATCGGGCTGGCAGTCTGCATAAGCCAAAGCGGCGCCATGCAGGTCCCATGTGCCATTTATAAAAGTCTCCGGATAGCCCATTGCATTGTAATCGTTCACCCATCCGGGAAGTTGTGAGAGATACCATGATGAAGTCATCCATGTTCCTGATGTATTATCGAACCAGTAAGCTGCATCTGCAGAATGGCCGGCAGAAAGGATTGAACCTTTTTCGCTCATCCCTACTCCGAAGACCTTTGATTTTTTCCTTGAAGACATTGACAGTTCATCTGAAAATGTCGATGCCTGGAGGTTTAATGGGGAATGAAGCCCTGATTCATAACTTCCTCCGGTGGGATTTACATTAATATCTTTTGTACAGTTTATAAGCTCGCTCTTCAACGGAACATACCAGCTGTCGGAAGTTATCCCGTGATATGCGGGCTCAGCGCCTGTTGCAATTGTGGCGAAACCCGGAGCAGACTGGGTAAGCATATATTCAAATGAAGCATTTCTGAAATATGTACCTTCATTTATAAGCTTCTTGATGCCATTCTCTCCAAGTTTATCCCTGAATTTTTCGAGCTGATCAAACTTTAACTGTTCAACGACAATTCCAATTACAAGCTTTGGTTTGTCAGGTGGTATGTAGGCTCCCTGACCGGATAATTTTAAAAATGATATTATTGTTAATGCGCAAACAGAAATCAATAATCTGAATAATCTTTCTTGCTTCATATCAAACCACACTTAAAAATCTTCTATATAACGGGGTTAACAACGTTAAGATTGCGGTTTGCAAAAATAAGTTATTTTGGCTTAAGTTTTACAGGCATTCATCTTATCACAATAAACCTTCCCCTCAGAGTATTGTTAAGAACGTTTGTAAAAACTATCACGTATGTGCCTGAAGCAAATGTACTTACATCAATATTGAGTGGCTTCCTGATTTCTGACAATGCATCAAAGTTCTTTAATAGGGCGCCCGGAATATTATAAATTCTGACATTGACAGTTCCGGCAAAATCAGCCGGAAGAATTGCATTCAGCCTGGTTTGAGCCGGATTAGGATACAAAACAGGATATTTCTGCGCTGCGCCGCTTATTGGTGTAAGCGAAACATCGAGAGTTGTGCGTTCAAAATCAGAAACCTGTACATTTATTGTTGAATCCCTGTATCCTGAAGAATGGAACGTTAAATTATAAGAACCTGCAGAGAGCATCCGAACATAGTTTCCAGAAAGAGTATCAGAATAAACATGTGAACTGTCTTTATCATGACCGCTAATGAAAATTTTTGCAGGAAGCGGTGAAAAATTCATGGCATCGGTAACTTTCCCATGCACACCATACAATGCATTTCCAAGGTACTCAAGCAACGACCTGTAATTGTTTTCCCAGAGGCGGAGTAATTCCGCAGAAGGAGTAATATAATCCTTATCAAGTTCGATAGTGACCTCCCTCCCCTGCAATTGTCCAGTAACATAATCCTGTCTTCCCCCATTAATAATATACCATACAGCGCCTCTCACTACACCATTGTCGAATCCGTTCATATACGATGAGCTGCTGTATTTATGAACTGTATCTGCATACGACCTGCTGATCCTGTAAAACCAGTCATTATCAGCATGCAGCTTTGATATAAAACTGTCCCATGGATAGTTGACGACCTCTTCGCCCGAATGAAAATTGGCAGAAATCACGAACCTGTGTTTCCCGAGAAACCTGATCATGCCGGTGGTTTCTTTTTGCCTGATATTATTTCGTGAATTGTAAGGTATCGCAGGGTCAGGAAAATTACGGTTCAGATCTACTTCATTTGCATTAAATCTTGAAGAAAAGCTGTTGATTACATTTCCTGTTTTATATGTACCATCGGGATTAGCAAGCGGGTTGATCCAGATTTCCAGGTTCTCAACAATATCCTTTACTCTTGAATCAGAGGGATAGTTTTTAAGGAGGTAATCAGCAAGATGCAGCATCAGGATGAATCCACCTGTTTCATCACCATGGATTGTTGAAGTATAGAACACTTCAGGTTCATCCTCGTCTGTTCGTGCATTATCAGAGATTTTCAGGGCAATGATAAGTTTTCCGTTAATACTAAGTCCTATTGTATCGATTTTACAAAGATCAGGATACATCGATGCGAATTCATTCATAATCTGAATATACTGATCATAAGAAGGATAAGAATCCCATTGCATTGCGTCAGTAACTCCGGAGGAGATTCTCAGGCTTCTTGCCTGAATACGTTCGTCAATAATGTACTTATATCCCTGGTTGATGAATAACTCAATAGTCAGAGTAGAGAGTCTGATCCTGACTGAGTCATTTTTTATTGATGAAACTGAAAAATTGGCAAGGATAAAATCAATTCTCTCCCTTGCCGGATTGACAACAATAACTTCAGCTTCTCCATACTCTTTTACTATACTTTTGAGACGATCATCACTGTTATCCTGGGAAAAGCCAGTGACATTTATTACCTGAAGACAAAAAATCAGTATCAGGGTACGATACGTCATAGAGACATCAGACGTTAAACCTTATATGGAGAATATCGCCGTCATCAACAACATAATTTTTCCCTTCTATATAAAACTTACCGGCATCCTTGCATGCATGTTCCGAACCCAGGGTAACAAAATCATTATATTTCATCACCTCTGCTCTTATAAAACCACGTTCAAGATCGCTGTGAATCACTCCTGCAGCTTTGGGGGCTGTCATTCCTTTTTTGATCGTCCATGCGCGTATTTCCATCGGCCCCACTGTAAAGAAGGTCTGCAGATTAAGAAGCTTATAGGCTGCCCTTACAAGCTTATCGACTCCCGGTTCATCAAGACCGGCATCTTTAAGGAATTCTGTCCTGTCAGCCGGGTCAAGCTCGGCAATTTCTGATTCAACTGCCCCTGCAATTACAAGGATCTCAGCATGTTTATCCCTGAGAAACTCTCTTACTCTTTCAACGTAATGATTACCGGCTACTGCTGATTTCCCATCAACGTTGCATACATACATAACAGGTTTCATGGTAAGAAGAAACAGATCATCAACGTGTTTCCTGTCCTCTTCTTTCAGGTCAAGAGTTCTTGCATTGCCGAAGTTTTCAAGATGAGCCCTGTAAAGATTCAATATCTCCACACCGTGTTTTGCATCCTTGTCGCCTGTCTTTGCAGCTCTTCCAAGCCGCTCAATTTTCTTTTCAACAGATTCAAGATCCTTTACCTGTAATTCGAGATCGACAGTTTCAAGGTCGCGGACAGGATCTACAGATCCATCGATATGAGGGAGGGCTTCATCGTCAAAACATCTCAGAACGTGGATCAATGCGTCGGTGTTCCGAATGTCTCCAAGGAACTTGTTACCGACACCCTCGCCTTTATTTGAACCTTTCGCAAGTCCGGGTATATCTACAATCTCAACAGTGGTATGAACAATCTTGTCGGTTACCTGGTGTTTTTCAAGTTCATATAAGCGTTTGTCGGGCACCTGTACAACGCCAATATTTGATTTTGTAGCGCTGAATGCAAATGCATTTGTCTCACCTTTCGTGTTTGAAATGCAGTTGAAAATTGTTGTTTTGCCGACATTTGTAATCCCTATAATTCCACACTGGAGAGCCATCGTAACAGAGTTTGAGTTTTATTTACAAAATTATGATAAATTCAGGTACCATCCGTGAATGTATGCAGACGATCAAAAGCTGAGATTGTAAGTTTTTATGAAGTCAACAGCTTTGGCTATTTCAGTGTACATTACCCTGTCGTCATTAATAAATGCGATCTCTTTCCGGAATGATTGCACAAGCTCTTCGATGAAATCTGAGGATCTCAGGGGTCTTCTGAATTCGAGAGCCTGGATTGCAGTAAGCAGCTCTATTGCAAGAATTCTTTCAAGATTTTCTGCAACCCTGAGCAGGCGCGTTGCCCCGTTTGCACCCATGCTGACATGATCCTCCTGTTCATTTGAAGATGGTATTGAGTCTATGGAGGTTGGCGTGCAGAGCTGCTTATTCTGGCTTGCAACAGAGGCAGCTGTATATTGAGGTATCATGAATCCGCTGTTAAGACCCGGATTCGCAACAAGAAACTCCGGTAAATCTCTTTGACCCGATATTAACCTGTACACCCGCCTTTCAGAAATACTGCCGAGTTCTGCCAGAGCAATCGCCATATAGTCGAACACAAGAGCAAGAGGCTGGCCATGGAAATTTCCACCTGAGATAATCTGATCATCATCAGGAAAGATCGTGGGATTGTCTGTAAATGAGTTTATTTCAGTGAAGATGACTGAGCGCCCGTATACAATAGCATCCTTGCTGGCGCCGTGAACCTGGGGTATGCACCTGAAAGAATACGGATCCTGCACATGAGCTTTGGGCCTCGATATAAGCTGGCTCCCCTGCAGTATCCTTCTGAAAAACGCTGCTGTTGAAATCTGTCCCTTGTGTGGCCTTATATTGTGAATTTTCTCAAAAAAAGGATCTAAGCGGCCGTCGTAGGCCTCAAGCGAAATAGCAGCGGTCACATCAGCAAAAACGGATAATCGTTCTGCTTTTTCGAGAATATAAAGCCCATAGGCTCCCATGAACTGAGTGCCGTTCAGGAGTGCGAGACCTTCTTTTGACTTAAGCTGAACAGGTTTCCAGCCAAATTTTTCAAGGATCGTCTTTGAATCATATTTCTCCCCTTTCCACACCACCTCTCCCATTCCAAGAAGCGGAAGCACAAGATGAGCAAGGGGAGCAAGATCTCCTGAAGCTCCAAGAGAACCCTGTTCGTAAATTACCGGAGTGATACCTTCATTGAAAAAATCAATCAGTCTCTGAACTGTCTCAATCTGCACGCCTGACATCCCGAGGCTCATGGCATGGATTTTAAGAAGGAGCATCAGCTTCACTATATCTTCCCTGACGATCTCTCCGGTTCCACAGGCATGCGACATGACGAGATTTTCCTGCAGCCTGTTGAGCTGATCTTTACTGATTACCTTATTGTGCAACGATCCGAAACCTGTTGTTATACCGTATATCGGGGTGTCATTCGTTTCAAGTTTCCTGTCGAGATAATCACGGCATTTCTTAATTAATAAAATGGATTCTTCGGAAAGTGCAAGTTTAAATCCCTTGTTCAGAACCTGCCTGATTGTCTCCGGAGTGAGCTCATCCGGCGATATTTTATGAATCATACGTTAGATTTGTTTTGTTTTATCAGTGATTTTCGCGGTCCTTTTTAATTTCTTCTCTTACAAAGGTTGCTATATCATCAAGAAAGACTGTCTTCTGCTCACCGTTCGACATTACCTTTACGGTTATTTTTTTCTCTTTTATCTCATTTTCACCTGCAATAACAACATAGGGGATTTTTTTCGTATCTGCATAAGCTAACTGTTTTTTCATCTTACTCTGATCAGGGTAAATTTCCGACCTTATTCCCTGTTGCCTGAAAGCCTTCAACACATTAAATCCGTAATTCAGCTCGGAATCGCCAAAGTTAACAACAAGCACTTCAGTTGCCGACATCACGGATTCATTAAAAAGATTCATCTGAGTCATTACATCATAAATCCTGTCGGCGCCGAAAGAAACGCCAACACCGGATACGCCCGGTAATCCAAAAACACCGGTCAGGTTGTCATATCTTCCTCCACCGCAAATGCTGCCGATTGATACATCTTTCGCCTTTACTTCAATGATGGCGCCTGTATAGTAGTTTAAACCCCTGGCGAGAGAAAGATCGAGTTCAACCTCTGATTTTATCACTCCTTTTGAAATATAACCGAACAACTTTTTCAATTCGTCAATTCCCTTAAGGCCTGTTTCAGATTTTTCAAAAATATTCTCAAGCGCTTCGAGTTTCCCTGAAGTCTCACCTTTCAATTGTACAATGGGTTGTAACTTAGAGATTGATTCTTCTGAAATGCCTTTTTCACTGAGCTCAGCATTCACACCATCAATTCCGATCTTGTCAAGCTTGTCGAGAGCAACAGTTATATCAGTTAATTTTTCAGTATTGCCTGTATATTCTGCAATACCTGCAAGGATCTTCCTGTTATTCAGCTTTATTACAACTGAAACGCCAAGCTTTGAAAAGATGCTGTCGATTATTTCAACAAGCTCATATTCATTCAGTAATGAATCGCTCCCGATAACATCTGCGTCGCACTGGAAGAATTCCCTGTACCGTCCTTTTTGTGGCCTGTCGGCCCGCCACACAGGCTGAATCTGGTATCTTTTAAATGGAAAAGTAATTTCATCACGATGCTGAACAACAAATCTTGCAAAAGGTACTGTAAGATCATACCTCAACCCTTTCCCGCATATTTTCGAAGACAGCGATTTTATATCTCTTTCTGCAAGTTCTTCATCAGAAACATCTGAAAGAAAGTCACCGGAATCGAGAATCCTGAATAAGAGCTTATCCCCTTCTTCGCCGTACTTGCCAAGCAGAGTTGATAAATTTTCCATTGCGGGAGTCTCGACAGGCTGATAACCATACAGGCGGAAAACATCTCGGATTGTATTGAAGATATGATCGCGTCTCATCATCTCCCTGGTGGAGAAATCCCTTGTGCCTTTGGGGATTGATGGCTTAAATGACATAAATATCTGTGAATAGTAAAACAGAAGGCAAAAGTAAGATAATAAGTTGGGAAAATAAGTGACTAAAGTGACTAAAGTGACTACAGTGCCTAAAGTGCACTAAAGTGACTAGAGTGACTAGAGTGACTAGAGTGACTAAAGTGACTAAAGTGACTAGTGTGATGATTGGTTAAAAAGTATACTATATTTTTAATGGTTTTCCCGTGTAAGTCCATTCAAATGGTTTTGCCCTGGTTTCATTATAAGTTTTTACATATTCAATAAGCTGATCTGCAAGCTGTGACGAGGACTTC
>DATALC010000021.1:0-10539 GCA_036261265.1 Bacteroidales bacterium
CCTTTAGATTAGCACCATTAAATTATTAACAATAGTGATGTTGAAATAGGGGGTTCTTAGGGGGAGTTGATAACTTTGAAAATTGTTAATAACATAACCGGAGGAACTGGGGTGAACTTAACAGAGTTGTGATTAAGAATCATTCTAGTGAATTAGTCCCCAGCTCCTTTTTGGTTGTCAGAACCATTTAGAATATTAAGTGTATGGACTTATTAAAGGTAATAGTCAGACAACCTTTTCCGGTTAATAACTAAAACTAAGTAACAAAGGTATGAAGAAAACAGATTTTATCGGGATTGACATCTCAAAAGATTACATTGATTGCTCATTATTGAATGTTGACAATCCAAGGTCATTTAAAGACAGGAAGTTTAAAAACAGCTTAGAAGGGTTTGATGATATGGAACAATGGGTAATAAAGCAGACATCAAATAAAAAAGATGTTCTATTCTGCATGGAACATACAGGCACATATGGCTTAATCCTATTTGCATGGTTAAGTCAAAAAGAATTTGACTTTTGTGTGGAACCAGGTCTAAAAATTAAAAGAAGTCTTGGGATAGCACGAGGGAAAGATGATAAAGTCGATGCCAGGAGAATTGCCGATTATGCGCTCACTCATGTCCATAAGCTGAAATTATTCTCATTCCCTTCGGAACGAATAGTTTACTTAAAACAATTACTTACTTACAGAGAACAGCTCGTCCGTAACAGGACGACTTTTAAGAATAGCATTAAAAGTCACAAGCAATACGAAAGGATTACTGGAAAGAAAGGGGTTACAGAAGATATAAGTAACATGATTAAAGTTCATAATCATAGTATTAAGGAAATTGAAAGGGAAATTGTCAATACAATTGAGTCCGATAAAGATTTAAAGAAAAACTTTGCTCTTGCTACATCTGTAAAAGGTATAGGTCTTGTAATTGCAGCATTGATGCTTGTTACAACAAACAACTTTACCGGTTTTGATGACAGTAGACAGTACGCTTGTTATTCTGGTCTTGCACCTTTTGCAAATACATCAGGGACAAGCATTAAAGGTAAAACAAGTGTGAGTCATCTGGCTAATAAAACCATAAAGACTATGCTTTCAAGAGGAGCAAACTCAGCCGCAAAATGGGATCCTGAAATAAAAGCATATTTTAATCGCAGGATAGAGGAGGGAAAAGATCATAAAGTAATAATTAACTCGATTAGTTGTAAGCTTATTAACAGAGTGTTTGCTGTGGTCAAGAGACAAACGCCTTTTGTAGTAATTTATCAACAAAAAGTTGCTTAATAATTTGTTTTAATCTTAGAATTCACAGAGAAGACACAGAGTTGCACAGAGTAACAACTTAACTCTAAGTACTTTAGGCACTTTAGTCACTCTAGTGCACTTTTTCAACTTTAGTCACTTCTTCATAACTTTAGTCACTTTAGTCACTTTAGTCACTTTAGTCACTTTAGTCACTTTAGTCACTCTAGTGCACTTCCTAATACCCCTTCTCCCTCTCCATCCCCTGTTTTATCCACTCCGGAACGACTGTCCTGAGGAACTCCTCTATCTCAACATTCATCTGCTTTATATCGAGACCCACATATTCCTGCGCCTTAAGCTTTGTGCTGATGTCAGGATACGGGATTTCTTCATTGTACCCAAGAGAGGCGAGTAACCTCGCAAGCTTCACCCTTGCATCCTGGGCATAAGCAATACCTCCTGCAACAATCCTTCCGCTTTCAACAGGCGAATGGAACGAATTGCCATGGCCCGCAGCACAGAAATCCCATCTCCACTGTGCACGTCTTATATCGGTAAGGATCGCTTTCATCTGCTGATCGGTTGCTCCTTTGTCCCAGGCAGCTTTTGCTTCTATATGACTTCTCACAAGCAGCTTCTCGAGAATCCGCCTGTTCTCCATTATCTTATCCTGCCTTGAATAAACATCCTGTATCAGCTTTGCTGTCTCCTCACGGTGGCAGACCTGGCATGAATTTGCAACATTATTCAACGGGCTCTGTATATGATGATCTGTAAATTTCTGTCCTCCTTCGCTTATGAACGGCATGTGGCAGTCGGCACATGATACTCCTCTTGAAGCATGCGTTCCGGTAAGGTATATCTCATAATCGGGATGCTGCGCTTTGAGCATCGGGGCGCGGCTCATTGAATGTGTCCAGTCTGAGAACTGTATGCTGTCGTAATAATTCTCAATATTCTCAATCAGGGTGCCGTCTTTCCATGGGAATACGAGGTAGTTGACTCCCTCATGCATTTTTTTATTGAAGTAATATTCAACATGACACTGTGCACACACGAGGCTTCTCATTTCCTGGTGAGTTGCTTTTGTGATATCGAGCCCTCTTGAATTGAATGCCTCCACAAGGGCCGGCCTTGATATATGAAGATTCATTGTTTTCGCATCATGACAATCGGCGCAACCTATCGGGTTTATTATTTCTGCTCCTTTCTGCTCCCATGTACCGGCATAGAAGCCTGCAACACCTTCCTGGTTCATGAGCCTCGGCACATCAGGGCTTTTGCATGTCCAGCATGTATTTGGCAACGGGCTTGGCTTGCCTTTTACAGGTGATCCGTGTCTCAGTGAATTCCTTACATCTTCAAGTGCATGCAGATGTCCGCGTCCCTGGTTATAGCCTTTTGAAAAAGGATAGCCGGCCCATAGTATCACAAGCTCGGGCGATTCGGCAAGAAGATCCACAGTGCCGCTGCCGTTATACTTGCTTCTGAATGAAGTATCGGCTGTTTTCATGTATGTGTCGTATTCCCTCGGGAATACTTCACCCCAGACCTTGTTCCTTGGTTCAAACTGTGAGAAGTTGATCACTGGCGCATAGGCAAATGCGGCTTCAGCTCTTCTCTCAATAATTGATGAGGCTAATAAACCAAGCAGAAACACTACTCCTGCTGTGACGAAGAATATCAGCCATCCGAGCCATGGCCGGCCTTTAAGAATATCCTGAATCGGTCTCATATATTTAATTATTGTTCGGTTAGTTCTTTCAGCCAGCCGGGGGTTACAGGATCGGGCAGGGGTATCCTTGCATAAGGAACGCTCGAAAGGCTGTTTACCCGTCCATGCGGTGTTTCCCTGTGACATTCCCAGCATCTTCTCTCCATCCTGCCAGCGTGAAACTTGTCTGTATATGCAAGCAGCTTTGAGTCTGTAAGCAATGTTTTGTGGCATCTTATGCAATTCTCATGAACAACGTTCCTGCTTGCTTCTTTAATGAATATCACCTGCGGTTCCATCCTGAGAGTAAAGATTGTTGCATGCCTGAGGCCATCCTTTGCTTTGAAATAATACTTGCTTATGAAATTATTATGCGGAACATGGCAGTCATTGCAATGCGTCCATTCGCGATGTGAGCTGTGATACCATGTGGCATACTGGGGAGCCATGATATGACAGTTGGTACATGCTTCAGGATTATCTGTAAGATATGAAGGAGCTCTTGAAATATGGAAAGCAAAGGCTCCTAGTCCCGCAAAAATTGCTGCTGCCAGCAGAACCGGTAGTTTCCAGGGACCCGGAGGTGTAAGTTTCCTTAATAAATCCATAATGCAATATAGCGAAATTCATTGTGAATAGGAAGTTAATCAGGATCCTGTTTACACGATCAGGATTGTTTTTATTAAGGTTTATGGAATGTTTTCAACATATTGGTTGTCTAATTATCTAATGACATCTTTTAAAAGCGGGGTCAGTTGTTAAAGGTTGTTAAACTTTTTAAAAATGTCATTGGGATTAATTTAAATTGGTATACATTAACATTCTGTTTTTTTGCAAAAGATGATGATATTCTCAGGTCTTTTTGTTTTATCCCCGGCAAATTATTCTTAAAAGAATATTTTTCTATAACCATCTTAACCCTTTCACTAAAAAACTTACCATTATGAGTCACAAAAATTTCAAAAAGAACACGCTGTCAAGGCGTAAGTTCATCGGAACAGCCGGTGCGGCTGCTGCTGGTTTTACTATCATACCGAGGTACGTTATGGGAGGTCCGGGTTACACTGCACCCAGTGATCTCATTAATGTTGCCGGGATTGGTATTGGCAGCCAGGGAGGCGGCGATATTCAGCAGATATGCACACCTGATGTTCCTATAGTCAGGCCCAACAGGAATTCAAACGGGACTCCTCTTACAAAGGAACAGATTGCAGAACGTGAAGCCAGGATGGCTCAGTTCAAGAGACAGGCAGGACAGCAGCCTGGAGGTCAGCGTCCGGGCGGAGATGCAAATGCAATTGTACAGATGGGCGCAGCTGGCCAGGGTAAGGTTATCAAGCTTGCCAATATTTATGCATTATGCGATATCGATCCTAATAATTATGCTGCACATATAATAAAAGGATACCCGAAAGCCAAAGTATATACTGACTGGCGTGAGATGCTCGAAAAGGAGAAATCAATTGATGCAGTTGTAATCGGAACACCCGATCATAACCATGCTCCGATCGCCGCAGCATTCATGAAGGCTAAAAAGCATGTTTATGTTGAGAAGCCAATGGCAAAGACAATATATGAATGCCGTAAACTTGCAGAAATTGCAAAGGAAACAGGTGTCACAACACAGATGGGTAACCAGGGACATGCAACAGAAGGTACACGCAGGACAGTTGAATGGATTCAGGGTGGCGTTATAGGTCCTGTGAAAGAAGTATGGCTTTCAACAAACCGTCCGATGGGCTTCTGGCCACAGGGTGACCTGAAAAGACCCGAAGGTGTTCCTGTTCCTGACGGCATCAATTATGATGTATGGATCGGTCCTGCTCCTTTCAAACCATATAACCCTGAAGCATTCCACTTTAACTGGAGAGGATTATGGGATTATGGGACCGGCGCAATGGGTGATATGGGAGCTCACATTTTTGATGCACCTATATGGGCTCTCAACCTTGGTATGCCGACAAAGATCCAGGCAACAAGCTCGCCATTCAATGATGAGTATCTTCCATTCTGTGAAATGGTAACATACGAATTTCCTGCACGCGGCAATATGCCTGCATTGAAAGTATACTGGGTTGATGGTGGTCTGAGACCGTCGAGACCAGAAAAACTGGAAGCAGGTCGTGCAATGAGAGATGCTACTTATTATGGTGAGAAAGGTATCATCTGCCATGGAAGCCATGGCGCTATGCCCGAGCTTATTCCGGCCGATGCATCATTCAAAGGACCCGATCCTTCGATTCCACGTACAGGTAATATCTTTGAGGATTGGATCAGCTGCATCAAAGAAGGTAAGAAATCGAGCAATGACTTCTCAGTTGCCGCTAAACTGACAGAGATAATGCTTCTTACAAACATAGCTGTTAAAAACCAGAGGTCAAATACAACTCTCGAGTATGATGCAGCCAACATGAAGATCACAAACGTTCCTGAAGCCAATAACATGTTCCAGTATGAATACAGGCAGGGCTGGTCTTTGTAATAAAATGAAATGACTTAAACCTTTATAAATATGAACGACAATAAAAAAAACCTGTCCAGGAGGAAGTTCCTGGGAAGCACAGCGGCTCTCGCTGCTGTTTCAATGGCTCCCGTGAGTCTTATTGAAGCTCCTTTCATTCAGAAATCAACCGGTAAGGTTAGCTCAAATTTCGGCGGAGTTCAGATTGGAGCTATTACTTACAGCTGGCGCAATATGCCTGGCGGCCTCGAGAATATCGTGAAGTATTGCAAAGAAAGCGGTATCAACTCGGTTGAGTTAATGAGTGGTGATCTTGAAGATTTTCTTGGCGCCCCCAAGAACCCTATGACAGCCATGATGCGTCCGCCACAGCCGGCACCACAACCACGTCCACAGGGCGAACAGCCGGCAGGACAGCCAGCTGCACAGCAGCCTCCAAGACGTCCCCAGCTGACTCCCGAGCAACAGGAACAGGTTAACAAGTACAACCAGGATCTGAAAGCATGGAGAGCTGGTTTCGATATTTCAAAGGTTGCCGCCGCTAAAAAGCTGCTCGACAACGCAGGTATCAAAGCTCATATTGTTAAATTCTCACCCGCAAGATGGTCAGACGAAGAGATTGATTATGCTTTCAAAGTAGCAAAAGCTATGGGAGCAAAAGGCGTTACAGACGAAGTAAGCGAGGAAGCAGTTAAAAAACTTGCTCCTTTTGCTGAAAAGCACGGTATGTATGCAATATTCCATAACCACATGCAGTTTGCAACACCGGGTTTCAGCTACGATCCTTTCCTTGCTGTATCACCGGCTGTTATGATGAATTTTGATATGGGTCATTTCTTCGGATCTACAGGAATACATCCGAACACAATCCTTGAGAAATATCATGACAGGATCTTCAGCGTTCACATCAAGGATAAAACAGGTCCGAAAACTGATCAAGCCAATGCAAACCAGGTATGGGGTCAGGGTGAAACTCCGCTCGCTGATGTTCTTCTTCTTATTAAGGAGAAAAAGTGGCAGCTGCCTTGTGATATCGAACTTGAATATGAAATCAAACCCTGGTCAAACCAGGTTAAGGAAACTGCAACCTGCGTTAAATATGCAAGACAGATTCTTATGTAATCTCATGATTTTCAGATTAATTACCTGCAAGGGCGCTCAAAAGGCGCCTTTGCTTTTTTATTAATATTCTACCGTTTCAAATTCCTTTCCATGCTTTCAGGCATTACGTCGGTAAAAAACGCCTGTACTTCTATTTGATTTTTTCATTGTAAACAGCCGCCATATTTTTATGACAAATTCATTAAAGTCATGAAAAAAATGGTTTTTACGCTGGTAATTTCTTCTCTCCTGATAATGTTTGCAGGGGAAGGTACTCTGCCGGCGCAGCAGGATACTGCCTGGACTCTTGAAAAGTGCATCAATTACGCTCTTGAACAGAATATCCAGGTGAGAAAGAGTGTCCTATCAAATGAATCAGCTACTCTTTATGCCGAACAGGCAAAGGCACAGCGTTTTCCGTCATTAAGCGCTAACGTGAACCAGAATTTCAACTGGAGTAAAAGCACTGCTTCAGGAGAAAGCGGGTTACACGGTTCAAATGGGACAAACTACTCAATAAACTCAGGAGTCACACTGTTCAATTATTCACGGATCAACAACCTGATCAAACAGGCTGAACTCGATATCCAGAGCGGTATATACACTCTTGAGACCACAAAAGAGTCTATAAGTCTCAGCATCCTTAATGCCTTTCTCCAGGTACTGTATGCCGAAGAACAGGTTAAAAACAGTAATAAGCAGATAGAATCAACACAAGGACAGCTCTTCCTGGCGGGAGAAAGACTGGCTCTTAAAGGCATATCGCAGGCTGATTATGCCCAGGTCAAATCTCAGCTTGCAAGTGAAAAGCTAACGTTAGCGAATGCTGAAAGCCAGCTTGCAATTGCAAAAGTTAACCTGATGCAACTGATGGAGCTTCCTGTTACTGACAATTTCGAAATAGCTCAGGCCAACCCCGATGAAAATATTAACCAGAACCGGGTGCCTGATGTAAAAACAGTTTACGAGACAGCGCTTTCAATTAAACCGCAGATCAAAAACGCTGCTGTTAATAAGGAGAATGCCGCTCTTGATGAGAGTATAGCCAAAGCAGGTTATTATCCTGTGCTTTCTGCAAGCGCCGGAATAGGATCTTCATATTCAAGCAGTGCAACCGATGATTATTTCGGACAGGTGAATGACGGGATAAGTCCGAGTGTCGGATTCTCTCTTGCAATACCAATTTACCAGAAAAAGCAGGTAAAAACGAGTGTTGCTGTCTCTAAGATCAATTACGAGAATGCCGATCTGAATGAGATCGATACAAAGAACCAGCTTAGAAAAAACATTGAACAGGCATGCCAGGATGTGACATCAGCCCAGATCGAATATGAAGCAAGCCTCGAGAAATTCAATGCAACAAATGAATCTTCACTGCTGTCAGATGAGAAGTTTACGCAGGGTCTCATCAACTCAGTTGATTACCTGGTTCAGAAGACAAATCTGATTGTTGCAGAGAGCCAGTTGCTTCAATCAAAATACAACCTGATCTTCAGCTATAAGATAATGGATTTTTATATGGGAATACCTTTTAATCTCTAAGATAAAAGGAAAAAGATAAAAGATACAGGGGAAACAGGAGGAAAAACTCAGAGAAATAAAAGCTTATAAGAAATTATATAAAACAGAAAATAAATTTCACATGAAAAAAAGAACGATAATAATAGTTGCGGTCCTTGTACTTGCGGTTGTGGCAGTTCTTGCGCTGAAACCGTTTGGTAAAAAGGAGGCTGCGGTTACCTTTGAAACCGTGAAGGTTGAAAAGGGAACTATTACGAACACTGTTACTGCAACGGGTACTATCGAAGCAATAACAACTGTAAAGGTAGGAACTCAGGTTTCGGGTATCCTGAAAGGAGTATATGTTGATTTTAACGACGTCGTAAAAAAAGGGCAGTTGCTTGCCCAGCTCGATGAAACCTCTCTCCGGGCCCAGCTTGAACAGAGTCAGTCGCAGGTAGATCAGGCTGAAGCGCAGCTGAAATACAATGAATCGACTTACAACAGGCTTAAAGCGCTGTACGAAAAGAACCTGATCTCACAGGCAGACTATGACCAGGCAGTATATAATTATGAGAATTCAAAAGCTGCTGTTATAAATTCAAAGTCAAACCTTGCCCGCTCTAAAGTCAATCTCGACTATGCAACGATAACATCACCAATCGACGGCGTTGTGCTTAACAGGGCTGTTGAGGAAGGACAGACTGTTGCTGCAAGCTTCAATACTCCCGAGCTGTTCACTATTGTTAATGATTTAACACAGATGGAAGTTCAGACAAGCGTTGATGAAGCTGATATCGGTAAAGTTGTAAAAGGACAGAGGGTTGAGTTTTCGGTAGATGCATATCCCGATATGAAATTCGAAGGTACAGTTTCTGAAGTAAGGCTTCAGCCGGTAACAACAAATAATGTCGTGACATACGACGTCATACTTAGCGCTCCTAATCCTGATAAGAAGCTTATGCCTGGAATGACTGCAAGTGCAACAATATATGTTGAGGAAAAAGAGAATGCGCTTATTCTTTCAGGTAAAGCAATGAGATTCACACCTGATGCTTCATACATGCAGAAAATGATGGCAGGGATGATGAAGAACAAACCGGCAGGAGTACAAGGTCCCGCAATGCCATCAGCGCCTTCAGGGGCATTTTCACAGAACATGCCGTCAGGCAATATGGCCGGTATGCCTTCAGGAGGAATGATGCCCGGGCAGATGCCTGAAGGGATGAAAATGGTTTGGGTGAAGGATGAAAAGGCCGGATTGCGTCCGAACCCTGTGACAATAGGAATTGACAACGGCACAAATGTAGAGATACTCAGCGGCCTTAAGGAAGGAGATGAAGCAATAATTTCAATGACCGGGGGAACAGGTCAGAAGAACTCAGCAAGGAGTAATGAAGGTCCACGTGGCCCATTTCCTTTCTAAACTGAACAACTAAAAGCTTTCGCCATGAACAACAATATTATAATAGAGATAAGGAATCTGAAAAAAGATTACCATGTGGGAGAGGTCACTGTACATGCGCTAAGAGGCGTGGATCTTAAGATCACCGAAGGAGAATTTGTAGCAATAATGGGAGCAAGCGGATCCGGCAAGTCGACGATGCTGAATATTCTCGGGTGTCTCGATAAACCGAGTTCTGGCGATTATCTTCTCGACGGTGTAAGCGTGAACACAATGAACAAGGATGAGCTGGCAAGGTTGCGCAATAATAAGCTTGGATTTGTTTTCCAGTCGTTCAATCTGCTTGCAAGGACAACAGCTCTTGAAAATGTCGAGCTTCCGCTGTTCTATAATTCGAAAGTCAGGTCGCAGGAACGTAAGAAAGCCGCACTCGCTGCACTTGAAGCTGTGGGATTGTTGCAAAGGATGCACCACATGCCTAACCAGCTCTCTGGCGGGCAGCAGCAGCGTGTTGCGATCGCACGTTCACTTGTCAATAACCCAGTTCTTATACTTGCCGATGAGCCGACAGGCAACCTCGATACAAGGACTTCTGTCGAGATAATGGAACTATTCCAGGAATTGAACGACAATGGCAGAACAATAGTTTTCGTCACCCATGAACCTGATATAGCAAAGTTTGCGACTCGTAATGTAATCTTCCGTGATGGAAGGATTGTGCGGGAGTTCAATGTAACAGAGAGATCAATTGCGAAAGAGATACTCAAAACATTGCCTGCAGAACCGGTAGAGGAACTTGAGAACATGTAAAAAATCAGAAAATGAACTACTCAAATTTATTCAGGATAGCTGTAAGAGCGCTGATTCGTAATAAGCTTAGAGCAATTCTTACAATGCTTGGCATCGTGATAGGTGTTGCATCTGTCATTGCAATGCTCGCGATCGGTGAAGGATCGAAGCAAAGCATACGTACGGAGATGTCTTCAATGGGAAGTAACATGGTTATGATAATGCCAAACTTCCAGCGTCGTGGAGGAGTCAGCATGGGAGCTTCGAGCTCTATGGCATTGAAATACAGCGATGTTGTTGCATTACGCAATGAAGCATCAAGCCTT
>DATALC010000029.1:0-6522 GCA_036261265.1 Bacteroidales bacterium
GTATTTGCATGTTTGCATTATTTTTTTTATTTTTAATTGCCGATTCCAATAATTTAATATATTCGCACCGACATTTTAAGAGCAAAAACCGTTATCAACAATATAGACGGAAATGTTAAACAAACAAAGTATTAAAGGTTACAAAAAAATGAGAAACAAAGTTTTTATGGGAATGGCAGCCATAGCTATGGTTGTAGTCCTTGCAAGTTGTGGTAAGAAACCGCAAGCCGAAATCGATGCTGCAAATGCCGCTATTGAAGCTGCAAAAACAGCTGAAGCTCCAGTTTATCTTCCAACCGAATTCGCAGCAGTACAGGATTCAATGAGCGCAATCAACGCTGAAATTCAGGTTCAGGAGTCAAAAATGTTCAAGAAATTTGGTCCTGTAAAGGTTAAACTTGAACAGACAACCGCCCTGGCTAACCAGGTTGCTGCAAATGCTGCAGTTAAGAAAGAAGAAGTAAAGAAAGAAGTTGAAGCTTCTATCGCCAGCCTGAAAACAACTATTGAGGATAACAAGACCCTCATTACAAAAGCTCCACGCGGTAAGGAAGGCGCTGCTGTTCTTGAGCAGATCAAAACAGAAATGGCTACAATCGAAACAGCCGCTGCTGATGCTCAGGCTTTGTATGACAAAGGTACATACATGGATGCTCTCAACAAAGTTAAAGCTTCAAATGAAAGAGCAGTAAGCATCAATACTGAACTCAAAGATGCTATTGCTAAAGTAAGAAGATAGTATTTGACATTCAAGTCAGAATTAAAAATCCCCGGGGGTCATCCCGGGGTTTTTTTTAGGGTGGGGACAGAGCGGAATGAAAAAGATCTACAGAAGGATACTCGTTTTTATTTTAACGGCAATATTCATTACAGTTATTGTATTGTCGATGATATTTCTGACACCGGCGCCTCCTGCTGCAGAGATGGATTATGCACGTCAATGTCTCTCAGAAGCAGGAAAGAACAACGCCGTTACTTATTCAAGCAAGCTGTTTAATGAAGCGCATACCTCTTATGATTCGGCTATGGCCAATTGGAAAAGACAGAATGAAAGATTTATCTTTTTCAGGGATTATACAAGAGTGCTCGAATTTGCCAACCTTACAGCCGAAAAAGCAATACAGGCTACACAAAGCTCAAAAACAAACACATCAGCTCTGAAAACAAGAGCAGAACAGAAACTTGATAAGTTAAACAGGCTCGTAACTGAAATCGATAAATTATTCAATGCATATCCGCTCGAATCTGAGACCAGAAACAGGATTTCAAGAGGAAAAATGATACTTGAAGAAGCCCAGATAAACTTCGCCAGGGGGCAATATCTGCAGGCTAATACTATGATAAGCGAGGCAGAATCTCTCCTTACTTCATCATTTGAGACAGCATCTGAAAACCTTAAGAACTATTTCAAATCTTTCGACCAATGGAAAAGCTGGGCTGATAAAACTATCAGAGAATCGAAAAGAACAGGCGGTTATTCAATTATTATTGATAAATTTTCGCGTAAATTGTATGTTTACCAGAAAGGCATTAAAAAGATGGAATTTAATGCCGAACTTGGGAAAAACTGGGTTGGGGATAAAAGAATTAAAGGGGATCATGCAACACCGGAGGGGATGTATAAGATCACAAAGAAGTTCGATAGCAGGAAAACTAAATATTATAAAGCTCTTCTGCTCGACTATCCGAATGATGAGGATCTTGCAAGGTTCAGATCAGAAATTTCAAAAGGAACTTTGCCAGGATCAGCGAAAATTGGCGGACTTATCGAAATTCATGGAAACGGAGGACGCGGAATCGATTGGACTGAAGGTTGTATAGCTCTTACTGATAAGGAAATGGATGTCATATTCAGGCTTATCTCTCCCGGAACACCTGTCACTATAGTTGGATCAATGATTGACTTATCACGGATTTTGAACAGATAGAAAATGGAAGAGGAGAATTTATCAAACATCGAGGCTCAGCCGGAAATTCCTGAGAATATCCCTCAGTTCAGAGGATTTTTTGTTGTCGTAAAGGATCTGACAGGAAGATTTTTCCACAATGAAAAATTTAAATACACATGTAAAATAACGTTTGCCATTATTGCAACACTGCTCTCCT
Source organism: Bacteroidales bacterium (assembly GCA_036261265.1). Classification (GTDB taxonomy): domain Bacteria; phylum Bacteroidota; class Bacteroidia; order Bacteroidales; family VadinHA17; genus LD21. Next base: position 2,107 of record DATALC010000029.1, read on the forward strand.
TAATTGCTTTGGTGGCTTTTATCCTTTATTTTGTTCCGTATATGAGGGAGAAGCAGCCTTCTCGTGAATTTGTTGTAAACACAGATCAAGAACTGCGCAAAAATCCTGTATACAAAAAAGAAATCTCCTTACTCAACAAAGATATTCAACGTCTGTCAAGGAAATATAACAGCTACACTTCAGGTCAGTCTTACATTGTAATTAATACAATTGAAAACAGGTTTTTCCTTTACAGGAATAAACAATTACTGCGAACAGGTTTTTGTAGCTCAGGAAGCTATACAATGCTTAAAACGGCCGAAGGCGACAGGAAATGGATTTTCAAAACGCCCAAAGGAAAATACAGGATACAGGGAAAAACAACACATCCGGTCTGGCGGAAGCCCGATTGGGCATTTGTCGAAGAAGGTCTGCCAATTCCTTCTGCAACTGACCAGTCACGGTATGAATATGGAGTCCTTGGTGATTACGCCATGGCTATTGGCGACGGCTACCTTATTCATGGTACAATTTATAAGAGATTTCTTGGTATGCCTGTAACTCATGGGTGTGTCAGGTTGAATGATGAGGATCTTGAGTTCATCTTTAATACTCTGAGCGTCGGTTCGAAAGTCTATATCTTCTGAAGAAATGGGAAACGATTCAAATAAAAAAAGCCTGAAAATCACGGTATTTATTCTTGCCGGTCTCATCACAGCCTTTCTTGTTTATTACGCAGTGATATCAGTTATCAGTCCTGTACGTAAAATGGAAAATATAGAACAGGAGTTTGCAGGGAACGATGATAAAAAGGAGGAATCAGGCGCGAAGATCTATTCTGATTCAACATATATCAGCCTGGTTCGGGAGAGGTCATATCTTCAATCAAAAACAATTATGGCACAGACTGATTCAATATACCTGACGCTTAATTTACCTGACAGTACTGCAGATCTTGAGATAAGCGGGGTGGTTGTTCATTCAGCTAAGATAAGCAGCTATAATATAAGCGGAATATTAAAAAACGGGAATCCCAAAGCCATATACAGTATGCTTTCCCAGCCTCTGAATGTTGAGAACTCGTATGCAACAATCAGGAAGGAACCTCTTATGATTAAGATTGCTCCGAAAGACACATCAGAATACCAGCCTGATGTCATCCCAGATACTGCTTTATTTGAACATGTAAATGTAATGCTCCAGGTCTCACACGGAATGAGGATATATATTTACCAGGAAGAATCAGACAAACCCACTGAAAAAGGAAGCACCTTCCGTTTCGATCTTACAGACAGGATTAACACAGCATGGCTGACATTTAAAAGCGCACTCTTTTTCAAGGTGCCGGATTATTATCCGTACCTGAAAATCCGAATGCCCCGCGACGATGTGAAGATAATTTACAGGGCTCTTCCAAGAAGCGGCCAGATCGCTGTTAATATCTGACAGATAAATTCTTCAACCTGCTGCTTCGACAGGATCAAAAAAAAGATTAGGTTTGCCATTTATTATTCTTTAATATGGGCAGATTCACAGGCATAATCGGAATAGTTATTATACTTGGGTTAGCATTTTTGTGGTCAAACAATCGCAAAAAGATCAATTACAGGGTTGTAACAGTAGGTTTACTTCTTCAGCTTGCACTGGCTATCTTCATACTCAAAGTCCCGCTTGGCCAGCATATCTTTTACTGGCTCGGTCAGGCAATAAATAAATTGCTGGATTTTTCACAGGAAGGAGCCCTCTTTGTTTTCGGAGATCTTACAAAAGTAACTCAGATACTTCCTGAAGGTATAGTAAGAGCCGGTGTATTTATATTTATCCTGTTGCCGACAATAATATTCGTATGCGTTCTTGTTTCAATGGCCTATCATGTGGGATTGATGCAAAGGATAGTGGCTGTGATGGCGCGTTTTGTACACTGGGCTATGAGGGTTAGCGGGAGCGAGGCTCTTTCAAATGTGGCAAGCGCTTTTGTGGGGCAGGTTGAAGCACAGATTATGATCAGACCTTACCTGTCGGGGATGACAATGTCGGAATTGCTTGCATCAATGACAGGCAGTATGGCATGTATTGCCGGGGGAGTCATGGCTGTTTATATTTCAATGGGAGTTCCGGCGTCTTATCTTCTTGCCGCAAGTCTTATGGCAGCTCCGGGAGCTCTTGTAATATCAAAGATCGTATATCCTGAGACACAGGAATCTGAAACCAAGGGAAAGGTCAGGCTGGAGGTAAAAACTGAGTATACAAACATAATGGATGCAATTTCTCATGGCGCGACTGACGGAATGAAGATCTCAATTAATGTGATAGCCATGCTGATTGGCGTAATCGCATTGATCGCCCTGGTTGATGCATTGCTCGGATACTTCGGATTGTTTCTGGGATGGACAGGGATCTCACTTGATTTTATTGGCCTGAATGTAGATGCACTCAGGCTGAAAGATGTTGTAGGAGCCTTCTTCAGAATATTTGCAATCGTTATGGGAGTGCCTCCCTCGGAATCACTTCATGTAGGCTCCCTGATGGGGACAAAGATGGTAATCAATGAGTTTGTTGCATATTCCGACCTTTCTCCCATGATTCAACAGGGTGTGCTGAGCGCCAAATCTGTTGTAATAGCAAGCTTCGCACTTTGCGGTTTTGCAAATTTCAGCTCTATTGCCATACAACTTGGTGGTATCGGAACACTCATACCGGAAAGGAAAGCCGACCTGGCACGACTTGGATTTAAAGCAATGATCTGCGGAACTATGGCTTCCTATATTTCAGCTGCACTCGCAGGAATCCTGATCTGAAAAGAAATTCTTCCCTGATGACTAATTGAATCTTATTTAAGATGGATTTTTGTTAAAACCTCATCAATAAAAGCTATCTGATATTCATTGATTCTGGTTTTTGCCGTTAATGCATCAAACCATTCTCCTTTATCCACCTCCGGGAACGATTGCCTTTTCCCTGATCTGGGCGGCCATTCAATCTCGAAGGTGTTGCTTTTGAGCGATGAAGGATCAAAGTTCTCTTCACATGCAAAGCAGAACACTTCTTTACCACCCTTTTGCTTTATGGGTCTTAGTTTAATAAAATCTGCTGATATTTTATTACCTGTCTCTTCTTCAAACTCCCTTTTTGCTGCCTCGAGTGGATCTTCTTCTGCAGTAAATTCACCTTTTGGAATTGACCATGCATGACTGTCTTTTTTTGCCCAGAATGGGCCGCCGGGATGAACCAGGAAAAACTCCGGACCTTTTTCAGTAAGACGATATAATAGAATTCCAGCGCTTTGTTTTGCCATTGTTGATTGCTTTAGATATCAAAGTTAAATTATAGATAGAAAAATATTAATGCAGAAGATGAATATTCTTCATGAATGGCATCTCTCCAAACCTGTCCCTGAAGATTAGTTCTGTCGAAATACGACCTTTCTCCAAACCTCTCCCCTGAAAGGGAGATGCTTGAGTTCCGGATAATCGTGTGTTTATTGATCTTTAATTGAATAGACCGTTTTTGCTTTTTGTTTGATAGTAAAATTATGGCGAGATTGTTTCTCTCTCCAATGGAAGAGGGAAATTCAAAGGGAGAGACCGGTTATCACGATATTGTTCCCCGCTCTCTTCAGGAGCGGGGAATTCAAGGGGTGAGGCCGGGGAAGTGACCGATTGCTCGTATCAGAGCTGTTTGGGGATTACAGCCTCCTTCGTCGGCCGTGATCCCCTGGGGAGTTCCTTGCAACGCCAATTGCTAGCATCAGAGCTGTTTTGGGGATTACAGCCTCCTTCGTCGGCTGTGATCCCCTGGGGCGGGTTCCTTGCAACGCCAATTGCTCGCATCAGAGCTGTTTGGCGATTACAGCCTCCTTCGTCGGCTGTGATCCCCGGGGCGGGTTCCTTGCAACGCCAATTGCTCCGTAATGTGCTGCCGCACATTACGGTTTTTGTTTTTGAGCCGGCCTGCGCTCAGGCAGAGCCTGGCTTGGCCGGCTCAAAAACAAAAATCGGATCAAGCATAATAGTTGGGGAGAAGAAATAGATTTTCTTACTTTGTTAAATGAACGACCTGAAACTAATAGAGCTGATCTTGCCAGAAGGTATACTGGAGTATTTTGATGTTATAAGAGTAGAGAAAGAGAAAGAATCATACATCATATATTTGGAAGAGAAGAACATACCTCCATCTGAAGAAAAATTATTATCAAAGGGTTTCTATGAACCAGTAACCATACAAGATTTTCCACTTCGAGGGAAAGCATGTTTTTTGAAGGTCAAGCGCAGACGGTGGGAAAAAGAAAGTGGAGAAACAGTATCAAGAGACTGGGATTTAGTGGCACAAGGGACGCGAATGACAAAAGAATTTGCGTCTTTTTTAAAAGCTATCCATCGATACCACTCCCGTTAGTTGCAAGAGTTTAGGTAAATACTTCTGTGTTAATGGAAAGCG
>DATALC010000039.1:0-94929 GCA_036261265.1 Bacteroidales bacterium
GGTGAATGGATGAAAATCACAGTCTTAAATAATAACAAAGGATATTTTTCTGACAAGACAGAGGCAGCCGGACTTGAAGAAACATCGGGTTGGTGGAATTGCCTGTACCCTGCAGATATTGATAATGATGGCGATACCGACATTATAGGGGGGAACCTGGGCCTGAATTCAACATTGAAAGCTTCCGTAAAAGAACCTGTTGAAATGTACCTCAATGATTTCGACGGCAATGGTATCCTCGATCAGGTTATCTGTTCCTATAGGGAAGGAGTAAGTTATCCTGTAGCTTCTTTTGATCAGCTTAGGGCTCAGATAAACGGTATTGAAAAGAAATTTCCTCATTATTCCGATTTCGCCGGGAAAACTGCAAAAGATATTTTTGGCATAACACCCCTGAAACGCGGAATAAAAAAAGATGCAGTGCTGTTTGAAAGCTGTCTTTTTATTAATGACGGGAATGGAAAGTTCAGAACAATAAAACTTCCTGCTGAAGCCCAGTTTTCTCCTGTAAGGAGCATTCTGAGCGAAGACATCAATAGAGACGGATTCGCCGATATTCTTCTTGTGGGAAATGATTATACTGCAAAGCCTTCATTTGGCCGGTATGATGCTTCTTACGGCTGGTGTCTTCTCAATGATAAATCGGGAAATTACAAAAGTATAATGCCAGTGAAAAGCGGTTTCATTGTAAATGGCGATGCCAGGAAATTGCTTCCACTTGTGATATCAGGAACTCAATATGTCATTGCAGGTGTTAATGACAATGATCTGCAAATATTTAAAGAAATCAGGTGATAACAGGAATATCAAACCTCTGTTTGACGTAATCATATAAAAGATGTAAAATATTATGTAAGACCTGAACATTCCATCCCTGTTAATTTTGAGGTTTATTAATCTCCCGGTGATCCGGAGAATTACAAAATAAATTTATTAACCAATATGGATGAAATGAAAGGGAAATTTACAATTCTTAAAGGCATGCTTGTTGTAGTGCTTGCCACGACACTTGTTACGTCATGTGAAAAAGACAAGAAAGATCCGATCGACAATCTTATCGGAACATGGAATGCCCAGACCACGCAGGTTGAGGCTACAGTAGGAGGAAAAACAATGAACCAGTATTTCACAGATCAGGGTTATACCTCTTCAGATGCACAACTGCTTACCACTCTGTTCAATACATCGATTCAACAGAGTTTCACAGGTAATATTACTTTCAATTCTGATAAAACTTATACTGCTAATCTGGGTGGTCAGGCAGATACAGGAACCTGGAATATAAGCAGCGACAACAAGCAGATCACAATTGATTCAAACACCGATCCTGCTATCGTCCTGAATGTTGATCAGCTTACTTCGGACATTCTTAAGGTAAACTGGACAGAAACAGGGCAGGAAGATTTAAACAGCGATGATGTGCCTGAATCAATCAGTGTTAAAGTGAATATGACATTCAACAAATGATCATTACAGTGCATTTCTTGATTAAATGCTGACACTGTCAGCATTTTTTTTGTTGATTTTAGTATCTTTGAACTGAAAGGGACGTTAGCTCAGCCGGTTTAGAGCGCTAGCTTCACATGTTAGAGGTCACTGGTTCGATCCCAGTACGTCCCACTGAACAATTACATTTTTGCAACAACTTTCCTCACTTTAAATCTTCCATCTTTAAGATTATATTTGCTGCCTGTTTTCAGGCTATGCGGATAGGATCTTTTGTCGAAAAATACTTTTGGCTGTTTCTTGTTGCAGGAATAGTACTGGGATTATGGAATCCTGTAAATGTCGTAATGGGGCGATTCCTTCCTAAAATCCTGTTAGGACTCATGCTTTTCTTCGTTTTTCTGAAAATTGATGCAATTGAAATACTAGAAAACATACGGAACTATAAGCTTATGATTTACATCACATTGGTTTATATGTTTATTATTCCGCTAGTCTTCTATTCCCTGCTGAACTTTTTCAACCCTGAAATTGCAACAGGCATTCTCCTTCTTACAGCAATGCCTGCCGGCGTTTCTACTCCGGCGCTTGCAGATATAGTAAAAGGGAACATATCGCTTTCAATGAGCCTTGTAATAATAAGCCAGCTCATTGCTCCTTTTACAGTGCCGGTTTTATTCTGGCTGATAAATCTCGGAGGACTTGAGATTAATAAAATTCTGATATTCAGGGACATTGCAATACTTGTTTTCCTACCAATGATATTGTCGCAGGTTGTAAAGAGATTTTTCCCTGTTATCGTAAGAAAGACACAGCATTTATTAACATCTGCCAACGTATTACTGTTGTTTGCCTTTGTTTATGTTGCTCTCTCATCTCAACGGGATTTAATACTTGAAAATCCATTAACACTGATCTGGAAAATTGTTATCCTTTATGCTGTATTCATTCTGCTGCATTTACTTGGTTACATTGCTTATTTTAAAGGAAGCCGGGAAAACAGGATCTCAGTTGCAATCGGGGCAGCATATATGAATAACGGTATGGCAATTGTCCTTGCTGCATCATATTTCAGCCCTGAGATTCTCGTTTTTATGGTTCTCTCCGAACTTCCATGGAATACACTTCTTGAACCGTTTAGAAGAGTAATGGCCGCGATAAAATGATTTTAAATTACTAGCTGATTATTTCTCTTCCCTGAAAAAGGAGAAGTTGACACCTCCATAATTACGATGCTCAAAGAAATATTTATTATTGTTAAATGATATGTCGCGGGGATGTTCAAGGATGAAGAATCCATTCTTATTCAGTATTCCTGCATCCATTACAAGCGAAGGAATATCCGGAAGCCAGGGCAGATCATAAGGAGGATCTGCAAAAATGACATCATATTTTGTCTGGCAGGTTTTAATGTAGGTTCTTACATCGATATGTATCGGCCGTATATTTTCAAAACCAATATCTTTAATTATACGATTTATTCCTGCAACATGTTTCATATTCTTTTCAACAAGATGCACTGATGCAGCTCCTCTTGAAGAAAACTCGTAGCTGATGCTGCCTGTCCCGGAAAACAGATCCAATACAGACGAGGATTCGAAATCTATCCTATTTGAAAGAATATTGAATAACCCTTCACGTGCAAAATCAGTTGTAGGACGCGCCTTCAGATCTGATGGAGGTTCGATCCTCCTGCCCCTGTATTTTCCTCCTATTATCCGCAATTGAATACACTAAAAAGATTCAGATACCTGTGCAGCTCAATATCGTTGAACACATAGCTGAAAGTAAAGTTTCCCCTGGGTTCCGCAAACTTCAGTGTTTTAATATAAGTTGTGAACGCCGAAGATAGATCATCATATTTTTCAGTGAAGCCACTGAGATGGATTGTCTCCTCCTGCTTTATTTCAAGCTTGTTAAATACATTCATCACAAAATAGAGGATATCTGAGATATTCCTGTATTTAAATGCATTACACAATCTCAGATCATTGCCGTGAAAGACAATAAGGTTAAAATAATCTCTCTCAATATGAAGATGAATGTAATTTCCATGCGAGCTTCTTCTTTCCCTGGAAATATTGTCAAATAAGGGGATTATATGAGTGTAAGGATAAACAGCCGGAAAGCGGCTTTTCATCACTTCATGCAACGATAATGAAACCGTATATATAATGAAAAGATCAGGATCGGTATTCTTGTTTGATAGAATAAGGCTGTTTATTTCCTGATTATGATTGAACCTGAAATAATCATCTTTTTTTGCAGGATCAAACAAAGGAGCAGGGACAAGTGTGAATTTTTGGGAAGGCAGTATTAGTCTTGTTTTTTTATACCTGCAGTTGAGGAAATCATCTTTTGCTATAAATTCATTAATGCTCTCTGAATTATAATATTTGTTATCATCCGGTTCGCTTGCCCTGAACAGTACAATTTTATTCCTGAGAGTATCGAGCAGACAGAAGGCGAAACCATCGGGCCCTGCCTGGATTGCAAGCTCATAATTCTCTGTGGCATTAATATCGAGAGTTTCGTCGAACAGTTCAAATGATTTCATTTTTCTGCAAGGAAGCTAACCTGTTTCTGATAATCCTGAGATTGTTTAAGTTTGTAAACAAAATTATAAAAAATATCCATGCTGCAATTTTTGTCTGATCATGAGGGATACATTGATATATAATCAGCTCTGTAAAAGCCTTGGGAATCTGCCTACAGAGGATCAGTCAGATGTTTTGAAAAAGCTTGCTTCATACATTGTTGAGAACAACAACGATGTAATTTTCCTTATGACAGGTTATGCCGGGACCGGAAAAACAAGCGTGATAAGCTCACTTGTAAAGACTCTCGACGTCCTCAGGATGAAATCGGTGCTTCTAGCGCCAACGGGCCGTGCAGCAAAGGTGCTGGCATCTTACACAGGCAGGCAGGCCTTCACGATCCATAAGAAGATTTACAGGCAGAAATCTTCAAAGGATGGCATGGGAAGTTTTTCACTTAACAGGAATCTCAGCAGGGATACTTTCTTTATTGTCGATGAGGCATCAATGGTCTCAAATACGAACACAGAGTCTTCAATATTCGGAAGCGGGAAGCTTCTTGATGATCTGATTGAATTCGTATACTCGGGCACTGACTGCAAGTTAATTCTTGTCGGTGATACAGCGCAGTTACCTCCTGTGGGTTCCTCACTGAGTCCGGCCCTCGATCCTTCTGCACTCTCTGAATATGGTTTTGGCCTTGTATCATGCGAGCTAAGGCAGGTTGTGCGACAGAGTGAATCATCAGGGGTGCTTATGAATGCAACTCTTGTCCGTAAGCAGCTTGCAGAGAATGATCTTAAAAAGCCTTCAATCGACTGCGTGAATTTCAATGATACAGTCAGGCTGAAAGGAGAAGAGCTTATAGATGAGTTATCAACAGCCTATGGCTCCTGTGGCATTGAAGGAACAATTATTATTGTGAATTCAAATAAGCTTGCAAACAGATATAACCAGGGAATAAGGAACAGGATTTTTTTCAGGGAGGAAGAAGTAAGCACGGGTGATCTGCTGATGGTTGTAAAAAACAATTATAATATCCTGAAAGAGGAAGAGGAGGGGGAGGGAGCCGGATTCATTGCTAACGGTGATCTTGCTGAAATAAGGAGAATAAGAAAATACGAAGAGAGATATGGATTCAGGTTTGCCGAAATGCAGCTCTGGTTTCCTGATTACAACCTCGAGATTGAAACAAAGGTTATGCTCGATGTTCTGACACTTGATACACCGGCTTTGCCACAGGATAAAAGCAAAGAATTTTTCCTGGCTGTACTTGAGGATTATAAGGACATAAAAACACGGCAAAAACAGTACAATGCAGTCAGGGAGGATCCGTATTTCAATGCATTGCAGGTAAAATTCGCCTACGCTGTTACATGCCATAAAGCACAGGGCGGACAATGGACAAGAGTGTTTATCGACCAGGGTATGTTTAACAGGACTGAAATGAGCAACGAATACCTGAGATGGTTCTATACAGCACTTACACGTTCAACTGATAAGGTTTACCTTGTTAACTTCAGTGATGATTTCTTTATATAATACTGATTTCTGAATGCCTTTTCCTTTTACATTCACTTTCTCATTTGCCTTCTGTATATTTGTCAAATAATACTTCAACAATAATTGTATGAAATCATATCGTAAGGAATTGTGGTTCGAAATCCCGACAAGAAGAGCATTCGTTAATATTACCGGTCAGGTTGAGAATTGTGTACTGGAATCAGGAATTAAGGAAGGTATTATTCTTGTAAATGCAATGCATATAAGCGCTTCGGTTTTTATCAATGATGATGAATCAGGACTGCATCATGATTTCGAAGTGTGGCTCGAGAAGCTGGCACCTGAAAAACCCTATAGCCAGTATAAGCACAACGGGTATGAAGATAATGCCGATGCACATCTTAAAAGAACGGTTATGGGAAGGGAAGTCGTTGTAGCTGTTACAAATGGCCGACTCGATTTTGGCCCATGGGAACAGATTTTCTATGGCGAGTTCGACGGCAAACGCAGGAAAAGAGTTCTGGTAAAGATAATAGGCGAGTAGAATGAGTTTAAGAAGATAAAAGATAAAAGTAAAAAGATAAAAGTTTGAAAAGATCAAGTTCTTTACCTTTCGCCTTTAACCTTTCGCCTTTCGCCTTTTAACCTGATTTACCACGGAGTTACACGGAGTACCAAGTACCAAGTACCAAGTACCAAGTACCAAATACCTAGTACCTGGCACCTGGCACCCAGCACCCAGCCTCAAAGCACAACAGACGGCGCTCTGAACGTTACAGGATCATTATTGAGGTTGTGCTTATAATTAATTACCTCGAGAGTCGCGGGGATAATTTTTATCAGAACAAAATTATTCTGCCAGTTTGGAATGCCTTCCCAGTAATCTCTTTTCATTTTTAGCAGCAGCTCTTTATCGTCAATTACCTGTGCATTCCCGGTTATATTGACATATCCTTTTGCGGCCACATGGTCAGCGTAGTATACACATACTCTCGGATTTTCATTTATCTCCTTCACCTTCCTGCTCGACCTTGAAGTGGCGAACCAGACTACAAATTCATCTTTTAGAGGAAACGGATTCATTGTACGTACCTGAGGCTGGCCGGACTTATCGACAGTTACAAGCCCGCAGTAAGTTGTCTGAGTCATTATCTCCCTGGCTGCGATCATAAGTGTGTCTTTGTTGAAACCTGCCTGGGAAAAAGATGTGGCAGTAAAGAGACTGAAGACAAGGACAATAATGATTGTTAAAAGACTTTTTTTCATTCTGAATGGGTTTTAATATTCATACATAAAGATCGTTCAGAAAGCTTTTTCCCTATTGAGTACTTGTAATTTAATTTAAGAGCAGGCAAAAACACCTTTGTTAATTAATTAACAAAGACCGATATGAATAAGGGACACGATATCATCATAGATTCTATGAGAGCTTCAGATCTTTTTTAATTTCCTCGATTCTTTTATCAAGCAGTCTCTCTGTTTCTTCATATTTTTCAGCCGATTCAAGTCTTGTATTTACGCTGAAGTAGAACTTTATTTTTGGTTCGGTACCTGAAGGACGAACGGAGATTTTTGATCCATCCTCAAGAAAAAACTGAAGTACGTCTGATTTGACAAGATCAATCCTGTTTTCTGTTCCTTTTATAAGATCTCTGGTAACCTGTGTTTTATAATCACTGATCTTTACAACTTTGCTGTTATTTATGATTTTAGGCGGGTTGCTCCTGTATTTACTCATCATTTCCCTAATCTCCTGGGCTCCTTCACTGCCCTTCCTTACGATATTAACGAGCTTTTCCTTATAGAATCCGTGTTTAACATAGATTTCAATAAGAAGATCAAAAACTGACATTCCCCTGTTTTTTGCCCATGCAGCAATCTCAGCAACAAGGGCACATGATGCAATTGCATCTTTATCTCTTGCATAATCACCCGGCAGGAAGCCATAGCTTTCCTCACCTCCGCCTATATATCTTTTCCTCCCTTCGAGCTTTCTTATGAGTTCAGCGAAAAACTTGAATCCCGTAAGCACATTATAGCATTCGACATTATAGAATTCAGCTATTCTGTCCATGAGATCGGTGGTAACTATTGTGCTTATTATGAACTCATTTCCTTTGTATAGTTTCCTTTCAGAAAATTGTGAAAGTATATACCATGTTAATAATGATCCTGTCTGATTTCCATTCAACAGAACGAATCGTCCGTTTCTGTCTTTCACTGCAATTCCAAGCCTGTCAGCGTCAGGATCGGTAGCCATTACAAGCTCTGCGTTTTTTTCCTCAGCTTTGGCAATTGCCATCCTTAGCGCATCTGGTTCCTCGGGATTAGGTGATTTGACAGTCGGGAAATTGCCATCGGTTATATCCTGTTCTGGTACATTTATGATGTTTTTAAATCCGTAAAGTTTTAGAACAGGAGGTACAAGCTTTATCCCCGTTCCATGTATGGGCGTGTATACGATCGGGATGTCACTGAATTTCCCGATTATATCAGGATTCAGGCTCATCTTCCTCGCTTCATCGAGGAACAGTCGATCAGTTTCTTCCCCGAGGATCTGTATGTTTTCTTTCTTAGCATCAAATCTGACCTCGGTGACTGATGTTATTTTTCTGACTTCGTCAATTATAGCCGTATCATGAGGTGCTACGACCTGTCCGCCATCATTCCAGTAAGCCTTGTAGCCGTTATACTCGGGTGGATTGTGAGATGCAGTTATCACAACACCACTCTGGCACTTATAATATCTTATAACGTATGAAAGCTCTGGTGTCGGCCTGAGAGATTCAAACAACAGAACTTGAAAACCATTTGCAGAAAAGATGTCTGCTGCAGCTTCTGCAAATCTGCGACTGTTATTACGACAGTCGTGCGCAATAGCCACTTTTATACCTTTATTCCCAAACTGTTTTATTATATAGTTAGAAAGTCCCTGGGTTGCCATTCCCATTGTATATATGTTCATCCGGTTTGTTCCTGCGCCCATTATACCGCGTAATCCTCCTGTTCCAAATTCGAGATCCTGGTAGAATGCATCAATGAGTTTTTTTTCATCATTTTCGAGCATTTCACTGACTTCTTTTCTTGTATCCTCATCAAATTCTTTTCCAAGCCAGATTTCAGCCCTTTTCCTGATTTCAGCAATTTGTATCATAATTGTAAGAATTAAAGTTAAATATTGTAACCGGAACTATCATCAACTGATGAGGAAAGTTTAAATGCCGGCATACCGGTAATATTAATAAGACTTAATATACTGATTTTTGTTTAATACTCAATCAACTTCATGCATCTTAAAAGACTGTCCCTCCAGTGAGGAATCTCAAGTTTGAAATCATCTTTTATTTTTGACTTATCCATAACGGCGTATGATGGCCTCTTTGCGACCTGAGGGAAATCTTTACTTAATATAGGAGAGATTCTGCATTTATATCCAGCTTCCTTTATTATCTCTCTTGCAAAATCAAACCAGGAGCAAACTCCCTCATCTGAATAATTATAGACTCCGGATTTGAATGCAAACTGATTCCTGATAACACCTGAAACAATATGCATTATTGCGGATGCGAGATCTGCAGCGTATGTAGGAGATCCTGTCTGATCGAATACAACATTCAGGTTTTCTGTATCCCTTCCTTTTTTAAGTATTGTCTTGAGAAAATTATTTCCGAAAGAGGAATACAGCCATGATGTTCTGATTATCAAAGAGGCAGGATACAGGAGTGCGTTTTTTTCTCCTTCGAGTTTTGAACGGCCGTAAACAGATAATGGGTTTGGGGTCGAAGTTTCATTATATGGAATACAGGCTGTTCCTTCATAGACATAATCAGTGGATATGTGAATCAGCCTTGTTGCAGTTTCTTTAATGGCATCAGTTATATTTCTGACGGAATCTGCATTGATTCTCATTGCAGGAGCATATTCATTTTCAGCTCTGTCTACCTGTGTATATGCAGCGCAGTTTATAATCCATCCGGGTTTAATAGTATCAATCGATTCCCTGACTTTTTTAGGATCTGTGAGATCGAGATTATCCTTGTCGGTGAATACAAAATCATAACCATAATAATTCTTTGAAACAAGTCTGAGCTCATTACCAAGCTGACCGTCTGCACCGGTTACAAGTATAATTGCCATTTCTTATTAATCGAAGTTATATTCCGCATCCCTGAAGACCGGATGTTTAAGATCCTTGTTGCTTATAAGTGATGAAGTTGTTCCCAGTTTCCAGTCAATATTCAAAAATGGATCTGTAATCAATATCCCTCGTTCAGCTTGAGGATTGTAAAAATTATTGCATTTATACTGGATAACAGCTATGTCGCTGAGTACGGAGAAGCCATGAGCAAACCCTTCGGGAACAAGTAATTGTTCTTTTTTTTCAGAGTTGAGCTCAATCGAGAACCATTTTCCGTAAGTTTCGGAGGATTTTCTGAGATCGAGGGCTACATCAAGGATTTTTCCATCAACAACCCTGATGAGCTTTGCCTGTGTATAAGGTCTGAGCTGGTAATGGAGTCCACGGATAACGCCTTTACAGGATTTCGATTCATTATCCTGGACTGAAATAAAATCGATGCCTGCTTTCTGAAATTCATTCTGGTTATAGCTTTCAAAAAAATATCCTCTGTTATCAGGAAAAATAGTTGGTTTGACAATAACAAGGCCGGGAAACTGTGTTTTCTCAATTTTCATAATGCATTATTTAAGCCCGTCAAACATGTTTTTGTCATCTGATGCAATTCTCATCAGGTATTTGCCGTACTGGCTGTTTTTAACAGGTGTACTAAGCGCAAGAAGCTGCTGACGGTCGATAAAACCTTTGTTGAAGGCTATTTCCTCAATACATGCAGCTTTCAGTCCCTGCCTTTGCTCAAGGGTAGCTATAAAATTTGCTGCCTGCAGGAGACTTTCATTTGTGCCTGTATCGAGCCATGCCATGCCTCTTCCCATCAACCTTATTTCGAGAGTCCCTTCTTCAAGATATAGCCTGTTGAGGTCTGTTATTTCAAGTTCTCCTCTGGGTGAGGGCTTCAGGGATTTTGCTTTTTTAACAACTGTATTATCATAAAAATAGAGGCCTGTCACTGCATAGTTTGATTTCGGATTTCCAGGTTTCTCCTCTATGCTTATGACTTTTTTATTCCTGTCAAATTCAACAACTCCATATCTTTCAGGATCGTTTACATAATATCCGAAGACACATGCGCCCTTTTTCAACTCAGCAGTTTTCATGAGAGCTTCACCTAATCCTTGTCCGTAAAATATATTATCGCCGAGGATCATGCAGACCGGTTCGTCATTGATAAATTCTTCCCCGATTATAAATGCCTGGGCAAGACCCTCAGGTGCCGGTTGCTCGCGATATGAAAAGTTCATCCCAATGTTTTTGCCGTCTCCGAATAAAGCTTTAAAAGAAGGGAGATCCCTGGGAGTTGAAATTATAAGAATGTCCCTGATACCTGACAGCATCAACACCGAGAGCGGGTAATAGATCATGGGTTTGTCATAAACCGGAAGAAGTTGCTTCGAAATCGCACTTGTTATCGGGTGAAGCCTTGTCCCTGATCCGCCTGCAAGAATAATACCTTTCATTATTTGTACTGTTTTATATCTGATTAAATATTTATCTTCTTCCTATACCAAAGTAGGTAAACCCCATACTCCTTAACTCGGCAGGATTGTAAATATTTCTTCCGT
This sequence comes from Bacteroidales bacterium, assembly GCA_036261265.1. Taxonomy (GTDB): domain Bacteria; phylum Bacteroidota; class Bacteroidia; order Bacteroidales; family VadinHA17; genus LD21. The sequence continues at coordinate 11,187 of DATALC010000039.1, forward strand.
CAAAGATTGTCTTTTCTTTCATTATGTCGCCAAGTTTTTGAAAATCGGGCAGATGGAATTCCGACCATTCTGTCACGAGCGCAAGCGAATCGACATCCTTCGCTGCATCATACGGATCGTTTGCATATTCAATTCTGTCATTCAATACCTTTTTAATCTCATTCATTGCGGCAGGATCATAAGCCTTTACTACAGCGCCTGCATCAAGAAGTTTATTAATAAGATCCAGTGATGGAGCCTCCCTTATATCGTCAGTCTTTGGTTTGAATGAAAGCCCCCAGATGCCTATCAATTTGTTTTTCAGATCATTATTGAAATGTTTCATCATTTTCCGGAAAAGAATACTTTTCTGGATTTCATTTGTTTTTTCAGTGGCTGTTACAACATTAAGTGCATAACCATGATCATTAGCGGTTTTAATGAGAGCTTTTACATCCTTTGGGAAACATGATCCTCCATAGCCGGTACCGGAATATAAAAACTTGTTACCGATCCTGGAATCACTTCCCATACCTTTACGGACCTGGTTTATATCGGCGCCGAGAATTTCACAGAGATTTGCTATCTCATTCATAAAGCTTATGCGTGTTGCAAGCATGGCGTTTGCAGCATATTTTGTAATCTCAGCAGATGCAATATCCATGAATAATATTGGATGATTGTTTAAAACAAAAGGCATATAAAGCCTTTTCATTATTTCTACAGTTTTGTCATTATCTGTTCCGATTACAATTCTTTCAGGTTTAAGAAAATCATCGACAGCAGCTCCTTCCTTCAGAAATTCAGGATTTGATGCCATATCAAATTTTAATGAAGAATTCCTTTTATCAAGTTCCGCCTGGATTACGCCCCTGATTTTTTCTGAAGTGCCAACAGGAACTGTACTCTTTGTTACAACAACAATATAATGATCGATTATTTTTCCTATTTCGCTTGCAACGCCGAGTACATGTTTCAGATCAGCAGAACCATCTTCATCAGGTGGCGTTCCTACTGCAACAAAGACAACTTCTGCATTTTTTACAGGGTCTTCGATCTCTGTAGTAAATGATAGCCTTTTCTTTACGACGTTCCTTTGAACAATACTATCGAGGCCGGGCTCATAAATCGGGATTATTCCTTTGTTAAGCTGATTGATTTTATCACTGTTATTATCGACACATGTAACGGTAACTCCACTCTCCGCAAAACATGCACCTGTTACAAGGCCAACATAACCTGAACCAACAACAACAATTCTCATAAACGAAGATTATTCGTGAAAACTTATTCATACAAAGATAACACAACAAGTTAAAAACCGAAATCATGAAGAAGACAGACATTTATAATAATCACAAGGTTAAACACATGAAAATCCAGTGTTTATTATCATTTCAATGAAAAAAATTAATATCTTTGCAACCAATTTTTTAGCAAAATAATGTCTAACCTATTAATTATTAGTTTTTTTAACTTTAAATTATGACTGAAAACAAAAAGAAAGCAACCGGGAAAGAGGTTGTCGACGAAAGTGAAGGTAATGTAACTAACACAAAAAAAGCCGTTTCCGGCGAAACTGCTGAGGATGGATCTTCAACAGAATCTTCTGTAAAAAGCGCTGCAGATTATGGTCTTGGTTCTGAAAAGAAGAAATCAAAAAAACATGAAACCGTTGCTGCAACTGAAGTAGCAACAATTACACCGGCTTCAGCTGAAGAATTTGACTGGGATAAATTTGAAAGTGAAGAGAATCGCACTTCACCCAAATACAGGGAGTTTGAATCAATGTATGATGAAACCCTTTCAACAGTTGCCGTTGATGAGGTTGTTATGGGTACAGTAATACAGATGACTTCGCGCGAGGTAGTCATTAATATCGGTTATAAATCAGAAGGCGTTGTAAGCCTTAACGAGTTCCGGTATAATCCCAACCTTAAAGTAGGGGATAAAGTTGAAGTTTACGTTGAGAGCCAGGAAGACAAAAAAGGACAGCTTCTGCTTTCGCATAAGAAAGCACGTGCAATCAATTCATGGGACAGGGTAAATGCCTCACTTGAAAAAGATGAAGTCATTACCGGTTATATCAAGTGTCGTACAAAAGGCGGTATGATTGTAGATGTATTCGGTATCGAAGCATTCCTTCCGGGTTCACAGATCGATGTCAAGCCGATACGCGACTATGATGTGTTTGTCGGAAAAACAATGGAATTCAAGGTTGTTAAGATCAATCAGGAATTCAAGAATGTTGTAGTTTCCCACAAAGCTCTCATAGAGGCTGAGCTTGAACAACAAAAGAAAGAAATTATTGCCAAGCTTGAAAAAGGACAGGTTCTTGAAGGAACCGTTAAGAATATTACATCATACGGTGTATTTATTGATCTTGGTGGTGTTGACGGTCTTATTCATATCACCGACCTTTCATGGGGCCGCGTAAATCATCCTGAAGAAATCGTTCAGCTTGATCAGAAACTGAACGTTGTAATTCTTGATTTCGATGATGATAAGAAGAGAATAGCTCTTGGTCTCAAACAGCTTACCCCTCATCCATGGGATTCAGTTGATCCTGATCTTAAAGTCGGTGACAGGGTTAAAGGTAAAGTTGTTGTAATGGCCGATTACGGTGCATTTGTTGAAATTGCCCCGGGTGTTGAAGGCCTCATCCATGTATCTGAAATGTCATGGTCACAGCATCTTCGCAGTGCACAGGAATTCCTCAAAGTGGGGCAGGAAATTGAAGCTGTTATCCTTACTCTCGACAGGGCTGAAAGAAAAATGTCTCTTGGCATCAAGCAACTCAAGCCCGATCCATGGCAGAATATTGAAGAAAAATACACGGTTGGCTCGAAACATACAGCTAAAGTCAGGAATTTCACAAACTTTGGTGTGTTTGTTGAAATAGAAGAAGGTGTCGACGGACTGATTCATATTTCTGATCTTTCATGGACGAAGAAGATCAAACATCCGGCAGAATTTACCTCTATTGATGCTGAGATCGAGGTTGTTGTCCTTGAAATTGACAAGGAAAACAGACGTCTGAGCCTTGGTCACAAGCAGCTTGAAGAAAATCCTTGGGATGTATTCGAAACAATTTTCACTCTCGATTCAGTTCACGAAGGTACAGTTGTTGAAGTTTTCGACAAAGGCGCTGTAGTTGCTCTGCCGTATGGAGTTGAAGGTTTTGTAACCCCGAAACATCTTGTTAAAGCCGACGGAATGATGGCAAAGGTTGACGAAAAGCTTTCTTTCAAGGTTATTGAGTTCAATAAATCTGCCAAGAAGATAATTGTATCTCATTCCCGCGTTTACGAGGATGAGAAGAAAGCTACAGAAGCTCCTGTAACAAAAACTGAAGCAGCAGCTCCGAAGAAAGGCTCAAGAAAGCAGAAGACCAGCGCTGAAAAAACAACTCTCGGCGATATTTCCCAGCTTGCCGCCCTCAAAGAAGAAATGGAAGAAAGGGAGAGCAAGGCAGGAAAGAAACGTGAATAATGCCTTTTTAAAAAAAGGGATCAAAGATTCCGGTAAATTGAAAAATTGATTAAATTAGGGCTATCAAAATTTAATCGTTATGGATTTCAACATAGAAAGCCGGAATAACAGCACTGTCATACAGATACAGTCTGAAAAGCTTGATACGCATATAGCTCCGGCTTTAAAGTCGGAGCTTGTTCTTGTATCGGGTAAAGGTGAGAAAAATATAATACTCGATCTTGAAAAATGCCAGTACTGCGATTCATCAGGTTTGAGCGCAATTCTGGTTGCAAACAGGCTTTGCAAGAATGCAGGAGGAACTTTTGTTCTTTGTGGTCTTAATGAAGCTGTTGAACGGCTCATAACAATATCACAACTTGATACGGTGCTAACTATAACAAAATCGGTAGGTGAAGCCGAGAAAATGATTTCCTGAAAGTGTCTAAACAAAGTGCTATGAAGGTTACCATTCTTGGTAGCAGTTCAGCACTGCCGACATCAGAAAGATATCCCAGCGCTCATGTGCTAAATGCACATGAGCGTTTGTATTTGATCGATTGTGGTGAAGGGACACAAATGCAGCTAAGGAAAGCAAGGATACATTTCGGGAAAATCAATCATATATTTATAAGCCATCTTCATGGAGATCACCTGTTCGGACTTTATGGCCTTCTTTCGACTTTAAGTCTTATGAGCAGGCAGACACCGCTTCATCTTTATGCCCCTGAAAACTATCGGAATATTTTGTTTTCGCATCTGAATGATTTTGATATTCACCTTTCTTTTGAAATAGATTTTGTTCCATTAAAAGGGAATGATCCTTTCCAGGTACTTGATGATAAATATCTTACAGTAACAGCGTTTCCCCTGGTGCATCGTGTTCCATCGTACGGATTTCTTTTCGTTGAAAAGCCGCATCTGAGAAATGTTATCAAGGAAAAAATATCACAGTATAATATACCCGGAATCAGAATTCCGGCTATTAAAAAAGGCGAGGCGTATGTTACGCCGGGAGGGGAAGTGATAAATAATGATGAACTCACACTCCCTCCGCCTAAACCCTTATCTTATGCTTATTGCAGTGATACGAAATACTTCAGGAGAATATCGTCGTTTGTAAAAAACGTGACATTATTGTATCATGAAGCAACATTTGATAAAAGTCTTGGTGAACTTGCCGGAATAACAGGCCACTCAACAACTCTTGATGCTGCAAGGGTTGCTTCAGAAGCAGATGCCGGCGCCCTGATTATAGGACATTTTTCAGCCCGTTACAAGGATATAAGCTTTCTTGTTGATGAAGCTAAAACAATTTTTAACGCGACTTTCCCGGCAATTGACGGGAAAACATACGAAATCGGAAATCTACTTTAGTGGTTGAGGTACTAGGTAATAGGTACTAGTTGTGGTCCGGGAACGCGCGAAACGCGAAACGCGGAACTCGAAACTCGAAACTCGAAACGATTTAAACATAATAGTTATCTTTGAACTTTTTATTTAAACTTGTTCAGCTTTGCAGGAAAAGATACTCATACTTGATTTTGGTTCGCAATATACCCAGCTTATAGCAAGGAGGATACGCGAAATAAATGTATACTGTGAAATTTACCCTTTTAATCATTACCCCCAGCCTGATGAATCGGTCAAAGGAGTAATCCTCTCCGGAAGCCCGTTTTCAGTGAGAGAAAAGAATGCCCCCAACCCTGATTTATCAGAGGTCAAAGGAAAGGTTCCATTGCTGGGCGTATGTTATGGAGCCCAGCTCCTGGTACAGAAGTCAGGCGGACAGGTCCTTCAATCCGAAACGAGGGAATACGGAAGGGCAAAGCTTTCAACAGTCAGCACAATCGATCCTTTATTCAGGGATATAAAACAAGATACCCAGGTTTGGATGTCACATGGTGATACAATAGTAAAAATACCTGAGCATTTTAATATAATTGGATCAACAAATGATGTCATTGCCGGCGCCTATCATATTGAAGGTGAAAAAACATGGGGAATTCAGTTTCATCCAGAAGTATACCATACTACAGAAGGTACACAGATATTAAGGAACTTTGTCTTCGGTATCTGCGGATGTAAGGGAACATGGACTCCCGACCTGTTTGTCGAGTCTGCAATTGCAGACCTGAAAAAAAGGATAGGGGACGACAAGGTTTTACTTGCCTTATCCGGAGGAGTAGATTCCACTGTCGCTGCAATGCTGCTGCACAAGGCAACAGGTAAGAATCTGACATGTATTTTTGTTGATAACGGCCTTCTCAGAAAAAATGAATTTGAGAAGGTTCTTGAGTCATATAAAGGTCTTGGCCTCAATGTTAAAGGTGTTAATGCATCCGACAGGTTCCTGGACCAGCTGGAGGGGATCAGCGATCCGGAAAAGAAAAGAAAAACAATAGGCCGTGTTTTTATTGATGTATTTGAAGAGGAGGCACACAGGATACAGGATGTAAAATGGCTTGCTCAGGGCACAATCTACCCTGACGTAATAGAATCAGTATCTGTAAACGGGCCATCTGCAACGATCAAGTCGCATCACAATGTGGGAGGACTGCCTGAAAAAATGCATCTTAAGGTCATTGAACCGTTGCGGCTTCTATTTAAGGACGAAGTAAGAAGAGCCGGACATTCACTTGGCATACCCGATTTTATACTAAAGAGGCACCCATTCCCGGGTCCTGGTCTTGCAATAAGATTACTGGGATCAATGACGCGTGAAAAGATTTCTATATTGAAAGAGGCTGACGATATCTTCATCGAAGCGCTTAAAAAGAATGGTCTGTACGATTCTGTGTGGCAGGCCGGCGTTATTTTACTTCCTGTGCAATCAGTGGGAGTAATGGGGGATGAACGCACTTATGAAAACGCAGTTGTTCTTAGAGCTGTGACTTCGACTGATGGTATGACTGCTGACTGGTGCCATTTACCTTATGAATTTCTGGGCGCTGTATCAAACGAGATAATAAACCGGGTAAAGGGAATTAACAGAGTTGTTTACGACATAAGTTCAAAACCGCCTTCAACAATTGAATGGGAATAACAATGCAGATTGTGTGTTTAGTTTATCTTTGAAAAAGATAACACAACAGGAACTTTACGTTTTATTAATTGTTGGAGTAATAATACATTACACAAATATATATGAGGAAAAGAAATGCGCTGTCGAATCTGCTGATAACGACAGCTTTGTTATTGCCCCTCGCCGCTAATTCACAGGTTCTCAGCGAAGGTACATTTAAGATTGCCAGAACATTCGGGCTTATTGAAGCATTCTATGTTGATACCGTCAATATGGATATGCTTACAGAAAAAGCCATCGTGGAGATACTTAAAAACCTTGATCCTCATTCTACATATATATCCGCAAAGGATGTAAAAGAAATGAACGAACCGCTCACAGGTAATTTTGAAGGAATTGGCGTTCAATTCAATCTTCTGCGGGATACAATCATTATTATTGAACCGGTTACAGGTGGCCCTTCTGAGAAAGTAGGCATCAGGGCTGGTGACAGGATACTGACTATTGATAATGAAAAAGTTACAGGTATAAAAATCACTACATCTGGTGTACGAGCCAAGCTTATGGGCCCAAAGGGGACCAAAGTGAATATTACAGTTCTTAGAAGAGGCATTGCATCTCCGCTTGAATTCGCGATTATAAGAGATAAGATACCTATCTACAGCCTCGATGCCTCATATATGCTGGATGACCAGACCGGATATATCAGGCTGAATAAATTTGCAGCAACAACAGAAAAGGAGTTCAGTGATGCAGTTGAACAGCTTCGACAGGAAAACATGCAGAACCTTGTACTCGATCTGCGAGGCAATGGCGGGGGATACATGCTTGCAGCGACTGCAATAGCTGAAAAGTTCTTTACTGACCAGAAGCTGCTTGTGTTCCTGCAGGGAAGGAAAACACCCCGGCAGGACTATAAATCATCAGGGAACGGCAATCTGTCTTCGGCAAGGGTAGTTGTTCTCACAGACGAAGGTTCAGCTTCTGCAAGCGAGATACTTGCAGGTGCACTTCAGGACTGGGACAGGGGGATCATTGTTGGAAGACGGACATTCGGGAAAGGCCTTGTTCAAAATGGGTTCTACCTTACCGACGGATCTATGATAAGACTTACAATAGCAAGGTATTACACTCCGACGGGGCGTTCGATCCAGAGATCTTATCAGCAGGGATATGATAAATACATGGAAAGCTTTATTAAGCGATTTGGGAATGGTGAATTACTTACAGCTGATAGTATCAAGATGCCGGATTCACTCAGATTCAAAACACTTGTAAACAACAGAACTGTTTATGGTGGTGGAGGTATTATGCCCGACAGATTTATTGCACTCGATACTTCTTACAGTACGCCATATTTCAGCCGCCTTCTGGCAAAGAATGTATTAAACGCTTATGCTCTTGAGTATTTTGATAAAAACAGGAATTCACTTACATCAGCTTATAAAACATTTGAAGATTTTCAGAAAAAATTCGAAATAACGCCTGATATGCTAAAAACTTTTATCAGCAAGGGTGAGTCAGAAGGTGTGAAATTCAATGAAGATGAATATGACAGGTCACGTGAAGAAATAACACTTGTTCTTAAAGCTATAATTGCTACAAACATCTGGAAGACAAATGAGTATTTCCAGGTTATAAACCAGAATGACAAAGTAATAGCTGCAGCGTTAAAGCTTATTGAGGATAAAAAAGTATATAATTCAATACTCGGGTATAGATGACCCTGGCTGATCAGGATGAAGTTTGTTGCAAAAACTCTATTTGGGCTTGAGAAAGTCCTTGCAAAAGAAATTGAACAATCAGGCGCCCATTCAGTAAGGATAGTTAACAGGGCTGTGATGTTTGAAGGCGATAAATCTCTTCTTTATAGAGGGAATTATTGTTTTCGTACTGCGTTATCAATCCTGATGACAGTATCAGAATTCAGGATAAAAACAAAGGAGGATCTTTACAGGGGAGGATTGAAGATAAAATGGGAAAATTACATGAATGCAGAAAGTTCTTTTTCTGTTGTTCCTGTAATAAACTCAACTGTTTTCAGCCATACAGGATATCCCGCTCTGATCCTGAAAGATGCAATCGCCGATTATTTCAGAAGCAAAAAGGGAATACGCCCTTCAGTCGATACAAAGGACCCGGATATAGTTGTCAATCTCCATATAAGCAATGATGCTGTTAATATATCTCTTGATTCGACAGTTATTCCTCTGTATAAGCGTGGGTACAGAAAAGAACAACCTGAGGCGCCTTTGAATGAAGTTCTGGCGGCAGGTATAATAATGCTTTCAGGATGGGATGGTTCTGTGGATTTTCTTGATCCGATGTGCGGATCAGGCACTTTCCCTATAGAAGCCGGTCTGATTGCCTGCAAAATTCCTGCAGGGAGATTCAGGAAGCATTTTGGCTTCATGCGTTGGAGAGACTACGATCCTGATCTGTTTCAGAATATCAAAACTGAGGCTGACAACCTGATTTCCGATTCTTCTGCTATGATTTATGCAAGCGATATCTCTGAAAAGGCTGTCAGACAGGCAAGGAGTAATATTTCTGAAGCTGGTTTGCAGGAGCTTATAAAACCGGAGCTTATTGACTTTAAAGATATTAGCCAGGGTGATCACGGGATGTATATTTTTATGAATCCTCCTTATGGTTTACGTTTGCAACCTGAAGAGATCGATGAACTATATAGTATGATCGGCTCAACAATGAAGCATAAATTTCCAGGTTCAACAGGCTGGATCATAACTCCAAACAGGGAAGCTTTAAAAAACATTGGCTTAAAACCATCAGAAAAATTTGTTCTCTTTAACGGTGCACTTGAATGCCTGCTGCTGAGATATGATTTATATTCAGGAAGCAGGAAACCGGTTGTCTCTTCTCAAAAATCCGTTTAATTTTGATAACATCATATTTTTATTATATTTGTTATCTTATTTTGACCCTGACCCAAAAGAAAGCTTAGATGAGCTTTAATATCGAAAATTATTTGTCGGAACAAAAGGAAGGAGATATTATTCTCTTCTACAGAGGTAATATTGATTCCGATGTGATTAATAATATTCTCGATACGGTTGAAGGTAAGATGGTTGAGGCCGACGAAAATCCACGGTTAAGAAAGAAAGTCTATAATGTTCTTGTAGAAAGTCTTCAGAATCTTTTTCATCATGTTGATAAAGTTCCTTCAGAATTCGAGGATCAGGCTGCAGAGAAGTTTGGGTTGCTGACGATCAGGAAAATAGATGATGCATATAAGATCATAACAGGAAATTTTGTTCATTCGGATAATATTGAGAAGCTCGAGGAGAAGATAAAACGGATTAACAGATCCAGTCATGAAGAGATAAAGGAGCTTTATAAATTTATCCTCAATCACCAGAGAATTTCTGCAAAAGGAGGTGGGGGTCTTGGTCTTGTCGATATTGCAAGGAAGACCGGAAACAGGCTTGATTATAAATTTATTCCATATAACAACAATTATTCATTTTTTTATCTGAATATTGTTGTGAGTGAATCAGCTGATATAAATAATTAAAATCTATTAATACTTGCAAATATGGAACCGATCAACATCGAAGGAACCCCCAAAACCCCAACTGTGAAATTTGACGCTACAGCAGGAATATTCGAAATCAAGGGACGGTCAATTCCTGAAAATTCAGTGGAGTTTTATAAGCCTCTGGTTGACTGGCTTGACAGTTATAAAGAATCACCCCTGCCTAAAACAGTAGTAAATATAAGGTTGGAGTACTTCAATACCAGCTCATCCAAATGTATTCTTGATGTTTTTAAGAAACTCGAAGCTATTCATAAGGCAAAGAATGAAGTTGAGGTAAACTGGTATTATGAGGAGGATGATGAAGATATGCTCGAAGCAGGTGAAGATTATGAATCGATCATCAGGGTACCTTTCAAGATGATTGAGATCGTTGAATAACAACCATCCTGTTAAATAACCTGGCTGGTTGTCTGCTATACTAAGGAGGCTGCCTGATAAAGGGCAGCCTCCTTATATTTTTTAAGCTATTCTCCGCTTCTTTTCTTCTTATCCATGGCAGATTCGCCTGAATCGAGCGCTTTCTTGAGCAACCTGAAATACAGAACAAGATACAGGACGAAGGTCATTACCCATAGCACAATTACATTTACGACAAACGTATCTACATTATTACCCATTACCTTCTTTGTGGGTGAGTAAAAATGAGCCCTTATAAATGGATGTTTTGGATCCATATATATTGGTTCCAGCTTCTGGATAATCTCGTCATTGTACTCAATTATCTTGTCTGTTTCATTACTGTTTGTTACAAATTCCTGCAATGATTCATTTGCATAATCATTCTTTAGTCTAAGAAAACCTGCATTATCCTGGGATTGCAGTTTTGTAATGAGTTCATCTTTCTGGCCGCTGGCAGAATTATTATACCTGATATAATACTTTCTCACGTCTTCCAGGTAACCGAAGGCATCTCTTACAAGATCGAGATTGATATTATCAGGAACAAGATTTCCGATATTATTGAAGCTCAAATCAGGTGTTTCAGCTGCCTGTTTGCTGAATTCATTATATACCATTTTAAGATTATCCTCAAAACCTTCACTTCTGACTCCTTTTGCAAGATCTGTCTGGATGTTTTCAAGCTTCGCTTTAAGCTTTGAGTACCAATAGTCCTTTTTGAATTTTGCCTTACTCATAGCCTTATCGAAACGATAAAACTGTCTTTCATAATCGTTATAAATGAATTGGTTTACAGCCAGCGCTTCATAACCCCACCTTGCTGTAATCAGATCTCCATAGACGGGAATTTCAACAGGGGAGGAGATATTCGGATTGAGTTTTTCAAATTTCACCATTACACCGCTGAGTATGATCTGCGGAATAACAAGGAATGGTATAAGAATATAAATTGTAACTACGGTCTTGAAGCTGTCAGATATTACAAGACCAAGCATATTTGCTCCAGCCCAGCATGTAAAAAGAACGAGCCAGTATTCAAACATCATACCTTTAATACCTGTAATTGAATTACCTATAAGTACAAAAGTAAGAGCCTGTATTGCTGAAATCACAAACTGAACAAATACCTTGGAAGTGAGATAACTGTTCCAGCTTAGGTTAAGGAAAGCTTCTCGTTTTAATATCTTCCTGTCTTTTATTATTTCTTCGGCGCTGACAGTAAGCCCCATGAATATTGCAACAATAACCGACATGAATATATATATCGGAAGATTATTGTTATCAAATAATGTGTAGCTTCCACCCGTATCACTATCGTCAAAATACCTGATCAGAAATGAGAGAAAGAATGCAAGTACGGGCGCCTCAAGCAGTGTAATAAGCATATATTGCGTATCTGCAATCTTTGACAGCACATCTCTTTTTACAAATACAATGAACTGTCTGAACCTGTTCGGCGTTTTGAAGTTGATTTCAGGTATCGAAGTACCTCTGTCAAGTTTTTCTTCGAATTTTTCGGCTTTATACAGGGCGCTCCAGTCGGCTGGGGATATTTTTCTTGTATCAGTCGGATGCCCGCTTTCAGTGAATATTTTTGTTTCGACAATATTAAAGATCTGCTCCGGATTTACATTTCCGCAAACATAACATTCACTTTCGTTGTAATTTGCCTGCTCGATTTTCCTCTTGAAATACTCAATTGAATCAACAGGATTGCCATTGTAGATAAGGTACCCTCCTGTATCGAGGATTATAAGCTTATCGAACATCTTGAATATTTCGGACGATGGCTGATGAATTACAATAAACAGCAGTTTCCCCTTTCTCGCAAGTTCTTTCAGAAGATCGAGAATATTCTCTGAATCACGTGAAGAAAGACCCGATGTAGGCTCATCTAGGAACATAATTGCCGGTTCCCTTATAAGCTCAAGAGAAATGTTTAGCCTTTTCCTTTGTCCGCCGCTTATCTTTTTATTCAGCGGGCTGCCCACCTTCATGTTCCGGATCTCATAAAGTCCAAGGTTTTTTAAAACTGTGTCGACCCTTGTCACAATCTCTTCCTCTGTGAGATTATCAAAGCATAATTTGGCGTTGTAATACAGATTTTCAAAGACAGTAAGTTCCTCAATCAGCAGGTCATCCTGTGAAACGTACCCGATCAGTCCCTTTACTTTTTCCTTATCCTTGTGAATGCTTATTCCATTTATAAGGACCTCCCCGTCAAAAGGATTATTTGTCCCGTTTAATACACTCAGAAGGGTAGATTTGCCGGCGCCGCTTGCACCCATTATCCCAACCATCCTGCCGGATTCCTCGCTGAAGCTCATGTGGTGAATTCCGACCTTCCCGCTTTTAAATCTGTATTCAAGGTTATTCACCTCATACAAAACACGTGACGCCCTGAACTCCTCCTTCATGAACTGCATAGTAATATCCCAGTAGTAGATAGGAGTTATCTTGTACCCCTTTATTGATGATCCCTGGCTGAAAGGATAAACTTTTTCTTCCTGAAGAAGCTGCCCGTTCATCGATAACTCACCCGAACCTTTGAACCTTACAAAATACTTGTTTACCGAAGGGACAAAAAGAATCCATATCGTTCCCCTGAGAGTTTCCTTGATTACATGCTTTACACTCGTGTTCTCAATATCCTTGGCGCTGCTCAGTACGAGAAGATTTGGTGTTGAAGGAAGATTTTCGAATGAGTTGAGGACAAATTTTTCAATTTCGTCATATTCCTCAGAAGTTATATTCAAACCTTCAGCAAGAGTGCTGATGAAGCCGAGTTCAAGCGAGCTGACATCTTTGCCTCCTGATTTGCAGAACTCAAGAACCTGGATAACAACAACGATCCTTTGTTCCTGATCGAGCATGCCCTGTTCATTGATCTCCTTGCAAAGCTTTCTTATCCTTATGGCTATCGCCCCTTCACGCCTTTCGGCACTCGACTTCTCAAGCTTTTTTCTGGCTTCTTCATATTCCTTGTCGTATGTAGTGAGATACTTCTTTACAAGTTCCTGGTTAAGCATGCGCCTTAGAAATGCCTCTACAACACCTCTTCTTTCAGCATCATTCGACTGAGGCTTGGCAATGATGGCGAATAACTGCATCAGGGTTTCAAGAATCTTCTCACTCATACAGGTAGTATTAGGTTTTAAGGTTAGAAAGTTATCGAAATTTGTTGTTTAACTCAAATTTCGGTTAAGTTTAGTTATTATTTTGTATAAACAATATTGTAATTCACTGTTTTTTATATCCTGCTTTGCTGTTTTTTTTCTTTTGTACGGAGTAACCAAATTTTCCTATCATTTTCCCTGTTTCATAGTATATTCCATGCGAATAACAAAGCGGTGATGTATCGTTCAGCCTGAATGCGCCTGTCTTTTTGCTGATGTACTGTTCGTCTGCATGAACAGCGACAACCTCAGAAATGAACATGTGATGTGAGCCGAGCTCTTTAATTTCCCTTACAATACACTCAATATTAACTGGCGATTCTCCTATCATCGGAGCCCTGACTTTCAGGGCCGGAACCGGCGTCAGCTTCATCTCTTCAAATTTCCTGTGTTTGCTTCCGGAATTTACACCGCACCAGTCAGTAGCATAAGCAAGGCCGCCGGTTGTAAGATTAATAACAAAATCACCGTTCTTCTTAATTATATTGTACGAATGACGTTGCGGACGTACTGAGATATAGCACATTGCCGGATCTGTGCATACCGTTCCGGTCCATGATATTGTAATAATATTGTATTCTTCGGGTAATGATCCGCAGCTTACCATCACGGCAGGAAGTGGATAGATCATTGTACCTGGTTTCCAGATAACTTTTGACATTTCGATGTTGTTTTATTAGCCGTAAAGATAACAAAAGAACAGGCCTTCAGACAAATTGACATTTATGTTTAGGGCTTTGATGTCATTTAGTCAACAAAAGGACCATGGCAGTAATTTTGATAAATACTGACAAAAACATATTTAAAATGAATCTAAATAATTTCACACTCAAGGCACAGGAATCAATTCAGCAAGCCTTCAATATAGCTTCTGCCAAAGGCCAGCAGGCTGTGGAGTGCGCACATTTACTGAAGGGGATCATGACCGAGTCTGAAAGTATTACAAGCTTTCTTTTCGGAAAAATGGGCGTGAATGAAACTTCTGTTTCGCGCGATCTTGATAACCTCATTGATTCTTTCCCGAAAGTTTCCGGAGCCGAGTCCTATTTGTCTTCGACTGCATCTGAAGCTTTGCGTAAAGCCACTGACCAGTCTTCAAAAATGAAGGATAAATATGTATCCTCAGAGCATCTGATATTGGGCATTCTCGATACAAATGATGCTGCCTCCAGGATAATGAAAGATCATGGCATATCGATGAAAGAGATTAAAGCCGCAATAACTGAGCTAAGAAAAGGCGCGAAGGTCGAGAGCCAGACTTCAGATGAGACATTTGATTCGCTTAACAGGTATGCAATAAACCTTAATGAAAGGGCAAGATCAGGAAAGCTCGATCCTGTTATCGGGAGAGATGATGAGATCAGGAGGATACTGCAGATACTTACGAGAAGAACAAAAAATAACCCGCTTCTTATCGGAGAGCCGGGAGTAGGGAAAACGGCTATTGCAGAAGGCCTTGCCCACAGGATAATAAGAGGCGACGTGCCTGAAGATATCAAGTCAAAGACAATTTATTCACTCGATATGGGCGCTCTTATTGCAGGCGCAAAATACAAGGGTGAATTTGAAGAAAGGCTTAAGGCGGTTGTCAATGAAGTTATTGGATCGAACGGCGATATAGTTCTTTTTATTGATGAGATTCATACTCTTGTTGGTGCGGGCAAGTCCGAAGGAGCAATGGATGCTGCAAACATTCTCAAACCTGCACTTGCCCGTGGTGAACTGAGGGCAATAGGTGCAACAACCCTTAACGAATACCAGAAATATTTTGAAAAGGATAAAGCCCTTGAGAGAAGATTCCAGGTAGTCATGGTCGATGAACCGGACAGGGCCGATTCAATTTCTATACTCCGTGGTATCCGTGAGAAATATGAAACACATCATAAAGTGATCATCAGGGATGAAGCAATCATTTCTGCAGTTGACCTCTCGACACGCTATATTACTGACAGGTACCTTCCTGACAAGGCAATAGACCTTATTGACGAGGCAGCCTCAAGAATGAGGCTTGAAATGAATTCAGTACCTGAAGAAATCGACGAGGCTGAAAGAACAATTGCTAGGCTCGAGATCGAAAAAGAAGCCTTAAGGAGAGACGGCGATACACTAAAAGTTGATAAAATATCTCGTGAGCTTGCAGAAGTCCAGGGGAAGCGCGATTCACTCATCGCCGCATGGAAATCAGAAAAGGAAATGGTAGAGAAAGTCCAGAGCAGAAAAGAGGAGGTTGAATCCCTTAAATTTGAAGCTGATCGAGCTGAAAGAACCGGTGATTACGGCAAGGTAGCCGAGATCAGGTACGGAAAGATAATACAGCTTGAAAGAGAGATAGCAAATCTCAAGGAGGAGATCGAAAAGAAAAGGAGTAAGGGATCGCTTGTAAGAGAAGAGGTTACCTCTGAAGATATTGCAGCAATAGTATCAAAATGGACAGGCATACCTGTATCGCGTATGCTTGAGAGTGAAAAGGAGAAACTGCTTCGTCTTGAGGATGAGCTTCATAAACGTGTCGTGGGGCAGGATGAGGCAATAGCTGCAGTATCAGATGCAGTAAGAAGATCAAGGGCCGGGCTCCAGGATCAGAAAAGGCCTGTAGGCTCTTTCATATTTATAGGCACGACAGGTGTCGGCAAGACAGAGCTTGCAAGAGCCCTTGCTGAATTCCTCTTCAATGATGAAAACCTGATGACAAGGATAGATATGTCTGAATACCAGGAACGTCATTCGGTATCAAGACTGATCGGAGCGCCTCCCGGATATATCGGTTACGAAGAAGGTGGTCAACTTACTGAAGCAGTAAGGCATAAACCTTATTCGGTTGTGCTCCTTGATGAGATTGAAAAGGCCCATCCTGATCTTTTCAACCTGCTTCTTCAGGTTCTTGACGAGGGAAGGCTTACTGATAATAAAGGGAGAATAGTAAACTTCAGGAATGTAATAGTGATAATGACTTCAAATCTTGGATCAGAAATTATACGCGACAGGATGGAAGAATGTCATAATAACATGCCTGAAAATGAGGAAGAGAAGCTTCGTAAAGAGATCATGTTGCTTTTGAGACGATCACTCAGACCTGAATTCCTGAACAGGATCGATGAAATCGTAATGTTCAAACCTCTTAATGAGGAACAAATCAGGGATATAGTAAGAATTCAGATCAATGGCATTAAGAAGATGCTTGACGAATACAGGCTGGATCTGGAACTTACTGATGAAGCAATCGACTGGCTTGCCGAAAAAGGTTATGATCCTCAGCTCGGTGCCAGACCGGTGAAGCGACTCATACAGAAAGAAATTGTAAATGAATTGTCGAAAGAGATAATAGCAGGCAAAGTCTCAAAAGAAGACAGAATTATAGTTGATACAGGTGGAGAAGGCCTTGTATTCAGAAGAGAAAACATACATGAGGCTGTTATCTGAAAGATCTCAGACATGAATCCAGATCTTCATAAATCTGGAAAATCGTGTGAAGCTGAAGAGTCCGGAATAATTGCATTATTGCAGGTTCGGGTTGTGCAAATTTGATTATTCCATAATTATTCCGGGCTGTCTTCATTACAGAAAGAAAACAGCCGAATCCTGAGCTGTCAATGTAATGAACCCCTGAAAGATCTATTATTACTTTTGAATTTGAATTCTCGAAAACCTTGCAGATGCTGTCACGGATTTCTTCTGTTATAAGCGCATCTATTTTATTGACGGAGAATGAAATTACATCAATTTTATCGCGCTTTTCAATATTTATCATCTTATCACTTAAGACGGTTATTAATATAATCTGTCAGTTCAGAAATTGCGATTTCCGTATCATTTCTGAATCTTTCAATGTAGGCGCCGTATGATTCTGAATTTTTACCGTCTTTCGTCTGAATCTCAAAAGTTTTCAGCATTGTGGCAAGATCATCCATTCCCATTATTGCCACTGATGATTTCATTTTATGAGCAAGCATCCCAAGATCATAAAAATTTCCCTTTTCAAGGAGAGATAACATCTGTGTGTAAGCTTCAGATGACTGCTCGGTGAACATATCCACGATCTCTTTTATTATTTCCGAATCTCCGCCCGATACCGTCTCAAGATAATCCGGATTGATAGATTTGTATTCCATATACTTTAGTTAAACAAATATAGTAATTTTTAATTTAAACGGACTTCTACTGAGAAGACGTTGACTTCAGCGAGGAAATAAATCCGGAACAGATTGGTTATCTGGGTTGTCAGAAAATTAAACCTTTTTGATTTTTTCGGGATTGTCTTCCCATTACGACACGAAAGTTGATTTTCATCAGGCATTATAAGGAAAGTATTTGTTTATTTGCATTCTTTTAAAGGAATAAACATCAGTTTCAAAATAATAAAGCGATGAAGAATACTGCATTTACTAAATTTCACCAGGAAGCCGGTGCAAGGATAATACCTTTTGCAGGATACAACATGCCTGTGGAATATACCGGAATAAACGAGGAACACATGACAGTCCGTGATAAACTCGGAGTTTTTGATGTGTCACACATGGGAGAATTTTTTGTCACAGGTCCGCATGCAACAGAGTTTCTGCAATATGTTACATCAAACGATGTATCAGCATTATGGGACGGAAAGGTTCAATATTCATGTTTCCCTAACGGCAAAGGTGGCATTGTTGACGATCTGCTGGTTTACAGGTATTCTCCTGAAAAGTATCTTCTTGTTGTTAATGCATCGAATATTGAAAAAGACTGGAACTGGTGTGTTCAGCATGCAGCAAAGTTCGGACTGAAGACAGGAAAAGACCTTGTAAATGCTTCGGATGAGATAGCACAACTCGCAATACAGGGGCCACTGGCGCTTAAGGCAATGCAGAAGCTCACGTCAGCTTCTGTTACAGACATGGAATACTATACATTTAAAGTAATAGATTTTGCCGGCATTAAGGATGTCATTTTTGCAACAACCGGGTACACAGGTTCGGGAGGCTGCGAAATATATGTAAAGAACTCAGACGGAGATAAAATATGGAAGTCAGTTTTTGAAGCCGGAAAAGATTTTGGAATTAAACCAGTAGGACTTGGCGCACGTGATACACTCCGTCTTGAAATGGGATTTTGCCTTTACGGCAACGACATTAATGACGCTACATCGCCAATCGAGGCCGGGCTGGGCTGGATAACAAAATTCAATAAGGATTTTATCGATAAAGCGTACCTTCTCAATCAGAAAGAGAATGGAACAGCAAAGAGATTGAAAGGATTTCTAATGGAAGACAGGGGAATTCCAAGACAACATTACGAAGTAGTAAATGCCTCTGGTGAAATTATCGGCGAGGTAACTTCCGGCACCATGTCTCCTGTGCTGAAACAGGGAATAGGAATGGCTTACCTGAATAAAGGATATTGGAAAACAGGGACAGAGATTTTCATCCGTATCAGAAACAAGGATATCAAAGCAAGGGTAACTGATCTTCCGTTCTATAAAAAATAGTATGATTCCGTGACTTATTTCTCCTGATTACAAGGAGATAATAAGCTTGTAGAAAACTGTTGTCCAATATTTTATGATTGTAAAGCATAAACTTGAAACCTGCTTTTCACCTGCATTGTTCTCAACAGACGATCATCATGAAGCTATCGTTGTGGTGATTGATGTTCTCAGAGCTTCATCCGCTATATGCAGCGCGTTTGAAAATGGAGCGAGAGAAATCATTCCTGTGGCAGATATTGACACTGCCCGCAAATACAAATCCGAGGGTTATCTTATTGCAGCCGAGCGGGATGGTTTTGTGCTTGATTTCGCCGATTTTGGAAATTCACCTTTCAACTTCACGAAGGATAAAGTTGATGGCCAGACAATCGTCTACAGTACTACTAACGGAACTGGCATAATTGAGATGGCATCCTCCTCCTATTCTACTGTAATAGGATCATTTCTAAATCTTTCAGCTTTGACAGCCTGGCTGCTCAGACAGGAGCGGGAAACTCTTCTGTTTTGTGCCGGATGGAAGAACAGGTTCAACCTTGAGGATACGTTATGTGCCGGCGCATTTGCCGAAAAGCTTATTGCCAGCGGCATGTACTCAACAATTTGTGATTCAACACTTGCAGCCATCGATCTCTGGTCACTGGCAAAAAGTGATGTGATTTCTTATATTGAAAAAGCCGCCCAGAGAAGTCGTCTTCGCGATAAAGGACTTGATGACTGCATTGCCTTTTGTTTAACGCCTGATCTCACAAGCCATGTTCCGGTTTTAAAAAACGGGAAACTGGTGAGCTGTTCCTGAATACACTATTATTTAGTTTATTAACAACAACAATTTTATAAATTTGTAAACAAATACAGTATTCAAATAATTATTAAAATAAAAGCTTTCCCATGAAGAAACACAATTTTTATGCAGGACCTTCAATTCTTCCTCAGTATACACTTGATAAGACAATTGAAGGAATTAAAGATTTTGCCGGTACAGGGTTGTCGATACTTGAGATATCGCACCGTAGTAAGGAATTCGTTGCATGCATGAATGATACGATAGCTCTTTTTAAGGAGCTTCTTAATATACCTTCAGGATATCACGTATTATTTCTTGGGGGAGGAGCGAGCATGCAATTCTGCATGGTGCCTTACAACTTTCTTCAGAAGAAAGCGGCTTACATTAATACAGGAGAATGGGCAGGCAAAGCGCTGAAAGAAGCTAAGAATTTCGGGGAAGTAGTTGAAGTTGCTTCATCAAAAGAGAAACTTTTCAATTATATTCCTAAGAATTACACAATTCCCTCTGATGTCGATTATTTCCATATCACAACAAACAATACAATATACGGAACAGAATTGAAGAAAGATCCGGATAATGTTAAAGTTCCTCTTATTGCGGATATGTCATCCGATATCTTCAGCCGTCCTGTTGATGTTTCAAAGTATGCCCTGATATATGGCGGCGCCCAGAAGAACCTTGCTCCTGCCGGGGTCACCTTCGTAATTGTGAAGGAAGATGCTCTTGGAAAAGTAACAAGGCCGATACCATCAATGCTCGACTACCGCATACATATAAAAGGTGAATCAATGTTCAATACACCTCCTGTATTCGCTGTTTTTGCCGCATACCATACTCTTACATGGTTGAAAAACCAGGGTGGCATTCCTGCAATGCAAAAGAAGAATATTGAGAAGGCAAAAATCCTTTACGATGAAATTGAAAGGAACAGGCTTTTCATGCCGACTATTCCGGATCCGGAGGATCGTTCTTTGATGAATATCTGCTTTGTGATGAAGCCCGAATACAAAGAACTTGAAAAAGCATTTTCTGATTTTGCAAAATCAAAAGGTTTGCTCGGTATCGAGGGACACCGCTCTGTTGGCGGGTTCAGGGCATCAACTTATAATGCACTTCCAAAAGAGAGCGTCGAAGCTCTTGTAAGCGCAATGAAAGAATTCGAGTCAAGGAATTAAATTATAGGGGGGATATGAAAATTCTTGTCGCAACAGAAAAGGCATTTGCTCCAATTGCTGTGAAGCAGATCCGTGAAGTTTCCGAAGCAGCGGGTTATAAGCTCGCATTACTTGAGAATTATAAGAATAAATCAGATCTTCTTGAAGCCGTTTCCGATGCTGATGCATTGATAGTAAGAAGCGATAAAGTTACATCAGAGGTGCTTGATGCTGCGAGACAATTGAAAATTGTTGTCAGGGCGGGCGCAGGTTATGATAACCTGGATATTCAATCATGTACTGATCATAATGTCATTGCAATGAATACTCCGGGTCAGAATTCAAATGCTGTTGCTGAGCTTGTTTTCGAAATGCTCCTTTATCATATAAGAGGCGGGTTCGACGGTAAAAAATCAGGCACAGAGCTTAGAATGAAGACTCTTGGGCTGCATGGCTTTGGAAATGTAGGAAAATATGTTGCCGATATTGCACGCGGGTTCGGAATGGACATTTATACATACGATCCGTTTGTCAGGGAAAGAGTAATGAAAAATAATGGCGCTAAGCAGATTGTAAATCTTGAAGAGATGTATTCAAAATGCCAGTATATCTCGCTTCATATTCCTTACAATGACCGGACAGCCAGATTGGTTGGTTATGATCTTTTGAAAAGAATGCCGGAGAATGCAGTGCTTATCAATACTGCAAGGAAAGAGATCATTGATGAAGATGCTTTGCTCAAAATCTTTGAAGAACGTCCTGATTTCTCCTATGTTTCAGACATTGAACCCGATTCAAAAGCTGTGTTTGAAGAGAAGTACAAGGGACGTTATCTTTTCACTGCGAAGAAGATGGGTGCGCAGACGGAGGAAGCTAACATTAATGCAGGCGTTGCCGCAGCAAGGCAGATAATAGATTACTTTAAAAAGGGAATTGAAAAATATAAACTGAACAAATAATTCTTATCCGACTTTAAGATGGCAGTAGTAAAACCTTTCAGGGGGTTGAGGCCTCCTGCTGCACTTGCCTCAGATCTGGCATGCCTTCCGTATGATGTCATGAACCGTGAGGAAGCAGCAAAAATGGCCGAAGGCAGGGAATGTTCTTTACTGCATGTTACACGTGCAGAGATAGATCTTCCCGGTGATGTTGATATTCACTCAGAGGATGTGTACAGGAGATCTGTTGAGAACTTCAGGAAATGGCAGACAAAGAAGTGGCTTGTACAGGATAAGGAACCGCATTTTTATATATATGCCCAGACTATGGAAGGGCGGACACAATTTGGGATTACAGGCTGCGCCTCCGTTGAGGATTATCTTAACGGGGTTATCAAAAAGCATGAGCTCACCCGCCCTGACAAAGAGCAGGACAGGATGGTGCACGTTCGTGTAAATAATGCAAATATTGAACCTGTTTTTTTTACTTATCCTCCGGTAAAAGAGATTGATGACATTGTTAAAAAAATAACAATGAACGAAAAGCCCGAATACGATTTTACTGCAGAAGACGGGTTCGGGCATCATTTCTGGGTTGTGAAAGATGAAAAAGTAAACAGGCAGATTGAAAAGCTCTTTGCCACAAAAGTACCATATACTTATGTTGCAGATGGTCATCACAGGACTGCAGCAGCAGCTCTCGTAGGCAAGGAGAAGCGCGATAATAATCCGAAACATACCGGGAACGAGGATTATAATTACTTTCTTGCAGTTCATTTTCCAGCTGATCAGCTAAGGATTATAGATTATAACAGGGTTGTAAAGGATTTAAATGGACATACATCCGGTGAGTTTCTTGAAAAGCTTGGCAAGAGATTCAATGTTACGGAGAAGGGAGAAGCAATATATAAGCCGCAGAAGCTTCACGAATTCTCAATTTATCTTGAAGGCAAATGGTACTGCCTTAATGCTCCTGAAGGCACATACGATAATAATGATCCAATCGGCGTCCTGGATGTTACAATTTTAACAAACCAGATCCTCAGTCCTGTTCTTGACATCCAGGATCTCAGAAGATCGAAGAGAATCGATTTTATTGGCGGAATACGCGGATTAGGGGAGCTTAAGAAACGTGTTGACAGCGGTGAGATGCAGGTAGCGTTTGCTTTATATCCTGTGTCGATGGATCAGCTAATAAAGATTGCCGATTCAGGAAATATTATGCCGCCAAAATCAACATGGTTTGAGCCAAAGCTCAGAAGCGGACTTGTTATACATCTTCTTGAGTAGATTTATGAGCTCTGTTGCTGATAACCTTCGCCTTGTACAATCCGGAATACCGGTATCAGTCAGGCTTGTGGCCGTTTCAAAGACAAAACCTGTAGAAATTATTAAGCAGGCCTATGATGCAGGGCAGAGAGTATTCGGAGAGAACAGGGTACAGGAAATCCTGAATAAAAAGGATCATCTTCCATCAGATATTGAATGGCACATGATAGGGCATCTTCAGACAAATAAGGTAAAACAGATAATTTCATTCGTAAGCATGATCCAGTCTATTGATTCCCTGAAGCTTTTATCTGTTATTGACACCGAAGCAGCCAAAGCCGGAAAGGTGATCGATTGCCTCCTTGAAATTCATATTGCAGGTGAGGAAACGAAGTCGGGATTTGCTGAAGAAGAGCTTGATCCGGTACTGGAACAGGTAAAGAATGATGAGTTTAATAATGTAAGGATCTGTGGTGTGATGGGAATGGCAACCTTTACTGATGACACAAGGCGTGTACGCCAGGAATTCAGGCATCTGCGGGAGATATTTGAAAAAATAAAAAATCAATATTTTAAAAACAATCCTTTCTTCAGGGAGATTTCAATGGGAATGTCGGGCGACTATAAGATTGCTGTGGAAGAAGGAAGCACAATGATAAGGGTCGGAAGCCTTATTTTCGGAGAAAGAAATAAAATTTAACGATATGGAAAAACTCAGGACCACCTACCTCGGGCTAGATCTTAAAAGCCCTGTAATTGTAAGCAGCAGCAGGCTGACTTCTGATCTTCAGAATCTGAAGATTGCAGAAGAGAGTGGGGCGGGTGCAGTTGTGCTGAAATCTCTCTTTGAAGAACAGATAATGTACCATATAAATGAGGTTCCTTCACTTACAGGTTATCCTGAAGCGGATGAATATATTGCATCATATACCAAATCGCACAGTGTCGATTCATACATCACTTTTGTAAGAGACGCAAAAAGAAGCCTTTCGGTGCCTGTGATTCCAAGCGTGAACTGCTTTTCATCGGGCAGCTGGATTGACTTTGCATCAAAAATCGAAGATGCCGGCGCCGATGCGCTTGAAGTAAATGCTTTCTTCCTTCCTCTTGACAGAAAGATGAATTCAACAGAATCAGAGAAATATTATCTTGACCTGTCGGAAAAGCTTGTTAAACGTCTGAGAATCCCTGTTGTAATGAAGATAAGCCAGCGTTTCTCAAACATCATGAATATTGTAAATGAGTTCTATTCAAGAGGAGTAAAGGGAGTAGTTTTGTTCAACAGGTTTTATGAGCCCGATATTGATATTAATAAACTAGAAATAATACCTTCAAATGTATTCAGCAGCCGTGAGGAGATGCGGCATGTTATAAGATGGATCGCAATGGTAAGCGCCCAGGGGTTGAAGATCGATATCTCAGCTTCAACAGGTGTCACAAATGGTGAAGATGCGATTAAATATCTTCTTGCAGGCGCTGATACAGTTCAGGTTTGTTCTGTTTTATACAAAAAAGGCCTGCCATTTCTGAAAGATATTAATTCAGAAATTCTGGCATGGATGGATCATCATAAATTCGATGATATCAAGGAGTTCAGGGGCATGCTGAACTGGAAAAATACACGAAAACCGGTAGTATTCGAAAGAACGCAGTTTATGCGCTATTTCTCATCCGAAGACTGATCACGGTTTTCGATTCCTGAAATGAGATCAGAGGCAAGAGCCTTCTTATCTCCTTTGATCGAATTTGTTTTTTCCCTGAGATAACCTGTAAGCTTTGCTTTTTCATTTAAAGTCAGGCTTGCAATTGACTCGTCTAAAACAGTATAACATTCGAGAGATGTAGCATATTCACTTCTAATAAACGCTTCAGCAAAATCCATTACAAAAGCTGAATAATCAAGACCTGATTGCCAGCATGATGCAACAAGCATTGTTATTGTACCAGGTTTATGATCTTTCTTAATTTCATTTATCACCTCAGAACGTAATGATTTATCTTTCAGATCATTCATGAACATCTCTATTTCCTTATTCACCGATTCACCAGAATGCCTGTCATAACACGATGCCAACAGCCCGATTGCACCCTCAAAAGGTTCTTCATCCCGTAACATTTGAATAGCCTGAATTATAGCAGTAGAATTATCTTTTGATAAAAGTATTCCGAGATTCTTCTTTTTTTCCTCTGATTTTATCATATTTAAGTGATTTTTAGCAAAATTAGGAATACAGCAGAGAACACGAACCTTTTTTTGAAAATAAAAATATTATACTAATTTAGTCGGGAATTAAGTAGATACATTAATATTTTCGATTATGAACAAAAAATTTGGAATCAGTCCGGCAATAATGTTGGTTCTTTTTGTCAGCGCTTTGCTCATTGGATGCAAGGGCGGAACGAAGCCGACACAGGAGGAAGTAACTGTCCCTGTTTCAAAGGATAGTAAGATATATGATGATATCAAGCAGGCTGAGAAAATTTTCAATGCCCTTCCTTCACCTCTCGAATCAGCTCAGCTGATCCGTTCCGCAGGCGCCAAATTCGATCAGAATCAGATGAATTCGATAAAAAATGTCGGAAGCTATGTTACAACTAAAAGCATGGCTCTGAATCTTGGTATTTATACTTGTGATCTGAGCTTTGCAAGCATGTATGAACAGACACAGCTTATTATTGATTATATGAATGCAGCCAAGAAGATGGCAGACGGTCTTGGAATTCTTGATGCGATCTCACAGGAGACAATCGACGGACTGGAGGAAAATATTAACAATAGCGAGTATATAATGGAGGTTGTAAGCGAAACCTTCATGAACTCAAATTCGTACCTCGAGGAGAACGGACAACCTGCAGTTGCTGCAATGGTTCTCGTAGGAGGCTGGTTTGAGGGGCTGTATATCTCAACACAGCTTGTTGACATGAATGACTTCAACGGGAACAAGCTTGTAAGCAGAATTATTGATCAGAAGCTTTCGATAGATATTCTTATCAATCTTCTCCAGAGCAGCAAGGGTAACCCTGCTGTTGATGAGATTATTGCTCAGGTATCAAAGCTGAAAGTTGTCTTCGACAAAATAAATATAAAGTCTTCTCCAGTAAGACCTGAGTATGATCAGTCAACAAACACAACCGTACTGAAGTCAGAAGTCAAAACCGATATGACTCCTGAAGTTTTCAAAGAGCTTGCAACTACTGTTGCTGAGATAAGAAATACGTTTGTAAAAATCTAAAGTCATGAGAATAATTAAAATTTTTACAGTTCTTGCATTATTCATTCTCATTGGCACTGCTGATGCTGATGCGCAATGCAAGGCTTTCGCCAAAAAAGTTTGTCTCCCTGAACTGGGATCCTACACTCATGATGGTAATTATCATGCTGCAATACTTGTTGAAGGCGAAGAAGCAGAGCTTTATAAGACTTTCTATTCTGATATGCAATACCGTGTTGCGATTTGCGGAGAAGATAAATTACCTCAGGTTGAGTTCAGGGTGCTCGATGCAAATAAAAATGTTCTTTATTCTAATAAAGATCATGATTATGCGAAAACATGGGACTTTGAATTGCAGTCGAGCCAGCAGCTCAAGATAGTTGTTAAGGTATCAACATTTAACCAATCAGGGGATGTGCCTGCAAGCGGTTGCGTATCAATAATGTTCGGGTTTAAGACCAAGAAATAAGTACTTTGTACATTGAAGAAAAAGAGGCGATAAATACTGCCTTTTTTTGTAACATTTGTTACAATTTGCTTTTAAGATACATTCCCGTATGTGATTTATTACTTTTCACAAGATCTTCAGGCTTACCTTCAAATATTGCATAACCGCCCTCTTCACCTCCCTCAGGTCCGAGATCGATGACCCAGTCAGAGCTTTTTATAACTTCAAGATTATGCTCAATAAGGATAACCGAATGACCATGTTCAACAAGGGCGTTTATTGATTTGAGGAGTTTATTGATATCATGAAAATGCAATCCTGTTGTCGGTTCGTCGAAGATGAAGAGAATGTGGCCGCAACCGCGCTCCTGGCTGAGAAAATAAGCAAGCTTCACTCTCTGGCTCTCACCTCCTGAGAGTGTACTTGATGATTGTCCCATCTTTATATATCCGAGCCCGACATCGGAGAGAGGCTTTAGTTTGTCAATAATCCGTTTCTCTGATTTTCCGGGATGGGAGCTGAAAAGTTCAATAGCTTCATCAATTGTCATTTCGAGCATATCATAGATATTCTTTCCGTGATATCTGACTTCGAGTATCTCTTTCTTGAACTTCATGCCTTTGCAAACCTCGCAGGTCAGCTCAACATCAGCCATAAACTGCATCTCCACCCTTATCACGCCCTCGCCCTGGCACTCTTCGCAGCGCCCTCCTTCAATATTGAATGAGAAATGTGAAGCCTTGAAATTATTCTGTACTGATGCCTGCAATTCTGCATACAGCTTCCTTATTTCATCGTAAGCTTTCAGGTATGTCACAGGGTTCGATCTGCTTGATCTGCCAATCGGATTCTGATCTACGAGCTCAATTCCAGTCAGGCTCGACAGATCACCTGTGATCTCTCTGAACTGACCCGGTTTATAATTGTTTCCTGATATTTTATTTGAGAGATACCTGTACAGAATATCAGAGACTAAAGTCGATTTTCCAGATCCGCTCACACCTGTAACGGCTGTAATTGTATGAAGAGGAAATTTAACGCTGATATCTTTAAGGTTATTCTCTCTTGCACCTTTTACCTCGATATAGCTGTTCCACTTTCTCCTGACCTTCGGAATCTGTATGTTCATCCTGCCGCTCAGGTAACCTGCAGTGAGCGATTTATTTGATGTTGTCAGATCAAGGCCGCCCTGGTAAATTATCTCACCACCGAGCCTGCCCGCTTCGGGCCCCAGATCTATTATCTGGTCAGCAGCTCTTATTATCTCCTCCTCGTGCTCTACAACAATCACTGTATTACCGAGATCACGAAGCTCTTTAAGAATTTTTATGAGAAGGTTTGTGTCGCGGGGATGTAATCCAATACTCGGCTCATCAAGTATATACATCGATCCGACAAGGTTGCTGCCAAGGGATGTCGAAAGATTTATTCTTTGTGACTCGCCTCCCGACAGTGTTGAAGATAACCTGTCAAGCGTAAGGTATGACAGGCCCGTTTCATTCAGGAACTTAAGCCTTATCACAATTTCTTTCAGTAGTCTTTCAGCTATTTTTGCATCATTCCCGTCAAGTTTAAGTGCAGACATTGTTTCGTACAGCTTTCCCACCGGCATGCTCACAAATTCGCCAATTGCCCTGCCGTCAATTTTTACATAGGCAGCTTCTTTGCGCAACCTCGACCCATGACATTCAGTGCATACTGTTTTCCCACGATACCGGCTCAGAAGAACCCTGTACTGGATCTTGTACTTCTTTTCCTCAAGGTGCTCAAAAAACCTGTCGATACCATAAAAGTACCTGTTCCCTTTCCACAGCACATTTTTTTGTTCGGCAGTAAGCTGGAAATATGGCCTGTGAATAGGAAAATCAAAGAGATGTGCATTCTCGAGAAGTCTCTCTTTCCATTTCTTCATTGATTCACCTTTCCAGCAGGCTATGGCATCGTCATAAACAGAAAGATTCTGATCAGGTATGACAAGATTCTCATCGATGCCGATTATTTTTCCATAACCTTCACATACAGGGCAGGCGCCAAGTGGATTATTGAAGCTGAACATGTACTCATTTGGCTCCATGAAAGTAATCCCGTCTTCTTCGAAAAGGTTCGAAAAGTTCTCGCGTGTGAATTCCCCGTTTGATACTATTACCTGGCAATAACCCTTTCCGGTCTGAAAGGCAGTTTGTGCGGAATCTGCCGCCCGGCTGAATGTATCTGAAGTATGGTCGATTACAAGCCTGTCAATTACAATATTTATTTTCTGTCCTGTCACGAATTTCCCGGCAGCGCCGGGTTCATCTATTCTTATTATTTCGCCATCAGATTCTATGCGATTGAATCCCTGCTTATTCAGAAATGAAAAATATTCAGAAACTTCTATATTTCCCGGTATCTCACCTGCTGAAACAATGATTACTTTTGTTCCCTGAGGAAGTGAGGCAAGAAAATCAACAACATCATCGGCGCTGTGCTTTTTCACCTCTTTCCCTGAGACAGGCGAATAAGTGCGGCCGATCCTTGCATAGAGCAGACGCATGTAATCGTATATCTCAGTTGAGGTGCCTACGGTTGATCTCGGATTCCGGGAATTTACTTTCTGTTCGATTGCTATGGCGGGGGGAATACCGTTGATGAAGTCGACCTCAGGTTTATTCATCCTTCCAAGGAATTGCCGCGCATATGCCGACAGGCTTTCAACATAACGACGCTGACCTTCGGCGTATATTGTATCAAAAGCCAGGGACGATTTCCCTGAACCCGAAACTCCGGTTATTACTACAAGCCTGTTCCTTGGAATTTTCAGACTGACGTTTTTCAGATTGTGAACCCTTGCCCCTCTGATCTCAATAAAACCCTGCATTATCTGTGTATAAAATGTTAAAATTCTCTTAAAACGCAAAAGTAATATAATTCGTATGAATTTTTTTGTTTCTTTGTCAATACAAACCAATTAAAAAAAAGGAGGACTGCCTATTAAACATCTCTACTCTAGTTAATTTAAAGAGAGAGTTTATGAAAAAAGTAATTTCCGATTATGAACTTCTGACAGGGTTCGTAAAAGGTGAGCAGTCCTGCTTTGAGAAACTAATCCAACGTCATAAGAACAAAGTACACGCATATATAAGCTTATATATACGTGATCAGGCGCTTGCTGAAGATATCTTCCAGGATACTTTCTTAAAAGTCATTCAGTCAGTTAAATGCGGCAGGTATTCCGATAACGGGAAATTCCTGTCGTGGGTTATGAGAATTGCACATAACCTTATTATTGACCATTTCAGAAGGATCAAGCAGATGAACACTATCTCAAATGATGATTATGAGTCAGATATTTTCAATTCAAAACAGTTTGCGGATGAAAATGTCGAGGACACAATGGTTAAAAAACAAATACATCAGGATGTAAGGAAAATGATAAGCCATCTTCCGGATGATCAGAGAGAGGTTGTGATTTTAAGGCATTATGCAGGATTGAGCTTCAAGGAAATTGCTGATATTACAGAGGTTAGTATCAATACTGCGCTTGGCAGGATGAGGTATGCTCTCATAAATATGAGAAAGCTTATGGAGGAGAAAAATATCAGCCTTACACTGGGATAATTTCAAATTCATAGTTAGTAAACTGATTACCGGATTGCCTCCTGTAAAAAATGCAGGAGGCAACAATATTCAGGTGGCCTGGTCCGTTTTTAAAGAAACAAAACGGATTGCCTATGGATTTTAATTTTACCCGGTTCATTTCTTTTGACAATATCGATGTGGATGGAATAGATCTGTACGAAGATGCTTACGGACTCAATGCAGAATTCATCGATGTAAAAGAACTTCTCAGCAGGCTTCATGACGAACCGCACAAAAGTGTGCGCTTAGTCTGGAAAGAAAAAATGCTTAACTAGTTTTATAACGGCCGGGAGTACCTGAAAGCTCTGAGTCTCAGGTACTCTCAGCCTTGTTTATTCCTGGTTGATAAGATAAACAGAATGGCAGGCTGCTATTCCTGCCGTTTCTGTTCTTAACCGGCTTGCTCCGAGATGGATGCACTCGAATCCTTTTTCAATTGAATATTTTATCTCATCCTCGCTGAAATCACCTTCAGGCCCGATAAGTATCACTGCATCCCGGGATTTCTCATACGCATCTGTGATTTTTTTCCTGACAAATGATGAATTGCAATGGGCAATCATCTTATTTCCGCTTAGATCCGACGACACAAACTCATTAAAACCGACAGGTTTGTTAAACACAGTTCCTGTCGCTTTAAGTGACTGCTTCATAGCGGAAATTATTATACTATTGATCCTTGATTCCTTTACTGACTCTTTTTCAGTATTGTGACAGAGCAGCGGTGTGATAATATCAATTCCGATTTCCACGCTTTTTTCAATAAACCATTCAAACCTGTCACTATTCTTTAACGGCGATATTGCAAGATGGAGGCTGTAGTTCCTTTTTTCGAAACCTGGTCTCACATTTCTGATTATTATCCGGCATCTTTTTGGGTTATCATCTGCAATCTCGCCTTCGTATAGATTTCCTTTCCCGTCAATGAGCATAACCTGCATTCCGGGCTTCATTCTTAAGACTCTGATTACATGTTTTGACTCATTCTCATCAAGATAAAATATATCACAGTTAATATCCGGCGCATAGAATACCTGCATGTTTTCCTGTTTTTATACAAAAGTAGGTAAATTTGCATGAACACATTCTTGTTCGCTTTTACATAAGGAGGATATTTCAGGTATGAAGATAGGGTTGCTCTCTGATACACACGGATGGATACATCCGCGGTTATATGATTTTTTCAGCTCATGTGATGAGATCTGGCATGCGGGCGACATAGGAAATATTGAAACAGCCGACAAGCTGGCTTCATTCAAACCCTTAAGAGCTGTTTTCGGGAACATCGATGGTTCAGTAGTAAGAACTGCGTACACAGAGAACCTGAAATTCAAAGCTGAGGATGTAAATGTCTGGATAACTCATATAGGGGGGATCCCGGGGAAATATGATCAAAGAATCAGGGATGAGATATACTCTCACCCTCCTGATCTCTTCATCTGCGGGCATTCACATATTGCGAAGATAATGTACGATAAAAAAGGAGGTTTCCTTTATGTAAATCCCGGAGCTGCAGGTTACACAGGTTTCCACAAAATAATGACTGCTGTAAGGTTCTGCATCGATGGAGCCAGGATTCATGATATGGAACTCATCGAGCTTGGAGAAAGAAGCCGGGCAGTTATCTGACGGGCGGTTCTGTATCGGCAGATGCGCCTGAGTCGGAAATCCTTCTCAGGAACCTTGTCAGCCTGTCTTCAACTGCAATCATGTAAGAATAGGGCACTCTCACAGATGAATCAGGATGTTTTCTTGCACTTGCCTTCATGTCGGCAATAAGCTTGTTATAATTATTATTCCCCGACTGTGTCATCATAACACCTCTGAAGTAGGAGAAGTAATACCACGTGGATTCATTAGCCTTCAGATAAATATCTATCATGTCGCCCGATCTTCGCCGCTGAATTTCAATATTTCCGTCGACGTAAAGGTTAACAGGTTGGCTGCCAATGAGTCCGATACCTATTTTTCCCGTGGATCTGAATGATGATGTGGCTTCATTCCAGTATAGTTTAACATCGTTCAGGAAGATC
Source organism: Bacteroidales bacterium (assembly GCA_036261265.1). Lineage (GTDB taxonomy): Bacteria > Bacteroidota > Bacteroidia > Bacteroidales > VadinHA17 > LD21. The sequence continues at coordinate 43,716 of DATALC010000039.1, forward strand.
TTATAATTGAATTCTTTTGGCAGGTTTTTAGATGTTCCGAAAAGGCTCATCTCTTCTTTCATCTGTGCAGCAGCCTGAAGTCCAAACATGTCCTGCATTCCTTTTGTATTCAGCTCGGAATTAATGTTTACAGGTTTAAGCGTTGGAACAAGCTTAAATTCATCAGCCATAAGAGTCAGGGCTTCGGGGGAGAAGAAGAAATCAAGACCCATTATAGCCTCTATCGTGACTTTCCCCGAATCGATATCGTGCTTAATATTTCCGGCGCTGGCAAGCTTAACAAGATCGTATTTGGCTCCATAGTTTATTATTCCCTCGCCTGTAAGTATGCATTGGCTGTTATCGAGAGCAACCATGTTGCCGCTAAGCTTTCTGTCAGCGATCTTTTCAATTGAAGAGATCAGGTATGTACTTTTTGCTTTGTCATAATAAAGGTACCCGGCGGCATTAACAAGGGCAATATCAGTCCATGATTTTTGCGGGGAGAGGAAGGCAGGATAAACAAGAAGAGAATCTCCGCTTATGAATGTTCCCGAGAACACGGGATTATCGTTCATGTCCCTTGGCTTTTCGCTTACAGGGATGAGCACTCTCAGCGGGTCGATTGCAGCTTTGAATTTGATGTTGTATGTTTTGATCTTATCGCAATTAACAACTATGCCTGTGGCTCCTGTGAATGTTAGATTGTCCTGCCTGGCATTGAGCTTAACATCTCCTGCAAACGAAAAAGCGGGGCTCAGCATGAATTTCTGGGTAACCGGAATTACACCTTTGGCTGAGGTTGTAAGGGTGTCAACGAGGAGTTCCGGGAAATTTATCTCCTGAACATCCTTGTTCTCATCAACATAATCATATACTGCGCTGCCTGTGTATCTTTTTGTAGATTCTATATTAACCTTTGCATCGTGGAGCAGATGTTTGTTATTGACAGCGATAAGTGCATTGTCCATCTGTCTTATCTGGGCCCTGCGCGTGATTGTGATCTTCCCGCTGTCTGGCTGTATAAGGGCATCGGCTATTGGAATATAATTTATGTTTTCAGCTATTATAAGCTCTTTATCAAGGTGATAACTTCCTTTCCAGGATGCAAATTTTATTGTATCCGATAAGTTGTTTGTTGAGAAGAACGTGGGTTTTTCATAATTACTGCGTACAACACGAATCAATTCACCGGGAGCGAGAATGGGACTGTCTGACTTTCCTCTCTGTTCCATATTAAGCACCCTCGAATTCATATTATATGCAAAATTTGTCATCGTGCATATATATTGTATCTCAGGGAACTTCACAAGAGATGAATCGGTATTCAGACTGAATCTTGCCATGTTCTCCCTGAAGTTAATGTCAGTGTTTGCATTCTCAGCTATGAACGAGTATCCATCCGTTGTTCTCGATTTAATATTGTAATCCGCAGTATCTGCTTTAATAGCATTTGCCGTAAAATTGAAAATATTTGAAGTCACCCTCGACTCCGACATGTCTACAATACCGCTTCCTCTGAGAATTCCGGGCTTCATCCTGAGCGTGCCGCTCATTACAGTACCATTTGCAAACATGTTGAAGTTCTTGCCAGGTGTGTTTGTCGCTATCCATTCGTCCTCATCTGTCATCCATTTAACATTCACGGCTTCACTGTTTAGAACCGGAAAGACACCTGAGGGATCTTCATTCAGCCTGAAAGATGTGGCTTGTGTCAGCATTGAATCGGGAAAAAACCTGAATTCATCCGATTTTGTTTCGGATGTAAGACGTTTCAGTGAACCACTCCCAATAAGGCCTTTATTGCTCATGCTCAGGAACTCATACAGAACTCCTTTGTTTCCATAGACTTCAACACCTTTTTCAGGGATTACCATGTTAAAGCCAAAAGAATTATTTTCCTGGATAACGAGAGTCTGAGGCATCGGCTTTAAAATTTTCCCTCCGAAAAACTCCCCGGCAAGCTTCAGATCCTGATTTGTGTAATGATCAATATTCTGGTAGGTAAAAGGATTTATTCTGAAATAAAAATCCTTCTGCGGATACACACCCACGAGGCCGGGTATCTTGTCGTAATAAATATATGAGTAGGTTATTGCTTTAATTATCGGGTATTGTCTGAGGCTCCTCAGCCCTGACTTGTTATCAGGCTTGTCGATATATAATTCTGCAGTTCCGAGCTGAATTACATTATCGACATCCTTTATTATCCTGTTGCCATTCAGATCCCTTTCACCAGTCTCAACAGCAAGTTTCATGGAGTCTACTTTCTGCAACCTGATTTTAAACGTATCATAGCTGAATGTGAAGTTATGCCCGTAAATAGTGAATAGGCCTGCCGTTACAATACCATCAAAGGTGATATCGCGGTTCTTGCCCATCACAATCTGCTGGTTGTACGGGTATATTGCGACCATTTGCGAATCGCTCAGAAAGAAATTCCTGACACCGTTTATTGTTAGCCTGTAATTCTTAAGATCAAGAAGGGCATTGTCAACAGGCGCCTTTGTCTGGCTGTTGATTGTCAGAACATCGTAGTCTTTTCTTTTTGCATAAAATGCAAGAAAATCTTTTGTCTTTTGTTTTATTGTGATCTCATTATTAATGCGATCGTAAAAAACAAAACCTTTATTCGCAAGGTCAATGCAAAGACCCGTAACAGCTTCTTCAGGTTTATTGAGCCACTTTGCAAATTCATTTACAGGAAAAGTTTCAGAATAGTAATATTCTGCGAATTTGATCAACCTGTTCAGAGGGTGATATTGGTCCAGCCCCATCAGGTTAAGAAAATAATCGTTGACAAAGAAGGATGAAGATTCAAACTTTGCGATTCCAAGTGCGGCGCCCCGGGCTCTCGACATGTTTATTTTCGACTCATTCATATTCCATGATAGATATTCGAAATACATATCAATCTTATGGAATGAATCGAAGTAAGGGCTGCCTGAAATCGGGTTGTTTGTCCGATACATGTTAACCTGCCTTGTCTCAACAATATAGGAGAACCCAAGTGTCGAATGATATATTGAGTCTTTATTAAGATACAGTGTGGCGGAGGCTTCAGCGCTGTTTATAGATGTTTTGGAGAACATGAACTCCTTTGATCCGATCCTCAGGTATAATGTATCATTCCTGAACATTGTAAGGTAAGCCGGGTAGTATTGCGATCCTGTTCCTTTAACGTTAGCTCCCTCAAATGAAAGTCCACCCTCGTATGTGACATCCTTATAAATATCTTCGATCCTGAATTTCGTGGCATAGGTTGTGAACCTTGGGTATGTTGCTTTCTCTTTTGAGCTGAATCCTGTTGCCTGATCGCTCAATGATCCCAAGACAGGCTCTTTAAAGTAAGTTGAATGAAAAAGACTTGCTGAATCAAACGAAAATGTGCTTCTTGTTGCATCCAGGGAATAATTCCTGATCTCTGCATAAACGTCTTTTCGGGCGAACCCTGCCTTTTCCCATGTTATAATACCCTTTTCTCCGGTAAATATTTGCGTTTCAGGATAGTATTTTCCTGTAACATTGTATATTTCAGTACTATCTCTCTGGGCATAACATGTGAGCGTTATATTTTTCAGGTTTATGTAGAAAGCGGTGTCATGAGAAAATTTCAGATCATAGTTTTTTACTTTCCATTTTACGCTCGAGGATTCATAAAGTATGTTGTCCTTAATTGAGGAAGCAGTGTTTTTAATAAAAATATATGCTTTGTCGTTCGTGAAACCCGGATTGAAAACTATTTCGCTCAGCCCGTCAAACCAGTTGTTAATATCTTCTGCGCTTCTTTTGAAATCAATGAAATAATTAAGGGTTGTGATGAACCCGTCGAAATGCGGGACAGGCCTCATGTGTCTAGATGAAAGCTGGCTCGACATATCGACAATTTTTGTCATCATCTCTGTCGCGAACAAAGCGCTGTCCCATTTAGTGATGAAAGCCTCGAGATTTGCAGCCTGCAGATCGTTGAGGTTTGGGCCCATGAATGCTCTTAATTCAGCAGTGAATCTGACCTGGTCGCCTGAAAAAGCTGATCCTGTTTGCGCCTGTATTGAAACCGGCAGCAGGATCATAAAAAAAATAATCAGGCGTTTCAACATGTTCTTAAGATAAATTCAAAATTAGTGCAGGGTAGGGGAAATTCCCCACCCTGTAATAATTTTGACAGTTTATTTTACAGCATCTACAATTCCTGCAAAATCTTCTTTCTTGAGTGAAGCTCCCCCGATAAGACCACCGTCAACATCGGCTTTTGAGAAGATTTCACCTGCATTTGAGGGTTTGCAGCTTCCTCCGTACAGAATAGGAAGTTTCTGAGCACATGCGTTTCCGTATTTTTCTTTTACAAGATCTCTTATGTGCTTATGCATTTCCTGGGCCTGGTCAGGAGTGGCAGTAAGCCCTGTTCCAATTGCCCATACAGGTTCGTATGCTACAACTATATTGTTAATTTGTTCTTCTGTAAGATTAAAAAGCCCCTCTTCGAGCTGTCTTTTGACAACGATGAAGTGTTTTCCTTCTTCTCTTTCGCTCTTTACCTCACCTACACAGAATATTACCTTAAGACCGCTGTTCAGGGCAAGCAACGTCTTTTTGTTAAGTAAACGGTCATCTTCATTATAATAAGACCTTCTTTCAGAATGGCCGATTATTACATATTGTGCACCTGTGCTTTTTACCATATATGGGGATACTTCACCCGTGTATGCTCCGGAAGCTTCTGATGCGCAGTTCTGTGCGCCAAGAGCAAGATTTCCGCCTTTAAGAATTTCAGCAACTCCTGCAAGATGAATGAAAGGAGTGCATAAAATAACCTGTGCCTTTGTCTGGGGATTTTCCCTGAAGTGCTTATCAACAGATGCAGCAAACTTCAGACCTTCCTGTAAATCCATGTTCATTTTCCAGTTACCGGCAACAATCTTCTTTCTCATGTAATTAGTGTTTAAAAATTATGAAATAAAGTTAAAAATCATTTTCTATTTAAACTCAGGGTCATTGCATTTTCCCGTTTTTCCGCCCAGGACCATTTTCTCCTGATTATACCATTTTCAATAAGCATGTACCCGGGATTGGATCTGACAATTGTTTTTAAAGTTGTCTCATCGGCATTACAGAACTTAATTGTGTTGTCGTAGCTTGTTGCTTCATCAAGACCAGATGCAGTGAGAACATAAAAATCAATACCGTTGTTCAGGCAGGTGCGACCGAAATCAAATCCGTCAACCAGATGTTTTTCTCTTGCATCTGCGAATTTCTTAACTATCATCAGCACTGTGGAACCCTTATTTGTAAGGATTGAATCGGTGATGTCTTCGCCTTTAGAATTTGTTATTGAAAAATCATGAATTGGCGGCTGATATCCCTTGCTTACAAGGATTGATTTCTGATCAACAAACTTCCATGACGTATCATCTGCAGGATAATTGTTTATATCAAATTCCTTCCGGGTACCGTTTTTCTCATAAATGAATGTTGTCTCATATTTATCAGGTTCGGCTCCTTCAGGTATCTTCATCTTATCAGCAATCCTGACGCCTTCTTTATATGGGAGAAAATCGATTACAGGAAGATAGATCAGATTGTAAATTGAGAAAAGAACAAACAATACCGAAACAACCACAACTATCTTTATATCATGGTTTCCGATCGCATTATCTTTATTTTTTCTCAGGTTGAGAACCAAAATAATCGTGAATAAAAGGAGCACGATATTCTTCAGGAAAGTCTGCCAGTTGGTCATCTTTATTGCGTCTCCGAAGCAGCCGCAATCTGAAACCGGGTTGAAGATCGCAAGAACAAGTGTCAGGGGAGTGAATATTATCATCAGAAGCAAAACAAGCTTAATGCCTGCTTTCTTCATTACTCCTGTAAGAACACAGAAACCAGCTATAAACTCCGCAGTACATAGGAAAATTGCAAGAGGAAGAGCCAGCGATGTCAGGAAACCTAAATTGAATGCATGAAAATAATCATTGAATTTATAAGCGCTTCCGAGAGGATCAATAGCTTTTACAGTTCCTGAGAAAACAAATGTAAGGCCGACAACAATTCTTGCGACTAGATTCAAAGTTTTCATCCTTATATAAAATTTCGTTCCCTGAATACTCCGATAACTGATTTAAATATATCATCAGGCGTAAGCATCTCGCCATTGCTGCTACTGCAGTTGATTAGCGCAAGATTGCCGTCTTTTGCGGCCACCCTGATATAAATTTCACGCACTTTTTTCTGAAATACAAGGTTCTCTTCGTGAATGTCTTTTATGCCATTCAGATAATTCCTGTCGCTGCCTGAACGTGACGAAGTCAGTTTCTTTTCTGTGAATGAAAATGGTACATCGAGAAAGATGTTAAGATCGGGTTTTGGAATACCGAAATGAGTAAATTCAAGTGAAAGTATCCAGTTCATCAGTTTTTCCTGTGACTGAATGTCATTCAGCTTTGCGCACTGGTAGGCAATATTTGAATAGGTGTACCTGTCGAGCAACACAACTTTGCCTTCATTAAGCCATTGCCTTATCAAACCTGAAGCATCTTTTCTGTCACCGGCATAAAGCATTGCGACAAGGTAAGGATCAACTTCATTCAGTGTTCCGAATTCACCTCTCAGGAATCGGGCAATAAGCTCACCAAAATATGGCGCATCTGTTCTCGGGAAATGCAGATACTCATTCCTGTATCCGATGTTTGTAAAGAAATCCCTGAGAAGGTTTATCTGGGTTGATTTGCCGGCGCCGTCAACTCCTTCAATTACAAAAAGCTTCATTCTGTTCTTTTTTGAAGTTTACAAATGTAATAAAAAGAGCATGATTCAGGTTAATACCTTAGACAATGCTCATTGGAGATGATTGAGTTTTTAGCTAATTTCGTTTGATAAAATCCTGAACAATGTTTGGCACTCCAAGATATATAAATGCCGCCGGCAGACTTATTGACCTCAGCGTCCCAAAGGTGATGGGAATTTTGAATGTAACTCCCGACTCATTTTACAGCGGAAGCCGGCATTCAACTGATGAAGATATTATTAATACTGCCGTTAAAATGGTACAGGAAGGCGCTGATATAATTGATGTCGGAGGATACTCTTCCCGACCCGGCGCAGGTGATGTTTCAAAAGAGGATGAAGGCAGGAGAGTGTTTAGAGCAATTAAGCTTATACTGAAAGAAATTCCTGGCGCGATAATCTCTGTAGATACTTTCAGGGCTGAAGTAGCGGCTGAAGCAATTGAAGGATGCGGTGCACATATTATAAATGATATATCAGGCAGCGAAGCGGATGAAAAAATGTTTGAGCTTGTTACCCGTCTGAATGTTCCGTATATCCTGATGCACATGAGAGGAACTCCGGCTACTATGAAAGATTTTTCTGATTACGATGATATTGTTGCAGATCTGCTGAAGTGGTTTGGTACTAAGATCTATGATCTTCGTGCAGCAGGAGTAAAAGATATAATTCTTGATCCGGGATTTGGTTTTGCAAAGACTATCGATCAGAATTTTGAGATATTAAGACGTTTGAAAGAATTTTCTGTTGCAGAACTCCCGCTGCTGGCAGGATTATCACGGAAATCTTCCGTATGGAAAACGCTTGGTATCAGTCCTGATGAGGCTCTGAACGGGACAACAGCGCTTAATGCTGTTGCCCTTATGAATGGTGCCGATATTATCAGGGTTCATGATGTGAAGGAAGCTGTTGAATGCGTTAAACTTGCAATGAAGCTCAGAAAGACAGAATTTTTCTGAAAAAATCAGAACAGGGAACAATTAACATCTGAAAAGTTACCTCAATTGACTAATTTTACAATTCATTTTTCCGGTTATGCCGTTCCAGATCTCGATAATTGATATAATAGATATTCTCCTTGTCTCTGTAATTTTATTCCAGATATACAGAATAATAAGGGGAACTGCTGCTTTCAGCATTTTCATAACGATTTTCCTCATCTACCTGACATGGCTTCTTGTCAGGGCAATGAATATGGAGCTGACAGGGGCGCTGCTTGGCCAGGTTGTGGGGCTTGGAGTTCTCGCTCTTGTAATCGTATTTCAGCAGGAAGTGAGGAGATTTCTCCTTATAATCGGGAACCGTTTTATAATGAGGAGGGGTCTCTCAATAAAAGGGCTTTTTTCGGATGTTGATGGTGAAAAAGGAAATATCCGTGAGGCAGAAGAAATTGTCAGGGCATGCGAAGCAATGTCTGAAAGTCATACAGGCGCCCTGATAGTCCTTGGCCGAAAGAGCAGTCTTGTTATCTATTCAGATGGAGGAGAGCTTATAAGAGCCCGCATAAGTTCCGAATTGCTGCAAACTATATTTTTCAAGAATACGCCTCTTCACGATGGCGCCGTGCTTATTGAAGGGGGGGAAATACTTGCAGCCCGCTGCCCGCTCCCAACAACAGAACAGGTCACTCTTCCGGCACGTTACGGTATGCGCCACAGGGCAGCGATAGGAATGTCGGAACGCTCGGATGCTATTATAATAGTTGTTTCAGAAGAATCAGGGCATATCTCCGTGATGAAAACAGGAGAGATCCGTGAAAACATAACCCCCAATGAGCTGAGAAATATTCTGCTAATGGAAAAAATATGGTAACTAATTTATAATCAGATAGTTACAATATTTTAAACAAAATCAGGTTTTCAGCATCCTTTATATATATATTATTCCCGGCAATAACGGGAAAAGCATACACGGGAGTCTCGGATACTTTATACTTTGCAACTTCAGAATAAGCCTTTGGATCAGGTTTAAACACTATAAGATTCCCGGTGCTTGGCAATCCAATCAAAACTTCACCGCAGTCAGAAAGTGTTGCGAAGTCGCTGTTTACAGTATTATCAATCCAGGCGGTAGCCCCGGTTCCCGCATTGATGCAGTAGATCCTCTTCTGGTCTGTAAAGCCATATAGAAATCCATCCTTAAGTACAGGGGTGTTCCATTTAGCGCCTACTTCGGCATTTGTCCAGATATCTTTGACAGATCCTTCAACATTAATCGCTTTAACTCCTGTTCCCTGGCCTGTTACATATATAGTTTTCCCGTTTATATACGGGCTGACGCAATTATAGAATCTTTGATTAACTGGAGTGGCCATCTGCCACAGCAGCTTACCATCCCGGAAGTCAAGCCCAACCAGATTTTTCTCGGTCTGTACAACTATTGTCTTTTTTCCATCAACCACCATAACCGAAGGTGAAGCATAAGCCGGTCCATCGCCGCTCCATTTCCATTTCTCGTTTCCCGTGTTAAGATCAAAAGCAACAACCTCGCCTTTATCCTTAGCGCCAATGTGAGCTATGCATGAATTTTCGACAATCAAGGGAGACATCCCTGTAAAGAATTGTGGGATTGCATTATCCGGATTTTCCTTCCTCCATAAGATTTTTCCTGTTGCAGCATCGAGACAGGAGAGAATTCCGGCCGCACCGAAAGTTACTACCTTGCCATTTGATACTGCCGGCGTGCTTCTTGGCCCGGGATGCGAGCCTGCAGGTCCAGTTACAGCCGGGGAGCTGTATTGATTCCTCCAAAACTCTTTCCCTGAAGCTGCGTCAAGGCAAAGGACGATTTCATCATCTCCCTGTCTTGTATTAAGATAAATCTTCTTATTAACAAGAGCCGGTGTTGCATCTCCTGTTCCTACCTTGATTTTCCACACCTGCTTTAACTCAGCCGGCCAGGTTGCGGGCGACTTAAACCCTGTAACTTTTGAATCACGGTCTATACCTCTGAACTGGGGCCAGTCCTGTGCGAATGAGGAAACAACAATCAGGAAAATAGAACTGATCAGTACAACAATCTTTTTCATAATTATGATTATTGAAGTTTCAGTAAATTTATAATTATTAACTGTCAATAACAAGAATCTCTGTTCCGCAGAATTTTTATAACTTTCCCGTCTGATGTAACTAACACATTTATGGAAAAACTAATATCAGGTCTTATGGTTATTGCTGGACTGTCCGGAATTTTCGGTTGCACATCAGATCCTTCGGAATGGAGTGATGATAAGGTTAATACGTGGTTCGAAAAAGGTGAGTGGCTCAATGGCTGGAATGTGAAACCCGATGAATCAATTAACAGGAAAGAATTTGCTGTTTCATATTACAAGCACAGGGACAGATGGGATAAAACGTTTGCTTTCCTTAAGGCACATGATCTGAAAGGTCTCGAAATAAAGAGATATGATATTGATGGTGACACTGTTTATGCTCCCGTTAGTGAGTATATTTCAAAAAAAGAAGGAGAGTCAGATTTTGAAGCCCACCGTAAATACATTGATCTTCAATATGTAATAAACGGTGAAGAAAATATCGGCGTTACGCCGATATCGAACAAAAAGGACATTGTTGCTGCTTACGATAATGTAAAAGATATTGAATTCATGACAGTGAGCGACAGCGTTTATCATAAAGCGACTCAGGCTAATTTTTTCATCTTCTTCCCTGAAGATATACACAAACCCGGAATGAGAATAACTGAAGACAGCTCTCTTATAAGAAAGATCGTTGTTAAAATAAAGGTTGACTAAAAAGATCGGCAACATTAATCCCGGTAATTCATGATTCCGTTGACAGAAGAAAATCAGACGCATATTCCGGCCACTCCGGAGACCGGGATTCTCTCACAACAATTTGCCTGTAAATACGTTATTTACTCCTATGACAACTTTGTACGATCTGAATGAGGGAGAAGAGGGGATAATTCTGAAGATCAAAGGCCGCGGACAATTCAGGCACCGGCTGTCGGAAATGGGTTTTGTTGTCGGTAAAAAGATTACTGTAATCAGGAAAGCGCCTCTCAGGGATCCTGTCGAATATAAAATAATGGATTATCATGTCTCGTTGAGAAACAGCGAGGCACAACTTATAGAAGTTGCCCGTGGAGGGCAGACTTATGAGATCAATATTTCAAACGGGACCCTTCCTGATAATGAGGAAGAAAGAGAAATCCTTGAAAAATCACGGAATATCCAGGTTGCCCTTGTCGGGAATCCTAACTCAGGCAAGACAACACTCTTCAACTATGCATCAAGATCGCGGGAAAAGACAGGTAATTATGCCGGTGTAACAGTCGATTCAAAGGAGGCTGAATACAGGCAATCGGGATATGCTTTTTCAATTGTAGATCTTCCCGGAACATACTCACTTAAAAGCTATTCACCTGAAGAGGTTTATCTCAGGAATTACATATTCGATAATAAGCCTGATATTATAGTAAACATAATTGATGCATCAAACCTCGAAAGAAACCTGTACCTTACAACACAGCTTATCGACATGGGGGTACAAATGGTGATCGCACTTAATATGTATGATGAGCTTGAACGAAAGGGCGATAAGCTTGATTATCTGTCGCTTGGCAAATTGTTCGGTGTTCCGGTTATTCCCACTGTCAGCTCCCGGGGAAGAGGTATACCCGAGTTATTCGATGAAATAATCAGGGTATATGAGAACAGGGAGCCTCTCGTAAGGCATATTCATATTAATTACGGGACAGAGATTGAAAATGCAATTTGTGCAATATCATCGAGGATCAAGATCAGGGAAAATGCAGCCTTTACAAACATTATTTCAGCCCGGTATCTTGCAATTGAGCTTCTTGAGAATGACAGGGAGTTTTCAAAGAATATTACTCATTGCGTAAACTCGGAAGAGATAATTGAGATAGCAAAAAAAGAATATATAAGGCTTGAGAAGTTCTATTCTGATCCTGTTGAAACGGTTATAACAGATGTACGATACGGTTTTATCTCAGGTGCTCTGAAGGAGACATATAAATCGGGAAAAAACGGAAGACCGAAAAGAACACTCGCGCTGGATAGTTATCTCACACACAAATACTGGGGCATTCCGATATTCGTCTTCTTCATGTGGCTTACATTTTTCACAACATTCCAGGTAGGCGGATATCCTAAGAGATGGATGGAATCGGGAATTTCAAACCTGTCAGGCCTGATTGATGGTATTATGCATCCCGGATTACTCAGGGATTTTCTGACCGAAGGCATACTTGGCGGGGTAGGAGGAGTGATTGTCTTCCTGCCAAATATTATTATTCTCTTCCTGTTTATCTCATTCATGGAAGACACAGGCTATATGGCCCGTGCAGTGTTCCTGATGGATAAGATAATGCATAAAATAGGTTTGCACGGGAAGTCATTTATTCCTCTTTTCATGGGTTTCGGTTGCAACGTTCCGGCAATAATGGCTACAAGAATTATAGAAAGCCGGCGCGACAGGATGATAACAATGCTTATCACCCCGTTTATGTCATGCAGTGCAAGGCTTCCGGTTTATATTTTGTTTATAAGCGCTTTTTTTGCGAAAAACCAGGGATCTGTTTTATTGCTTCTTTATGCGCTAGGAATGCTTTTCGCAATTATATCAGCCTTCATACTTAAGAAGGCATTTTTCAGGACGCCTGAAATACCTTTTGTAATGGAGCTGCCGCCCTACAGGATACCTACCCTCAGGAGCATTGGAAAACATGTATGGTTCCGCACTGAGCTTTACCTGAAGAAAATCGGAGGAGTGATACTCATTGCCTCTGTTGTTGTCTGGATACTAAGCAACTTTCCACGAAATAACTCTCTTCCCGAAAGCGAGCAGCAGAGCCGTTCAATGATGGGAATGATAGGAAGATCGATAGAGCCTGTTATGAAACCGCTTGGTTTTGACTGGCGATTAACCGTAAGTATTATATCAGGAGTCGCTGCAAAAGAGGTCGTAGTAAGCACTATGGGTGTGTTATTTCATGCCGAGGATAAGGATAATAAGACACTTGTCGAAAAAATTCAGACAGAGCCCGGACCCGGTGGAAAACCTTTGTTCACTCCTCTTATCGCTTTTTCATTCATGCTTTTTATTCTCACATACTTCCCCTGTATCGGTGTTGTATCTGCAATCAAACGTGAATCGGGCAGCTGGAAATGGTCCGCATTTATAATACTTTATACCACCGGAGTTGCCTGGCTTCTATCATTCTCTGTATTCCAGGTTGGAAGCCTGTTTGTGTAAGAATGTCATTCAATAAGAAATGTAAACCGACCTCCTTTGATGATATCCTCATGGTTTATAAACCAGTCGTTGTATCTTCCCCCGTTCAGACTTATAGCTTTTATCCTTTTCCCTGAATTCTGTTGCTTAACCTGACTTATAAGAAAATATTTTCCACCCGGAAGAATAATTCTTACTTCATCAAACGAAGGCTTTGTAATAACATACCTGTTCGAAGCCGGGCAGACAGGATAGAAACCCATCATTGAAAAAACAAGCCAGGCCGACATTTGTCCGGCATCCTCATTTCCGCTTAGTCCTCCGGGGCCGGTTCCATATTCTTCCCCGATGATTCTTGTTGTCAATTCCTGTGTTTTTTCAGGTCTGCCGGCCAAAGTAAAAATATATGGTGCTTGCTGGTCAGTTTCATTGCCATGCCAGTAATGACCTTTATCGAAGAAATCATTCAGTCTTTCAAGAAACAGGTCCTGGCTCCCGAAAACATGTATCAACCCGGGAATATCATGCGGAACGTACCATGTATACTGATAAGGTGTGCCTTCGCAGATATACTGCGCTTTACTGAGCGGATCAAAAGGTTCAATCCATTTCCCATCGGCCTGCCTGCCTCTTACATAAGAAGATTTAACATCGAAAACATTTTTCCAGTTTTCCGAACGTTTCATCAGAATGTCATGATCTTCACTATGGCCCAATTCTCCTGCAAACCTTGCAAGCGCAAAATCATCGAAAGCATATTCAAGAGTTCTCGATACCTGTTCATTTTTATGAAATGCATCAGCGACGCTGTCTTCAAGAGGAATGTACCCATATTGCAGATAGGATTTCAATGCCCTTCTTCCCTTGCCGTCCTTATATTCTTCAACCGAAGGATTTTCGAACGCGTTTTTCCTCATGTACAAATAAGCCTTTTCAGCATCAAAATCCTTTATTCCTTTCAGATATGCATCAGCAATTGTTGTGCTTACATGATCGCCGATCATTGCAGCAGTGTAATTGGCCCATGCAGGAAAGATCGGCATCCATCCGCCCTGTTCTGCCTTAAGTACAAGAGATCTGATCATATCGAGAGTCTTTTGTGGCTCAAGGATTGTCATTAAAGGATGCAGGGCTCTGTAAGTATCCCACATTGAGAAATCATCATAGTAGTCAAAACCGGTAGTCTTCCTTATAAGCGTATCATCAGCAAATCCGGGATAGCTGCCGTCTTTGTCGCTTGCTATCCTCGGAAGTTGATAACAATGATACAGGGCAGTATAGAATTTGATCTTATCTTCATCTGTTCCTTCACCCGCAATCACTTTCCCAAGTGTACGGTTCCATGTATCTTCACCTTCTTTCCTGATTGCTTCAAAATCCCATACCGGAATTTCAGAATCCAGGTTTGCTGCTGCGGCTTCAAGGCTTGTAAAAGATGTTCCGGTTTTAACTATAACTGATTTCTCATTTTCTATTCCGACGACTATCTGCTGGTTGGTTCTTAATTGATCAATGAGATGGAACGGTTTGTTGAACCTGATTACAAAATACCCGCTGAAACCTGCCTTTTTCTTATTGCCCTGGTAAATGCGATGGACAGGATTGAAGCCTCTTATTTCATTATTTTTGGAATCAATCCATATCCTGCCCTCATTCTCATCACTGTTCATTCTTATGAAGATAAATCCAGGGTTTTTACCGGGAAATGAGAAACGCATGATCCCTGATCTGACTGAACCTGCAAGTTCAGCTATTATTCCTGAATTATCGAGTGTTACCCTGTAGTATGCAGGCTGTGATATTTCGTTTTTGTGATTGAATTTGGAAGATTGTATATGCTTCAGAGTGTCGGTGTTTCCTGTTGTAAAAGGCATCAAAGTGATGCTGCCATAATCCTGGGTACAGCTCCCGCTCATCCAGTGGCTTCCCCTGAAACCGGTTATATATTTGTCATTGTAGTAATATGGTGCAACGCATTTCAGCTCTGTAGTTCTTGTCTCAGGAGTCCACTGTGTCATGCCGAAAGGTCTTCCGACAGCCGGAAATGTCTGACCTTTGCTTTCAGTACCCGATCCATGTTTCAATGCTGCAGCAGTTTTTGCGGTTCCCGTGCCGATAAGAGGATCGACATATTTGTATGGAGTCTGAGCCGCAACAAGAGACGGGAAAAGGAGAATAAGGAAATATCTGGTCATTGATCTTTATTTTCAGGTTAATACAATTATTTGTATACGATCTTCATCTCATAATCCCATTTATCAAAATAGATGTTCCCGTTTTTCCATTCAACTTCACCTCGTTGAAAATCGTAGGGTTCACTTCTCAGGTATTCTTTTATGGGCCATAGTGTCCCGGCAATCCCGTCATTTATGATGAGTCTGTATGAGTCTATACCCGACATGAAAAAATCTCTCAGCTTTGCGTCTTCAGTATTCTGCAGATCATAAGAAACATCTACGGGTACCCAGCCTGTTCCTTCAAAGTACACCTCGCACCAGTCATGCAGGTTTTTACCATAAGGTGGAATTTTCCATCCGCTCTGCCATCTCACCGGGATACCTTTGTAACGCAGCATCGACATGAATGTCATTGTCTGTATGCCGCAATCCCCGCGCATGTGGCTTATACAATATGATGTGATATCAGGAAGAACAGAATATTCGATTGCACCTGTCCAGGGAATGTTTTTTTTGAACCATCTCCAGATGCGGAATGCGCATTCAACAGGGTTCATTTCATTTCCGCAGATACTGTCTGCCAGCATTCTGACATCACTGCTGAAATTAATATGAGGAAGCTGTTCAGAAGTGTATTTTTTATAAAGATCTGATTCCTTATTATAGGGTATATATAAGATTGAATCAGGCTCAAACCACTGGGCAGAAGTCTCATATTCAAATTCAATGCTGAAAACAGTGGGGATTCCTTTTTCCGATTTCTTCTGCATAAACAGGGTTGAATGAATGCTTGTATCGGGAGAAATCGAATATTCGGGTTGTGAAATTTTTAACAATCGTATATTTCCCTGTCGTGAATGGGTTGATTTGGGCCAGGGAAGCCAGCACCTGATAATTTCATTCTCAGGAACGGCATCTTTTTCGACTGTTATCGTATAAATGATCCCTATCTTCTTTGGCTCAACAATTTTACCTGAATGGGAAGATGCTTTTATAACTTCTGCAGTATGTGTTTTTCTTGAAAAAGCTTCTTCATCTTCAATTGATTCAGATGCTGACTTTTCGTAGAAATCTCTGAGAAGGAAGAGATTTGAAACCGCCCTGTTGAAATACATTTTCTGACCATCTATGATCCTGCTTTCAAGCCAGCCTTTTTGCTCCCATTTTTCTATCTGGTCGTTCTTAATCTCACCCGGATTTTCCCCGATAGAAGCAAGAGCTTCTTCAGGCGTAAGTGAAAAATCTATTTTAATCCTTCTCGCAATCTCATAAAGTGAATCAGCCTTAAGAAATATCTTCCTGTCATTGCCGGAGGATGATTTCAGTGAATCAGCATCATGCATCGCAAGAGTAAGGTTCCCTGATGAAATCTCTTTTTCAATCTCTTTAATCAGCGATACAGGCTCTGCAGCCTCCCTGCATCCGGTTATGTAAATCAAAAGCAGGATTGGAAAGAGGTATAAAAATTTCATTCAGGATAGTTTTATCCTGTAAATGTAAAGAAAAATGCAATTTCTTTGAGATAAAGAAAGCTCTGACTGTTCGGGAAAACTATGGGATTACCCTGTACTTCTTCAATATCTGTGATGTAGTCATCATGAAATCCATATATTGGGCACGATGATAAGGAAGCTTGTCTCCCGAGTTTTTCCTTGACAGCTTTCCCCTGAATTTATCGAGTGAAGAGTAATCTTTTGCCATCATCCAGTTTTCAATTTCCTTCAACATCACTGTTATTACTTCGATCTGGTTAAGATATAAAGCGCTTACAACCTGAACTGCATCAGCCCCGGCAAGAAGCATTCTTATTACATCAGCGCCGCTAAGTATTCCTGAATTTGCACAAACTGATGCTTTTGTGTTACCGTATAAAAGGCCGGCGAACCGGAGAGGAAGCCTGTTATCCTCACGATTGCTCAGGTTATAGGGAAAATGTGGTTCTTCTGTATCTACATCGATATCGGGCTGAAAAAGTCTGTTGAAAAGTACAAAACCGTTAGCGCCTGCATTATCAAGATCTGAAATAAGTTTTAACGGATTTGAATAAAAAGGGCTCAACTTGACAGCAACGGGAAGCTTAACATTTTCCCTGACTTTTCTCAATGTATTGATCTGTTTTGATTCTATTTCTACATACTCTGTATCGAACTTTTCAGGAACCGTATAGAAGTTAAGTTCAAGACCTGCAACGCCCGTTTCTTCGAATTTCCTGGCGTATTCGACCCAGCTTTCGTCATATACTGCATTCAGGCTCGCAATAACAGGAATTGAAACAGCTTCAACAGCATTTCTCAATGCAATAAGATGATTTTCTATTTCGGATTTCTCTGTATTAATATCAGGGAAAGTTGTTACCATCTCAGCATTTCTTTCATTGAATTCAGTCATGCGTTCAGAGAGTTCGAGGTTTTCAAGAAGTATCTGTTCCTCAAAGAGTGACTTGTACACAACAGCTCCTGCGCCGGCGTCTTCCATGCGCTTAAGATTATCTGTATTTTTTGTCAGGTTGTTAGCTCCGACTATAACAGGGCTTTTTAAATCAAGCCCCATGTACTTTGTTCTGAGATCTGCCATAATTCCGGTTTTTTAAGTAAGGGTGTATGAAGTTTGTCATTAATTGCCATACATAAGGTTCTTCATAGATCAATCATTAAAACAAACACGCGTTAAAAATGTTTCTTACCTTTGTATGATGTATCACATTCCGGAATGTTCAATTCGCATTAAACTTCAGCTGTAATCTTGTAAAATCAAATAATCATGAAAAAAATTCTGATCATTTTATCTTTTGCATCCGTTTTTGCCGGTGCCGGCGCTCAGGATGATAAGATGAATTCGTTCATAAATAATCTTATGAGCAAAATGACCCTTGAAGAAAAAATCGGCCAGCTTAACCTGAATGCTGCAGGTTCTTTTGTTACAGGGGCAGCAATTAATGAAAAGACACGGGAAAAAATAAAGGCAGGAAATCTCGGAGCCTTCCTGAATGATTTTTCAATACAGTCGATAAGAGCATCGCAGGATGTTGCGGTAAAAGAATCGCCAAATCACATACCGTTGCTTTTCGGAATGGATGTAATACATGGATATAAGACAATTTTCCCCATCCCGCTTGCAATGAGCTGCACATGGGATATGGAGCTTATTGAGAAGAGCGCCCGCGTAGCTGCAACTGAAGCTACTGCAAATGGTGTGAACTGGACATATTCACCAATGGTCGATATTTCACGTGATCCGAGATGGGGGAGAATAGCTGAAGGTTCAGGTGAAGATCCGTATCTTGGATCGCTGATAGCAAGGGTGCTTGTTAACGGGTATCAGGGTGATGATCTTGCACTTGATAACACACTGATGGCCTGTGTGAAACATTTCGCCTTATACGGAGCTGCCGAAGCAGGCCGGGATTACAACACAGTGGATATCAGCAGGATATCAATGTATAACGATTGGCTTCCTCCATACCGGGCAGCTGTTGATGCCGGAGCCGGAAGCGTAATGACGTCTTTCAATGTTGTCGACGATGTCCCGGCCTCAGGCAATCACTGGCTATTGACAAAACTCCTCAGGGATGAATGGGGTTTCGAAGGCTTCGTTGTTACTGACTATACAGCAATAAATGAGATGATACCTCATGGAATGGGTGATCTCCAGACTGTTTCAGCTCTTGCACTCACAGCAGGAACGGATATGGATATGGTAGGTGAAGGATTTCTGAATACACTTAAAAAATCACTTGATGAGGGTAAAATAACAGAAGATTATGTAAATCAGGCATGCAGAAGGGTTCTTGAAGCAAAATACAAGCTTGGCCTATTCCAAGATCCTTACAGGTATATTAACGAGGAACGCTCAAAAAAGGAAGTTCTTACTCCTGAAAACAGGCAGGTTGCTAGAAATGTTGCTGAACGTTCAATCGTATTATTAAAAAATGACAGGCAGCTGCTGCCTCTGAAAAAATCAGGAACAATAGCCGTCATCGGACAGCTTGCAAACAGCAGCGCTGATATGCTTGGAACCTGGTCGATGGGTGGTGATCCTAAACAGACTGTTTCAATACTTGACGGTATTAGAAATGTTGCAGGCAAATCTGTTAATGTTCTTTATGCCCGCGGATCAGCCCTTACAGACAATCCTTTATTGCTTAATGCAACAAGCCCGCTTAGCGCTTCGGATCAGCAGGCTGAAAAGAGCCAGGCACAGACTTCAGAACAGATGCTCAATGAAGCAGTACAAACTGCAGGAAAGGCAGACGTAGTTGTAGCAGTGCTTGGAGAACCTTCATCCTGGTCAGGAGAAGCATCAAGCATGAGCGATATAGGATTACAGAAGGTACAACAGGATCTGCTTAAAGCTCTCCTGAGGACAGGAAAGCCAGTCATATTGGTTCTTGTAAATGGAAGGCCCATGACTCTTTCGTGGGAGGATGAGAATGTTGAGGCAATTCTTGAAACATGGGCATTGGGAATTGAAGCCGGAAATGCCGTTGCAAGCGTACTTTTCGGTGACTACAATCCTTCAGGTAAACTTACAACTACATTCCCGGCAAACGTCGGACAGATACCTTTGTATTACAATCATAAAAATACAGGTAGACCGATGGATCCAAAAAACAAATTCACATCAAAATATCTCGATGGGACAAACGAACCAGTATATCCTTTCGGATACGGATTGAGCTATACTACATTTGAATATGGTGATGTAAATACTGATAAAACAACCTTGAAAGGAAATGACAGACTTACTGTTACAGTACCTGTATCGAATTCGGGCAAATTTAAAGGGGAGGAAGTTGTTCAGCTATATATTCAGGATCCGGTTGCCTCAATTTCAAGACCTGTAAAAGAGCTCAGGGATTTCAGAAAGGTTATTCTCAATCCCGGTGAAAAACAGGATATTGCATTTGAAATTACACCCGATGACCTGATGTTTTACAATTCAGATCTTAAATATGACTGGGAGCCAGGAGAGTTTATTATATATATCGGAGCCAATTCAAGGGATGTAAAATCGGTCAAAGTGAACTGGGAGAAATAGCCGCTTGATCCGACCTCACCCCCTCGGTCCCCCGCCCCTGAAGTGAGCGGGGGAAGAGATCTTTCGTTCAGCCCCTCGCCCCAATGGGAGAGGGGTTGGGGTGAGGCCGGTGATAGAAATTGAAATCCAATAACCATGGTCACGTCCATGGTGAAAGTATATTTGAGATAACAACCCCAGCGGGGTTGAAGAGAGTCCCTTGTAGGCAAAATGAAGAGAACTTCTTCGTATATCATTTAAAACAATATAATTTTATTAATTTTGCGCCTCAAAATTAAAGAGATGGATCTGAGGAGCGAACTTAAAAGAAGAAGAACATTTGCAATTATAAGTCACCCTGATGCCGGGAAGACAACTCTTACCGAAAAGCTTCTTCTGTTTGGTGGAGCTATTCAGACAGCAGGCGCTGTTAAAAGCAACAAGATCCGGAAAACAACGACATCAGACTTCATGGAGATTGAGAAACAGCGAGGTATCTCAGTTTCAACATCTGTAATGGCATTCGATTATAATAATATCCGTGTAAATATTCTCGATACTCCCGGCCACAAGGATTTTGCCGAAGACACATATCGTACACTAACTGCTGTAGACAGTGTCATTCTGGTTATCGATTCTGTTAAAGGCGTTGAGGAGCAGACCCGCAAGCTCATGGAGGTATGCCGCAGGCGTAATACTCCTGTAATGATATTCATAAACAAGATGGACAGGGAGGGCATTCATCCTTATGATGTCCTCGATGAACTTGAAAAAGAGCTTAAGATTGCTGTTTGTCCTTTTACATGGCCTATTGGAAACGGACGATCATTCAGGGGTGTATATAACCTTGCAGGTAAAGATGTACGGATATTTGCGCCCGACAAGAGCATGGTCACAGAATCTCTTCTTAAAACAACAGATATAAAAGATAAAAAGCTTATTGAGTTTGTTGGTGAGGATAATATCAAAAAGCTCTGGGAAGAAGTCGATTTTGTGAGCAACATGTTTGAGCCTTTTAACCTGGGTCTTTACAGGGAGGGTTACCTTGCGCCTCTGTTCTTCGGTAGCGCACTCAATAACTTCGGGGTGCTTGAGCTTCTTGAGACTTTCCTTGAAATTGCTCCATGCCCGGGTCCTGTACAGGCATCCGATCGCATTATTGATCCTGCCGAAGAGCAGCTTACAGGATTTGTTTTCAAGATTCACGCGAACCTTGATCCTAATCATCGCGACAGGATTGCATTTATGCGTATATGCTCGGGAAAATTTGAGAGGAATAAATTTTACTTTCATACAAGGCTCGAGAAAAAGATAAGGTTCTCATCGCCGGCAACTTTTATGGCTAATAACAAAAGCATTGTCGAGGAAGCTTTTCCCGGCGATGTTGTAGGCTTATATGATAGTGGAAATTTCAAGATCGGAGATACGCTTTCTGAAGGTGAGATGATACATTTCAAGGGCGTTCCAAGCTTCTCTCCTGAGATCCTGCGTGAAGTAATCAACCTGGATCCAATGAAAACAAAGCAGCTCGACAAAGGAGTGCGGCAGATGACAGATGAGGGTGTTGCACAGCTGTTTATTCAGCAGCCCGGTAACAGGAAGATTATCGGCACAGTCGGAGAATTGCAGTATGAAGTAATAAGGTTCAGGCTTGAACATGAATATGGCGCAAAATGCTCATTTTCATCACTTCCCTATGTTAAAGCATGCTGGATAACAACTGACAATAAGAAAGATCTTGAAACATTCATTAACAGAAAGCAGGGAGCTATTGCGTATGACAAAGAGGATAACCCGGTGTTCTTTGCTGAAAGTGACTGGATGCTGAAACTTGCAAAGGAAAACTTCCCATCCCTGACTTTTCATCTTACATCTGACTTCAAGCTCAGAAAAGAAAGGAATTCAGAGGAGAGAGCTTAACTAAGCTTCCCCGTTTTCATTACCGAGGAAATTCCTGAGTATATATTGCAGTATACCTCCATTCTTATAATACTTTATCTCAGTACCTGAATCGAGTCTGGCCGTTGCAAAGAACTCTTTCTGTTTACCTGATGTTCCGGTGGCGACTACCTTTATTATCTTCCCCGGGGTAATGTCTTCTGAAATATTAATATCGAAGCTTTCGTCTCCTTTCAGCTCAAGCGAACCAAGAGTTACCCCCTGCAGAAGCTGCAATGGCAAAACTCCCATTCCCACAAGATTACTCCTGTGAATCCTCTCATAGCTTTCTGCAATAACGGCTTTTACACCCAATAGCGCCGTACCCTTAGCTGCCCAGTCGCGCGAGGATCCGCTACCATAATCCTTTCCAGCCAGGATTATGAGTGGTATAGCAGACTCTATATATTTTTCAGCTGCTTCGAAGACTGTCATCAGTTTGTTTTCAGGAAAATAAACAGTATATCCTCCCTCACTATCGACGAGATGGTTTTTAAGCCTGATATTTGCAAATGTTCCCCTGATCATTACCTCATGATTGCCTCTCCTGGATCCGTATGAGTTGAAATCAGGCCTCATTATCCCAAGGCTTTTGAGATAAAGTCCGGCAGGTGTATTCTCGCCTATTGAGCCGGCAGGTGAGATGTGATCAGTTGTAATCGAGTCGCCAAGCTTTAGAAGAACACGTGCTGATCTTATTTCACCGATGCGGGATGGATCGGATGGAAGATTCTTAAAAAAAGGCGCTTCTTTCAGATATGTAGATTCTTCTTCCCATTCATAAACGTCGTCTTCGGACGTTTTTAGCTTATTCCAATTGTCATCGCCACTGTATATCTTCTTATAATTCTCAATGAAATCCTTCGAGTCAAGAACCTTATCCATTACATTATTTATCTCCTCCTGTGATGGCCAGATATCCTTCAGAAAGATAGGTTCAAGATTAGGATCAAAAGCAATTGGTTCAGCGTGCATGTCAATATCAATTCTCCCGGTAAGGCCGTATGCAACAACAAGAGGAGGAGAAGCGAGGAAATTCATTTTGACGAGAGGATGAATTCTTGCTTCAAAGTTCCTGTTTCCCGACAGAACAGATGCAACAACAAGGTTTGATCCTGTTACTGCCTGATGAATATGCATAGGTAACGGACCACTGTTCCCTATACATGTCATGCAGCCATATCCTACTACATGAAAGCCTAGCGCTTCAAGATAGGGCAGTAGACCTGCTTTTTTTAAGTATTCCGTAACAACCTGTGATCCGGGTGCAAGGCTCGTTTTTACCCATGGTTTGGTATTGAGACCTTTTTCCACGGCCTTCTTTGCAAGGAGACCTGCAGCTATCATTACACCTGGATTTGATGTGTTTGTGCAGCTTGTTATTGATGCGATAACAACCGACCCGTCGCTGAGAAGATACTCCGAGTTCCCGGCTCTTACATGAGCGCTTTTCAATCCGGCTTTCTTCTGCCTTGTCTTTACTTCTATATCAACAGTGCCGATAGTCTCTTCAGCAAGCTCCTGCTCGGGGATTCTCTCAGGGATATGTCCTCCCTCATCTGACCATTTGCCCAGCGGTCGCTCATCCGGAGAGATATATTCTCTCTCATACGATTTTTTCAGGATCTCTATGAAGTTTTCCTTTACATGATTGAGCTCAATTTTATCCTGCGGCCTTTTTGGACCTGCAACTGAAGGCTTAATCTCGTTGAGCTTTAGTTCCAGAACATCGGAATACTTTATCAATTCTTCATTCTCTCTCCAGAGAAGATTGTTTTTCAGGTAGGTTTCAACGGTAGAGATCAGCTGCTCAGACCGGCCTGTAATTCGAAGATATTCGAGCGTTTTATTATCAGGGGGGAAATATGTTACTGTTGATCCGAATTCAGGCGACATGTTTGAAATTGTTGCTCTGTCAGGCACTGTCAGGTTATTGAGCCCGTCTCCGAAAACCTCAACGAATTTCTCAACTACAGATTTTTTCCTTAGAAGATCGGCAACGCTCAGTACCAGGTCAGTTGATGTCACTCCTTCCTGTAGTTTTCCAGTAAGCCTGAGGCCTATTACTTCAGGCATTTTGAAGTACATCGGCTGACCGAGCATTACTGCTTCTGCTTCGATTCCACCAACACCCCAGCCCAAGACTCCGATACCGTTTATCATAGGCGTATGCGAATCGGTGCCTACAAGTGTGTCGGGAAACAGGATCCCATCCTTTGCAGCCACAACAGTAGCAAGATATTCAAGATTTACCTGGTGACAGATCCCCATTCCAGGGGGCAGAACATTGAAGTTATTCATTGAAGCCTTAGCCCATTTAAGTAGTGAATATCTTTCGCCGTTACGGCTATACTCAAGTTCAACATTCCTGTCGTATGCATACGTTGTTCCGAAATAATCGACCTGTACAGAATGATCAATAATAAGATCAACCGGTACCTGCGGATTAATTTTCTTTGGATCTTTTCTACGTCTTGCAACTTCCGATCTGATCGATGCAATATCTACAACCGCCGGCACTCCCGTGAAATCCTGCATCAACACCCTTGCCGGAAGGAAAGGTATCTCAACATTCAGATCACCGTTACCCCATCCAAGAATACTTTCAAGATGTGAATCGTTTATGCTTTTGCCATTAAGGTTCCTGATAATGTTCTCAATAAGAATCCGGATTGAAAACGGAAATTCCTTTATATTTCTGCCCGGATTAGCAAGTTCACCTATTGAAAAATATGTGAATGTTCCTTCTGCTGTTTTAATTTTTTTCTGAAGATTTTGACGCCCTGCCATGGTAAGGTGGTTTAATATGATCATAACAACATGGTTATAATATTGTTTAGCTTCTATTATCTTAAACGAACAAGAAAACTGTCAGGTTGTTTCTGTTTAATGATATGTTCAGATGAAACAAGTACTAAAATTTAAAGTTATGGATATCGCGACAAATCGAAACCTGGCGGAAAAGAAATGTGTACCTTGTGAAGGCAATGTGGCTCCGCTCAATGAGAATGAGATTGCAGGTTTTAAGGAAGAATTATCTGAAGGGTGGACAGTTGTTGATAACAAGAGATTATTCAGAGAATTCTCATTTGTGAATTTCAGGCATACAATGGATTTTGTCAACAAAGTTGCCGATATTGCTGAGAATGAGGGCCACCATCCTGTTATGCATGTTTATTATGGAAGAATGAGCATTGAGCTGTGGACACATGCTATCGGAGGATTATCGGAGAATGATTTTATTTTAGCTGCTAAAATTGACAGGATTTAATTGTTAGGATACTATAAAACTTAGGATATGAGAAACTGGGAAAAAGATCTGGAGCCCCTTCTGAATAAATACGGTAAAAGAAAACATCCACTTGAATATAAAAACCGTTACCAGCTCATGGTAATGATTGTCCTTTCGGCACAAACCACAGATAACCTTATTAACAAGATTGCTCCGGAGTTTTTTAAGGTATTTCCTTCAATGTCGGAACTGAAGCTGCATCAGCCAGAAGATCTCTATCCATACATCAGTAAAGCAACTGGTTTCAGAAAAAAGGCAAAATGGCTTATAGAGATTGCTAATATCACAGGTAATGACGAAGGTATACCTCATACGATTGAAGAATTGACAAAGCTTCCGGGTTTCGGACGCAAATCATCAAATGTCCTGATACGTGAATCAGGAGACACTGCCGGCGGTGTGATGGTGGATCTGCATGTGGCAAGGGTAGCTCCGAGACTTGGTGTTGCAACAAGTGATAAACCCGATAAGATAGAGAAAGAGATAATGGCAGCTTTCCCACGGGAGAAATGGAATGATATTGGTATGTCATTATCTTATCACGGCCGTGAGATATGCCGTCCGAAGCCTGATTGCGGGAATTGCATTGTGAATTCTGTTTGTGACTACTTTAAATCAGTAGTTCTCAAACAGGCTGTCAATGAAACAAATGCATGAAATATAATCTGCAATTTATCTTCAACGCATAAGCTAAAATATCTCATATTTTTTACCCTTACAGATTGATTTCTTTTCGTGATTCCTCTTATTTTTGAAGATTATTCAAAAATAAGTCACAGATGAAAAAAATTAAGATTGGAATCGTAGGTTACGGTAACCTTGGAAGAGGTGTTGAAGCAGCAATCAGGCAGAATCCCGATACAGAACTTGCAGCAGTATTCACACGACGTAATCCTTCTGATCTTAAACTGTTTACAAAAAATGTTCCGGTAGAAAAATACTCACACGCTTCTCTCTACGAAGGAAAGATTGATGTTATGATACTTTGCGGAGGCAGCGCTACAGATCTTGAGATCCAGACACCGGAGATGGCAAGGATGTTCAATACAATCGACAGCTTCGATACTCATGCTAAAATCAATAACTATTTCAGGATCGTAAATGACTGGGCATTGCCTACAAGGCATGTTAGCATAATCTCTGTTGGATGGGATCCCGGAATGTTCTCGGTGAACAGGCTTTACAGCAATTGCATTCTCCCCGGTGGGAAGGATTACACTTTCTGGGGACCAGGCGTAAGCCAGGGACATTCGGATGCTATCAGGCGAATCAAGGGTGTGAAAAATGCAAAACAGTATACTCTTCCTGTTAAGGATGCTGTCGAAAGTGTCAGAAAAGGAGAAAATCCGGATCTTGCAACAAGGCAGAAGCATACAAGACTATGCTATGTTGTCGCTGAAGAAGGAGCTGATCTGAACAAAATTGAAAATGAAATAGTTACAATGCCGAACTATTTCTCGGATTATGATACTACAGTGAAATTCATTTCTGAGAAAGAATTTGAAAGAGATCATCAGAAGTTGCCTCACGGGGGATTTGTTATGAGAAGCGGCTCTACAGGGATAAACAATGAAGAAAAACAGATAATTGAATACTCACTTAAGCTCGATTCGAATCCCGGTTTCACTTCATGTGTTCTTGTTGCTTATGCAAGAGCTGCATGGAGACTTTCAACTGAAGGCAACTTCGGGGCCAAGACAGTTTTCGATATAGCGCCTTCGTTATTATCGCCACTTTCAGGTGAGGAGCTGAGAGCGAAGTTCCTGTAAAACAGTGAGAAGTTACACAGAGTTACACAGAGAAGGCACAGAGTTACAGAGATACAAAGATAAATATTGATCTGGACGTACATTCTTGTTATCATTACTCGCCATCGATCCTTAAGAAGGGATTTGAGCGCGCCAAAATTACTTCTCTCAGAAACCCCTAAATCCCACAGGGGGGGACTTTAATTTCCCGTTGCAAGAATTTTTTCCTTATTCCCATGGATTTCAACCCCTTTGGGGGGTTGGGGGTAATGAACAGGGGTAATTACTCTCTTCTCAGAAGCCTGCAGGGAAGGATTTTTTGTCAATTATTTTTCTTAAATTGCTGTTTATTCTTTGAAGAAAGGAATTGAACATTATTTTTTATGTGTACCGCTTGTCAGATGCCAGAAACCACAAACCGGACATTTATAAGAATGGATGCTTTTTGTAACTCTCGTTTCTGTGATATACCTTATCATATCATCTGCTTCTTCAGGTGTATGATAAGCTGTCTTTCTGCACAAAGGTTGTATCGGTTCTATGCCGTTTTTTGTCCTGTACCTTACCATGATGCAAATTTACCAGTTAAATACAACAAATATGAATAAGTACGTACAATATCCATCGAATTTTGCACGGTTCTATGATACGATCTATCATCAGATAAGAGATTCTGCCGATAGCGAATACTTTGTTAATGAGATAGTTAAAAATGGCGGAAGAGTGCTTGAGGTCGGCGTAGGTACGGGAAGGCTTTTCGAAAATGCTTTGAAAGCCGGAGCAGACATTTATGGTATCGATATAAGCGAGTCAATGTTATCTGTTCTTTATCAGAAATTATCTGAAAATGAACATTTCAGAGTGTCTCATCAGAATATTGTTGATTTCACAATCAATAAAAAATTTGATCTTGTCGTTGCACCATTCAGGGTCTTTATGCACCTGATTGAAAAGGAGGATCAGATTAAAGCGCTGAATAACATATTTGATCATCTAAATGAAAATGGACGTTTCATCTTCGATGTCTTTGTTCCGGATTTAAAGCTCCTTTTAAACGGACTCGATAATGTCATGGATTTTGAAGGTGAATATGAACCCGGGAAAAAAGTCAGGAGATTCTCATCTAGTAAACCAGACATTATCAATCAGATTCTTAATGTCAGCTTCAATATGGAATGGGAGGAAAAGGATGGATTAAAACATGATTACTGGGAGTTTCAAATGAGGTTTTTCTTTAGATACGAGCTCGAACATCTTATTGAACGTTCACGTTTCAGGAAATATGAATTTTTTGGAGATTACAACAAAAATCGTCTTAATAAAGATTCAAGGGAATTCGTCGTGAACTGCTATAAATAGTCTTTTAGCCTTATTGAAACAGATTTGCTAATATCATGTTAATTTCATAATTTAGTCAGAATACGTTATTTAACCAGATTCAGCTATATATGGCATTAGACAAATTACACATTCTTCCATCAAGCAATACACCTGAAGTTATTCTGAATCCTGACGGCACTATGAGAATCAGCGGCCGTGCAATTGATGAAAGCCGGACAAAATTTTCAGAGCAACTGATGAGCTGGATAGAATCTTATATTGCCGAACCTGCCGAAAAAACTGAATTAGTTGTTGCGCTCGAGTATCTTAACAGCTTCAATGCTATATTTCTGGCTTCAGTTCTAAAGAAACTTTCGAGAGTTAATGAACAAAAAAAGCAGCTTGTAATTAAATGGTATATTGAAGAGGACGATGATGACCTTCTTGAAAGAGCTCAGCATATTTCTGCAGCTTTCAGTATCCCGATCGAATACATAATGACTGATCACATTCAGGACATTAACCTGTCTTAATCTCCCATCATCACAACTGCTTCAAGGTAGGTATTTGCTTCATTTACAAGGTCGTCGATTATCTTTTTTTCAGGCATATCCCCCTCAAATTGCAGATTTTTTATAACAGCAGGTGTCTGGCTCATGTCTGCGATCCCTCTGAACACCGGTTCCTTCAGATGCAAAACCTCGAAATGATCTTCTACTTTCTCCAGTATGAAATCCTCACTCATCCCGCTATGTCTTTTAATATTCAACATTGACATTATAGCTTTGTTCGGAGCGTTGTTTGTTTTGAGTCATTTATTGAATAACATGTAAAATTTGAACAATTCAGTACAGGTACGGTTAAAAATACTGTGAACAATTATATATCTACTGTGAACAATTAAATATTGGGGTTTATGAATCAGGAAAATGAAAACATCGGCGATTTTACGTCACGATTCCGTGAGCTACAGGATAAATTCAGGTCGCTGGAACCGGGGATAGAAAATACGGATACAAAGAAAGCTCTTTCTGTTATGAACGGTATGGTGCAGGAATTATGGCGACATGTAGACAAGTTATCACATCCGTCAGAGCAGGGTGAATTGAAGTTACAGGATGTTTCTGAAATGTACAGGAATGCACCCAGGATGAATGGTGCGGCAATTAACAAGCCATTGGATGAAGGTACTAAAGCGCCTGACTTTACTCTGCCGGATGCTGATGGTAAGAAGGTAAGCCTGTCTGATTTCAGGGGCTCGCCGGTACTGCTTGCATTTTACCCCCTTGACTGGAGTCCGGGTTGCAGCCAGCAGCTTGATTTGTATCAGCATGAGTTCAGTGAATTTGAGAAGAGAGGAGTCAATGTGCTTGGTATTTCTGTCGACAGCATATACAGTCATGGCGCCTGGGCTTTTGTCAGAAAGATAGAATTTCCTCTTCTTTCTGATTTTAATCCAAAAGGAGCGACTGCGATTAAATACAATGTTTACCGCGAGCCGGATGGTTTCTCGGAACGTGCATTATATCTCGTTGATGGCAATGGAATCATCAGGTACAGTTACGTTTCACCTTACTTACATCATATACCTGATATTTACACGATATTTCAAAAGATCGACAATGCATTGAAAACTGTTAAAGCAAACTAATACTCAAGTATCATGTGGGGAAACAGAAATAAACCGGAAACAGGAAGACGGGGTATCACTCCGGTTGAGAATGATATAACAGTCTATGGAACAACCTGGTGCGGAATGACTCAGATAGTAAGAAGGTATCTTGACAGGACAGGTCTGCAATACAGGTATCTTGATCTTGAAGAAGATCCCGACGCCGAAAAGCAGCTCCGGTGGATCACAGGCGGATACACAAATCACCCGACTGTAGTTGTTGATGGACAGGTTCTGATCGAACCTGATATTGACGAGTTGCAGGCTATTCTTGCAGGGAATGGATATATTTAAGCATAAAGATGAAGATTATAGGATTAAAACTCTTTATCACCTGAAATCGCGAATAAAGAGTTTTTTATTATTGGAACGTAACTATAATTTTATTGATTAATGACAGCAGATTTCAATTCTATTATAAACTCAGGGAAACCTGTCCTTGTTGATTTCTATACGGAATGGTGCGAATCGTGCCGGACTCAGGTGCCTATTCTTGAAGAAATAGCGCATTACCTGGGGGACAGGATAAAAGTGATCAAAATAGATATAGATAAGAATCGTCTTGTTGCCCTTAAGTATGGGATTGGACATCTGCCTACACTAATGCTGTTCAGGAACGGTAAGCTGAAATGGCAACAGGCGGGGCTTACACCACGATCAGGCTTAATTGAAGCTATCTTCAACTATAGTTAAGATTATTGCCATGTGTGGACTTACAGACCCTTTTTAAGGATTTTTTAATTATTTGATAATTTATTGAAAATAAATAATTTATTGAGATAATTATTGTATCTTGCGTCTCAATTAAATTATTTTCATCAATGTATAAAGGAACAGTAAAATTTTTCAGTGAAACCAAAGGTTTTGGATTCATTAAGGACGAAAATTCATCAAAAGAGTATTTTGTTCACTCATCGGGCCTGAATGATACAATTACTGAGAATGATGTTGTAACATTCGACGTCGCCCAGGGAAAAAAAGGATTGAATGCAGTAAACGTTAAACTTGCTTAGTTTTAGCTTTTAATATCTAAATCTCAGGAGTCCCGTTATCCAGACGGGACTTTTTATTATAAATATTATCCCGTTATGACTGAAAAGAAGCCCGATACACAAAATTCACCTGATCTTCAAAAGCTGAAAGAGGTGATCATTGATAATAGAACCCGAATCTACATCAGGCCTGATGCTGATGTTGAAGAAGCAAAGTTCAGGTATCATAACAGGTTAACAGCAAAAAAGCTGAGATAAACAATCTGTGCTTCTTCAATCGATTTTTGATTTGGATCCGGTTCTAAGGTGAAAAAGTTTCCGGGAAAGTTTATGATTTAATTAGACTAATTCTAAATTCATCATTATTAGTAAAATATTTCCCAAATAACTGATTGGTAATTTTTTTTAGTTCAATATTTGGTACGAAGCTAACCTTCATACCAGATACATTGAATTACGACCAGGTCAGGATCTTGTTTGTTGTGATCGTTCTAATTCTTCAGAGCTGTTCAAAACCGGATGAAAGCGGTATTGAGAATCGATCATTGCGTGGTATTGATCAAAGCGTTTCTATTACAAGGTCAGAACGATGCGCTGATCCATTTGAAATAAATAACATTAAAAGTGCACTTCGGAATTTACAGGAAGCTGATTTATCACTACCTGATATCAAGCTTGAAGCAAATAATGTTTATATACGGTTTCTTCCCCGCAACGAAGCAGAGCTTGAACTGCTAAAACAGGATACAACGCTGATACTTTTTGATTTTCCACTTGATTCAGATATTACCGATACTTCATTTATTTCAGGAAATCAGAACCGGATTAATTATCAATACTCAGTAGTGCCTTTGGGAAAATCATTGCCTGGTGTTTTTCATGAGGTATTATATGAAGTGTTCATCCCTCCCGATACAGTCTCCGTACTGAGATCCTCTTCAGGTTTGAGCAATACGTTTTATGACAGGCTTATTGATGAATCTGCAAGAATTACGGGCAATTCCGATATAATCAATTTGAGATCGACAAAATCTTCAGGGAAAAGATGGAAGCCCGGGGGGCGCATAAGAGCATGGGACGATCTTTTGGGAATTTATATTCCTGTAACTCATGCTAATGTGCATGCGCGATGGTTTACTCATGTTGCAACTGCCCTTACGGATGATGATGGCTACTTTAAAATGAAGAGTTTCAGTCACGCTGTTAATTATTCTATAAAATGGGAGAATTCTCTTTTTACAATCAGGGATGGCATATTCTTTCAGGCATGGTATAACGGGCCAAAAATGAAAGGCGACTGGAAGCTTGATATTGCGGGAGGAAAATCAAAAATGTTTGCCACAATACACCGTGCCGCATACAAGCAGTTCTACGGAGATAATCTCGGTATGTTCAGACCAGGACTGAAACCTGGAGCACGTACAAAGATCTGTTATATGGAAGGTAATGGTACGGGCAGATTTATAGGCGACTTCAGCACAGGTGGAATATTACCCGATATACAGGTATGGGGGAACAGTAACAGGAGATTATCAAATATAATTTTTGGTGTAGTTTCTCATGAACTTGGTCACCAGGCTCATTCAATTTATATTGGTAACATACGGTTTGTTCAGACTTCGAAACTTATTCGTGAAAGCTGGGCAGAAGCTGTTGAGTGGGCGATGACTAACGATGAGTATAATAAGCTGGGAATGAAATATGGGATTCATGAAGCGATCTCTTATGACCATCTGTACAACAAGCATGTAGGATGGCCTCTCGTGTACGACAAAGATTATTCACCAATATTCATTGATCTTATTGACATTATAAATCAACGTGATGCAAAAGGACCTGATCATCCGAATGACCTGATATCGAGCTACACAATTTCGTATATAAACAATAACCTTCTCAGAAATTCAGGTAGTATAAATAGTCTCTTCAGGGAAGTTGAGAATCATAAAGTTGAAGGAGTGGATGATTATAAGATTAAAGAACTTTTCAGAATGTATCTGGATCAACCCGCTACAGGAAACTAGCCGGCATAGATTTGGAAGTCACATGGTACTCTTGTAGATAACAGAAAAATCCGGCTGATTTTATTGTTATTATTATAACAGGCAAAATAAAACTCAAAAGTGGAAGTTATTCATAAGTTGATGATATGAGGGGAAATATGAATGTTTTAATAGTATCGTTTCTGGCGCTGGGATTAAATGTTTTTTTTGGTAAGTGGCGGGTTAGGTATAAAAAATTCTCATTGAAATGGTGGTTGTTGATACATGCATCAATTCCATTGCTGATCCCTGTCAGAATATTGTTGAATACTCCTAAGATATTTATTCCTCTATTTATAGCGCTTGCAGTCGCAGGACAATTTCTTGGTTCAAGGTTTAGCAACATTTAAACTGAAATGCCTCTTATTAATCATCAATGTTTCTGATCCTCCAGACCAGTTGCGCCCGCTTAGGTATAATGGCGGGAATGTCATATTTTATTTTCCATCTGATGACTGGTACTCCTGTGCAAAAGTTGCTAGGCAGGATTATATAAACATCAGAAAAAGCAGCGTTCTCATGATGAATAGATTATGATTGTATTAATAATTAATTAGTAATCAGGTTGTTTTACGACAATAATGCTTTGGCTTAGTAAATTTAGAAACCTGCTTTCAAATATTTGTTATATAAAATCAAGTATCTGTTATAAAAATAACACATACTTCATGGTTGATTAAGGATTTATTCGTTTATATCTTTAGATAAAGATTTGAATTGAGCATGGGAAAAACTATTAATTACCTCCGTGAAGTCTTTTTGACCGTATTTACATTGTTGATGCTTTTCTCAGACTTGCATGCTGACAGCCCCTGCGGAACTTTTGTAATTAAAATCACCTGTCTTACAAATTCAGACAAATACCTGTCATATTATACATTCTACAGGCAATATAGTGATAGCACACTTGTTTTTAATCCTATTGATGAAAGTTTTAATATCGTCAGGCGGATCGCGAGAAATCAGATTGATTTCAATAAAATAAGAAATTCAGACAGCTCAGTCTACAGAAGAGTTCTTGCCATTAACAAATCGCTTCTAAGCAACCGG
Source organism: Bacteroidales bacterium (assembly GCA_036261265.1). Classification (GTDB taxonomy): domain Bacteria; phylum Bacteroidota; class Bacteroidia; order Bacteroidales; family VadinHA17; genus LD21. The sequence continues at coordinate 77,943 of DATALC010000039.1, forward strand.
GATATCTCACCTGATCTGAATGGATATTTTAAACTGTCATCGCTGCCGGTTACAGAGGAGATTTTAGAAAAGAATTGCCTGGATACAACAAGTTTTACAAATTATTCAATCGTAGTTGATGATAACATGTCTTACTCTCTCGATTCGGCAGTTTTCACGGATAATGATATTATACATTATGGCCAGGCAGTGTATATAAACCCCGATACAATTAAACTTATCCTCCTTGATTCAATTTTATGGTGCGGTGATAATGACCAGGTACAGTTCCTTGATAAAAAGCAGACAAGGTTAATGTCGCAAGGCTCAGGTTCTCATTTCAGAGTCTTTGACAGTAACAGCGGGCAATTCAATATAGATTTCTTTAGTTTTAATCCGGAATGGACAAAATCAGGTATATTATCCTCTCTTGACATTGAAAAAATAGATAATGATTTTACTGAGACCGGGGGCGATAATGTCTTTAAATACTTTTCTGCTGATCTTAAGAAAGCTATAAGGCTTAATAAGGTTATTTATTTTGTGAGATGGAGTCCCTGATATGGCCTCATATAAAGTGTGAAGACTATAATATGTTTCATTATGAATCAACAATCAGATTTTAGGATCAAAGATGGATTTGATCAGATGGATTTTGACAAAGTGCAGGCAATGCTTGAAAAAGTATTCTGGAGCATTGGTATTAAAAAGGAAGAGATAATTCAGGGAGCAAAGAATTCTGCCCTCCTGGTCGGAGTATTTAATTCCGGAGGACAAATAGGTTTTGCAAGAGTAATCTCTGATAAAACAAGATTCGCATATATTATGGATGTAGTTGTTGACAAAAACTACAGGAAGCAGGGAATAGGGCAATTAATGATTAGATATATACTGAATCACCCTGATTTGAATGATGTATACCAATGGTTGCTAAAGACAAAAGATGCTCATGGAGTTTACGAAAAGGTTGGATTCAGGCTTATCCCTGATCCCGAAAGGTGGATGGGGATAATGCATGAGAGACCTGAAAGATAGCTGTTAATTAATTAACAGAAGTTTGATCGTTAAGGAGCTAGTGTCTTATATGCAATTCTTTAAAAGCTATCCTGTAGATATTTCCAAATCCGTTTTCAATACGATTTGAAATCTTTTCAATATCCTCAGGACTGTTAATTCTTTTATTTTCGGCAGATGAACGATCGCTTGTGAAATAGAAATTGCCCTCTCCGGCATCAACGAATGGACAGAAGTCCAAACCGGGAGAGTTGATTTTTTCACTTAGTCTGTGTGACTTTTCCCATTTACCCGAGGCATCTTTCCTGCCAAAGTATAAATCGATACCTTCAGGTTCCTCAGGTCGGCCGTAAGAGCTGAAAATTATATAGTCTTCATCGGGGCTGATAAAAGCATTAAACTCATAAAATGATGAATTGATCTCTACAGGTAATGGTTCAGGAGATTTGTATGATCCATCAACATACTCAGAAATGAAAATATCTTCAAAGCCAATACCATTATTCCTTGTGGCTGTGAAATAAAGGTTTCCTTTATTGCCCAGGGAAGGATAAAACTCATCACCTTTTGAATTTATAATTGAATCAAGCGGTACGGGTTCACTCCAGCCTTCTCCTGCTCTGTCGCTAAACCAGATATTATAATCATTCCTGGAGCTGTCTCCATAAATTGGCCTGTTTGAAGCAAAGAACAGCCTGTTCCCGTTATTGCTGAAAAAGGGTTCAATGTCATGATAAACACCTGATATGTTCAGAACTTCAGCCTGTGCCCATTCTCCATTCTGCTGCTTCTTGACGCTTATGAGACATCTTCTGCGTTGTTTATAGTCACCTCTTGTGAAGATGATTTCATCGCCATCGCTTGTAATTGCGATGTCTCTCTCGTATAATGATGTTGAAATTATATTTTCACCTGTTATTTCCGATTCAGATGTGGCTTCCAGATTAATAGTATATTCATTAGCCTGATGGCAGCCTGTTTGTAATACAAATATTATTAATGAGCTGATATAATATTTTCTCATAAAGCTGTTGGATATTCTGCCTGCCAAAAAGTTGAACCATTTTCTTTCGAAGCTAATGCATTATTTCTTAAGTTGTATCAGGATTCAGCAATAATATGCCAGCTCTGAGAAGGCATTCAACACGGAAATGTATCTTTGAACTTATTAATTATCATAGGATTAGACTAAGTAACAATCCATCTATTATCATACACTTTTTGTTACAGAACCTGGCAGGGTCTCATTCATCGCACCTGTTCTGTAGCCCCTTAGATCAATAGATGTATATGTGAATCCCGATTTATTGCAGATACTGTCAAGTTCAGATCTCAGAGACCATGCTTTTTCCATTTCCTCGGGAACAAACTCCAGTCTGGCGAGAGATTCATGACTTCTGATTCTAAACTGGCTGAAACCAAGTTTTTTCAATTCGAACTCTGCTGTTGCCAGCCTGTCAAGCTTGATCTTCGTGATTTTTTCGCCATAAGGGAATCGTGATGCAAGACACGCATAAGATTGTTTCTTTGCGGTTTGAAGGCCAAGTTTCTCAGAGAAATATCTTATTTCGGCTTTCGTAAAACCGGTTTCAGACAATGGTGAGACTACTCCTTTCTCTTTCTTTGCTTTCATTCCCGGACGATAATCCCTGGCATCATCTGCATTACTTCCGTCAAAAACAACTTCATATCTTTCCTGTCGGGCAATGAAGGCTATCTTGCCAAAAAGCTCTGTTTTGCAATAGTAACAACGATCGGGAGGATTATCAGAATAGCCGGGAATGTCAAGTTCCTCAGAAACAATTATTCTGTGCTTTATGCCAAGATTCTTTGCAAGTGATTTTGCTTCTTCAAGCTCATAAAAAGGATATGTGCTTGAAGTGGCGGTAACAAGGAGCAGATTGTTGCCATATACTCCCGAAGCCACCTTTGCGAGAAAGGTGCTGTCAACGCCACCTGAGAAGGCAATTACAGCGCTGTTATAAGCTGACAAAAAATCTTTTAACGAATTCAACTTTGATTCCATAGATAACATCAATTTCTTCAAATACTAAACTATAATTGTGGCAAAATATGTTCAATATTGTAAAAATAATTAAAGGTCAGATTCTCGTACTGAATCTGACCCCGAAAATACACCTTCCACCTTTATTCCGGATTTACACCAAGTCCATTATATTTTCGTTACTAATTCCGTGATGAAATATACTGAAGTTCATTGATCAAAACTATATAATGTTGTAGACAGATAACGTTCACCGGTATCCGGTAAAATGACGACAATATTCTTATCCTTGTTTTCCGCGCGTTTTGCTACTTTCAAAGCTGCAAAAGCTGCCGCTCCTGAAGAAATTCCTACAAGCAGGCCTTCCTGTCTGGCAAGTTCACGGCTGGTTTCAAAAGCTTCGTCATTTTTGACAGTTATTATTTCATCGATTATTGAACGGTTCAATACATCCGGAATAAAACCGGCGCCTATACCCTGTATTTTATGTGGGCCTTTCTGTCCCCCTGAAAGTACCGGTGAATCTGCCGGTTCAACTGCAATAACTCTGATATTGGGATTGTGTTTTTTTAATACTTCACCGACTCCCGTGATTGTTCCTCCTGTTCCCACGCCGCTAATGAAAATATCTACTTTCCCTTCTGTATCCTTCCATATTTCATCCGCAGTTGTTTTGCGATGGATCTCAGGGTTGGCCTGATTTTTAAACTGTTGGGGCAGGAATGAGTCAGGTGTGTTGGCATGCAGTTCTTCCGCTTTTTTTATTGCTCCACCCATTCCCTCTGGTCCGGGAGTAAGTATCAATTCTGCTCCAAGGGCTTTCAGAAGATTCCTGCGTTCGATACTGAATGTTTCCGGCATTGTTAAAATTAGTTTGTATCCTTTTGAAGCTGCCACGAAAGCCAGTGCGATACCGGTATTCCCGCTTGTTGGTTCAATTATCACTGAATCCTTATTTAATTTTCCCTGCTTTTCAGCCGCATCGATCATGGCAAATCCAATTCTGTCTTTTACACTGCCGGCAGGATTAAAATATTCAAGTTTGCCTATTATTTTTGCCGACACTTTATGAGAATTGTTAAAGTTGGTAAACTCAAGCAGGGGTGTTTTCCCGATTAAATCAGTAAGATGTTTCGCGATTTTTGTCATAATATTGTTTGTTAATTCTATTTGGTAAAGATGAATACTATAGAGATGATCCGGAATCGCTTTTTTAAGGTATTTCGCATACCATAAATCAGGTAGTATTGAATAAATCAGATGTGATATTCAATAATATCAAGGATTCCCATACGACCGGCAACCAGTATAAGTTCTGAAGCATTAGAGACTCCGAGTTTTTTAAGGATATTCTTCCTATGCGTCATTATGGTATGATAACTTAGAATTTTCTTTATAGCAATCTCTTTTGTTGTCAATCCCCGGGCAATAAGTCTTATTATCTCAATTTCGGAAGCCGTCAACTTGCCGGGCTCGATTGAATATTTTTTTTCTCTCTCATCGAAAAGGTTCTCCATGTATATATCTGAATAATACTTTTTGCCTTTCAGCGCTGCATCAAGACATGCGAAAAGAGCTTCTTTATCTGTGTTCTTGTGTAAAATGTTTTTTATCCCGCATTTATTGAGTTCAATAAGTTCATCCCTGTCGATATTTTCAGAAAGGATTAGAATTACAGTATCAGGTTTCCGTTTTTTGATTTTCTTAAATTCATCCAGTCCGCCTGTATCAAAGATCTCATAGTTTATAATGATGAGATCACATTTTTCTTTCAGGAGCAAAACATTCAATTCCTGAGGGGAATTAACCGTAGCCATAATGGAATAACTGTCGCTCAGAGCTGATTTTAATCCTTCTATAATAAGAAATTGATTATCAGCAATTATTATTTGAGGTTTTTCTTCATCTGTTTTCATTATTCAATCTAGAATAACCCATTGATGTGAGGCATCCCGTACAAGTAACAATCAGATCATGAAATCTATCGGTTCATGATAGCGACTATTATTTTTAACAATGATTTCGCTTTTGTGATATACCACTGAGAAGGGAGCTATGCTTTCGGTCAGCCATACATTCCCGCCTATAATGCTATTCCTGCCGATGATTGTATGTCCGCCAAGGATTGTGCAACCGGAATATAGAATTACATTATCTTCAATAGTGGGATGCCTTTTTCTTGAAGCCTTACTTTTTGATACACTTAAAGCGCCAAGGGTGACGCCCTGAAATAACTTTACATGATTCCCGATTATTGCGGTTTCTCCGATAACGATCCCTGTCCCATGATCAATAGAAACAGGACTATCGATTTTTGCGCCCGGATGGATATCAATACCTGTTGTCTTATGCGCATATTCAGTTATCATTCTTGGTAATATTGGAATTGAAAGCTGATGCAGCACATGAGCGATCCTGTAGCAATAAATGGCGAAGAATCCCGGGTATATCGCTATTACTTCAGCAAGATCTCTGGCAGCAGGATCAGAGTCGAGAATAAATTCAGCATCCGACAGAAGTGTTTTTTTTATTGAAGGAAGATTATCGGAAAACCTTTGATTGATCTTTAATTTCTCTGACGTTAATCCAATAATAATAGCTGAGATTTCAGACTTTAAAACATCATCCGGGTTCAGGTTGCCAGTAATATCATTATAGGGGAAGAGGAATTTAAAAATATTATCGACAGCGATTTCAACTTCTTTTTTATCTGGTATGATCACAGGTTTATTGATTTAATGCGTTTTTTAAATCGTCAATAAGATCATCAATATTCTCTATACCTACCGAAAGCCGGATAAGGTTATCAGTGATACCAATTTTTCGCTTTAATTCGGGAGGAAATGCTTCGTGTGTCATTAAAGAGGAATAATTCGCAAGCGATTCGACTCCACCCAGGCTGTCAGCAAGTTGGAAGATTTTCAGCTTTTTAAAAAATGCATTACACTCCGGAAGCCCGCCTTTAATCCTAAAAGAGACAATACCACCAAAACCTGACATCTGCTTTTTGGCTATTTCGTAGCCAATATGGGTTTTTAAACCAGGATAGAATACATCTTCCACGATGCTTTGATCTTGAAGAAAATTTGCTATTGCAAAAGCGTTAGTCTCATGCTGTTTCATTCTTACAGCCAGGGTTTTCAATCCCCGGAGTGTGAGCCAGGAATCAAAAGGGGACGGTACAGCGCCGATTGATTTTTGTGTAAGGAGAATTCTCTCATATAGTATGCAATCATTCAGAATCAAAGCGCCTCCGATAACATCTGAATGACCATTTATATATTTTGTTGTACTATGAATAACAATATCAGCTCCAAGGAGTAAGGGCTTCTGGAAAAAAGGCGATGCAAAAGTATTGTCGACAACAACTATTGCATTATGCCGATGACTGATCCTTGAGATTGCTTCAATATCAAATATCCTGAGCAACGGGTTGGAAGGAGACTCAATCCATACAATTTTAGTGGCAGGAAGAAAAGCTTTTTCTATTAAATCAGGGATTGTAAAATCGGTAAATGAGAACCTGATATTATAAGGTTCAAGCATCTCTTTAATCAGCCTGTAGGTTCCGCCATATATATCCTCAGGCACAATTACATGATCACCCGGACGGAGCAATGAGAAAACAGCGTGTTCAGCAGCAAGACCTGAAGAAAAGGAGAGGCCGTATTTACCTTCCTCAAGTGATGCAAGGCAGCTATCAAATGCTGTGCGTGTGGGATTGCCAACCCTGGAGTATTCGTAACCTTTGTGTTTGTTAACTTGTTCCTGTGTAAAAGTTGATGTTTGGTAAATAGGAACTATGGTGGCTCCTGTGGCAGAGTCTGGGAGTTGTCCTACACAGATGGCTTTAGTTTCAAATCTCATTTGATGAATTTAAAAAACAGATGTTTCAGGATTTATTATTAATTCTTCAGTTAACCGATGAGCAGACCTTCTATGCGTACTTTATAACTACCGTCCTTTAACTTGCAGACAGCATTAATCAGGCCACTATGTCGCCATTGCAACATGCACCGGCGGGGTAAAAACCAATAACGGCGACCAATTTTAATTTCCTCTTTTGATTCTTTTATGATGCCTTCGTATGCCTGGGATACATAATATCCGATATCAACAAATCCCTCGGTACGTGGACGTAATGGTCCGGTAACATTCCAGTATATTACACCATTACGGGGATCAACATCTGAAACAACCCCACAATGCGTGACCGGGCATCCACAGGACATCCCCATTGGCCGGCCAATCATAACATCTCCCTTTTTCACTCCAAGCTCTTTTACAAGTGAAGGATTATAAGGTAAAATTGTTTCTTTAGGGCCTGGCTCGCCCTCAAATACATCCAGTATAAAATCAAAATCGCGTTTTAAACGATCTTTCCATTCGAGCTTTTCGCCAAGATTCTCACTCCCAATGCAGCTTAGGCAGTTCTTACTTCCAAAATCAGGAACGTTTTGTTTTACATGAATGCATTTCTTTATTTCTGTTTCTGCATTATCCACAGCAATGGCAAAATCATTACACGATTTATAACCACATGCTCCGCAATTCAGGTTTGGCAGTAACTGAATAGTTGTGTCATTAAAAGAAGTTGAAGTTTCCACGATATAAGATTTTATTTTGAGAAAATTGAATTCAATTGTGCAACTGACTTTTGGAGCGCTGACTTCAGGCAGGCAAGGTCTTTTTCTGTGTTAAACCTGCCGAAAGTTATTCTTATTGCTCCTCTTGCTTCAAAAGGATTTAAACCTATTGCCTGTAAAACATGAGAGGCGCTTCCATTATGATTTGAAGAGCAGGCAGAACCTGCAGATACGGCTATGCCTGATTCATCAAGCAGAAACAGCAATCTTATAGTTTCTCCCTCCATGTTCCTGAAATTGAAACTTAGATGACCAGGCAACCTGTTTTTTAAATGACCATTAACATACACATTGTCAAAGTTTGAGTAAAGGAAGTCGGAAAGTTTATCCCGAAGCTCATTTATCCTTTGCATTTCCGAATTCATCTCCGACATGCATATTTCCGCCGCTCTGGCGAAACCAACTATGCCTGGTATGTTCTCGGTTGAGGATCTGTATCCGGATTCCTGTCCCCCGCCATGTAACAGAGGAATGATTTTTGTGCTTTTTTTAACGTATAAAGCTCCAACTCCTTTAGGGCCATAAATTTTATGTGAATTGATTGTAAGTAAGTCTATGTTTAACTGATTTAAGTTTATTGGTATCTTACCAAAGCTCTGACAGGCATCAGAATGGAAATAGATGTTGTGTGACTTACAAATGTTGCCAATTTCTTCAACCGGTTCAATTGTGCCTATTTCGTTATTTGCAAACATTACTGAAACAAGAATTGTTTCCGGATTTATTGCCTGCCTTAGCATTTGAACATTCACAAGACCTGTGTCATCAACCGGAAGGTAGGTGATAATAAAGCCTTGTTCTTCAAGCCATCTGCAGGTATTTAATATGCAGTCGTGCTCAATGGAAGAGACTATTATGTGGTTTCCTCTTTGTCTGTTTGCAAATGCAATACCTTTGATTGCGAAATTATTAGCTTCAGTTCCGCCGGATGTGAAAATAATTTCTTCCGGATACGCGCCAATACAAGACGCGATTTTTGATTTTGAAATGTCGAGTATCTCTTTTGCCGTACTTCCGAATGAATGCAGGCTTGAGGCATTTCCATAGTGAATGGAGAAAAATGGAAGCATGGATTCCAGTACGCGGTTATCGAGCCGGGTTGTAGCTGCATTATCAAGGTATATTTTTGATTGCATTTAGCAGATGATTATTCTCCTACATAAAATAGCTCCTGATCCATTGTGCGAAGTACTCCAAAATGATTTTTTGCCCCGATTTCCTTTTTCCCGACACAAATTGTGCATGTGCCAACAGGTGGATTGCCCCGAAGGAACATTGGAAACTCAACATCAGGCGTCTTTAGGATCTGTTTAACAATCGGGTCAATACCTATTCCATACAATGCATTACTCTCAACAACTGTAATTTTACTGGCTGATTCAAGGACACGATAGCGAAAGACTTCCCGCTCTGCCTGAGAAATCAAATCAATTTTTGTAATTACACTTATATCAGCTAGCGTTAACATGGGACCTATTTTGCGCGGCAAGTTTATCCCACTGGTAGCTTCAAGCACTACAATACCTAACGAGTTTTCAACATAAGGAGAGCAACGAAGACATAAACCTGCAGTTTCAACGAATAAATAGTCCGATCCTGTTTTTTCCGCCCATTCAACTGCTTCATCAAGTACTACCACATTACAGTGGTCGGGACAGAGCTCCCCTGAATAAATTTTTTTTGCAGGTATTCCAAATTCATTTTTTATCGTTTCATCTTCATCTGCATATAGCACATCAATTTTTATATATGAAGGTTTCAGATTTCTTGAAATTATTCTTTTTAATACCTGACGAATTACAGTTGTTTTTCCACATGTCGGGGGACCTGCAAATATTACCAGTTTCATACGTGATTATATTATATTGTAAAATGCTCGAGTTGTTGGCTGCTGATTTTTTCACCGGATCTGACTAAACTCCGGAAATGAAGAATAACATCATCAATTTTTTTAAGGCTGTTTGCAACTTTACGTTCTTCATTGTTCGAAGTAACAAGACTTTGCATTGCTCCGTTCTTCATTATAATCCTCGAGTCGGAAAGCAAGGCAATTGTAGGATCATGGGTAACGAACACAAATATCTTATTGTACCTTTTCAATAATTCAAGAGCTTTCGTTTTGTTAATTCCTGCATTTTCAATTTCATCCAGTAGAATAATTGGCGAATTCCCGATAACAACAGCATCAGCAATAAGCAATGAACGGGTCTGACCTCCTGATAGTTCAGTCATGGTGGTTTCCTTAATAATAGCTTCTCCGGTAAGCTGATTGGCAAAATCAATTGTTTCATTCACTACCTTATATATCTCAGTCGCACCACGAACTTTTGCGTGAATTGTTAAAAACTCTCCAACCGGAAGATCACTAAGAAAGTTTGTATGTTGTGAAATCAACGCGATAGGATGTTTTGAAGGATCGAAAGTAAAATCTTCAGGAACAGGGGTATCATTGATCAGTATCTGCCGTTGTGATGGAGTGTTTTTATTTGCAAACAGCTCAATGTCGTTGATAAGTGTTGTTTTACCGCATCCCGTAGGCCCGACTATACTTATGATATCGCCCATGTTCAATTCAAACCTGTCGACTTTTTCCGTGAAACCATCTTTGCCTATACCGCCTATGACAGTTATTTTCTTAATTTCCATATTATAATACTAAAAGTACACCGTAAATAAGTACATTGCAAACTTAGTTCTCATTATCGTTTAACGATGTTGGTACAAAACATGATTTAAATTTGAATTTATACTTAATTTGCGGTGGTATTATTACTAATGAATTTCAGGATACTTTTATGATTTCGAAAAAAACCCAATATGCAATCGTTGCAATGGTTTATCTGGCAAAAGCCAATGGAAATAAAATAGTTATGAGTACTGAAATCTCAAAGAATGAAAAAATCCCGCAACGATACCTTGAGAATGTTCTTCTTGAACTTAAGAAAATGGGGATGCTTGGCAGTAAGGCAGGTAAAACTGGCGGATATTTTTTAATTAAAAATCCGGAGGATGTAAAACTATCAGATATAATCCGGCACTTCGAGGGGGGTATTGCGATGGTATATTGCGTCTCCGAAAAACAATATCAGCCATGCGAGTTCTGTAAGGATGAAAGTACATGCAAAATCAGGGGTGTTTTCATGGATATAAGAAAGTACACTCTTGGCGTACTTAACAAAACAACCTTGAAAGACCTGATATCATAGACTCCCTTTCCGGTGAAGTTTCCTGTACAGATCGACTCCATCTTTCCTTAACGTACAAAAGTTTTTCCCGGACAATTTTTTATTTTCAAAAATAGTTGTAACTTGCAACAGTTTTAAAATACAACGATATGCATAATCATCCGGAAAAACATACAATCAAAATATTCCGCGAACTTCTTCGCAGGTTTGAACGGGAGCTTTTCGTTCAAAATAATGAATCCTGCTGCACAGGTATAACCCTGGCGCAATGTCATGTGTTGCTCGAAATCGAAAGCAGGGGCAAAGAGTCGCTTTCAGAACTTGCCGGTAATATTGGTCTTGATAAAAGTACAATCAGCCGCACCGTCGACGGCCTTGTCAATATCGGCCTTGTTGACCGTTCTGTTACAAGCGAAGACAGGCGAATGGCGACATTACAGTTGACTGAGGCAGGTAAGAAAATCTGCAGTACAATTAACAAAACAAGTGATGAATATTATGAAGATACCTTGTCGGTGCTTAATGAAGTGGAGACAGAAGAGATAATACTTCTTCTTAATAAATTAATTAATCGTATGACAGAATTACGCCAAAGGCCAGGAAGTAGTTGTAAAATTTAAATTTTAAAACAATGATAAAATATGATCAGGCTGAAAAAGCAGATTTTAAGGAAATATTTAAGTTGCTGGAAATAAATGGTTTACCTTATTCGGACTTAAATGATAATCCTGTCACATTTTTCGTTGCCAGGGATGGTGAAAAAATTATAGGCTCCATTGGCCTTGAAATGTACGGTTATGATGGCCTTTTAAGGTCTTTTGCTGTCATCCCTGAAATGCAGAATCACGGGATAGGAAAGGAACTTTATGGAAATCTGATGGCTTTTGTGAAACAAAACAGAATAAAAACTGTCCATCTTCTCACTGATACGGCGAGGGATTATTTCAGTAGAATTGGTTTCAGGCTTTCCAACCGGAAAGATGCTCCTGAAAGAATTGTTCAGAGTACCGAATTCTCGGGTTTATGCCCGAATTCATCAACCTATATGGTCTTAGATATAATCCCCTGAAATGCATTTAGCCAGATATTGGAGTAGAGCAAGCCTGAGGCAATTGATAACACTGGCTTTGCCTGTTATTGCCACCTCCTTTATGTCAATGGCCTACAATTTCATAAATATGATTTTTGTAGGGCGATTAGGCAGTGGAGCTGTGGCTGCTGTTGGTTCAGCAGGCTTCTTTATTAATCTGAGCTGGGGAATCTCATCATTGCTGGCGGTGGGAGCGGGGATCAAAGTATCTCAGTCCATCGGTGCAAAGAATGTGATGCTTGCCAGGAGTTATGTCAGGAGCGGCATACAGGCTACTGTTATAGTTGCTTTTCTTTTTTATTTTGTTCTCCTGCTCGCCGGCAATTACCTGATTGGATTAGTGGGATTGAACAACCCCGGGCTTGAACATTCTGCATCCGGTTATCTGCGGCTGATAGGATTGAGCATACCTTTTACTTTTCAGAACCTGTTTTTCACAAGTTTATTTATAGGCTACGGCGACAGCAGGTCCCCTTTCAGGATTAATACAACGGCGATAGTCATAAATATGGTTCTTGATCCCGTATTGATCTTTGCTGCAGGGTTTGGTATTAATGGCGCTGCAATAGGGACAGTAACTGCACAGGGTGTGGCCACGTTCCTTTTCTACAGGAAGCTTTTTAAGACAGAGGAGTTGCAGCCCAGGGGTATCGCATTCAGGCGGGTTTTGCTGAAGCAGATTGTCAGTCTTGGTATAAGTCCAACAATTCAGAGAGTTTCTTTCACTCTCATAGCAATCGGTATGGCGAGGATTATTAGTGAGTGGGGCCCGACTGCAATAGCTGTTCAGAAAGTGGGAATCCAGATAGAAGCTATCTCATATATGACTGCCGGGGGGTTCATGTCTGCCCTGTCATCAATTTCGGGAAAAGCAAACGGTGCAAAAGATTATGATGGGCAATGGATGGCATTTTGTTCAGGGATGATTTTGGCAGTAATAATCGGTCTTGTCACTTCCGCAACGCTGATTGCGTTACCGGGAACACTTTTTTCAATATTCCTTAACGACAGTGAAAGTCTTTCTATGGGCCGGGAATATCTTATAATCCTGGGGTATTCTCAGCTGTTCATGTGTCTTGAGCTTATGGCCACAGGAGCTTTCTTCGGTTGGGGAAAGACGAATATTCCGGCAATCACAGGAATATCATTGACGTTGTTGAGAATTCCAATGGCTCTTGTTTTTATCCATTTGTGGAAGCATTCTCTATCCTCGGTCTGGTGGAGCATAAGTATAAGCAGTATTGCCAAAGGAACAATACTCGTTGTGCTTTACATTATTCTTTTCCAACTTTTTTTAAGAAAACTAAATCCGGTTAAATCATGAAAGTCACATGTTGCACTCAAACTCCAGGAGTTAGCAGAAACTACAATCTTTCATCTTCAGCAAAGAAAATTAAAACTGAATTTTCAGATAAAACATTTCAGACTTTAAGCAATGATTTAAAAGGAAATATCTGGCTGGAAGGCTTATTCGGAATTGAAAAGGAGAACATAAGAGTCGATAAAAAAGGTAATCTTGCCCAAACTCCTCACCCTGCAGTTTTTGGCAATAAGCTGAAGCACCCGTATATAACAACTGATTTTTCTGAAAGCCAGATTGAAATGCGAACCCCTCCCTTGCCCGATATAAAGCAAGTGTTGGGTTTCCTTGAGACTGTTAATGATATAATAAGTCTCGAGCTAACCGGTGAATACCTGTGGCCGCAAAGCATTCCGCCAATACTGCCTGATGATGAACTTATACCTGTTGCGAAGTATGATGAGGAGGGAAAGGATGCCCAGAGATACAGGGAGCTCCTGGCTCAGAAATACGGGCCAAAGAACCAGTTGTTTTCTGGAATTCATTTTAACATTTCATTCAGCGAAAAACTGATGGAGGTGCTTTACGAAAAAAGCAATTCAACTCTGACATTTGATGAATTCAAAGACAATGCTTATCTGAAAATGACAAGGCAATTGCTCAGGCTAAGGTGGTTGTATGTTTTGTTGTATGGGCACAGCCCTGTAGTTGATCCTTCAATGGAATTAAGATGCAAGCTTGACCCCGGAAAGGTAGACAGGAGTGTTATAGGGTTGTCTATAAGGAATAGTTGCTATGGTTATCACAATCTTGGAGAACTATATCCCGATTACAGCTCAGTTTCTAATTTCAGAAATAGTATAGAAACAATGATTTCGGAGGGAAAGCTTGCTTCATCGAAAGAATTGTATGCACCTGTCAGACCAAAGTTTATCAAAGATCCTGAACATATTTCGTATATTGAAATAAGATTCATAGATATTGACCCTTTATTGAGGACAGGTATCTCAGAAGAAGCTCTTTATTTACTACATGCTCTGGCATTGTATGGACTTCTGTCAGATGAATCTGGCAGCTTTGATCCGGAAGAACAGTCTGTTGCCAATACATATTACGGGTATGTGTCGCTTTATGGATTAAATACTGCTCCTTATGTGCATGAGCGATCGGGAAAGCATATCAATGTATGGGCTGAAGCGAATCTTATTATAAAGTCCGTTGCAGACTTATTTAAAAATCTGGGAATTACAAATTCAGGATATCTCGATGCAATTGAAAAAGCAGGAATTCTTACTGAAAATCCAAATCAGCGTCGTGTATTTGATATACTTGATGGTGTTTTAAAGATGGGGTATATTCCTTACCACCTTGAACAGGCTCAATCCTTCCTGAGAGAGAGCCGGAACATGAGTTACACTTTTGCCGGTCTTGAAGATATGGAGCTTTCGACTCAATTACTCCTGAGGGCCGCTGTTAAACGGGGCATAATTTACGAGATCCTTGACAGGAAAGAGAATTTCGTGAGGCTGAGCAGGAACGGCAATATCAGGTATGTAAAACAGGCGACAAAAACATCACTTGATAATTATGCGAGTATCCTGGCGATGGAAAACAAGCTTGTGACAAAAGAAATCCTGAAAGAAGCAGGAATAAGGGTTCCCGGGGGCCAGGAGTATACTGACCCAGCACAAGCCAAGGCCGATTTCGCTTTCTTCAAAGGGAAACCCGTAGTTATAAAACCTAACCAGACAAATTTCGGTATCGGAATTACAATCCTGAAAACGAACTCAGATGAACCTGTTTACAGCCGGGCAATTGACATCGCTTTTGAAAATGATTCAACAATCCTTATCGAGGAATTCATTGAAGGTAAAGAATTCAGGTTTTTTGTGATAGGAGAGGAAGTTGCCGGCATCCTGCACAGGGTTCCTGCAAATGTTACAGGCGACGGGAAATCTTCTGTTAGAGAACTTGTCCGGATTAAAAATCTTGATCCATTAAGAGGCAAGGGTTACAGAACACCTCTTGAGAAGATCCAATTGGGAGAGCCGGAGGAAATATTTTTGAACTCCCAGGGAAAGAATTTTGATTACATACCTGCTCAAAACGAGATAGTTTTTTTAAGGGAGAATTCGAATATTAGCACGGGAGGCGACAGCCTTGATTTTACTGACGATATACCGGATTCGTATAAAAGCATTGCTGTTAAAGCTGCTAAAGCATTGAATGTAAAAATTACAGGTCTCGATATGATTATTAAAGACCATTCAGTTGAAGCATGCCATAATAATTACGCAATAATAGAGATGAACTTTAATCCGGCCATTCACATTCATTGTCATCCATTTAAGGGAAAAAACAGGAAGTTGAATGAACGATTACTCGATGCTTTGGGGTATTGAGACTTTTTCAATTGTGAAGAGAGAAATTGTTAAGACAGAACAATTGGTTTTAATGTTGTAAGGGAAAAGAAATGCCTGTAATCTCTTTGCAGATGGCAAGGAATTTTTCCTGTACTGATTCATCATCAGCATCAGGGTTTGAATGTGTTTCTTTCATGTGATAAAAGTAACGCCCTGAAACTTTCGCCTTATCATCGTTACTTGTCGCCAGCCACACCTGTGTCTGGTAGCCTTTTTCAAGATTGTCAGGTGCGCCAGGTCCGCCCATTTTTGTCGGCACCCAGCCCGGGTTTACTGAATTTGCATAAACATCGGGACATTTACGGGCAACAGAATTACAAAGTATTACAACCTGCAATTTTGTATCGGAATATATAATACGGTTGATATCAGTGTTGAAGCTTTCCTGCCGGAAATGGCCACTTTTATGCATACCCGAGCTTAGATAGATAAGCCTTTTTGGTTTTTGGATAAGGCATGTCAGAATATAAGGAGCTAATGTATTAACATTAAAAAGCTCCCTTTCTGAAGTGTTATATACACCGGCATTATGTATGACAACATCGAATGCTCCTAGATCATTTACTTTTGAAGCAAGCAGTTTTGTTTCTTCAGCATCTGAAAGATCCGCAGTGAGAACAGACTCAGCTCCGGGAAGCTTTTCAAGGGCTTCATTTCCTCTTTTTTCGTTGCGCGCATGAACAACAACTTTATGGCCTTGATGGATCAATGTCTTTGCTGTCAGAAGACCAAGGCCATCAGAAGAACCGGTTATAAATATCCTCGACATAAGTATTTGATTTATTAGTCTTGTTAGAAAGATTCAATCAATCAATCATTCATTCATTCAATCATTCATTCATTCATTCATTGTTAAATATCTAACAGATTAAAGAGCAGGATGTTATTAATATAACAACCGGAACATCCCGGGTAAGAAAACTTAATATGAAAATTAAGGTAAGTGATTCTTTGGGTATATTGAAAACAAATTATATTTTTGCGACTCGTTTCCGGCCTGTCTTTGTCAAAGATATGGCTGGTTTATAAAAGCGAGGAACTTCTTCGCTAAAGCTTCGGAGTTCGAAGCGGGGTGTAGCGCAGCCCGGTTAGCGCATCTGGTTTGGGACCAGAGGGTCGCAGGTTCGAATCCTGCCACCCCGACAAATGAAAAAGCCCTGGCACGATAGTGCCGGGGCTTTGTTTTTCCCAAGCGTTGAAAGAGGCAGCTTTCATAAGCGAAGGGAAAAACAAAGCCCCAATGTTTCGCGACAGCGAAACAGGGCTTTTTCATTTGTCACAGCCTCCCCCTCAGGATCACCGTGAGGTAATCCTGCCTGAGTTGAAAGCGGCAGCTTTCATAAGC